>JACRMI010000123.1 GCA_016215025.1 Chloroflexota bacterium
CTGGCCGATAGTAACGCTTGGGAACTTCGGAATTGTCTTTGGCTCGTCTCATCCACACACCTTTGCGTCGTAGGGTTCTTGAGAACCCATTATACCGCATCAGAGGCGTGTAGGTGGAATTTTGCGGTTACTGAAAAAAATCGCCCGCCCGGTAACCGGACAGACGATTCGGTCGTGCGAACAACTTGTGGCGCGAGCAGCTTCGGCACCAAAGGTGCCGAAGCTGCTCGCGCTACTTTTATTCCGTTGCCACGCTCTTTTTGTCGAGTTGCTGCAAATAGAACCACATGCCTGTGCAAAAGAGACAGAACGCGATGACGGTGATCGACAGAATTACGATGTTGGGCGAGTTGAACGCGCTGATAAATGCGCCATTGGGATTCAACATAGTCTGCAAGAATATCGCCGTGCTGAGGGCAAAGAGCACAAGCCAAATGATGCGATTGAATTGAAAGATGCCTTTGCCATGCAAGTAACTGATCGGCAACATTTCAAAGAACGTGGTTTGAATTCCTGCCGCAAAGATGAGCAAGAACAACGTGTTGAACCACGCATCGCTTCCAAACAGCGGCGCGAGGAACCATGCCAGCAATGCCACGGTAATCGTCGATAGAATCCCTAGCAGATCAAGATACTTGCCGACGCCTGGGTCTTGTACATCTTCGATCCCGGCGGGACTACCAAGGATCAAGCCCGGCACAATGCCCGATACGCGCGAAAAGAGCGTGGAGAAAACGACGATGAAAAAGTTGCCACTGTGCATTCGAATGACACCATCGCCGCCGCGCGCGCGCAGTATGGCGTAACTGGTTAGGTCATCCACCATTCCAATCAATCCAGTCGATAGACCTAACGCGACAATGAGCATTAACCCATCTTGTGTGATAAAGCTAAAGCTCGGATCGAGATACGCCAGAATCGTTCCGTAGATGGCAAGAATCACCACCAGCTTGATTGCGAATCCTAGCCACGCCAGCCGCGATGCGCTCATCCAATTATCGAACGAGCTGCCGGCTTGTTTGAAACGCGTGACGGCGGTGTTAACCGGTCCCAGCAACTGGGCTACGTGTTCTTCGTGTGATTCAATCGCATCGTTTAGCAGATTGCCGAAAAAGCCCATTGCCAACGCCAGCAAAATAGCCAAGAGCACATTCGTGACGACGACACTGGGGTCGATGGAGGACACCGGGCTAACGATGGTTTGGCGGAAATACGGCATAGCAAAACTGGTTGTGACATTCGCTTCGGCTTGGCAGTTGCGTGCATTCGCCGATGGTACACAGCCCAATCGCCACGTGCCCGTACCATCGACAGAGCGCGCATGAACGCGATCATCGTCGAGTTGCGTGTACTGAATCGCGTCCGCCATCGAACCATCCGGATGGAGCAAACGCAAGTGGCTCGTCGCATCCAACGCTAGCTTGGTCTGGTTTTTATAAAAGACGAGGTAGCTGTGCGATGCAATGATCGTGCTGGCTGGAAGCGTAAAGGCAAGCGTCTTGTCCCCCGTATCGATCTTCCAACCGCTCACATCGCTGGCTGTTGCCCCCGTGTTGTAAATCTCGACCCACTGATCGTCTGCATTCGTGACACCATCGTTGTTCCAATCCTTGGCTTTGGCGTTGGGCAACAGTTCGTTTAAAACAATCGTCGACGGGAACGGTGGGTTCGTTGGCGTGGCGGTTGCAGTTGGCGAGGGCGTATTCGTCCGCGTTGGCGTCGCCGTCGCGGTTGACGTTGCAGTTCTCGTTTGCGTTGGCGTCGCCGTCGATGTGCGTGTCGGCGAAACGGGCGTCGCCGTATTGGTCGGTGTAAGCGGCACGATGACGGGTGGCAGGAATGCGGCGCTTTCGACAAAATCTAATTGAATATGATTCAAAGACGGTGGTTGCTGAGGTCGACTTGTTGGTCGAGGCGGCGGGGTGATGCGCTGCGCCGATACTGGGATTGCCTGTTCTCCCAATGCCGAGAATAAGATTAGGCCTAGTCCAAATATGAAAGCGATCAAACCGCTAATTGATTTACGCATCTCTTTTATCCCCAATCCTGTTGACGGTAGTAACCATCGGTGACTTCGGTCGCACCGGACTTGCCCGCAAAATTTGTGGCTGACACGGAAAAGGTATATTTTCCAGGCGCTAAGAAAATAATCATTCGTCCATTAGCAGGAACCTTGTAGACTTTGCCGGCGAGGTCGTAATTCAATTCTGTCCCGGTGTGATTAACCACGATCAAGCCGCCCATGCCTTTCGGCAGCCCGGGCGTGTCATTGGTCAACAAGAATGGAGGCAGCGTCGGCGTGGGCGATGGAAGACGTGTCGGAGTCCAGGTTGCCGTAGGATTTGGTGTTTGCGTCGGGGTTGCTGTTGGCGCCAAGGTTGCAGTCGATGTCGCCGTTGGCGGCACGGGTGTGTTGGTCGCGGTTGGAATCACGACAACAGCCGTCGGCGAAGCCACGATAAGGGTGCTCGTCGGCGTCGGCAAAGAGGTTGCCGGTTGCCCAATCGCACACGAGGATAGCAATATGAGGATGACCATTCCAACGGTCATTCGGACACGTGTCATTGTAAACTCCCAATCAACAGGATGTTGTGCGCAAATTGCGGGGGATTATACTTGCGTAAGCACCCAACGTCAAACGTCGCTCAATCCGCACGATCCCTATTCAAAAATTGCGAACGATAACCCATTGTCAGACGGACATTCTCAGCTATAATGTGAACCATGGCTAATCGTATTCTTATTGTCGCCAACGATTCACTCGCACGCGCCGGTCTGGCGACCCTCTTGAGCAATCAGCCGAATTGTGTCGTCACCGGTCAAATCGATGATCAAGCCGATCTGAATGAATCGATTCAACTTTATCGACCGGACGCCATCGTTTGGGACTTGGGCATCGATGCCGCGCGCACAATCGATCATGCCAACTTTCGTGACATTGCGGTTCCCGTCATCGCACTCTTGCCCGATCAAACGAATGCATCCGAAGTGTGGTCGGCGGGCGCACGCGGCTTGCTTTTGCGCGATGCATCGGCGTCCAGCATTGCATCCGCCGTCAACGCGGTGGTGGAGAAACTCAGCGTCGTCGATCTAGTCTTCAGTGCCGCGCTATTTCCGATGCGCGAACAATCCGTCGTTCAACCGGTCGAAGAATTAACGCCGCGCGAATTGCAAGTGTTGCGCTTGATGGCAGAAGGTCAGTCGAACAAGACGATTGCGCGCGAGCTAGAAATCAGCGAACATACAGTCAAATTCCACGTCAATGCCATCCTCGGCAAACTGAACGTGCAATCACGCACGGAAGCGGTTGTCCACGCCACGCGCTTGGGTCTCATTCTACTTTGATTTCAATGTAACATTCCAGCGTGACAAAAACGTGACAAGATCGCCCGCGAATCTCGCGAATATCCGCGAAAAAAAATATAAATTCGTGAAGATTCGCGTGAATTCGCGGATAGAACTGCTCTTTCGATTAGGTCTGCTCCTCACCAAACAGGCGATGTTTCTCCATACGGTATCGATTAGAATCGAGGCACAAACACAGACCTCTGTGAAAGGTCTTTCGGAGGAAACGAATGTCAGCTCTATCAGATCTATCTCAAGCACTTGCGGCGGCAGTTGAATCCGCCGGCGCAGGTGTCGTACGTGTCGAAGCGCGTCCGCGCTTTCCCGCGAGCGGAATCGTTTGGTCGGCGGACGGCGTTATCGTCACATCGCATCATGTTGTCGAAGAAGAGGAAAATATTTCGATTGGTTTAGCGGATGGAAAAAGCGTCAGCGCCAAGTTGGTCGGACGCGATCCAACGACCGACATCGCCGTGCTGCGAGCGGAAACATCGGGATTGAATGTGCGCGCGTGGGCAGACACCAATGCGCTCAAGGTCGGACATCTTGTGCTCGCGCTCGGTCGTCCCGGCAAAACGGTGATGACGACACTCGGCGTAGTCAGTGCGTACGGCGAATCGTGGCGCACCTCCGCCGGCGGCAAAATCGATCGCTATTTGCAGACTGATGTTGTGATGTATCCGGGTTTTTCGGGCGGACCTCTCGTCGATGCGAACGGTCAATTCATCGGACTAAACACATCGGCGTTGATGCGCGGCGTCAGCATGACGATTCCAGCGCCCACGTTGAAATCGGTTGTCGAAATACTTTTGACCAAGGGGCGCATTCGTCGCGGCTATCTCGGCGTTGGCGCGCAACCCGCGCGCTTGCCCGAAGCGTTGGCAAAGCAACTCAATCAAGAAACCGGCTTGCTCGTCGTTTCGGTTGAGCCAGGCGGACCAGCCGACAAAGCGGGCTTGCTGCTCGGCGATGTCATCGTCGGTGTAGCGGGCGATCCCATTCGTCATCTCGACGATTTGCTGGCGGCGTTGGGCGGTGATCGCGTGGGTACGACGGTACCGGTGAAAACAATTCGCGGCGGTCAGTCGCAAGAATTCAAAGCGACCGTCGGCGAACGCGCGTAAGAATTAACCCGCGAATCTCGCGAATCTTCACTAATGTCATTCTGAGCGTAGCGAAGAATCTCCCGCCACGAACCGAGACCCTTCGCTTCGCTCAGGGTGACAAGGCTCGCGACGATTCGCGGATAAAAAATAGGTTTGAAGATGAACAATTTTATACTGCAACTGAACGATGATCTCGCCGCGAATGTTGAACACGCACGGCGCAGTCTCGTCGAAATTCGAAATGGGCATGGCGGCGCAGGCGCAGGGATTATCGTGCGCAGCGATGGACTCATCATCACCAACGCACACGTGATTGGTCGGCGCGGCCTGCGTGCGACCTTGCCCGACGGACAAACGTTACCGGCGCGCCTCATTGCGTACGACCGCGAACACGACCTCGCCGCGTTAGCCGTCGATGCAACGAACTTGCCCGCCATCGAGCTGGGCGATTCGAAAAATCTTCAGCCGGGGCAATGGGTCATGTCGGTGGGACATCCCTGGGGCGTGGCAGGCGCGGTGACGGCGGGTATCGTCATCGGCAGCGGCGCAGAGTTTCCAGAGTTTAATACCGGCGGACGTGAATTCATTGTCGCAAGTCTACACATGCGCCCCGGACACTCTGGCGGTCCGATGCTGAATAGCGAAGGCAAACTCATCGGCGTAAACACCATGATAAATGGACCCGATGTCGGCATGGCAATTCCGGTGCATGTGCTCAAAGCGTTTCTCAAGGAGCTTGGCGATGTGCAAGCAGCACGGCAACCTCAGCATGCAGAGAGCATGATGGTGTAAAAACAGAGGACGAGAATCAATCTCGTCCTCTGTTTCATTTTATTTGGATATTTCGCCTCAACGAATCTCCTCGCGAACCGCATAGCGTAAACAAACTACTCTTCAGCCAGATCAGACAACATTTTCGTGACGACCGACTTCAGAGGCGTCAAATCCTTTTGAACCGTTCGCCAAATAATATCCAGGTCTACGCCAAAATACTCGTGAATCACAATGTCGCGCATACCCACAATGTCATCCCAGTCTACATCAGCGTAACGTTGACGCAATGATTGAGGAAGATGTCGCGCGGCTTCACCAATCGTTTGGAGAGCGTGGACAACGGCGTAAACTTTTTCGTCGTTGGCTTGAAAATCATCTTGGGTGACGCTTTCGACGAATCGTTCCGCCTTTTCAGCATTGGTCCAACATGTCCAACAAATAATCAATATGCGTTCGTTTGCGTTTCATGCAATCGGTACCACCTCAGCCAGAATATAACGACCGATGTGTGGCTTGAGTGTTTTTTTCAATACTAAATCGACCGGGATTCCCACCAAGTCACCGAGATGCCGTTTGAGATGAACAAATTCCAATAACGTTGGTGTTTGCTCAAACTCAATCAAGAGATCCAAATCGCTCTTTTTTTTCTGCTCCCCTCGCACGTATGAACCGAATACGCCAAGTGTCTTGACCGAATAGCGTTCACGCAATTCGGGTAGGTGCTTGTGGAGAATGCGCTTGGCGCGCGCCAACTCTGGATTGCCTCGTGCCGACCTTGCGCCGCGATTGCCGTTTTTCTTAGCGATAGACATTGCTCTTCCTTTTCATCGATGGCAAGTATATCATAATTGCTACCCTGCTTCAAATCACACATTCGCCTCCTCTCCACACTCTCCAACTCGCTCACTCCCTCGCTCTTCCATACTCCCCCGCATTTACCCCTTTTCCGACACTGCGGTATAATCACCGCGCTACCTATATTTCTTCGGAGGCACTCATGCTCGGTCTTTTGTCTGGCGCGCGCGTTCTCGATTTGTCACATATGCTCGCAGGTCCATTCGGTTCGATGATGCTGGGCGATCTCGGCGCAGAAGTCATCAAGATCGAACCGCTCGACGGCGATCCGATGCGCCAAATGGGACCACACTTTTTCGGAACCGAAAGCGCCTACTATCTCTGCGGAAATCGCAGCAAGAAAAGTGTCACGCTCAATTTGCAATCCGATTCCGGTCGCGAAATCTTTTATGATTTGGTGAAGGTCTCTGATGTTGTCTATGACAACTTTCGCCCGGGCGTCGTGCAGAAACTGAAAATCGATTATGCAACGCTCAAGGCAATCAATCCGCGCATCATCGTTTGTTCGATTTCGGGTTTCGGGCAGACGGGACCGTACCGTGATCGCCCCGCGTTCGATATTGCGGTGCAAGGATTGTCCGGCGCGATGAGCATCACGGGCAACGCCAACGAACCCGCGCGAATCGGCATTCCCATCGGCGATCTAGCGGGCGGAATGTATGCCGCGTACGCCGTTGCCGCTGCGCTCTATCAACGCGAGAAAACCGGCGAGGGCAGTTACATCGATATTTCATTGCTCGATTCGCTCACGGCGATGCTGACCTACGTCGCGCAATATTATTTTCACGATGGCGTCGTGGCGGGACCACAAGGCACCGAACACATGTCGGTTGTGCCGTATCAGTCGTTCAAAACCAAAGACGGTTATCTCGTCATCGCGGCATTCACGGAAAGATTTTGGCAGGGCTTGTGCCGCGCGCTCGACCTGCCGCATTTGATCGACGATCCGCGTTTCGCCAAGAACGATGATCGGCGCATCAATAAGCAAGCACTGATTCCAATTCTGGTAGACACCTTCGCCACGCACACCATCGACGAATGGGGCGCGCGACTCGATGCGGAAGCCGTACCCTGGGGACCGGTGAACACGGTTGATCGAACATTCCGCGACCCGCAAATCCTGGCGCGCCAAATGAAAATCGAGGTCGATCATCCGACGATTGGCAAGCTGCCAATGCTGGGGAATCCCGTCAAGGTGAATTGCGTCGAAGAAAATTATGCGCCGCCACCATTACGCGGTCAGCACACACGCGAGATTTTATCGAACTTGCTGGGTTACACGACGGAGAAAATTACGCAACTTTACGACGAAAAAATCGTCGGATAGAGAGCAAAAAGTGCGACGCACCTCGGAGGTGCGTCGCACTTTTTGCTCTTTAGTTTGACTAAATCGATTCTCTCTGCTATACTCTCTGCGGTCTTGGAGGAGTGCCGGAGTGGACTATCGGCGCCGCCTTGAAAGCGGATGGGTCTAAAGCCACGGAGGTTCGAATCCTTCCTCCTCCGTCGTGCCAGTTAACAGTAAGCAGTTATCAGTAAACAGTGAAAGAACAAAACTGTTCACTGCCCACCGTTCACTGTTCACAATTCTTGGAGGGGTCGCATAGCCCGGTCTAGTGCGGTCGCCTGCTAAGTGACTGTAGGGGTCTTAAAAGCTTCTACCGCGGGTTCAAATCCCGCCCCCTCCGCTCAATACCAGTAAACAGTAATTAGTAAACAGTAAAAACAACGGAGTAACTGTTTACTGTTCACTGTTCACTGTTCACTGGACTACTCCCCGTAGCGCAATTGGATAGCGCGCAGCCCTGCGGAGGCTGAGGTTGCGAGTTCGAGCCTCGCCGGGGAGGCAAAGAAAACGCCCTGAAAATGTCAGGGCGTTTGTTTTATTGTAGGACAAATTGGAAATTTGTCCTACGTTTCCCCATCCAATTCTTCCCAGTCCTCATCGGTGAAATCGGAAAAGTCATCGCCTTCTTCAAACTTGCGATCAGACGATGCGGCAGTCGCGCGCGATTTGCTGGGTTTACTCGGCGCGTTGCCCGGCACGATGACCGGACGGCCCTTGGTTGGTCCACCGTCGGGTCCGACGATTCCTTTTTTCTCCAGCAACTCGATCAATCGTGCGGCGCGTGAATAGCCGACTTTTAATTTTCTCTGCAAAAGCGAAATCGATGCACGATTACTTTGTTGCACAACCTCAATCGCTTGCGGCAGCAAATCGTCTTCGTCCGTGTCTTCTTTTTTCTTCGACCCGAGACCCTCAAACAAAGGTGTCTGCAAATATTCGTCTTTTGGCTCCGCCGTAGAAGGCAGCGTTTGAGTTGGAGCAGGCGCGGGCGTAAATTCCTTCCAATAGCTGACCAACTTTTCCAACTCGCGGTCGGACACAAAACAACCTTGCAAGCGCAGCAGCTTGGACGAATCGCTTGCCATGTACAGCATGTCACCGCGCCCAAGCAATTTCTCTGCGCCCGGCGTATCCAACACCACACGCGAATCGACTTGGCTGGTGACCGCAAATGAAATGCGCGATGGAAAGTTTGCTTTGATCAACCCCGTGACCACATCCACCGACGGGCGCTGCGTCGCCAAAATCAAATGGATACCGGTCGCGCGCGCCATCTGCGCGAGTCGCGTAATCGCGCGCTCTACTTCTTCCGGCGAAATCATCATCAAATCGGCAAGTTCATCGACGATGACGATCATGAACGGCAACCTTTCCGCATCGGGTTTGCCTTCGATCATGTGATGATAAATGTCGATATTGCGCGCACCAACCTTGGCAAAAATTTTGAATCGCCGATCCATTTCCCCGACCGCGCCTTGCAGAGCCGCCACGGCTTTGTCCATATCGACGACCACGGGCTGCATCAAATGATCGATGCCGTTAAAGTTGACCAACTCGACGCGCTTGGGATCGATCATGATGAATTTTACTTCGTCGGGTGTTGTGTTGCACATGAGACACGCGATGATCGCGTTCACGCACACCGACTTACCAGAACCGGTCGCTCCGGCGATGAGCAAGTGCGGCATCTTTGCCAAATCGTCCGAAACCGGTTGCCCCGCGACATCTTGTCCTAACGCGATGCGCAATTTCGATTTCGATTTTTTGAAATCTTCCGATTCCATCACCTCGCGCAGACTAACGGAGCGAATATGCTCGTTCGGCACTTCGACGCCGACCATGTTCTTGCCGGGGATCGGCGCTTCGATACGAATCGGCGCGGCGGCAAGCGCTAATTCCAAATCGTGCTGCAGCGAGACGATGCGACTCACTTTGACTTTGACGTGATTCACTTTGCCGTCGGGACCTTTTTGATCGACAAAACCCGGCTCGACGCCGAACTGCGTGATCGCAGGTCCTTGATTGACTTCGTGAACCTTGGCCGGCACTCCGAAATGCGCGAGAGTCTCTTCGATTTTCTTGTAGCGCTTTTCGATCTCTTCGCGCTGAATGCCAGACTCTTCATTCTCTTCGAGCATCGTTTGCCACTCCGGCAGACGCCACTCACGTTGAATGACCGGTGCAGGCGCGGGAGTATTTCCGCCAATGATGCGCGCCGCAACGGGACCATGCGTCGGCAGCGGCTTGAATTCTTCCTTCGGCTTTTCTTCGACGACGGGCGCAGAGCGGCTGGGACGAACGTCCGGTTCATCGGGTGGCGGTGGTGGCGGTTTAGGCAATTTCTGCTGACGCATCACTGGCGTTGGTTTGATCGCCGGAGTTTTTGGCGGCGGATTGATTTGCGGATAATCGATCGGCGGTTGCAACTCGGCCGGGATCGGCTGCCCGCTGCGCCGTTGTCGATACGCGCGAAACTCGCTGGGCAGATGGCGCATGACGTATCCCAGGTACACCAATCGCCGGATAAACTCTGGCAGCGAAATGTTGAACAGCAAAATGAGCGCGATGCCCATCAACGCAAAAATCGCAATCAGCGTACCGACTTCGCCAAAGGCGTTAACCGCAAGCGATACAAAGAACCAGCCAATGTAACCGCCACCGGAAAATACAATCGGCTCGTGCAATGGATTGGCAGGATCGGCAATGATATGGAAGAGATTGAGCAGCGCGAAATAGAAAATGCCCAGGCCAATCGGTCGCTCCCAGCCAATGTTCCACGTCTTGTTCAGCGAATCGGCGAAGAGCCAAGCGCCCAAGCCCAGCAATATAATGGGCGTCAAGTACACGCCCCAGCCAAATAACGCTTGAAGCATGAGCGTCCACGAACTGAGCAGGAATCCGCCGCTGAGGTTAAACGCGCCTAGCCCGGTGAGCACGCCGAGAATAATTATCGCAATTGCGGTAATTTCTTCCCAGCGGTCCCAGTCGAGCTTGAAACGCGGCTCCGGTGGCTTTTGTGGCTTGGATGATTTTGATGCAGGCGGAGGTGATTTTTTTTCTTTCGATTTCGCTTGTGAGCGAGGTTTGTGATTTGTCTTTGCCATAATTGGAACAAATGTATTATACTCCAAAATGTGGCCGAGACAAGAGGGAACGAACTAAATTACCAATGGCTGTGCGAAGTTCAGCACAGTCATGCCAAACGTGCCAAATGTGCCAACCCAAAACTAGGGAACAAGTTCGTTGTAAAGTTCGAAATGCTGCTGGGCGATTTTGTCCCAAGTGAAATACTGAGCCAGTTCGCGCGCCCCTGCCGCGATTTTCGCGCGCAACTCAGGCGAAGCGTTCAACCGTTGGACAGCATCGGCAATTGCTTGCGGATTATCTGGTGGAATCATCAAGCAGTTGATTTCATTCTCTAGCTTGGGTAATCTAGTTCTGAATACTGAAGACGGATTACTGTTCACTGTTGACTGTTGACTGTTGACTGTTGACTGTCCACTGATCACTGTGGTTACTATCGCCATCCCATGCGCCAGCGCCGCCATCAGCGTCCCCCGTCGATATGATGCGCCGTCACGATAGGGCAGCACACAAATATCGGAAGCGTAGAAATGCGCGCTGACGACATCGGGCAGCGCAAAGTCCGTCCAAAGCACACGGTCGGTCAGTTGCAGATCAGAGATTAGAGATTTGACATGCGTGAGGTACGCCGCGTTGGTGGGATCGCTTGCACCAACTTGCCCACCGATCATCAAGAGCTTGGCATTCGGAATTTGCGCGAGCGCACGAATGAGCGTCTCGCCGCCTTTGCTCTCGTTGAGGAAACCAAAGTAGCACAAGAGCGTTTCGTTTTCGGCAACGCCAAGCTTTATGCGCCACTTGTTTCGATCATAGTCGATGGGTGGCGTCGTTGTGATGTTTGACCCGATTGGAATCAGTTCAAGATGCTTTGCGTGCCAACGTCCAAGTTTCACGTAATCTTCGTCGTTGGTGGCGATAACGGCATCGCAGGATTTGGCAAGAACACGCGTGACCCAGTTGCGAACGGGTCCCGCTTTCGGAAAAAGGTACGGCACGCGGAGGTCATGAAACGTCGTCACAAATTTCGTGTTGGGCAATTTCAAATAGCGCGGAGCGAAATTTATTGCGGGATGCATTCCAAACGCGCCGGTCTGATATTGGATATGAATAACATCCGGGGTGAAGGCATCGTAGGCATTCCAAATATTGCGCCAGCACGACCATCCCCAATTTACAACGCTAGGCAGAATCTGGAACTTGGCATTTGGCATTAGTAATTTGGCATTGATCGAGGTCAGCACCCGCACATCGACGCCACACGCGACGAGACCTTTGGCGATTTCGTTGGTACAATCGCCGACGCCGCCTTGCATCGGTGGAAATTCGCCGGTGATGAAAAGAACGCGCACTTGACTCCTATAAAAAAATCCAAATGTGCGACGCACCATCCTGAGCGAAGGAGCGGTGCGTCGCACATATTGGTGTTATCTAGCTTTCGGCTAGGACAACAATTTTGTCGCCTTGATCGAATGTCACTGGCTTGGACTTGTCGGGATTGACGGCGACCCCGTACGATTTATCCGCAGCGCGCGCTTGACTCTTAATGCGATAACCGATGGCAACTTCGCTGCGCTGGCGCGCCGCTTCGAGGACGGTATAGAAATTGATCGGCATACCAAGCTGCACATAGTCACTCGCCGGTTTCAGATAAATCTCCGAACCCTCGGGATCGAACAGATCGGCAAAGACCGCGTTGAGATATTTATTCTCCGAGACCTGCGCTAACAACAAACTGACGAGCTGATTGCTGACGATAAAATCATCGGCGCGCGTGACTTCGGCTAGCTCGCGATTGCGCACGTCGAGCATCTCGCTGACGATGGCCAATTCCTTGCCCATTTTTTCGCTAATATCCCGCAAGTGCAGCAGCGTAATCAGGGTTTGCGCATCGGCTCGTTCCGCATCCAGCGTGTCCCCATAACTCAACACGATGATATGATCGAACGCATGCACATTCAGACTATCGAGCACCACGCGGTCTGTAATATCGGCTTGCATAAACTTGACCGACTGACATTTCATCTCGCTGATTTGTTGTTCGGCATCGGCAACGTTGCACACCACTGTCGTTTGCGAACCTGCCGCCACGTACTGATCGAGTTGACTAAGAATGCTGGGCGCTTTGGCATTCCAACCCAAAATCAAAGTGCGTTCGGGCGCTGCCGCCACAGCTTTTTTCGTTTGAATCGCATTGGCATCGATTCCCAAATTGGACAGCCCCGACAATTCGATCTTGTCGTCGTCCTCGGCGATGACGATAAGTTGGTCTCCCGTAGCAAGCTGCATATCCATCGGTGGATTGACGCGCACGCCATCCTTCGTTTGCAAACCGATCACGGCGCTGTCTTCGTACGCCGATAACGTTTCGCCAAACGTCTTGCCCACGAGCGCTGGTTCGTTCTTGAAGTAGATTTCATCACCGCCGAAATTCAACAACTCGGTATAGACAACCGACAAGCCGGATTGACGACACGTTTGCACGGTGATGCGCGAAATCAAGTCACCCACGAGAACGATTTGCGCTTCATCGCGTCCAACCATCTTGGCGACCTGGACATTTTTCTCATCGCGAATTTCTGCGACGATTTGGTACGGCTCGGTCTTGCGGCGCGGATTGTTCGTGATGGCGAGCAACGTCTTGATCACGTGCGTGTCGGGATCGTCCACTTGCGGCGCGACGATAATGATCGAGCGCGCGCCATCGGGATTGACAATTTGCAAGTCCGTTGGGTCGAGCGGGCTGCCGGTGCGACAAACGATGCGTGTCGTCTTGGTGGTGGGAACCTTGGCGTGGATTTCCTCTTCCATCTCGACCTTGTCCTGATCGGCGAGAATAACGACGCACGCGTTTTTGAGATTGGCATTCGCTTCCACAATTTCAGAAATGATGGTGAATACTTGCGGCGACCAACCCAGGATGAGCGTGTGGTTTTGCTCGATGACGAACGAGCGACCTTTGCGCAAATCCTCCAGCTTGCCTTCGATGCCGCTGGTCAACACGCCAATCAAGGTGCTGATGATGAATACGCCGCCCAGCGTCACGATGAACATGGAAAGCAGATAGAACGGCCCACCCGTATCGCCGCCCATGGTGCCCGCATCCATCGTGCGCATTAAGCTGCGCCAGGCAATTTCAAAAAAATCGGGTGAAGAGTCTTCTGCGCTCGCAATGCCCGTCAGTGTGACGATTGCCGCCATAATGACGATGAACACCAGTGAAGCAAATCCCAGCCACGCGATGAGCGCAATCGGTCCTTTCGACATGGTGTTGTCGAACCAATATCGCAAACGATCTGAGAATGAAACGTTCCGCATAAGCTCCTTTGATTGAAGAAAATAACTTGACGTGCGCTATTCTATTCGGGTTTTGAAAATTGTCTAAAAACGAATCGCTCGTCTTTACTTCAAAAACTGCCGCGCGGTATTTGCGTCGCAAGCAAGCGATGATAACGATCCAACGAGCCAACGAGCTAACGATTCAACGAGCTAACGATTCAACGACCTAACCCACTCTTCACCACCTGCCAATACGCTTTCACTCGCTGCGCGCGCAACTCACGCTTGTGACCCAGCACCCATTTGAAACTTTCTTCCGCCATCTGATACACAAACGTCAGCAACAAAAACGCGCGCAGCATTTCGGCGACGAACGCGCCGCGATATTTGCGAAAGAACCGAACCTTGCTCGAATGGAAATAGATGTCGCGCCGTGCCACCGCCTGCTCCGACGACTTGCCTTCGTAATGCGTAACTTGCGCGGTCGGCAGATAAGCGATTTGCCAGCCCGCTTGCTTGGCGCGATAACACCAATCGAGTTCTTCCGAGTACATGAAAAATGCTTCGTCGAAACCGCCCACTTGATCGTACACCTCTCGCCGCACAAACATCGCCGAGCCGTTGATCCAATCGACCGGTTGAATCGCGTCGGCGCTGGTATCGAGCATGTAATACCGCGACAACACCGGGTTGCGTGGAAACCACTGTTGCAATTTGGTCGATTCAAGAAAGGCAGTCGCCAAGGTCGGAAAGCGGCGGCGCGAGGATTGGAGCGTCCCATCACCGTAAAATAATTTCGGACCGATGATGCCAACGCGCGGGTTCGCTTCGGCATAGTCGAAAAGCGTTTGTAACGTGTCGGGGCGAAGTTCGGTATCGGGATTGAGGAGAAAAAGATAACGCCCTTGCGCCAGTGCAAGGGCTTGATTATTCGCTCGACCAAAACCGACGTTCTCTTTGTTTTCGATCACGCGCACGTTGGGAAATTCGGCACGTAGCATCTCAAGCGTGTCGTCGCTTGATGCGTTGTCTACGACAATAATTTCAGTGGATAGTGGGCGGTGGGTGGTGGGTAGTGAACCATTCACTGTCCACGCGCCACCAAAGGTGGCGAGTCCACTGTCCATTGTGCGCAGGCACTGACGCAACAGCGCGCAAACATTCCAACTCACCGTGATGATCGAAATGTCTACCATCGGCGTTAAAGAGTGCGGTCAACGACGTAATTGGAAAGATTGATGAGCACGCGCTTGTATTCGTTTTCGGGGAAAATCGCAATGGCATCTTGCGCCGTTTTCACAAAGCGCCGCGCTTCGGTTTTCGATGCTTCAATCGCAGGCGACGTGCGAATTGCGTTGACGAGTCGATCCATGTCTTCGCTCAAAAATTCGCTGATGTTCGCCGCATGCGGGTCTTGTTCGATGTAATAGAAGACGGGGAGCGTGAATGTGCCTTGCCGTAAATCGCTCCCGACGGGCTTGCCCAGCTCGCGTTCGTCGGCGGTAAAATCGAGAATGTCGTCCACGATTTGGAACGCCATGCCCAGGTTATGCCCGAATGATCTCATCGCTGCGATTTCTTCTTCGGAACAGTTGCTCAGAATCGCGCCGCATTCCGTGCTGGACGTGAACAGCGACGCCGTCTTGCTTTCGATGTGACGATAATATTCTTCCCGATTGGGGGGCCAATGCTTGCCCGAAAAGTCCTGGCGGATTTCACCTTCGCAAATCACCATCAACGTGCGCGCGAAGATTTTCATCACGCGAAAGTTTTCGATGCTGGCGGCGATGTCGGCGGCACGCGCAAGCAGAAAATCGCCCGCGAGCACAGTGGCGGTCCCGCTCCAACGCGAACTAATCGTCGGGCTGCCGCGGCGCACAGAGGATTTATCGATCAAGTCGTCGTGAATCAACGTGGCGGCATGAACGAGTTCCGTTGCAATCGCCAGCGTAAAAACATTGTCTTCATTCGCAGGATGAAATTTGCTGGACAATATGGCGAGCGCAGGGCGCAACCGTTTGCCGCCGCTGCCAATGAGTGTTTCGAATACACTAGAGAGTGGCGCATAGTCCACGCGAACCGACTCGCGTAATAGCTCTTCAACTTTTCGCAATTCTCCCTGGATGGGAGCTAGGATGGAATTAGTGCTCAAGCATTCCTCACTTGTCGATCTTGAGACCGAACAGCATTTCACTATTTTGAGTCGTGGCGTGCTCCACCACGGCATAATCGATATTTTTCAATTCGGCGATTTTTTGCGCGACGCGAACTACATTCGCCGATTCATTGCGCTTGCCGCGCAACGGCGACAGGTACGGCGCATCGGTTTCTATGACGATTCGATCGAGCGGCAATTCTTTGGCGATCTCTTGCAAGCGAGCCGCATTTTTGAAAGTGAGATTGCAGGCGAAGGAAATGAAATAACCGAGTTCGATGGCTTGACGCGCCATTGCCAAATCGCCGGAGAAACAATGCAAGATGCCTTGTGGCTTGCCGCTGCGCTGACGCAAAATCGCCATCAGCGCATCATGCGCATCGCGGTCATGAATCACCACGGGCTTGTCCAACTCGGCGGCAAGGTCAAGTTGCGCGATGAGCGCGCGCTCTTGCATTTCGCGCGGCGGATTTTCCTTCCACGCTTCGTGGAAATCCAAACCGATTTCGCCGATGCCAACTACTTTACGATGCGCCGCCAGCTTGCGGATTGCTTCGAGAGTTTCGTCATTCCAAGTGTCCGCATGTTCGGGATGAATCCCAACGACGACATACACACTTTTGTAGCGGTCCGCCATCTCAATCGCCGCCTGACTCAACTCGACATTCGTGCCCGCGTTGATGAGCCGCGTCACACCGACATCGTGCGCACGCATGATGACCTGAGCGAGATCATCCGCAAATTGTTCGTCATTCAAATGGCAATGTGCGTCGATTAACATTGGTAATTGCTCATCTTGTCATTTCGATGAGTGGAGCGAGGAGAAATCTTCTGTTCTGCGATGAGAGATTTCTCGCTCCGCTCGAAATGACAGAGGACTAACGGGCCAACCACGCGATACAGACTGCGCCCGGTCCCACATGCGCGCCGGAAACGGGACCCGTTTCGCAAACGGTGATGCGATCTTCAGGCAATTGATTCATCAACAATCGCTTTAATCGCTTCGCCAATATTTCAGCGTAACAATGAACAATCGATACTTCATCGCTCAAGCCCATCTCGGAGGCCAGTTCGGACAAGCGATCCAGTGCGCCGTTTTGCGTCCGCGCCGCGCCAATGGGAACCACTTCGCCGCCGGTCAGCGAGAGCAATGGCTTGACGTTCAACATCGATGTGACCTTGGCTGCCGATTTGTTCAAGCGACCGCTGCGTTCGGCGTATTCCAACGTATCGAGCATGGCGATGATGCGCGCGCGTGACCGCGCCCCTTCCACGCGCTTTGTAATTTCGATGAGGTTGAGACCCTGCTGCGCCAAGCGCGCCGCCATGATGACGAGCCAGCCCTGCGCCATGCTCAACTGCTGCGAATCGACCACGGCGATCTGCACGCGCAAATGATGTTCAATCGTTTCGGCAGCAACGCGCGCGGTATTCCATGTTCCGCTCAACGTACTCGACACATGAATTGAAATGATTTGATTCGTCGTTTGCGCCAAGCGCGAGTACGCATCCTCAAACGCGCCCGGTGCCGGATTCGATGTGGTGGGCGGTTTGGGGCTGGCGGCAAGCAACCGATGGAACTCGTCCATCTTCAAATCTAATTTGTCACGGTAACTTTTCGTACCAAATTGGACAGTGCAAGGAACCGTCGTAATGTCCAAGCCCTTTGCCAATGAAGCGGGAATGTCTGCCAGAGAATCGGTAACAACTTTGACGAGCGGCATACTATTTTAATCCAGCCAACTTTAATCCTGCGTCGAGCAGATCACTTCGTTTGTTATCCTTCGTCGTCTCAACGTAGAATCGCATGATCGGTTCGGTGCCGGAGAAACGAATGCACAACCAGCCGCCATCGTCGAGCAAGTATTTGAAACCATCCATCGTGTTGATCCCGGTAACCTTGATTCCTGCCAGCTCGGTTGGCTTTGCCGTTTGCAAGCGCGCCGTGATTTCGCCGCGCTTCTCTTCTGGGAAATCCGTGTCAATGCGTTCGTAGTAATGCGGACCGACCAATTCAAAAAGATGATCGAGCAATTGCGATGGTTTCTTGCCCGTCTGCACAACGGCGTCCATCAAGAACAAACCGGCGACGATGCCATCGCGTTCGGGAATATGATCGCGAAACGCATAACCACCCGACTCTTCGCCGCCGATGAGGGCATTCGTTTCCAAAATTTTTGGCGCAACATATTTGAACCCGACACCGGTTTCATGCACCGGCACGTTGAATCGTTTGCCCAACGCATCGAGCATCGAAGTGGTGTTAAGCGTCTTGACGATGGGACCGCGCAAGCCGCGCACTTCGAGTAGATATAGCACGAGCAACGCGTACATTTGCAATTGATTGATGAACACGCCTTTTTCGGTCGATCCACCGATCCGGTCCGCATCGCCATCGGTTGCAATACCCAGGTCGGCTTTTTCGCGTTTGACCAATTCCATGAGACCGTTGACATTCGGTGGAATCGGTTCGGGATTGTTCATTTCGGGGAAAGCGGGATTGCGATGATCGTGAATCTCGACGACGCGCGTGGTGCCGCCCGCAAGCAAGTCCTTGAACCAGCCCATGCCCGCGCCCCACATCGAATCAATCGCGACGGTGAGTCCCGCTTGGCGGAGTGGTTCAATGTTGATGAGCTTGTCGAGTTGTTTCAAGTAGGCGGGCTTGGGATCGAAGATTTGAACGAGTCCCTGGCTCATCGCCTCTTGATAATTCATCCGCTTGATATCTTCCGGCGGTGGAATCTTGGCTTCGATTTGTTTAAGCCCGTCGGGCGCAATCGCCCCGGCATAATCGGCGCGCACCTTAAAGCCGCCCCAGATCGGCGGATTGTGACTCGACGTGAGGTTCACGGCGCCATGCGCGTTCTGCGCGAGAATTGCATACGAAATGACTGGCGTCGGCGTTGGTCGATCCACGAGATACACTTTGATTCCATGCGCCGCAATCACTTCGGCGACAGCTTGCGCAAACAAGTCCGATTCGAAACGCGTGTCGTAACCAACGACCAAGCCGCGCGTCGTCTGATTGGTCGAAATCAAATATTGCGCCATGCCCTGCGCGCAGCGACGCACATTTTCAAATGTGTAATCCTCAGCGATAACACCCCGCCAACCATCCGTGCCAAATTTGATCTGTGTAGGCATTGTTGTCCTCGAATCAGTGAACAGTGAACAGCCAGTAAACAGTTAGTTGGATACTGTTTACTGATTCCTATTTACTGATCACTGGATTGTTTCTTGAATCACCGCCGCAATCGCATTGGCTTGACGCGCAATCGCCGCAGCATCTTTGCCTTCAATCATCACGCGCGCGAGATTTTCCGTACCGGAATAGCGGAGCAAGATGCGCGCGCTGTCCCCCAATGCGTCTTGCGACTGTTTTATTTGCGTTTCGATTTGCGGAAATTGCTCGAACGGCGGCTTGCGCGGCACGCGGACATTGACCAAGACTTGCGGGTATCGCGTCATACATGCTGCTAACGCCGATAAAATTTTGCCGCTTCGATGCATTACATCGGCGACGCGAATCGCCGTATAGATTCCGTCGCCTGTCGTGTGCTTTTGGTCGAATAGAACAATATGCCCCGACTGTTCGCCGCCGATGATCGAATCGATCACGCGCATTCGCTCGGTCACCCAGCGGTCGCCCACGACGGTGCGTTCCATCTTTGCATCAATATCGTTCAACGATTTTTCCAAACCGATGTTTGCCATGACCGTCGAGACAACCGTGTTGCCGTTCAACTTGCCACTCGCTTGCAAATCGCGTGCGAGAATCGCTAATACAAAATCGCCGTCGACATAGTTGCCAAGCTCATCGACAAAGACGGCGCGGTCGCCATCACCATCGAACTGCACACCGAAATCGGCGTGTTCGCGCAGAACCGTGTCGCGCAACATTTTCGGTTCGAGCGAGTCGTAACCGTGATTGATATTGACGCCGTCGGGCTGAATGTTTAGCGTGATAACGTTCGCGCTAAGTTGGCTAAACACGCGCAGAGCCAAATCATATGTTGCGCCGTTGTTACAATCGATCACGATACGCTTGCCGCGCAGGATCGGCTGACGATTTACCGCGTCGTGTAGAAAGTCAATGTAATTATTAATTACCGATGGATCGTCGCGGCGCTGCCCCATCGAGCCAATTACCGAACGCGATTCATCATCGCGTCGCGCATACGCACTCGCTTCGATTTGGGCTTCCGCTTCGTCAGGGACTTTGAATCCGTCCGAGCCGAATACTTTGATGCCGTTATAATCAAACGGATTATGCGATGCCGAAATCGAAATGCCGCAACGCGCGCGCAAGACTCGCGTGAGATATGCGATACCGGGCGTCGTGATGACGCCGACGTGCAACGTATCGAATCCTTGCGACATCAATCCCGCCGCGAGCGCACTTTCGATCATCGTGCCGCTCAGCCGCGTATCGCGCCCGATCAACGCGACGGGACGTGCGTCCGCATGGTCGTGCTTGAGCGCTTCGCCAATTGCGCCGCCGATGTGAACGACGAATTCCGGTGTGAGTGGAAATTGATTTGCGATGCCGCGGATGCCATCTGTTCCGAAAAGTTTTTCCATTTATAAATGGTGCTGTTTCTTCAACGCGACCAGATCGGCTTGCACCATCCGTTCGATCATTTCCTCGAACGTGACGGTGGGTTCCCAGCCAAGCACTTTTTTCGCCTTCGCTGGATCGCCAATCAACAAATCGACATCGGCGGGGCGCACGAACGCTTCGTCGACGTAAACGAAGCGCTGCCAATCCAAATCAACACAACCGAACGCAACTTCACACAAGCGCTTAATCGAGTGTGTCCGCCCCGTCGCAACGACGTAATCTTCGGGATGGTCTTGCTGAAGCATCAAGTGCATCATCCGCACATAGTCGGGAGCATAGCCCCAATCGCGCTGCGAATCGAGATTGCCCATCGGTAATTTCTCTGCCAAGCCGAGCGCAATCTTCGCCGCGTTGTACGTGACCTTGTGCGTGACAAATTCCAGACCACGTCGCGGCGATTCATGATTGAACAAAATGCCCGACACCGCGAACAAATCATACGACTCGCGATAATTGATCGTGATCCAATGTCCGTACAATTTGGCGACACCGTATGGGCTGCGCGGATGAAATGGCGTCGTCTCGCGCTGCGGAATCTCAACCACCTTGCCGAACATTTCCGATGACGACGCCTGATAAAATCGAATTCCGGGATCGACGATGCGAACGGCTTCCAACATGCGGGTCACGCCGAGTGCGGTGAATTCGCCCGTGAGTGTTGGTTGCTTGAACGATGTCGGGACGAACGATTGCGCGGCGAGGTTGTAGATTTCGTTGGGACGATGTTCGCGGACGATGTCGATCAATGAAACCTGATCGAGCAAATCGCCTTGCACGATTTTGATCTTGTCTTGAATGTCGATGATACGCTCAAAGTTGATGGTCGAGGTGCGGCGCACCATTCCGAGCACTTCGTACCCACATTCCAATAGATGTTCAGCCAGGTATGAGCCATCCTGGCCCGTGATGCCAGTAATCAACGCACGTTTTGCAGTCATTAAATCTCCGGGTGTCATTCTGAGGAGCGTTTGCGCCATCTCGAATGGCGATGCGACGAACGCTTCGCGTATCTCTATTCTGAAGAGTGAGATGCTTCGCTTCACTCCGCATGACAAAATTGTGATGTACTACTTACTTGCTTACTTTCGTACGCCAGTAATCTAGAATGTCGTGCAAACTAGTTCCCAACGGAATCGTCGTTTGCCAACCCGTTTGCGTGCGAAACTTGGAAGCATCGCAATAAATGATTGGCGTATCCGATGGACGGAATCGCGCCGGGTCTTGCTCAACACGAATCGGAACGCGGCTTTGCTTGAGCATCAAGTCGAGAACGTGTTTAATCGACACAGTACGCTCGCTGCCGATGTTGTACACTTCGCCCGCGACGCCACGTTCCAGCGCGAGATAATACGCGTGTACCATATCGCGCACATCGGTAAAATCACGCTCGGCGGTCAAGTTGCCCACGTAAAGCACCGGCTCACGCTCGCCTGCTTCGATCTCGGCAATCTGCTTGGCAAAGTTCGAGGTGACGAATTGCTCATTCTGGCGCGGACCAATGTGATTGGAAGGTCGTACGCGGACGACGTGCAATTGATCGCTGAGGAAATATTGCAGACCGAGAAAGTCTTGAGCGATTTTGCTCACGGCGTACGGGCTATCGGGATTAAATAAAGCCGTTTCCTTCACCGGCAGATTCTGCGCATCGACCCGTCCGTATTGATCGATCGATCCGATGACTAACACTCGCGCACGCGATTTCATTCGCGCGAGTGTATTCAGCACATTGACTTGCGCGCGGAGATTGATCTCAATCGTGCCCCACGGGTCTTGCCACGAAATCGGCGCAAATGCCTGCCCCGCAAGATGGTATACTCGCTCCGGTTGAGATTCTTCTAGTAGCGCAGCGGTAACATCGAGTTTTGTGAGGTCCGCCTGAACAAACGTCGCACGCCCATTTAGGTGGGCGATGTTATCGGTGGGACCGACTCCAGCGCCAAAGACTTTGATATCGGGTTGGGTCAACAAAAAATCGGCAAGATGGCTTCCGGCAAATCCGTTCAAGCCGGTTATCAACACACGCACGCGGTGCTCCATGTAGTGCATCCACAAAATCTTGACGAGAATCTTGCTCTTACAGTGGACTCCCCATTACACGCGCCTCAGCAACACTAGACATTTTGTGGCTGCACTAGACCAGAATCGATACGCGGCGCATTATACCTTAACTTGGCACGATTCGCAAAACGTTTGCCAAGTTTGCCAAAGAATGCTGATGAAATTACAATACACGCCAACAGATTCGTTGAATGACCCATATCGAACACTAAAGTTGCCCGCGAATCTACGCCAATCCACGCTAATCATGGTTTTAATTCGCGCCGATTCGCGAGATTCGCGGGGAAAAATTATTATTACAATCTTGATCTGGCTTTGGAGAAAATAGATGCAGCCCAAATTTTGTTCGCAATGTGGTCATCTGCTTGAATTCCGTCCGGTCGAAGATAATCATATTCGTCCGGTGTGTCCGTCGTGTGGTTTTATCGTTTACCAAAACCCACCGATCGCGGCGGGCGTGATCGCTGCGCGTGAAGATGGCAAGGTTGCATTGGTATTGCGCGGCGAAAATCCCGGCAAAGGCTTGTGGGGTTTGCCCGCTGGATTCATGGAGATTGATGAAACGGTTGAAGAGACCGCCGTCCGCGAGTGTCTTGAAGAAACCGGGTTGACCGTTCAACTGAATCAACTCTGGGGCGTATGGTCCTATCGTCACCAAGCCAAACAATCGTCCGGCGTATTGGTGTTGTTCACCGCCACCGTCGTCGAAGGAGATGCCCGCGCCGGCAGTGATTCCGTTGAGGTCAAGTTTTTTTCGTTGGACGAAATTCTCGATGTGCCACTTGCGTTTGAAACGCATCGCGATGCGCTGACCAAATGGAAAGGGCGGAAGACGTAAGACGATTGCAGACGTGCGACGCACGTCTTCTGATAGACAAGTCAAAATTTGTATAATTGTCCTACATCGTGATACAATGGAAATGTGACAGCGCACGAATCTCACGCCGATTGGAATTTGGTTGGGCACACGTGGGCGGTACGTGCGCTCACGCGCAACATTGCCGCTGACCGGGTGGCACACGCGTACCTCTTCACCGGACCTCACGCTATTGGCAAGACCACATTGGCACGCGCGCTCGCGCAAACACTCGAATGCACTGGCGCACATCATCCTTGCGGTGAATGCCCTTCCTGTCAAAAAATCGCTCGCGATAAACATCCCGATGTACAAATCATCGAAGGCGTACCGGTCGGCTACAAGCTCGACGAAAAATCGCCGCCACCGCCGCCGCGCGCGAACGACTGGGAACGCCGCATTTTAAAAATCGATCAGATTCGCGCGATTCAACACGATGTCGCGCGCGCGCCGTTTGAGGGTCGTTGGAAAATTATTATCTTGCGGCGCTTTGAAGAAGCGAACGAAGAAGCTGCCAACGCATTTCTAAAAACACTCGAAGAACCGCCGCGCCATACGCGGTTGATTCTAACGGCACGCGATGCCAGCTTGCTCTTGCCAACCATCGCATCGCGCTGCCAGGTTTTCGCGTTGCGACCGCTTGCGCCAACCGACATCGAGACCGCGCTTGTCGCGTGCTGGCAGGTCGATAAAGAAAATGCCCGCCTCCTCGCGCATTTGTCGAGCGGACGATTAGGCTGGGCAGTTCGCGCCGCGACGAATCCATCGATCCTGGAAAAACGCCGCGCCGGACTAGACATTCTTGATGAGATTTTGCGCGAAGGTCGCGCCGAGCGAATCGCTCATGCGGACATACTCGTCAAAAAGTCGGATGAGTTGCCCGAAATGTTAGAGTTGTGGCTGGGTTGGTGGCGCGATGTGTTGCTTGCGCACACACATCGCAATGAAGATGCCCGGCTGACGAATATTGATCGCTTGGCTTTGCTTCAAAACCACGTCGAGCGATTCTCGGTCGAGCAAATTGCAGGTGCGCTGAAATCCGTCCGCGCAACCGCGCGCTATTTATCGCAGAACGTCAATGCGCGGCTTGCGATGGAAGTACTCTTACTCAATTTACCAAGTTAGTTCAATAGGGCAATAGTGCGTTAGTGCGTTAGTTGACTGGGCAACCCGCTAGCCCGAAAACCGCCTAACTATCTCACTATTGAACTGCCGCACTATTGCACTAACTTGCCAACATAGGAGTTGGAATATGACGAATTTAATTACCGGCTTGCGCATCAAGCGCGTGCCTCAAATAGTTTACTACGATGCAAAGGGATTTGAAGACTTGCGCGTCAATGAGTACGTGATTGTCGATACGGACAAGTGCCGCGAAGCCGGTCGCGTCATCATTACCCCCGGACAAATCCAAAACCCGCCCGATAATTCTTCCGTGCGTTCGATTCTGCGGCGTGCCACGCCATTTGACTTGTCGCAATGGCAGCAGTTGCGCCTTCAAGAAGCATCCTCACTCGCGCAGTGCAAAGCCCAAGTTGCCAAGCACAACTTGCCCATGCGATTACTCGCCGCGGAATACAATTTCGACGGTAGTCACCTTACGTTTTATTTCACCGCCGAAGGACGCGTCGATTTCCGCGCGCTCGTCAAAGACTTGGCGGCATTGTTCCCCGCCCGTGTCGAATTGTGGCAAATTGGTCCACGCGACCGGGCGCGCCTCGTCGGTGGATTGTCGCCGTGTGGCGGCGTACTCTGCTGCGCCAATTTCCTCGGCGATTTTCCAAAAGCGACGATCAAGATGGCAAAAGACCAAGACATGCCGCTTGGACCGAACGCGGCCACGGGGCATTGCGGTCGTCCGCTATGCTGTCTCGCGTACGAAGAGCAAGTGTATCAAGCCGCGAAAGGACGTGTGCCGCGTGTGGGTGAATTTGTAACGACGGAACGGGGGCAAGGTCGGGTGATTGCGCGGAATGTGCTCAAGGAAAACGTCACCGTACAATTTGAGGATGGGACGAATGCGACGCTATCGGTTGAAACGGTCAAGACGGTCAAAACGGCCGGGCGCGCCGAGGAAGCCGCAGAGGACGATAACGAATAGGAAATGTACGCTCATTTTCAATACGCCGAGCAAGTCCAGCGCAGCGACTCGTGATATTGGGATTTTAAGCCAGACTCCAAGCCCAGCGGGGTCATCGAGTCGTGACCAACATTTCGCTTGCCTTACACTATCTCATCTAATTCCGCAAATAGTGATTCCACTCAAAGATTGATAGACAACGGGCTCGCTTTCGATCATCCTGTCCCGGTCAATTATGGACAAAATCCGCATCCTCATCGTCGACGATCAAACACTCATTCGGGAGGGACTCGGCGCACTACTCGCGCTCGTGCCGGATCTGCTCGTCGTGGGACAAGCGGCGGATGGTCAAGCGGCGCTCGATCTCGTCGCCGCGTACACACCTGACATCGTATTGATGGACGTTCGGATGCCAGGCATGAATGGCGTGGCCGCCACACGGGAGATTCGCCAACATTTCCCAGCAACACGCGTCATCGTTTTGACAACCTTCGATAACGATGAATACCTCATGCAATCACTTCATGCCGGGGAATCGATCCTCGATCCGGCGGTGATGCAAAAAATTATTCAATGCGCTGTTCGCGCCGAACCCATGCCCCGCCTCTCCGAGAAACTGACGCCACGGGAAAGAGAGGTATTGCGCCTGCTCGTGGCCAGTGAATCGAATACAGAAATCGCGGAGCGCTTGTGTCTTTCCGAAGGCACAGTCAAGAACCATGTAAGTCACATCCTCGACAAGTTGGGCGCACGCGATCGCGCTCATGCTATTCATCTCGCCGTGCAATGGAATTTGGCGAATGACTAGCTCACCCTCGCGTGTGTCTAGCGCAATCCCCATGATCCTGGCATCCACTGGCGCGATGATCGGCGTAGCTAGTTCTTGTCGGAAAATTCATTTTGCTTGACGTTTCGAGCCGCGACGGCGGTTGTGAAGTTTTCGGGCGATCACTACCAAGTTAGCGACGATGATGCCCCAACCGATCCAGCGCTCGAAACCGTCCAGTCCGTGA
>JACRMI010000116.1 GCA_016215025.1 Chloroflexota bacterium
CGGATGGACAGCATGAACCAATCGGTGATACAATTCGTAACTGTTGCTCATGTTTGGGGCTCCTTTGGTCGTCAGACAACCAAATTATGCCTCAACATGGGCAACCTTGCTACTTCCTTAAATTGGTAAGGGAATCAGTGCTCCGCCATCTTTAATCAGTGTTCTAATTTCCTCTCTGAGTTTCCCCCTTGGTTTCATCTCCTTTTTTATTCTTGCGGGTGTCATATCGGGCTTTTTCACCTGAAACCCAGTTACGCTCCTTGGCACAAAACTATTTTGAGGTGGGTGAACGTTGCTACGAACAGTCACATCCATTCCATCATCACTTGCATCTTGATGACCACCCCAAATGATTCCACCTGTAGGCAATCCAGCTAGCCGGAAATCTGCCTCACACAGCAGACCAATCAAAGTACGCAGGTCTGTATCGTTCAGCAACGCAATATCATCGCCTGTAATTTCAAGTAAATTGGACATAGGAACCTCAACAAGTACCTAACTGATACCACCTTTATCTCGAAGACAGCATAATCTGTACGATGGTTCTGTCAAATCGACTGGCTTGGTTGTTAGCACAAGCATATCGAATACCTTCCTCATTCTTAAATATATTGCCAAAGCACAATCTCGTTGCCGTCCGGGTCTTTCATCTCAGCCAGCCATCCATTCGAGACTTGATGGATGTCAGAAACAGTTACGCCTTTCGTACGCAGACTCTGGACTGCAATCTCAATGTCCTTGACTTCCAACGTGAGCCGGGCATTGCCTTGCCCAGAGAGCAACTCGTGCGAATCCGTCGGAACAAGCTCAAAGAGCAATCCATCTACTCGAAAACGTGCCACGGCGTCGCGTGAATCAAGCGCAAAGTCAAGGACAGTCGTGTAAAAATGACTCGCGCGATCAAGATCGCTCACATAGTAGAAAACGCAGTCGAGGCGGAAAGAATCCATCAGTCGACGCTCCTATAGCTTACACTTGTTCCACGTAATCAAAGAAATTGTCGATGACTTGCCCTTGTGTTTCTGGTCGTCATTGCAGGCGAATCCATACCTCTTGTCCATCCTTTTCGACGAACATGGTCAATCCATCTTCGTAAGGCAGAAAACTTTTCTTCATAAAGCGCCATGATTCGCCCACGGGGTGAACGATTCTGTCATAGTCTTTGAATTCGACAATCACGCGATAGGTTTTTCCTGGCACAAGATCGTATGCTGTGAATTTTTGATTGTCCATGATAGAAAGAGATCGCGCTCGACATGGTGTGGTGTAGTGGAAATTGGCGAGATTCTACACCCAATCGCCAGCCAAGTCGAATTGAGAACGTGACGATAAAAATAAATAGCGAGGAAGGTGATTCCTCGCTATTAGCTTCTTGGTTTTCTTGCGATTCTCGCGTTGCTTTCAGTTCACAGTGGCGTGTGCGAGCGCCGATGTGGTCCGGCATCCGACAATGGCTGGGGCTTGATGGATCAACGCATCGTTCTTCAAAGCTACTATCATGAATAGAGCATAATCTATGCGACGTGTCATGTTGCTTGCGAGGATGGGATCGCCCACATGCTGACTCCACACTGGCAAACCTTGGCTCTCACCCTCTTCAAGATCGCTTCCACGCACGACCGTCCATCGCGTATTGCTGGCAAAAATTCGTCGGCACGCTTCCACTTGGTCATCAATATCTACAATGTGGGTTAGTCGTCCGAACCAGCGGGCAAGTTTCTCATCTCGTTTTAGCGATTGTGAGAACACGTCCTTGCCATCCCGCGTGATGTGCCAGCCACAAGAAAAAATGAGGCGCGCGCCCGGACGCGCATAATCGAGTACTGCCTGCGCGGTTCCCGCCGAATAGTGATTAGCGCCCCAAGGAACCAGTACGGTGAGCACGCCGTCACATCCTGCAACTGCTTTCTTGATTACATTGCGATCGTTCGTCGCACCGGGCATGACTGTGATGCGCCCTTTGAACGCGTCGAGTTTGCTTACGCTGCGTTCCCGACAGACGCCGACCACCTCATAACCTCGATCAAGCGCGTGCCGCACCATGTACTGACCGAGCTTACCAGAGGCACCGACAATGCAAACTTTCATTTTTGTTCCATTAGTTTTGTTTCACTGTGATGACGACTTTGCCTTTGGCATGCACCTTTTCAAAATATCGAAAGGCTTCCGCTGTCTCACTGAGCGGGTAACATCTATCAATCACTGGATTAATTTTGCCGGTTTCGACAAGGTCTTTTACGGTGAGTAAATCCTTTTGGTTCGTTTTCGCTGATACGCCGGTTAGCTTCTTGCCATTACGTTCTGACATCCACGATCCCAGGAGCAACGTCTGAAACATTTGAGCAAAAGTGCCTCCTGCCATCACGTAGATGCCCTTCGGCGTTAAGGCGCGCTTATAATCTGCAAGTGAATGATAGCCGTTCGCCGCCAGAATCAAGTCATACGGTTGTCCACTTGTAGTGAAATCTTCTTTGGTATAGTCGATGACGTGGTCCGCGCCCAACGACCGTGCCTGTTCTAAATTTCTGGTGCTGCATACAGCCGTCACTTGAGCGCCAAACGACTTGGCAATCTGCACGGCAAACGTTCCTACTCCACCTGACGCGCCTTGAATCAATACTTTTTGCCCCGATTCAATATTTCCTTTGTCGCGCAAACCTTGCAGAGCCGTAACGGCTGCCAATGGCACAGCCGCTGCTTGCTCAAACGATATGTTTTTCGGTTTCAGCACCAATGCGCTTGCCGGAACCGATACATATTCGGCGAAACTGCCACTGCCATGTCCGAAAACATCGCCGAACACCGCATCGCCTGGCTGAAACTTTTTGACGTTTCTGCCAACGGCTTCGACAGTCCCCGCGACATCAGCGCCAAGGATTTTGTTTTTGGGTTTGAGTAATCCTCCAGCCATCAGGCGAACTAGGAATATGTCGGCAGTCAAAAGATGCCAGTCGGCTGCATTGATGGATGCCGCATGGACTTGAACCAGCACTTGATCGTCATTGACGGTAGGGTTTTCGACCTCTTGGAGATGAAGAACTTCCGGCGATCCGTACTTTTCGTATGCAATTGCTTTCATGTGAATCTTCCTAGTTGTTCAAGAATTTTGGTCTCTCGCTGTCATTTGTCGCCCTTCCGCATTCGCAGACAAGCGGGCGAAGATATGGCAGTAAGTCCGACTGTTCAGCTAGTCCGACGCAAGAAGGTGGGTCACTTTTTCCCCAGGAATACGAACAACTCGTAGACCAAAAACGCTGGCCAGAAGAGTCCTTTGAAGAATGCTTGTATGCGCTCTTGGGTTGTGGTGGCGCGCTTGAAATAATAGACCCAAGCGCCAATGAGTCCAATTCCATAGACCGAATCTGACCCGCCGCCATGGCGAATCACTTGTAGTTTCTGATGCTGTTGCTCGGCGAGGGTTGGTTCAATAGTCATTTTCTTCTCCTTTGTTCCTAGAGTTTGCTAATATCCGTGATGAACTGTTCATGTTACTTTCGTTTGTTCCAATGCCAACACTTCGCGATAGGTCAATGTCCAAACGCCGGAAGAAAAGACCTGCCGCCAACCGCCAATCAACGCGCCAGGGATGATGACAGCAATCAGAAAGATGGGTACGCCGACGATGGCAGCCGCAATCCAGGGTGTAGTTCCCTGCGCGAACAAGCCCGTGATGGAGCCTACCAATAGCGCGGGGAGACCCGCGATCAGCGCCGCTGCTACAATGACAGCCAGCATGACCAGAAAAGTAGCCAATCCCCACGCAAGTTCGATTCCGAACATCATCACACCCATCAGAATCACATCACCCAGGCGTTGTCTTACCCTTTCATAGCCACGGCGCAGTGAAGCGCGCACACCTAGATTTTCCAACGCGCAGACGCGCCGAGCAAAGATAAGAATTAAAGTGATAGCCAGCGCTGCGAGAATGGCGGCAAAGATCAGCAAGACAATCAACCCAACCGAGATAACGGTCCCGATGACCTGCAAGGGCGTATTTTGAGTGAGCCAGACTAACAAGGGCAGCGCCGCGAGAGCCAACAGGAGCAGAAAAATAGTAATAAAACCCAGCCCAACCAGCAAATCCATCAGGAAGATTTTCCATGCCCGGCGCGACCAGCCCAGGCGGAATCCCTGACGGACGGTCAATTTTTCGCCGCTATTTTCATGCTCATCGATCATGCGGATCAGAGCGGTTTCAGATACGTAGCGGACGATCGTCCCAACGACGATCAGCACCAGGACCAGGCAAGCCAAACCGATTGCAATTCCCAGCAACAGGTTCATTAATTCGGGTGCGATGTCAATTCTGCCGAATGGGTTTTGCCAGTTAAAATCGGGAGCGTTATTGTTGGAAGAACTGTTGTTACTACCGCTTCCGCTACTGCTGATGCCACTGCCCGTGGTAAGTGCCAGCAGAATACCGAAAATCCACAAAGCACGATAGTTGACGGTGAGATTAAACGCGCGTCTCAAGATGTTGATGTGATTCACGTTACACTTCCTTTTGCAGATAATTCATTTTGTCTTTTTTCCAAGCGATCCATAAAGCCATCCACGCCGACCAAAAAATGATCGTGCCGATGAGTAGAACCGTATCGAGCAGCAGCAGATTGGCTGTCGTTTCGAAAAATCCTTGCGGTGTTAGCCAACTGTTGAAAAGCGCTGTGCGCTGACCAAGTAAATTGTCAGCCGTCAGAATAAAGGCTGCGACTCGTAAGGCACTCTGAAGAAAAGCCCAGACGAAAATCAGTGCGAGCGGGATACCCAGCACCCAACGCGAAGACTGTCCTTGACTTTGACGAGCGCGTGGCGACAATGTCCGGGGTAAACGCAACTGCACTTGCGCGGCGAAACGCTCCGGAGGCGTGTAATCTGGGACTGGATTCGCTCTTAAAAGCGATGAAAGTTTCTCCAGCGTTTCCAGCTCAGCGCGGCAGGTTCGACAATCTTGCAAGTGTTTATCCACCGAATGCCGGCGGTTGGATGACAACTCGCCATCATGGTAGGCGGCGAGCAAATCAGTAACATGTGAATTCATACTTACTTCATCACCTTACGCAATGTCATTCTGAGCGAAGCGAAGAATCTCACTTGCATAGATCAAGACCCTTCGCTCCGCTCAGGGTGACAATCCCAAGTGCGTTGCATCAGTTACTCCAACAAACCGACGAGTTCGTGACGTAATTGGGCGCGGGCAGCGTTCAAGCGTGACATGACCGTGCCAATGGGAATGTTCAATGCATCGGCAATTTCCTGGTAGGAAAGGTCCTGATATTCTCGCAAGACAAGAACCACGCGCAGAGACTCTGACAATTGGGCGATGGCTCGGCGGACATACGCCGCGCGTTCGTTGTCCTCGGCTGATTGTTCCGGACTTGGACGTAAGTCGGCCATCGATAAAGAATCGAGATCTGCAGTGGGTCGCTCTCGGCGCAGTACGTCGAGCGCAACATTGGTCGCAATACGATATAGCCAACTACGAAAAGCATACTGCGGTTTATAGCTCTTTAGGTTCTGCCAGACGCGCACGAACGCTTCCTGGGCAGCATCTTCCGCCAAGCGGAGATCGCCGCACATGCGGTAGATCAGACTGACAACGCTGCCCTGATGGCGACAGACCAGTTTGGTGAATGCCTGGCGGTCGCCTTGCTGTGCGGAGGCGATCAGGTCACGGTCATCCACTTCAAGTGTCCCGTGCGGACGGTTGTTCAATTTCTGGCATGCCTTTCTAAAAGATATTACGAGATTCGAGTTGATTTTATTCGGTCAAACAAAAAAGCCGGAATGACATTCTGGCTCTTTTAATGTCGTGGAATCACTTTTCGCTTTCGCCGATTTGCTTTATGCCGTTGTTAGAGCCTCAATAATTTTCGAACAGCCTCCCTTGTACAGATGATCGGCATGGTCATCAACATTTTCAAACTGTCGTCCGACGATTTTGGCGCATTCAAATTCATAATCACTGCTTTCGAGGAATTTATCAGTTATGTCCGAAGCATAAGGAGCGTTGTAGCCAATCGTGCCACCTTTTTCGAGCAGCTTCATCCCATGGAGCCAAATCGCAGCTCCCAATACGCCACATCCGCCGCCGCTCAAGCCAATCCCACCCGCGAATCCCGTTGCCATGACGGTATGCAATTCCGATGCACCCATCTTTTGTGCTAACATTGTCGCGCAGCTCACCGGGGCAATAGGCGCTTGAAAATGATTATCGGAAAAAGTGGCGTTGATCTCGCGTAATGCGGCTGACGCAGACCTTGCAGCCATACCAAAGCAACTGCCTTTCGCGCTGCTTTTGATTAGGTATCGTGCAACCATTCGCATCGTCGGAGATGACAAATCGATTTCAGTGATTTCGAGGCAGTTGATATTTTTATTCTGCGTACGAAAAGACTCGACAATCTTTTGTGACGCGATCATCGCCTTGGCTTGTGCTTGCGGAGTCGCTCCCCAGATTCGATAGGCTTGTGCCCCGGCAGCCAGTGCTGCTCCCCACAGCATGCCACATTGGTAGCCCTGTTGCAGTCCGCCTGCCAGGGGATCGGCGGCGCGTTCCTCCAATTCCATTGTCTGATCGAACGCTCGGTTGAGAACTCTCAACAACGTCTGCGATCAAGTTCCAACTTTGAAAAACGTTCTCACTGTGCCTAGTGACGATAGACTTTTCGCCTTGTTCATCAATTCAACTCCTATTTTCAAATCTACTTGACCGGATTCGATTCGGTTCAACGAGACCAAGGGCATCCCTAAATCGCGTATTTTTTTGAGCAAGCCATACAGCGCGGCTTGATCGATTACCGGACCGGTTAATAGCGTATCGCCGTTATCTTCTAGCGTAATTGTCATGCCGCCAAACCAATCTGCCCATCGCGAATCCAAATGTCCGATGATTCTGATTTGATAGGTCATTGTTTGACTTGGTTCGGGTTTGGGATCGAGTTCGTTTGACATTATGCTGCCTGCTGAATGCACAAGTAGCATACTCGAAAAATGGTATCGGTGGATAGATACTAAAGTATTGTTTAGAGGTATTGTTGTGGGGATAAAGAGGGGAAATTCAGAGTGGGAATTTGGGTCACAGCAAACCTAGCTCACGTGCGCGGGCTACGGCTTCGGTGCGTCGCTGGACGTGCAGTTTGTCGAAGATGATCCGGCTGTGACCTTTAACCGTACTCAAGGCAAGAACAAGCCGCTCACTAATCTCACGATTCGAGAGTCCTTGAGCGATGAGGCGCAGTACTTCTAACTCGCGTTGACTCAATGGCTCAACTAAAGGATGAGGGATGAAGGATGAAGGATGAATATCTTTTGACTTTCCAAAGGCATCAAGCAAATGGTAGATGTACTTTTTCATCCTTCCATTTTTATCCTTCATCCTTGTCAAAAGCTCTGCCATCGGTTGGTCTTCATCGGAAAAGAGCCGGATGAAACCGCTCGGCTCTGCTAAAGTCAATGCATCACCTAGCACTTGCATCGCTTTGTCTTGATCGTCGTGCGCATGGTGAGCGATTGCCTGTAGGACCATTACCCTGAGTCGCTCATCCTCCCAGCTTTTTGCTTCCATGTGCTCACGATACGGTACCAGCACCGCCAAGGCTGCGGCGGGGTCTCCCTGGGCAAGGTGTACGCGCGCCTGGCTTAGCGGTAGATTATGTGTCTGTGCGAGCTGAGCCGCTGCTTTTACATCGCCTTGACGAAGCAACAACGCAACCTGTGCAGCAGCAACGTCGGACATTCGATGCACATAGTTATGCTCCTGAACGATTTGATTCGCCTTGGCTAGATTAGCTGTCGCGCCTGCCACATCTCCTTTGGCGAGCATCAACCGCGCGAGAAATATTTCGCTGAGAATGTATCGGTCGATAATGTTGGCGAACTGGCGCGCGAGTTGGAGACTCTGCTGTCCGTGATGTTGCGCGGCATCGAGGTCGTTCCATTCGTATACTATGCGTGCCAGTCCCAGATGTGCTTCGCACGCAATGGGCAATGGTTGATCGCCAAACAGTTGCAGCGCACGCTGGTAGGTCTCGGCAGCAAGGTGGAGCTTGTTTTCTGATTCTTGTATGCTGCCTAGACCGATGGTGGCTAGTTGGTTAACAAAGATATGTCCTATCGTCTGGCTGATGGATATGGCTTTGGTAAATGTCTGACTGGCGGCAGCACGATCGCCTTTCATCTGATAAGCAACACCCAACGCCCAAGTATTGATCGCACGAACAGGCAAATTATCCCGGTGCAAATATTCTAGGGCGCGTTGGGCTTGGACAAGAACTGTATCAGCCTGATACTGAGTGATTGCCAGGACAGCGCGGTTATTGGCAATTCGACCCAAGAGGTCACGCGTCTCGTCGTTTAATTCGTATTTTTGCAAAGCGTTTTCAGCCGCGACGAGTTTTTGTTCGACATGGGGCGTCTGACCGGCCGTTGTTAATGCCCCCGCATACATCACCCACAGCACAGGTCTTGCATCCAGTTCAGCTTTAGGTAGCGACTTGAGCCAATTCAGAACAGCGACCAGTCCGCCTCGAACATGGAGTGGCATTCCCTTTCCTTGGATTAGGCGCGCCGCGCGATCAATATCATTGGCGGCGGCGGCATGATGAAACGCTTCAAACTCCAACCCATTGTCCTCGTACCACTGGCTCGCGCGTACATGCAATTCCGTTACATCGACAGGGCCTTGGCTCAGGCGTTGCCGCAGCAAATCGCCAAACAAGTGGTGATAGCGATACCAACGCCGCTCGTTGTCGAGTGGAATAATAAACAGGTTGGCGCGTTCGAGATATTCCAAAACAAAGGAGGAAGGAGGAAGGAGGAAGGATGAAGATTCAGAATTCATTTCCTTTTCATCTTTCACACCTGCACGTGCGTGCGGTGCAAGTGTCTTTCCGCTTTCATCTTTTCCGAGCACAGCATCACACAAAGAACCACACAAGCGATTAAGGATCGATGTGCGCAGCAGAAAATTCTGGACGTTTTCAGATTGACGCTGTAGAACTTCGGCAATCAAATAATCCAACACATAATGGTGACTACCGGTAAACGATTTGATAAAGCTCGCCGAGTCTTGATGTCTTTGCATCGAAAGTGCGGCTAACTGGAGTCCTGCGATCCATCCTTCGGTGCGAGTTTCCAATGCGGCGATGTCTTCGGCTGAGAGATGCAGCCCCATCACGCGATTGAGAAATTCGGCGGCTTCGGTGGGGGTAAAACGCAAGTCGACGGCGCGCAGTTCGGTCAATGCATCACGGACGCGCAATCGTGCGAGGGGTAAGTGTGGGTCTTCGCGCGTGGCGATCACCAAGTGCATCTGAGGAGGCAAGTGTTCGATCAGAAAGGCGAGCGCATCGTCAACAGGCTTGGCATCGACAGCATGATAATCGTCCAGCACGAGAACGAAATTGTCGGGCATGGCGGCGATTTCATTCAGCCAATTCGTAAGAATCGATTCGATGGGCGGCGGCTGCGGAGATTGCAGCGCATTGAGTAATCCATCTCCGACTTTCGGTGCAATGGTTTGTACTGCGGCGATGAGATAAATCAGGAAGCGCGTAGGATCGCTGTCCCCTTCATCCAGTGACAGCCATGCGACCGGTCGCCCGCAACCGGCGATCCATTCACTGACTAACGTCGTTTTACCAAAGCCAGCCGGCGCAGAGACGAGAGACAATTTGCGACCCGCAGCAAGTCCTTCCTTTATTCGCTCAATCAATCGATGGCGAAGGACCACTTGATTTCGTGGTGAGGGAATATAAAGTTTGGTGGCTAGAATTGGTGTGGGCATTGGTTCAAATATTATGCGGCGATAGTACGCGACGGGTTACAAGTCGATATAACTAGTGCAGCCACAAAGTAATGTTGCATAGTCAACTCCGTACGAAACATGCTTGGCTGGCTATGCAAGACTTTGGGGATGCACTACTAGTACTCCGTCACACTGATGTTGACCGGTAGCCTAGCCCCTTGTGGGCGTATTACATTTCCGAAAACGCGCACAAGGCGTTATGCTACGCTACCTCCCTCATTATCAGTTTGACAGGGTACTAGTGCTTTCTATACGCAACTGCATTTACTTGAAGAGGTGTGGCTGTCAATCGCTCCGCGCAAAATCATAGTCGCGTTCAACCTTGCAAACGCGCAGCTTGAAGGATTGATACCACTTTTGATACCCCAACTCCCATGCCAATTTGTGTTGCGCGTTTTGAGACCATGACAGAATCGCTTCCATGTTGGTCCAATACGTGACCGTAATGCCGATTTTGTCTCGTGCCGATTCCACTCCGATAAAGCCAGATTGAAACGTCGCTAGTTCGACCATTTTTTCAGCCATCGCCGCAAAGCCGGTATCGCCCTCGGTTCTAAGCGAGGTGAAGATAACGGCGAAATAGGGTGGCTCTGGGGTACGAGCGATTTTCGTCATTGAGTTCTCCTTGATCTATTGCGATGGCTGAACCATTCTTCCAAGAAACAGAATGCTGCCGGTGCTATTTTCGCGAATGAAAAATACAAAGGGATGGTCGGCGCGAAAGGTCGGCGGTAGGGTCATCGCACGTAGTTGCATAACCACGGCGGTCGCGGCGGCTGCCTCGGTACATTTTTCGTCTACGGCGACGAATGCCTTGTGCAAAACGGCTCCGATGTACAACTCTTGGCTGCCATCCATGCCAGAGAAATCGGCCTTGTCCATGTCGAACGCATCGATCATGCCCATCGCTTGCAGCGTGTCGTCCAATCGAAACGGAAACGTGATCGCGAACTTGGGCAAGTATACGATAATTTCCCGCTTTCTCAAATTGTTTATCCAGCGATCCAAGATTTCCGGTGTCAACGACTCTTCGAGTTTCTCAAGCCCGTCAATTTCTTTTGGCAAGAGGACGATCATTGACAAACCATTCCCCGCATAAGGCAACTCCAAAATCTGCAAGCTCGTATATTCAGCATACTGGAACTCATCTTTCTGTGACATCATCCGCGCGTTAACCTGGCTATCCGCTGTAACCCAGAAAGGAGCGTCGCTCGTGATGTTCTCGTAAAACGGGTTGGCCCAGTTGCCTTTGAAATAAATCGCGTTGACCAAAACCAGCTGCGTCAAAGGATTAAGAATGCCGGGGGAAATCAAATCCTTGATTTTGCCTTCGGTCTTTTCTTCCACCCAGGCATTGATCGCTTGACGCGCTGCTTCTGGATTGCCGTAATCGAGTGGGGTGATAACCGCTCCGTAAAACTGTTTTGTCAGAACTAGAAATTCGTCAAGGAACGTGTACCTTTTGCCGGGAAAAAGCGAATTGACGATTCGTAGTTGAACATGGTTCGTCAATTCCACTTGATCCAATCTTGCTCGCAAAGCTGCAAAGCTCGAATAAAGTTGTTCCTGATCCAACGGAAAATGGAGAGCTTGCGCCATTTGAGTCTCAGTATTTCCGCGAGCGCCTGCATACGTCATGGCTAGCGCCATCGAAATGCTATAGGGCGAAAAAAAGAGATTGCCAGTTGACGTTCGCAGCTTTTGATAAAGCTCAAGCGCGAATTCAGTGTTTTCACTCACGGTTTTGTTTTCATCGGAGTGGTCAGCTTTTTGAATTCTGCGTGCAAATGGATTCATATCTCATCCCTTGACGTACGACAGTTTTTCGCTGATGAGACCGTTCTTCACTTGGAATAAATCGACTCCGCGAATGTGTCCTTTTTTCCCTGCCGCATCGGTCCAATCATACCGCCAGCGCATGATGCACCGCTCACCCAATCCAAATATATCCTCGATTTCGATGTGGGCATGAGGCGACTCGCGAAACAGGTCTTGCCAAAACTGAGTGACGGCTTGCTTCCCAGAATACACTGTGCCATCGGGTGCCGGAGCTGTATTTTCAAAAACACAATCGTCGCTCATCAGCCGCATCATCGCTGAAACATCGTGTCGATTGAAAGCGTCGTTGAATTCCAACACGACGCGCATCGCCGATTCTAATCGTGACATTCGCGCTGGACTCATCCCTCACACCTCCATTACTTTTTTCTGCCAATATAGAGCAAATGACGCGATGCGCCGATAATCGATTTCTCTGTGCTTACCTCAAAAAGCAAGTCAAGCCATAATTTGCGTTGCTTGCCCGCCAGTCGATTGTAACTCTCGTCATCTGCCGAGATCGCTGGTTCAACGCCTGCGACCGTAATCGTTTCAAATCCGATCGATTCATGCAAAGGCGCAATTTCTGAAACCAAGGTAAAGTATCCACGAAAGCCACCGCGCGGATATTCGTCGGGGCGTTTGCCGTTTTCAAGTAACGAGTGGGCATTGGCTTGATCTTCGATCCAATCGGGAATGTCTCGCATCAAATCGCCCAGCACGCCAAATCGACTAATGAACGATGAAAATAGGATACCACCTTTGCGCACTCGATTCAATGCTTGTTTTAACGCCAACTTTCGATCAGCTTCCTCGATCAAATGATAAAGCGGACCCATGAAGAGGACTGCATCGAATTCTTTTTCTGTTACTTGCGCTAGATCGCGCGCATCTGCCACGACGAAGCGAACTTGGTTTTCCAGTCCTGCTTCGACAAGGTTTTTCTTACATTCCTCTAAAAGTATCGCCGACATGTCAACTGCCGTGATCGAATAACCGCGTCTCGCCAATTCCAGCGTATATCGTCCTGTCGCCGCGCCAACTTCCAGGATAGACGCGGGAGAAGGCAGATACTGAGTCAAATAGCGCCAGGTCAGGTCGTACTCCAATTGATGTCGTTCCAAACGCCCATGTTCTCTAGTTGGATCGTCATTGTAATACGCAGCAATGTCGCTCACATCATCGCTCATCGTGTGTTCCTTTAGAGTTATGGATTCACCTTGCTTTACCAACCGCTGGTGGGCTTGTATTCATTCCATCCCGATTTTTTCTCGTAATTTATAAAGTCGTGGAAACTACCATCCATCTCTATCGTTGGAAATCTTTCGTTGATTTCTGTCTTCATCGACCAAGTTAGATGCACGACGGTATAACGATTGGGTTCGTCGAGATGATGGCACAGAATGTCGTCCGTCGCGCCGTGGCGATGCGCCATGACTTGGATGCGTTTGTGAAAGAGAACGTGACCTTTGGGTAATTCTTTCTGCAATTCTTTCCAGAGCGATGCACTTTCCTCTGGCGTCGCATAAAACCAACCTTCTGGCAACTGCTCCAAATTCCAACGGCGTTGCTCCCGTGCGGCTGCAATTGCGTCGTTTGTCAAAGGTTCCGAGAATATTTTTTCCTTATCCGAACACCAGCCACAAATTCGATCCATGATATCCAATAAATGGTCTTGCTCATCTTCTTGATGCGGTTTTGCATCCCATAAACGATGAAATTCGGAAAACGCTTCATAGGTTGCCAACTGAGAATATCCTTCAATCTTCATTTCGCGAACGAGGGTATCCAGGCGTTTTTTGGATAGCGCGGTTGTAAAGCGTTTTAGAAGAATAGAGTCCATTGCTTGTTTTGTCTTTTATTACCCAACGACGGTTTGATATATTCTCAGCGTTTCGGTTGCGGTTTGCTCCCACGAAAACTTGCGTGCTTGATCGATTCCAAGTTTGCTCATCTCCGCACGACGTTTTGAATCTGTCACGACCTCGCGCATTGCATGTGCCCATGCCGCAACATCATTTGGATCGATGGTGATTCCCGCATTGCCGACGATCTCAGGTAACGATGACGTATTCGAGCTGATGACCGGCGTGCCGCACGCCATCGCTTCGAGCGGGGGAAGACCAAAGCCCTCGTAAATCGATGCGAACAAAAAAGAGATTGCGCTCGAATAGAGGGCGGGTTTGTCGGCTTCATCGACCCAGCCGAGGTAGCAAATCGCATCGTCGGTCAAATTCGCTTCGCGTGCGATGCGGCGTGGATCGGGGAAGAAATCGGAATCCTTACCCAGCATTGTCCCTGCCAACACCAATCTATACCCCGACGAATACAAATCGCGCAATTGCGCAAACGCCTGAATGATGACGCGGACGTTTTTGCGCTGATCGTATCCACCGAGGTAGAGCAGGAACTTGTCGGGTAGAGAATACTTTTGTCGCACGATTTCAATCTGCGCGTTGTCAGCAGGGCGATAACGCGCGTCGGCGGCAAGATAAACGACCTGGACTCGCGCCGCATCGATGCCCAAATGTCGAACGATGTCACGCTTGCTGCATTCTGAATCGGCGATGATGGCATTCGCACGATGAGCCGCCACCGCGACGAGTTGCGTATACGCGCGCACCTGCACCGAGCCGCGATAAAGTGGCAGCAGCATCGGAATCAAATCGTGAACCGTGACGATAGTCCGCGTACGGGGAAATAGAGGTGAAGCAAAGTAGGGAACGTGTGCCAGGTCAGCGCGCTCGCGTTGACACGCGCGAGCAAACGTGACTTGCTCGAACCAAAGCTTGGCAAAGTTGTCGTTCACGCGCGCAAGCGCAACTTGTTCGGATTGAAATCTAACACGGGGAATGGACGGCAGACCGCTGACCGCAGACAGCAAGATGACAGCATAATCGTTTTCCAGCGCACGTTGTCCTAGTGTGGTCAACAGTGCGCGCAAATATTGACCACTGCCTGTGGTGGGTTTGTTCCAGAAACTGCCGTTGAATGCGATTCTCATCGCGTCAGTCTTTTCCCGACTTGAACCATCAGCCAATTGAGTAAATCAATTTCGCCAACATCGCAGAAATTCAAATCGTATTCATGATCGGAGAGGATGTGGCTATTATCGCGCACGATCAAACGCAAAATATTTTCGTCATCGCCAAGGGTCACCGTCAGTGAATCGATTTTTGTTGCCGAGTCCGGCTTGGCACTTGCTCGTTGCGTGTAGATCATGTCACCATTCAGCTCTGCGCGCAATTCGACATTTTCAAACGCATCGAGTAAATCGTTGATGAGCCACAAGTTGCCACGAACGGTATTGCCTGCGCGACGCAGGATGAGTGGATAATCGAACGAGGCGAAGACTGGCGTGTAAAGTCGCTGGAGATCTGCATACGCACGCTTGGGCGTACCGTAGTAGTCGATGACGCTCCACGAAACGGCGGGCCAGCAATCGTTGAGCTGCCAGATCGCAACGCCCGTCGCTTCTGGTTTGCGTCGTCGCATATGCTCAATCGCGATTTGCAAACCGATTGCTTGAGAGCGTTGAGTTGCGGAAATAAATTTATCCACTCTGTCGCCCTGAGTGGAGCGAAGGGTCTCGCTATGCTCAGGGTGGAGGTTCTTCGCTTCGCTCAGAATGACAGGGTGGGCATATCGCCCCAGCTTTTTGACATCAGCGTGATGATATTCCCATAGTTTGTGCGGCGCGTTCAGTGCCTCGTCGGGCAAAAATTTCTTGAGCGATTCGAAATTCGGTAACGCCTGCAAACCAAACTCGCTGAGGAATGGCGTCCGATCTTCGCGATAATCGCGCAGGTTCGCAAAGCGATGCCACACGCGCCAGTTGTGCGATTCGTCGCGGTAGGGTGACGCGGGCTTGAACGGTCTTGTGCCGTCCTTGTCTTTCACCACCGCGCGCAATTTCTTGACGATGGTTTGATTCCCGCTTGGACTGAATTCATTTCCGCCGCACCATACGACTAGCGATGGATGATTGCGCAAGGTGCGCACGATGTCGCTGCACTCGTCGCGAATCAGTTGAAGATGATCGCGCTGAGTTGGAAAGCTATCGAGAACCGTTCCCCCAAATGGAAACTCTTGCCAGACCAGAATGCCTAGCTCGTCGCAGAGATCGTAGAACGCGCGCTTTTCACGCATTCCGCCGCCCCACACGCGCAGGAAATTGATGTTGGCATTGCGCGCTTGGTGCAAGCGTATTGCATAATCATCGCGCGTGAGCCGTCCGGGAATGGCATCCAACGGGACCCAATTTGCGCCGCGCAAAAATTCACGGCTGCCGTTGATGACAAACTGCCAGGGTTCCTCGCTTGCAGGTGCGCGCGCGAGTTCAAATGAGCGGATGCCGAAAGTTTCGGTGAGGGAATCGAGGATGGGATCCTTCGACTCCACTCCGCTTCGCTCCGTTCCGCTCAGGATGACAACCTCAATCTCGTACAAATTCGGTTCGCCGCGGTCCCAGGGATTCCACATGCGCGCGCCGATCAAGTCGAATGAGATGTCGCGCACCTGTTCACCGCGCGCCAAATTCAAATCGAATGTGAACGTCTGCGGTTCATCGACAAAATTCTTTCCGCGCACGTTGCAAATCACATGAACATTCTGCTCTCGATCCGAATCGAGCATCAATGTTACCGAGACCTTCGCAACTTGCGACTTGTGACTTATGACCTTTGACTTGATCCACGCATCTGCAATAAACACAGACCGCGCTACGACGACGCTGGCATCGTCCCAGATGCCGCAGGTTCGTAAGCGCGGTGCGAAATCCCAACCGAATTGCATTTGGCATTTCAGAGTCGCGTATCGATCAGGAAATGCGTGTTCGGGCGGGCGAAAGAGCGGCTGGATGAGCCGCGCCCATATTTTCTGAATGGGCGTGAGTGAGAGCTTGGGTAGCGCATCGGCTCCCCAAATGCGAATGGCAAGTGACGAGTGTCGTGTGACGAGTGACGAATCGAGTTCGTAGAGCTGACGCGAGAACATACCTTCATGGTGATCGAGCAGTTTGTCGTTGAGGTAAACTGCGCTCAGATAATCGATTCCGTCGAAGACGAGAAACGCGCGTTCATTCTTCTCCAACTCTAGATTCAGATCGCGCACGTACCACCAATCGCGCGCGTCGATCCATTGCGACGCCTTGTTATTGTCCGCATAGAATGGATCGGCGATTTTGCCTGCGCGCAGCAAATCGAGTCGCACGTCGCCGGGGATTTGCGCGGGCAGCCAATCGCGCACATCGGCAAGATCGTTCACATCGCCAAAATTCTTTTGTGCGACGGAACCGACGCGCCAGTTTGAATCGTTGAGCGAGCAAGTTTTGCGTGTCATCCAGTTCGATTTTGGTGTGAGCAAATGAAGAAGAGGAATCCAGGTATGAAAAAGGGCAACCCGTAAAACATAATGGCGGTCGTGGGATCGCGAGGACCACCATTGTAAACATAAAAGCCGAGTGCAATCGAATCGATCAGCAGAATGCTAGCGCCGACGCGTTCCCAACGCCAGGACAAAAATCCGCCGACAATCGCAATGCTAAGTAGAAAGATCAAATTTTTCGGAGCGATCTCCGGTTTATCGAGAGTTTGTCCAAAGATGACAAACAAAAAGAAGACGCTTGCAAGTGCGCCAACAATTCGAGCGATCCATCTGAAACCGTTCATTGGTCCTTACCATATTACGACCACACGCCGTACATCTCGCGGAATTCGAACTGTATTGCCGACAATCGTAACGTTGCCTGCTGTCGTATCTGCGCCTGCTTCGCGCAGAGGAAATGGTAAATTCCATTCAATGTATTTCAGTGCGTCGTCGCGCCATTTGCCGTCGACGACGATGGTGCCAGTTCGTTCGCCAAAGGCAATTGTGAAATTCAATTTTCCGAAATAGGTCGGGGCATCTTCGACCTTGATGACATTCATCTCCGTCGTCCAATCTTCGGGCAGGAGGGGAGTCAGAACGAGATGATCGTTTTCTTCAAAGAGCAACAGGTTGCGAACCATGAGCAGAAAATCGGCGAGCGCCCAGCCGTGATGACCGTCGCCCATGCCGCCGCGGCGTGTGATGGGATTGAGACCTTCTGCCCAAGTGAATGTCGGCGATGCGTGCTGCAAAACCCAGTTAAAAATTTTCCACGCATCGGGATTGCGTTGAAACAATAAACATTCCGCTACATGCAGCGAAAGATAAGTTCCAAGCGCAGAATGACCGACGTGATTAAAGTAGGCATCCTCCATCCAGGCGACATCTTTCAATGCCGCAATCGTATCGACGATCCGGGGATCGTTTGCGTCGAACAAGCGCAGCGGATAAAGCGCAACGAGATTACCGATCATGCCGGCATCCAAGCGGCGATACGGCGAGGCGGGCATGGCAGCACGCCCGATGCGCTGGGCGACGAGTTCAAGCGATGTATCGACATCCGCGCGGAACGATTCGAAATTCTGAGCAAGTTTTTTGGTGTCTTCGGTTTGCTTGAACCATTCCGCAATACGAGTCGCATCACGCAAACCCGCCAAGCTCCAAAAGTCGTCCCAATAAAAATAATCGCTGGGACCCAAATGCTCGGCGCTGGGACCAGGCGGTAGCAAGCCATGATGCAGTGAACGATCCGACTTTTGCCTTTTATCTTTGGTCTTTTGCCTTTTCGAGTTGATCCACGACGCCATCCGCAACAGCGACCAATATTTTGCCACCAACCAATCGCGATCACCGCTCAAGCGCGCGTGTTCGACCATCGACCAGATCGCCGCGCCATTGGAATCCCACTCGCCTTCGGTCGCTTGCATATAGCCGTCCTTTTGCAAGCGCCGACCAAATTTCTCGATCACCTGGCGCGATTCGTCGTGATAGCCAAGCTTGTCGAGCGCGTTGAGCATGTACGCTGCATCGCGAAACCAGAATTGATGATACGTCCATGGACCCGGCGTAATCGTGTCGCCGTCGTGGAGCAAAAGCAAAAAAGCCTTGTTCGCATCGAATGCATTTTGCAGTTGCTCATCCGGCAAGCGAACGCGCATTCCGCGTGCGAGTTGGTCGCGCCAATTGGTAATTACTTGAGAACGGAAATCTAGCGAATTGTAATTTGTAATTTGTAATTTGTAATTAGGACTTTCGTCCTCTTCGATTTTTTTGCGTTCCATCGGCATAAACACCGAAAGCGTTCTGCTCTCGCCTGCTCCGAGTTCGATGCGATATGCGGCGACGGCGGTCGCAAGCCCGGCTTTGCAGTGCACACTTGTTTTGCCATTCAAATTCGGCAGCGCGAGTGCCACATCGCCGTCATCGTAATTTGAACACGCAACGGCGTCGGGTTTTGGCAATATTACGCCGAGGGCTTGATTCACCAGAATTGCTATGTCACTGTGAGTGCTTCCTTGGTCAGCATGAACTTCGCGAAGAGTTTCACTTTCCGCGTTAGGAGATGCTTCGCTTCGCTCAGCATGACAAGGACGAAACGAAATGTCTTTGACGAGTCCAACGCCTTCGGGATTTAGTGGGCGAACAGAGAGATAGAGCGTGGCAGATTGCGGCGTGCGGGTTTGATTCTCAACCGCAATTTGCTCGACGACGAATCCCTGTTCATATTGTTCGGTGGCGAATGTCTCTAATCGTACGCGCACATCGCCCGCACGAAAAGTGGTGACGACGATGGGCAAATTTTCGTGCAGCGATTGTTCTACGTGGCTGTCAGCGAGGCGCGAGGGCGCGAAGAGTTTTCCATCGATGCCAAGCCACACGTCGAGTGACCAACCATCGAACCAAGGCGTCACCAAGCCGCGCGGATCGACAATCGCTTCGCGTTTGCGTTGCGCGCCAAGCGTGCCAATCATCGTCCAATCGCGGTGCGTATAGTTGATCGTATAGAGATTCAGACCGCGCGGCATGAACGCGGGTTGGCTTGGATCGAATTGACGCTCTGCCCAATACGGCAACACCCAATCGCGATTGGTCGGAAAGAATTTGTTGTTCATCCACCCGCGCATCGCAAGGCGTGCGCCGATGGCAATCAATTCGGCGGGGAAGGGCAAAATCGTTTCGGCGCTGCGACCGATGTTGGCGCTGGTAAAAAAATAATCGAGTGCATCACCTGGGATGTTGAATCGGGCGGCGATGAATTTCAAGAGTGATTGGGTAATGGACATGGCAGCTATTTTACACGAGAATCGATGCGACTACAAAAGACAGGGCGAAGCATTTTCACCTTGACCGAGTGAAAAAGAGTCGAAGGACGAAAAAATGCTTCGCCCCTACAGTTTGTGTGAAAACAAGAATCGCGCTATAATAGCACCGTGATTAGCGCGCTTGATGCGCGCGATTTTCTGACGTATCGTCGCATGCAGGATGCGTTTGACGATACGTTGTATTTTCATTGAACTTTTTGGAAAAGGCTGAATGGCAAGTTCTGATTTTTGGACCACGTTGGGTACGAACGGCAGCGATGTCGAACGGGTGTATGGTTTTGTATTGGAGCGTGGTGTTCCCGTCTCGAGCCGTGAGTTGGCACATTATTTGATCACCTGGCATGTGCAAGAAGAAGCCAGGCGTCTTGCGGAGATCGCCGCGCGCAGCGCACCGGTCTATCAACCCAAAGAAAATTATTCTATTGGACAGCATCTGATTTTTACCGCGCTCGACAATCGCGAAGGTGTGGTGACCCAGATCCGCCCAGGCGACAATCCGCGCATCGGCAATTTTCAAGTGATGACCGTTGAACTCGAAAGCGAAACCAAGCCACGTGAATTTGCGATGGAGTATACGGCCGCTCATCCCCTGAATGCCGAACGCACGCCGTTGATCGACCTGGCCATCAAACCGGAACAAGCGATTGCGCAGTATGGCGAATCGGTCCGCACGCGCCTCGTTCAACGTTTGAGTGTCGACAAGGAATTTGTTCATCTTGACGATGGCTGGTTCTTGCGCGGTTTGATTCCTGATATTCATTCGGGGTATCTCAATCTCGCGGAAGCCGCCATCGAACAAACCGGTGATGCGCTGCGAACGCCGGACTTGCTCAAGATTCTCGAAATACCGGAGACGACGAAAAAATCGGCGGCGATCTTTGCGCTCAACCTGGCTTTGGCAAACGATCCTCGTTTCGAAGACGTTGGACCGCTCGACGATCCGCGTTGGTTCTTGGAACGCCTCGAACCGACCGAAGCGCGCGAACGTCCGCAGATTCTCGAATCGTCGCCGGTACGCAAAACGAATCTCTCGGCGGAGCTAGAGATGATTGCCGCCGAATTATTCGACGAAGCCGATTTGAATGGCGATGCCAACGTCCCCCCCGTTACATCACCGCGCGATGAGATCACGTTGATTCTCACGTATCCGCATCGACGCGCCGGGACGCTGCCGTTGACGTTGCCCGTGCGTGCGTTGCTACCGCAGTTCAAGCATCCGCGTTTGCGGTTCAATTTTATCGATAGCGCGACGCAAGAAAAGTTTGCGGGCTACGCGGTCGCCGATGGATGTTACATCGCTGGATTGACGCATTGGTTTAACGCGCGCAAGTTGTCGCCCGGTGCTTACGTCATGTTGCGCCGCGGCACGGACCCGCTGACGATTTTCATCGATTATCAGCCACAGCGAGAACGTAGCTTGTGGGTGCGCGTGGCGCGCGGCGAAAATGGTCACCTGATCTTCTCGCAAGAGAAGAAACCGCTTTCGCACAAGTACGACGAAGATATGCTCATTCTTATCGGCGATCCACTTGGGTTGGAAGCCGCTGCCCAGCGCGCGCGCGAACAGCATTCGTTGGCGATCTTGCTTCAAGAAATTTTTCCGGAACTTGCGAAACTTTCTGGCGCAGGACGTGTTCATGCCAAGACACTTTACAGCGCGGTCAATCTCATGCGCCGCGTCGGACCACGCGCGGTGCTCAGTACGTTGACCGAAAGTCGTGCATTCAATTCGGTGGGCGGTGGCTATTTCGTCCTCACCGAAGAAGCCCGACGCTAAAAAAATCACATTGGATAATCAGTAAACTCAAATGTCACCTGTAGTACGTCCAGACGTTCACACTTTATTCCATATCGACTTGACCTGGTTCGAAAAGAATGGTCGCGATCTGCGCGAAGAAATGCACGGCATCTTGTGCGAGCAAGATCGTGCGCGATATGTTACGCCAGCCGATGCAGGGATCGTCGATCGCATTCATCCGGTGACCGCCGAAGTCGCGCGAGTTGATGCGCTGTGGGAGGCAATTGCGGACCATTGCGGATTGCAATCAGGTTTTATCGCACCCACTACACCGTTAACGACCGCGGTCTTTCGCGCCTTGCTCGCGAATGGCAATCAACCGATGTCGCCCGAACAATTGCACAAGCGCATTGGCAAGAGCAACCCAACGGCGATTCTTAAACTTTTGTTGGGTGGAGAAATCGAGAACGGAATAGTTCTTTTTGAGAAAAAGGGCTAACGATAGTTTGACACCTGTGCCTATTGTCCATATAATAGGCGCTGTCAGTGAATTGCCCCCGTGGCGGAATTGGCATACGCGGCAGTTTGAGGGGCTGTGTCCTTACGGACGTGGAGGTTCAAGTCCTCTCGGGGGCACTTGTTTACAAGGGGCTTACTCATCGAGTAAGCCCCTTGTCCATTCTCGGAAGGTTACACGCTCTATCTGACCGTCTTTTTCCTCTACTAGTTCAATCAATGCGTCAAGTACTTTGCGGTGTTCTTCTAGACTGCCCTCGCGCACCAAGTCAATAGCCTTGTCGATTTTTGCAAGACGCTGTTCGTGTTTACTCAAATTTGGCGCGATGCTCTCTGGTCTACCTTTTGCTTCTGCAAGTTGTTTTTTGTAACGTTCAGATTGCCGATTATATTCGCTCTTTCTGATCCAACCTTCGACATACAACTCTTTCAACCGTTCTAGGTTGCCTTCCAGCCGTTTGACCTCTTGCTCTGTCGTGCCCAATACAAAATGGCAAATAAAACAAGAACGCGCGTTCAGCAGCCGCGCGTTCCTGTTTTGGTTACCAATGTCTATAACTTGTTTTTTCTTGTCGGTTGTCAGTTTCCGCAGGTTATACCTGCCTTGTGGGTGCCACCCGGCAAATTGACATCAACCCCCAGCTGGTAATTAAAGAACTGATCGAAGCTATTCTCGATGCGCAACCCCAAAGCTTGGCTGAGCAACCGAACGCCCTTGGGATCTAATATTATCGGTGGTAAGTTGTCGCCGTCGAGCTTCGTCGTGAGCGTGCCTTTGTTCCAGCATAGGATTGCGTTCTTTATTCCGCTCTGTTTGATAGTTTGGAACACGATGGGGTCTAAGGTCAGGGCTAGCGGTATTGTCTCGACCGTGAGCTGTCCCTCAGGTCCTACATCGACCCAAATCGGCTTAGTCAGGTTGAGCGTCAAGGGTTTACTCAGGTCGTTCGTATAGCGCGCCGTGATGTCGAAGTTTGAAGAGGCGATCCATTCCTCCATCCGGGCCAGAGTTTCAGGGCTGAGCCGATAGCCGTACCGAGCCGCTAGCTCCGCCACAACCTGTCGACTAGCGGGGGTCCATTGTATCTTCAAGAGCGGTGTTCCGTGGACGTCAACCGTCACCAAGTCTCCTTGGAGAACCACGTGAGCATTGTCCAAGCTCTTAGCCATTTGTGTTGCTTGACTGTCGATTGGTCCCAAGCCCAATGCCTTCATGCTGAACCCACCAATAGTCAATTCGCCGGCATCGTTGATGGTTATATCCACGATTGCCTGGTTTTGAGCGGTGCCTGACAGTGCTGGCCTGGTCACAGTCGTCGTCGGGGTTGTTGTAGGCGAGGGACTGACGGTAGGAACCGGTGTTGCAGTCGCGGCAACCGCCGATGGACTGGCGACGGGAACTGGCGTTGCAGTCGCAGCGATCACCGAAGGACTGGCGACGGGAACCGGCGTTGCAGTCGCAGCAACCGCCGATGGACTGGCGACAGGAACTGGCGTTGCAGTCGCAGCGACCACGGAAGGACTGACGACGGGAACCGGCGTTGCAGTCGCAGCGACGACCGATGGACTGACGACGGGAACTGGTGTTGGAGTCGCAGTGACCACCGAAGGACTGGCAACGGGAACTGGCGTTGCAGTCGCAGCGACCACCGAAGGACTGGCAACAGGAACTGGCGTTGCAGTCGCAGCAACCGCCGATGGACTGGCAACAGGAACTGGCGTTGCAGTCGCAGCAACCGCCGATGGACTGGCGACGGCAATTGGCATTGCAGTCACGAGGATTGTTGGCGTAAGCACATGTGTGAGAGTACCTGCAGGCGGTGGGAACTCACACTGGGCTTGGGCAAAGCCGTCGATACTCCCCGGTCCTTCGGATGGACTCGGAGTTGCAGCTCCAGATGGATTCACGCATTGCCCCAAGCCAGGTCCACTCACGATGAGTTGAGGCGCGGTCGCCGAATCGCCATTATTGATGATGCGAACATAGTAGACACCTGGAGCACCAAAGCCACCGACCCAAAACAAATCATTAGTCATACACTTGACCTTGGAATTGTCGGGCAGTGTTTGGGTGCAGCCGGCGATGATCTCTTGTCCGCCGCGACCCACCGGCGCGTTATCGCGCCAATTGTCTTGCATCCGTTCCGGTGACCAGACCTCAAAGCTCAGCCCGGTCAGGACGCCATTCAACAAACGGATAGCCACCCTGGGACGGGGTAGCTGGTCGGGCGTGAAGCTATAATCAAAGCGGATCCACTGTGCCGCATGCGCGGGTATTCTGGGGACTGGATTACCCACCGTGATCGCAGCTAGCGGGCTGTCCTGGCTCACAGGTCCCTGCGCAGAAACGGTGAGGTCGCTCAGAATCAACAAAGTGAGGATAAGCGCCAAGATACCCGCTACTCGAAACAGGTTCCTCATAACTTTGTGCCCTTTCCTTTCTTCGGCTGCTTTTTACTTGCGGGAAAGGTAACCGCTCCCTTGTCGCCGAAACCGATCCCCAGTTCCAAGAGTGGGCTCTTGACGCAGAGGAAGGATCATTTGAATCAGCTACATAGGTTCGGCTCGTGTGCCGCTATGGGTGCAGCCAAGTATTGGGAGGCCCAGGATTCGGTGATCCGTACCTACGAATGCGATGGCGAGAGTCCTGGACCTTCCAGGTTAGATGGCGTACGGGAAAGCAGCATCAGTCGAATTTGCAGGCGAAACCTGCTGGGTGTACGCCGCTCGGCATACTGATGTCAGATCCCACCTGGACACTAAAGAGCGTATTCAAGCTGTTGTTATCGATGTTCAAGTTCAACGCCTGGTTCAAGAACTTCATCCCGTCGGGATACAGCGTGATCGACGGCAGGTCTTTGCCGTCTGCCTGCGTGTTGAGCGTCCCTTTATTCCAGCATAATGTTGCATTCTGAACTTGGCTCTGCTTGATCGTTTGGTACACTCCTGGATCGATGGGATTGGCAAGCAGTACTTTCTCGACCGTGATCTCGCCCTGCGGTCCCAGGTCAACCAAAATCGGTTTGGGTATTTTGGCGACCAGAGGTTTGCTCGCCTCGTTGGAATACCTGGCGGTAACGTCGATATTGGAAGAGCTTACCCATTCCTCAATGCGGGTCTGAAGGTCCGGACTCATTTGAACGCCGTACCGCGACGCCAGCGTTGCGAGGGTCTGCCGGCTCGTCGGTGTCCATTGGATCTTTAAGAGTGGAGTCCCATGGACATCCGCCGTCACCAGCTCTCCCTGCACCACCAGGCGAGCGGTGTCCAAATCTTTGACGATGGCTCTAGCTTGATCGTCAAGTCTCCCCAGCCCCAATTGCGTCATACTAAAGCCGCCGATAGACAGTTCTCCTCGATCGTTCACGGTGATATCCAACGTGATCTGATTCACAGGTGCAGCTGCAGGTCCGCTGGCATACACCGGGGTCGGCAGCCCAAGGACCGCACACACAAACACAAGAGCCGCAATCATCAGTACTCTCTGTTTCATGGGACATCTCCTTTTTTAGTTGTTTTCGGGAACGGTTTGCAGCACATGGGCTCGTATAGGTGGACAAGATATTCGATAGCGGCTCCTTTCTTACCCTCTGACAATCCGGATGTTCATTTCTACGGGTAACACGTAATACATCAATAGACTAGTATAATACAAGTTCAATGTTAGCTCCCGGAAGAGGAATGGGAAAACACGCATGGCAGTTCTTGCGGTCGGTGGCAAAAGCATTTGTTGTGCGAGACCAGAAGTGGTATTCAGAGAAGCGAGGGTGTACGAAAGGCGCGCCAACGGCTGACCGTCGGCAGTGATTGTAAGTTTCCCGTCTGTTCTTAGGATAACGTTTAATTCATTTATTCCCAGTCGCCGCTGGTAAGTGCCTATAGCGTTGGATTCCGAAACTGGGACGGTAATGGTGGGCAAGACCAGTACGGGCCTCGCCAAGAGAACATAGATAGCCAAACTGCAGATCACCACAATGGCTCCGATAAACACGAGGTGTGTCCGTCGCATTGTCTGGTCCCTCCCATAAAGAAACCCGCATTGGGAGTTATCCCCACACGGGCATTTTTGACTTTAGCTCACGCACACGGTAAGCTAAGCTCAAATTCTTCTTTGCTATCCTACCATAATCTATATGCAATGTCAACGATTCGAACACAAAGGGTGTACGGTTGGTGCAAAGTCCATTGACAGGCGATTGAAATCGCAGCAACGACAGCACAAAGCCTGCCTCCGCAGGCTGGGCCCCAATCCGCGCAGGCGGATTTCGTGATCTTGTTGCTGCGACTTGAGTCGCCCGATCCGACTTTGCACCAACCGTAACACAAACGGGTGTGCGTCACGATTTTGGGTGAACGTCGCCGAATGAAATTCGGCGGCTCAATGAAGTCAAAATCGGTTGGAAACCGATTGACGCCAACTCGATTTATCGAGTTTCCACCTTTTGAGCCGTCGTTTTGAAACGACGGCTGGCAAAATTCCAACCACCCAAACACAAATCGAACACGGTTCTACTCGGATTAGGAATTGCAGAAAAACATCAACGACTTCGTCCCATTGCGTGCCCCCATGTCCTCTCGGGGGCACTCGCCACAGCGAGTGGCAACAACGGCAGGAAATTATTCCTGCCATTCTTTTTTTTACCATTCGATTCAGTTCAGCTCACCATTTGGTGTATCCTTCGCTCATGCCGCGATATTCCATGAAGGGTTCGTTGATAATTTTGGCGGCGACGGCGATTTGGCACGATTCTTCGAGCGTGGACGACCAATGGAACGCTTCGTCGAGCGTTTGACCGATAGCAAAGCTGCCATGCCCGCGCAGCATTACGATTTTGTATTGCGCGAGTGTCGTCGCGAGATGTTTCGCCATTTCAGGCGAACCCGATGCGAACTCTTCCCAAATGACAGGGACTTTTTTGAGCAAGTACGACGCTTCGTTATCGATCGGCACAATCTCATCGCGTGAAAGCGAGAATGCAATCGCCGAGCGCGGATGGCAATGCACGATGGCGAGCGCGGGCGTCATTTGGTAAATCGTGCGATGAATCAAAAGCTCGGTCGATGCGAGCGCAACGCCGCTGTCGTTCTTCTCCAGTCTCGTTTCGATCAAGTCATGCGGTTTCAATCGACCCAGCATCGCGCCGCGCCGTTTGATGACCACACGATCACCCAATCGAATGCTCATATTGCCGCCATGCGAACTGACCATATCGGCGACGTATAAATCGCGACCGATCTCGCGAAACATTTCGTAAATGCGTTCGTCCATAAAAACTCCAGTGAACAGGGGTCAGTGATCAGTGAACAGTAAAACTGAATACTGTTGACTGTCTACCGTTGACTGTTGACTATATTTTCCAATCCTAATTCTCTCAATTTTTTCGGCGTCGGCACTCCATTTGTATCCCAACCGCGCACGCGATAATACTCGTTCAGCATCGGTTCCAAATGCGAGACCCATCCTTTGCTCGGTCCGTCTTTCACGGCGTCGTTGAGCAGACGTGGTGGAAGTGTATCCTGCGCGCGCGTGAATCCTTCGCGCAAATTATACAAGCGTTCGAGATTCCACACGCGCTCGCCCACACGAATCAAATCGCCTGTCGCGTACGGGATGCCTGTCACAGCGGAGAGCGTCCGCGCAAAATATTCTTCGGCGACGCCCATGTTGGTGAATTTACAAATCACGAGCGAGTCAATTGCCGCTGAAGCATTTTGATGCAGAATGACGAACGACGATTTGCCTTGCACTTGGAAACGGTCGATTAACTTCGGCAAGCCCAACACTTCCAAGCCAAGCATATTCCCACGCATGTGACATGCGCCGCGATTCGACGTGGCGTAGAGCAAACCTTGCCCTTGCATCCCGCGCGGATCGTACGCAGGCATTTCCAAACCCTTGACGCTCATCGAAAGTTCAGGCGCTTCATACTTTAGTGCGAGTCGCGCGCTGCCTTCCGCCAAATCGTTTCCGATACCGCGCCGTGCGCCGATGGCTTCGATGGTTGGTGCGAGCAAATCGGCGCGACCGAAACGCAAATCGGAATCGAGCAAGCCACGCTCGGTAAGCTCCATCGCGCAGCCAATCGTCGAGCCAGCCGAAATTGTGTCCAGCCCCAGGTCGTTGCAAATCGAATTGGCTTCGATGATGGCGGCGAGATCGTCAATGCCGCACTGCGCGCCGAACGCCCATGTCGTTTCAAACTCAGGCCCCTCGCCTTCGACCTTGTCGGTTTTGGTGATGCGCGTGCAACCAATCGGACATGCCCAACATGCTGCGTTTTTGACGAGATATTTGTCGGTGAGCGCCTCGCCCGAAATCGCTTCCGCGTTTTCAAATTGACTCTGCTGAAAGTTGCGCGTCGGCAATGCGCCAATCGTGTTGACGATATTCATCACAACCGATGTGCCGAATTCGGGGAGCGCCTGGCTGGTGAGCGGACTCGCGCGCAAAAGTTTGCGCGATTCGTACAGCATGAACTTGAACTGTTCTTGATCCACAATCTCAGGGCGATCTTTGCCTTCGACGACTATCGCTTTGAGATTTTTGCTGCCCATCACCGCGCCAGGACCGCCGCGCGCAAGCGCGCGTTCGCCATCGTTCATAATCGCGGCGATGCGGCTAAGATTTTCGCCGGCGGGTCCGATGCACATCACGTTGCGTTTGTTATTGTTCTGTCCCAATGCTTTCGTCGTCGCGCGCACGCGTTGTCCCCACAACTGTTGTGCGTCGTGAAAGGTCACGCTGTCGGGTTTGATTTCGATGTAAATCGGTTTGTCCGCGCGACCACGCACGAGGAGCGCATCGTACCCCGCGCGCTTGAATTGCATGCCCCAATAGCCGCCTGAGTTTGCATCGAGAATCGTGCCGGTGAGCGGACTCTTGGTCGAGACGCTAAAACGATTGCTGGTTTGATAACCCGTCGCGGTCAACGGACCGACGGTAAAGATCAAAACATTTTCAGGCGATAGCGGATCGACTTGCGGACCGACTTCGTCCCATAACATTCGCGCGCCCAAGCCGCGTCCGCCGAGGAAGAGCCGCGCCATGTTTTCATCGAGCGCGCACGTTTTGATGGCACGCGTCGTCAAATCAATATCAAGAATTTTTCCAGTCCAACCATGCATTATCAATCTCCGTTCATTGCAATTTGCAAATGACTGCCAATTGCAGATAGCGTACGGCAAATAGCAAATGGCAGATCGTTCTTGCCATCAGCCATTCGCGATATGCTATTTGCGGTCTGCCGTCCACGGTCGGCGGTCTCACTTACGTTTCGCCAACTCTCGTCCTTCGTACTCTTTGATCGAATCCATAAAGCAATAACCAACGGGAACATTTTGCTGTAAGCAGAAATAATCCCACACCGCGCTAAACGGCATACCTTTCAATTCTTCCAGGAGCGCGAGTCTTGATGTGTAATCGCCCATAACGTCGCACACACGCAATTGACTTGACGGTTCGAGCAGCGCGAGCAGCAACGCACGCAAGGTGTTGCGCGCGCCGATAACCCACGCCGCAATGCGATTGATGCTCGCATCGAAATAGTCCAATCCGATGTGAACGCGATTCAAGTAATTTCCACGCACCAGTTCTTGCGCGATGAGTTGCAAGTCGTCGGAAAACGTAACGACGTGATCGCTGTCCCACCGCACGCCGCGACTCACGTGCAAGAGCAGTTCATCAACGTAGAGCATCACCGCCGAAATTTTATCGGCGATGGTTTCCGTCGGATGAAAATGTCCGGTGTCGAGAGTGAGCAGTATTTGATTCGTAATCGCATAGCCCAAATAAAACTCGTGTGAGCCGACGACGTAGCTTTCCGATCCCAAGCCAAATAATTTTCCTTCGACCGCGTCGAGATTGTATTGGCGATCGATCTTCTCGGCGAGAATCGTGTCGAGCGAGTTTCTCAACAATTCGCGCGGCGTCCGTCGGTTGGCGGGCGTGTCTTTGAGTCCATCGGGAATCCAAATATTCGTGACACACGCCGAACCCAGTTCGCGCCCAAACGCTTCGCCGATTTTGCGGCAGGCGATGCAGTGCTCGATCCAGAAATTGCGAATGCCTTTGTCGTAGCTTGCCAACGTAAATCCGCTGGCGGCTTGAGGATGCGAAAAGAGCGATGGATTGAAATCGAGCGCGTGATTATTCTGTTTTGCCCAATCGATCCAGGCGGCGAATTGTTCGGGGCGCAATTCGTTGCGTTCGACGCGCGCGCCACCTGTCTCGGCGTACAGCGCGTGAAGGTTCAAGCGATGCTTGCCAGGAATCAATCGATACGCCAAGTCCAAATCGGCGCGCAACTCGGCGGCGGTGCGCGCTTTGCCGGGATAATTGCCGGTTGCTGCAATTCCGCCGCTGAGCGCATCGCCCGTATTTTCGAAACCCGTGACATCGTCGCCCTGCCAGCAATGCAAGCTCAACGGAATTTGCGCGAGCGTCTGCAATGCCCTGTCCGTATCGACACCCAATTCAGCATAACGTTCTTTGGCAAGCTCGTACGCTTGCTGAATTTTCTGATCGTTCATGTGCGTCTCCTTGGAACATCGACCGCCGACGACGGACCGCTGACCGCCGTCATTGTCAGAGGCGATTCTCGCAGTACAATTCTAGTCTCCGGTCAATCGAGATGGAAAACTTCTTGTAGCTCCACCATGCTCTTGTCGGCGTGCGCGCCGCTGAGATTTTCAAAATACGGAGCCATAAACGCTTGCCATTTGGCGTTGATTTCTTCTTTGCTCATTCCCTCAAGTGCAGCTTGAAAACTTTCGGGCGTTTCGAAATAGCCGAAGAGCAATCCATCGTCGCGCAGAAAGAGCGAATAGTTGTGCCAGCCCGTACGGTGCAGCGCATCGAGCATTTCGCGCCACACATGTTGGTGATGCGCTTTGTATTCTTCGATCTTGTCTTTGCGCACTTGCAGCAAGAATCCCACTCGTCGCATAAGAATCCTCCACAGCCTGTCATTGCGAGGAGGCACGCAGTACGTACGGAGCAGTGGTTAAGGCTGAACGATTCGCGTGCCGACGAAGCAATCCCCATCTTAGTTGGGGATTGCGCGTCTCGCTTGTGAGACGACGTCGCTCTGTAGTTTTTCAATGATGACGCTTTCTCGCGTCGCTTCTCGCAATGACAAGAGCGATTACAATTGCAAATATTCGATAATCAGCATCAGCGTTAGCCCTTGACCGTACAACGTTGGGTAACGCGACAGCTTGTCGTAATCCTCAATCGCATTCATGATCGGCGTGCCGCCCGATACGCTCGTCACCGCGCCATCCGCATCGATTTTTTCGAGTACGCCGCCCAGTGCTTTTTCGACCATCGGCAGATACGCTGAATCGAGAATGCCTTGGCGCATCGATTTCAAAATGCCGCAGGCAATGCCCGAACTGCCCGAAGTCTCTTGATAAAACTCTGGGTGGTCCATGACGGTGTGCCACAAGCCGTTCCTCGCTTGATATTTTTGCAGACCCGCGACCAGTCTCTGATAGCGTTCCCCAATTTCAGCGGGCACTGAAACCATTTCGCTGACTTCACCCAGGATGAGCGGTGTGCCAATCGTGATCCACGCATTGCCGCGCGTCCAGCGCGCGCCCGACTTGTGATTCTTGTCCGCGCAAAAATAGCCGTGGAACAAAACGCCGGTTTCGGGGTCTTGCAAATATTGAAGATGCAGCAGCAACTGTTGCGCGGCTTCTTGCACAAAAATTTTTTCGCCCGTCAACTTGCCCAAGCGCGCCAAGAACAGCACGATCATAAAAATCGTGTCGGCCCAAATTTGTTCGGTGAGTTCGCCGCCGTGTTGGAACGCGCCCGTCTGCGTGCGAATCGAATTTTGCAAAATCCAGTTGCCATAGTCGATGGCGGTGTCGAGGTAATAGCGGTCGCCGGTGCGGCGATACATCGCGGGGAAAATGCCGAATGGGACCATTTTGTTGACGTGCTGGAATTTGATCGCCTTACTTTTGTTACGCTGAATCCAGTGGGTCAAATAATCGAGAACGTCTTGGCGTTGGCAGAAATCGTAATAAGCGGAGATGGCGTTGACGCCAACACCGGGATTCCAATCCCAGTTATCGATGTTCATGCCCCAGCCGACCGGATCGACATCGTATGCGTTCAGCAATTTTGTCGAACCGGAATGCGGGGCGATCATGTACTGATAGAGTTTTTCGGCCGTTACGAGTAAATTCGATTTGGTTAGTTCGTTGCTCATGGGTTTCCTCGATTCGATGCACCGCGTTGTTGCTCGACCACTTGCGCCAACGCTTCAAACTCTGACTTGAGAGCGGGATATAACGCGCGATAACGTGGATAGTATGCGGCGTACACGTTTTTGTCTTTGCTCGGCGACGTATGGCTCGTGATCTTGATCGCCGTATCGCACGCCGACTCTACATCGCGATAAATGCCCGCGCCGACTCCGGCGAGCAATGCCGCGCCGTACGCCGCGCCTTCGGTGATGTTGACGGTTGCGATTTCGGCGTCGAACACGTCGGCGAGGATTTGTCGCCACAAGGCGCTCCGCGCGCCGCCACCCGATGCGCGAACCTGGGTCGTCGTGATGCCCAACGCGCGCATCAACTCCAACGAATCGCGCAAGCCATAACTCACGCCTTCGAGTACCGCGCGCGTCAAGTGTGCCTTGGTGTGTCGCACCGTCAAGCCGATAAACGATCCGCGTGCATTCGGATCGGGGTAAGGCGTGCGTTCACCGGTCAAGTACGGGAGGAAGAGCAAACCTTCGCAACCGGCGGACACCGTCGCGGCTTCGCGCGTCAACAGATCGTACGCATCTTGCGCCGTCTGCTTCGCGATTTCTTTTTCGTGCGCCCCCAACGCATCGCGGTACCAGCGAAAACTTCCGGCGGCAGAAAGCATCACGCCCATCAAATGCCACTTGCCCGGCACGGCATGACAGAATGCGTGCAGTCGTCCCTGCGGCTCGACGCGATACACATCCGATTGCGCGAACACCACGCCCGATGTGCCGAGCGTCGCCGAAATAATTCCTGCGCGCACGATGCCGGTGCCGACTGCGCCTGCCGCTTGATCGCCGCCGCCACCGACGACTGGCGTTCCTTCGATGAGACCGGTCGCGCGTGAAGCATCCGGTGAAATTTTTGCGCTGACGACCGGCGACTCGGTTACTTGCGGCAGCCATTCGCGCGGAACGTCGAGCGCGCGCAGCATCTCATCTGACCATGCGCGCTTGCCAACGTCGAACAGCGACGTGCCGGATGAATCCGAGACGTCGCTTAAAAATTCACCCGTCAATTTGTAACGCGCATAATCTTTCGGCAGCAAAATATGCGCGACACGCCGATAGATGTCCGGTTCATTTTCGCGCACCCACAAAATCTTTGGCGCAGTAAAACCGGTGAGCACCGGATTGCCGGTGAGTTCGAGCACCCGCTGTGCGCCGACGCGCGCGGTGATTTCGTCGCATTGCTTTTGCGTGCGCTGATCGTTCCACAGGATGCAGGGACGCAACGTCTCGCCGTGCGCATCGAGCAGCGTCAGCCCATGCATCTGTCCGGTCAGCCCAACCGCCGCAATGTCCTTCGGATCGACCCTGGATTTTTCGATGACGCCGCGAATGCTTTGCACCGTGCCGTTCCAAAACAGCGCGGCGTCTTGTTCGCTCCACATCGGATGCGGCGTCTCATACGGATATTCCGTCGATGCGACGGCGATGACGCTGCCTTGTTCGTCGATCAACAGTGCTTTCGTCGCCGTCGTCGAAACGTCGATGCCAAGAAGGAACTGAGCCATTGTTAGAGTCCTGCTCACGCATCACGCATCACGGGGCACGTGATACGCGATGCGTGACCCGTGATGTCTACTAACGAATACCCATCAACAAATCGAACACGAGTTGGTCAAGTTTTTCGTAGCGCATTCCGCGATTACCCAAGGCGATTCGGTCAAACGGATGCGCCTTGAGCGCGTTGGCTTTATCGCGCGAATATTTTCCCGCGAATGCTGCGACGGTCGGATCGTCGGCGTTGATTTCTTTGAGCAACGCTTGAATCTCCGCATCGGCGTTAAAGCGCGCGGTTTTGTCTTTCAAAATCAAGTACGAACGCATACAGCCACGCGCAAAATCCTTGACGCCTTCGGCGTCTTCGGTGCGATACGCATGGGCATCGAAATGGCGCGAGCCAGCATAGCCCACGTCTTCGAGAAATTTTACGAGAAAGAAACTCTGTTTGAGGTTGTGCGAACCGAAGCGGAAATCTTGATCGTAGCGGCAGAAATTCTGATCGTTGAGATCGATGTGGAAGAGCTTGCCCGCGTCCCAGGCTTGCGCGACAGCGTGCATGAAATCGAGTCCTGCCATTTGCTCGTGTGCCATCTCCGGATTCACGCCGACCATATCGGGGTGATCGAGCGTGGCGATGAATCCCAGCATCGCGCCAGTCGTTGGCAAATAAATGTCGCCGCGCGGCTCGTTGGGCTTGGCTTCAAGCGCGAACTTTAAATCGTAGCGATTGTCGCGAACGTACTCGCACAGAAAATTGATCGCCTCGCGGAAACGCTTGCCGGCATCGAGCGGATTTTTTGCCGCGTCACTTTCGACGCCTTCGCGACCACCCCAGAAAACGTAAATCTTTGCGCCCAGTTCAACGCCGAGGTCGATGGCGCGCATCGTTTTTTGCAAGGCATATGCGCGCACCTTGGGATCGTTCGCCGTGAACGCGCCGTCTTTGAATGCCGGATCGCTGAACAGATTCGTCGTCGCCATGGGCACGACGATGCCGGTGTCGCTCAATGCGCGCTTGAATTCGGCGACGATGCGATCGCATTCGGCGGCGTTGGCATCGATGGGGACGAGGTCGTTGTCATGCAAGTTCACGCCGTATGCGCCGGCCTCGGCAACCACGTGAACGATTTCGACCGGCGAGAGTTTGCGGCGCACCGGCTGTCCAAATGCATCGCCACCAGGATTGCCGACCGTCCATAAACCAAAAGTGAATTTGTGGTCCGGTTTGGGTTGGTATGAGTCAGACATCTTATTCTCTCCTAAATTCGTGTGACGAGTGACGAGTGACAAAACAGACACGTCACCCGTTCCATATCACCCGTCACTTTTTTTGATCGCTTGCGGCTCCGACGATGATTTCTTCGTCTGCAAAATTTTCGACGCTCTTGCCTTTTTGGTAAAAGCGCGGAGCGTTCGCCAAGATACCTTCGGTAGTGTAGAAAGGATTGTTCGCCGTCAACGGCAGTTTTACTTGAATGTTGTTCGTGCCAGAATAGTAGATCGCCGTAATCAATTCGATGGTTCGCCGTCCGGCGTATCCGTCGATCAGCAATTTCGCTTTGCCTTCTAACGCGGTGAGCACGTTCGCGACTTGTCCGGTGTGTCCAATGTGAACCAAGTCTGGCTCTTGATCGTACATCGATTGAATTTTGGCTTCGAGTTCAGGATCGGATTCGGGAAAGCCATTTTCTTTTTGCTTGGATGCGATGACTTTCCACGGTGCAGCAATCGTCGCATGTTCGCCTTGAATCACAAATTGCTGCGGTTCGCCATGATGCACCAGCGATGCATTGATCTGTCCGATGCTGCCATTCGCATATCGCAGCACCGTCGTAGAAAAGTCCTCGACTTCGGAATTGTCATGCGCCAGGTTGACGATGATCGCTTGTAACTCCGTGGGCATACCAATGATCCATTGAAAGAGATCGACTTGATGGACGGCGTGATTGAGCGTGCAGCCGCCGCCTTCTTTGTTCCAGGTACCGCGCCACCACAAATCGTAATAGTTGTGCCCGCGCCACCAGAACGAATCGACTTGCGCATGAACGATCTTGCCGATGACATTCCGCTCGACCATCTTTTTCAATTTCCAGTTCGGCGTCTTGAACCGATTTTGCGCAACTACCGAAAGGAGTTTGCCATTCGTGCGCGCGGCGCTCAGCATTTGGTCGCATTCTTGCAGCGATGGCGCCATCGGTTTTTCGACAAGGACATGCTTGCCGGCGTTGAGCACATCGATCGTAATGGAGGCGTGGACGTAGGGCGGCGTGCAGATCGACGCAAGATCAAACTTGCAATCGTTGAGCAAGTCGATGTGGCTCTTATAAACTTGAGCATCCAGCCCATACTTTTCTTTCTTGTGCTGGGCTTTTTCCGGATAGATATCGACGAGGGCGACGATGCGGCATTTGTCCGGGAATTGCAGATACCCTTGAATGTGACTGTCGGAAATTCCACCGGTGCCAATGATAGCAATATTGAACATGATCGTCTAGTCCTTTCGCAAATGTCCGAGCTTGGATGCTTTGGCTTCCGCTTCCAGCGCGAGTTGCGAGGCGAGAAAAACATGCGCCTGCGGCATCGCCGTTTCCGTTCGATTCAAAATGTCGGCGATGAGTTGGCGACCATACGGCAGATCGTGCTGGCTGCAATCGATGTGCTGTATGCCTTTTTGATCGACGAGAAAAAGATGATCGCCGCCGGGACGCCCCGCGATATCGATGTACTTGCGCAGTTCGATATAACCATCAGTTCCGATAATCGTCAAGCGACCATCACCCCAGATGCCGAGTCCTTGCGGTGTGAACCAATCGACGCGAATATAGCCAGCGCCTTTGTCGCTGCGCAACATCATGTCGCCAAAGTCTTCCAACTCTGGAAATTGCGGATGATCGAAATTGCCCACTTGCGAGGCAACAACCTCGGCTTGGGTCGAGCCGGTGTAGAACAAGAATTGATCGACTTGATGCGACGCAATATCGGTGAGGATGCCGCCGTACTTGTTGCGTTGATAAAACCAATCAGGGCGAATGGGCGGATTGATGCGATGTGGACCCAAGCCAACCGTTTGCACAACTTTGCCGATTGCACCTGCTAGAATCAATTCACCGGCTTGAACGGCAGCGCGCACTTCTAAACGTTCGCTGAAACAAATCGAATAGATCCGTTTCGTTTCGGCTTGCACGCGCCGTGCCTCCGCGAGTTGTTCCAGCGTAGTAAAGCCCGGCTTGTCGCTCATGTAATCTTTGCCGTGCTTCATCACTTGAATACCGAGCGGCGCGCGTTCGCATGCAATCGCCGAAGAGATGACGAGTTGAATGCTCGCGTCGTCCAAAATTTCTTGCGCGCTCGATGCTAGCCGGGCTTGTGGAAACGCTTGCGAAAATTCGGCGATGAGGTCTGGCTCGACGGCATAGAACGAAACGAATTCTGCGCCTGCGCGCAACAGCAAGCGCGCTTGACCGTAGATGTGATTGTGATTGATTCCGATGGCAGAAAAACGAATGGTGGGTTGACTCATAGTCGTCTCCGTTTCAAGAATAGATTGGTCATCGCATCATGTCATTGCGAGCTACGTGCTTTGACTCCACTTACTTCCACTCACGCTCTGCGTGCTCCTCCCAATGACACGAGGTCATTATCTTCCAAGGACAATTTTACATTTAATCGGTTGACTCGTCGCAACCCTATATCGAATTTCCAAAAAGCCATTGCGCGCTTGAATTTGAAACTCGGCGGCATTCGTTTCGACGCGGGCAACCAAGTTGGGCAAGCGCCAAACATTTCGTTCGATTTGATCCATACGTGTACCAACTGCATGAACGAGAAATGCGATTTCGCTCGTCGTCGAAATTTCCAAACGATTCTTGCACGCGTATGCGTCGATGGGTTCAAGATAGAATGCGCGCACCCAGCCGATGTGTTTCGCAGAGCGGTCGATGCGCCAGTGGATCGTCGCCGGATGAAGCTGGTCCGATTGCGGCGGCGTGCAGCTCGTAAATTCTGCGCCGATCATGCGATCCTTGCCAAGCCAGGCAGTCGCCACGCGACGCAGTGTATCGGCGAGAATATGTTCGATCTCACGCTCGCCATGAAAGCTGACAAAATGTTCCAGCGCGTCCGCTGGGACCTGCGCGCCGAGAAACGCGATGAGCGGAACAAAACCAATGTCGTGCTGATGCTCGAAGGGTTGATCGGTATCGGGGAATGGCGCGATGTGTTTATTCGTCGCCAGCCGCATCCAAATTCCGATGACCGAAACATAATCGAGCAGGTTCATGCCGTAACTGCGATCATATGGACCGGCCAGATTTCGCAAATCGGCGTGATAGAATTGAGCTACGTCGCGCCACAGTGTCGCTTCCATCTCGTTGCCGAGTTGCGCCAACAATGGAGATAACGTGGGATACGAACGCCACAGGGCGAGGGCATAAAAATCGACGCCGTAGTACGTGGGCGAGTTGTATTCGGCAAAGGCGTCGTGTTGTTTGAAAAGACGATAGACCTCGCGCGCCATCCGTTCGCCTTCGTCGAACCAGGCAGCATCGTTAAAGCGTTTACCGGCAAAGCAGAGCATGAACGCGTACATCAACGCAATGTTCGTGTACGCTGCGCTCAAGCCGCGTGCCAAAGCGCCTTCAACCGCCCGTCGCATCGCCGTATGAATTTTTTGAATCAGCAATGGCGCGAGTTGCTCCGAGTACTCTAGCAAAACGAGCGCGAGCACCGTGATAATGAACTCGCGCCAGTTCGGATCGTAATCGCGCCAAATGAGGGCATGGTCGGGAGGAAAGGGTTCTTCGGGGGCGCGCAGGAACGTGCCGTGAAACACACGTTGGGGGGCATTGAGTTGGTAATTGAGAACTGTGTCGATGATGCGAGTCGCGCGTGCTACATCGCCACAATCATTTCGCATCAAGAGACCGAACGCGTACCACACGCTCCCGCGAATCGTATGAATCGACGTTGCGGTTTTTGAATTGTTTGCGTTCCAGAGGAGACCCATCGTTTGATCCCATTGGTCTTCTGCCCAACGCATGGAAGCGATAAATAAATCGCGCGCGTTCGCATCAAGCAAATCATAGTGTTTTGTAACCATAGGGTATTTCTTTGACACGCTCTATCTTTTGACCTATACTTTGTGCAAGGATAGTTTTCCTAGTTTAGTCTAGTCCAGTTTTTTGCAGGCGTCCTCTGTTTTTGGGACATGCATACGAGATTTTGGAACAAGATTGTGCTTGGTTAGTTGATGATGGACTCGAATTCTCACAAACGCTTTACCATCGGCGTTATACTCGATAACTTGTCAGGTGAATCCCGCTCTAGTCTGTGGCCCGGTATCGCGGATACCATTCAGGCGGAGGGCGGTAATTTGGTTTGTTTTACGGGCAGTTATCTCCACGACTCGCACGATTTTACAAAGCGTGGCAATATCGTCTATGAAATAATCGACAAGGATCGGCTGGACGGATTGATCATTTGGTCTTCGTCGTTAGCCAGCTACGTCGATCAAGATAGTATCGAAAGATTTTGCGCGCGGTATCGTCCTCTGCCGATGGTGAGCATCGGTCGTGTCCTCGAAAATATCCCCGGCATTCTAGTCGATAGTTATCAAGGTATGCGCGATGCTATGCTCCATCTGGTCACCGTTCATCAACGTCGCCGCATCGTATTCATTCGCGGTCCCGAAGGACATCGCGATGCCGAAGAACGCTATCGCGCCTACGTCGATGTGTTGACGGAATACGATTTGCCAATCGTGCCGGAATTGGTTTCACCACCATTTAAATGGTTCGATCCGGGCGGCAAACTCATGATGGAAACGTTAATTGAGCACGGTCATTTGGATTTCGATGCGGTGGTTGGCGTCAACGATTTGGTCGCCGTCGAAGCGATGGAAGTCCTGCAAACGCGCGGTATCAACGTCCCAGAAGATGTATCGATTGTGGGCTTTAATAACGCGCCGTTGAGTCAAGTGGTCACGCCACTTTTGACCACCGTGCCGTGGCGCATGTACGAACGGGGACGTCAAGCAGCGAAATTGATGCTGGCGATGTTAGCTCGCGAGCCAGTGCCTCCTCAAGTTTTATTGCCCACCCATTTGATCGTGCGCCAATCCTGCGGCTGCCAAGACCCTGCAGTGGCGCAAGCCAAAGTCGAATCGCCATTTGCGTCCCCGATGGAAAAGATCGACCGCGAAAGGTGCTTGGCAATCCTTGAGCAAGTGGTCGAAGAAAAAGAGCGCCCGCCGCAATCGCTCGCCGAATTTTACGATTCGTTTCTCGACGAGATCCAAGGTGGAGGAACAGGCTTGTTTTTGCCGACGCTCGAAAAAATCTTGCGCCAAGTGGTTATCATGGATGGCGATATTTTGGTGTGGCAGCTTGCCGTGTCGGCTTTGCGGCATCAGCTTCTTCCCACCTTGTTGCACGAACAACAAAAGATGCTGCGCGCCGAAGACCTTTGGCATCAGGCGCGCGTCATCATCGGCGAGCGCTCGCGCCGCAAGCGGGCGTACGGAGAATTGCAAGCACGCCAGCAAACGTTGCATTTGCGTCGCATCAACCATGGAATGACGACCACGACCAATGTTCCTGCGTTGATGAATGGTCTCGCCGAAGAATTACCCCAGCTCGGCATTTCAAGTTGTGCCCTCGCCCTGTATCAAGACCCGACCCAACCTACCGAAGATTGCCGCGTCGTCATGGCGTTCGACGAGAACGGTCGAATCGATCAAGGGACGGACGGGCGATGTTTGCCGTCGCGGTCATTCGTCATGGGCAGTGATCTGTCGAACAATCAACCTTATCACATTCTCGTCATGCCGCTATATTTTCAAGATGAACAGTTGGGGCTGATTCGATTCACGCAACAGCCTATCGGCGAAATCTACGAGTTGTTGCAAAACGAGATCAGCACCGCGCTCAAAGGAATTTTGCTGGCGGAGCAAAATGAGCGCTTGTATCAACAAGCTTTGCAAGCCGAGCGCGAAGCCAAGATCGGCAGGCAATTGGCGGAGCAAGCGGACCAACTCAAGAGCAGTTTTCTTTCGATGGTGAGCCATGAGTTGCTGACGCCGCTGGTGTTGTTGGTTGGGCTTTCCGAAATGATGCTGCGCAAAAGCGCGGGCGATCGATTTTCGTTGCCCGAATCGTTTCGCGCCGACTTGACCCGCATTCATTTGAGCGCGCAGCAACTCGGCAATCTCGTGCGCGACGTGTTGGACTTGGCGCGCAGTCAAATGGGTCAATTGAAACTATCGAAAAAACCGATCGACTTGCGCGAGATGCTGCAAGCGGTAACATTGGTTGGTGAGAAAATGACGCGCGATAAAGGATTAGAATGGCGCGTTGAAATTCCGGAACACTTGCCGCGGGCGTACGGGGATCCGTCGCGGTTGCAGCAGGTCATTTTGAATTTGGTCACGAATGCGTGCAAGTTCACGTCGCAGGGTTATATCAAACTAGCGGTTCATTCCGATGAAGAAACGATCACCATCAGCGTGAGCGATACTGGCTTGGGCGTACCGGAAGATGAGCAAGAAGCGATCTTTGACGAATTTCGCCAATCGGAGCGAACGGTGTCGCGCGGGTACGGCGGCTTGGGTATCGGGCTGGCGATTTGCCGACAGTTGGTCGAATTGCATGGTGGGCAGATCGGCATCCGCTCATCGGGCGAAGAAAATGCAGGTTCGACTTTTTATTTCACCTTACCCACGATGAGTGAACCATCGTCAGAGCAACCGAATCGCCCCTCGAATTCCGAGATCGTGTTGGTGTTAACGGAAAAGTCAGGTCACGATGGACGCTTGCAGGAATTTCTCGTTCACGAAGGATTTCATGTCCAAGCGTTGAGCATCGACGAAAAGCCGGATTGGTTGTCGCAGGTCTTGACGCTGTCGCCTGGCGCAATTGTGTTGGACTCGCAGCCGACTTTGGAGCATGGATGGCAGTTGATCGAAAAACTTAAGGATCATCCGCTCACGCAAGAAATCCCTGTCTTGTTTTATTCACTGCCCGACGCCGACACGGGCGCAATGTTAACGGTCGATTATTTGGTCAAGCCGATGGACACGACGATGCTGGCGCACACCTTGCAACGTTACGGTCTGCGAAGCGATGCAAGCGATGTATGCCCGGTGATTCTCGTCGTCGACGACGATCCATCGATACTCGATATGCACACAAACATCGTCCGCGATTTTTTGCCAAATTGCAGGGTATTGCAAGCAGCGAACGGGCGAATCGCCATGGACATCATGACGCGCGAGACGCCGTCGCTGGTGCTGCTCGATATGATGATGCCGGAGTTGGACGGCATGGGTGTGTTAGCGGCGATGCAAGAGAAGGAAAAATTGCGCGGCATTCCGGTGATTGTGTTGACCGCGCAGACCTTGGGGCAAAAGGAAATGGCGCGCTTGAATCAGACCGTTGCCACCGTTTTGCAGAAAGGTCTGTTCACGACCGAAGAAACGTTGGGACATATCAAGCAAGCATTAGCGCGCAACAAGCGGCTGGGCGGCGAATCGCGGCGCATCGTTTCCCAGGTTACGGCGTTCATCCACGAGCATTACGCCGAGCCAATTTCGCGCGACGACCTGGCGTCGTACGTGGGCGTGAGCGCGCGCCACTTGACGCGCTGTTTCCATCACGAGATGGGAATTTCGTTGATTACGTACCTCAATCGCTATCGGGTCAAAAAAGCCAAAGAGCTTTTGACGACGGGCGAGCGAAACATTTCGGAAATTGCCGAGGCGGTGGGATTCTCCAGCAGCAACTATTTCACCGATGCGTTCCGCCGCGAAATGGGCATGTCGCCGCGGGACTATCGACGCGGACGATAATGAATTGGACGCGGATGGCTGTGGCTAAAGTTCGCCACAGTCACGCGGAAGTTGACCAAACCCAAAGCATAACCGGAGGTACCTTCTCAATAGCTTCTGACTCGGACACGCCGAAACCAAACAAGTTATCCGCGAACACACGCACTGCACCAGACGCAGTGCGGTGCAAGTGTCGCGCAAATCTCCGCGAATCAGATTCTTCGCTGCGCTCACGCGCAGCGTGACAAGATTAGCGAGATTAGCGAGATTCGCGGATATAACTTTTTCCTCCTGAAAATTTTCAGAAATCCCCGATAGTTTGTTCCAAAATCCCCAACACATGTCCCAAAAACAGAGGACGCCGTACATAATCCGGTATAGTATTTACCAGAGGTTCTTGCCATTTTGCGCCCTCGGCAGAATTTGGCTTGGGCGAAACCAAAGTACGCGCTTGTTGAATGTAGGGGGACAAGTCGCCATGACCCGGACGATCCTGATCGGGACCGAGGATTCCAATATTGCTTATCTCCTGCAACGCTACGCCGAAGAGAGTGGATTTCAGACGCTTTGCGTCCATCCCGGCAACAGTCTCTTCGATCAAGCGCGTGCGGCACAGCCCGCTCTCATTATCTTGGACATTGAACACGACAATCCAGCGGATCAAGATTCGGTGCGCCAACTCAAGGCAGAACCGACCACCTGCCATATCCCCATTATCATTTATTCCTACCTGGACGAATTATCGGACGCATTGCGCGCCCATATTGACGGGTATCTTCCCAAAGCCGTCATGTACGAAGATTTCATGGCGCTCATTCAACGGATCGACTCGCGTCAGTCTTCAAATGAGACAGCGCCCCACACTCGCGGAGGTATCTAGTGGCTGAGAATACACACGGTGACGATGTACTGCTTCAAGTCAAAGACCTCAAAATGCACTTTCCGATCAAACGCGGTTTCTTTTTTTCCAAGCAAGTGGGAACTGTTCGGGCGGTGGACGGTGTCAGTTTCTTTATTCGCGCCGGCGAAACCCTGGGACTGGTGGGTGAAAGCGGCTGCGGCAAAACCACGACCGGACGGCTAGTCTTACGCGCGTATGAACCCACCGGTGGCGAAGTTTGGTTTCGGGACCGCAAGCTGGGCTTGATCAACATTCCCGCTCTGCAAAAAGAACAACTGCATGCGATGCGCCAAAATATGCAGTTGATCTTTCAAGACCCTTTCTCGTCACTCAACCCACGCATGACGTTGCTCGAAATTGTCGGCGAGCCGCTGTTCGTCAACAAGGTGGCAGAAGGCAAAGAACTCAAAGACCGGGTTGCCGAGTTGCTAAGAGTTGTTGGTCTGCGCCCGGAATATATGGGACGTTACCCCCATGCCTTTAGCGGTGGTCAGCGTCAACGCATTGGTGTGGCGCGCGCGCTGGCGCTCAATCCCCAGCTTATTGTTTGCGACGAGCCAGTCTCTGCGCTCGATGTCTCCGTTCAAGCCCAAATTCTCAACTTGCTTCAAGAACTGCAAGAGAAATTTGGGCTTGCTTATTTATTCATCTCGCATGACTTGAGCGTGGTTGAACACATTAGCAATCGAGTGGCGGTGATGTATGTGGGCAAATTGGTCGAGCATGCCACCACCGAAGAACTGTATACGAATCCCAAGCATCCCTATACCGAAGCGTTGCTCTCGGCGGTGCCCAAACCGGATCCGCGCATTCGCACCGATTCGATCGTATTGACGGGTGACGTTGCTGATCCTTCTCATCCCCCGACTGGCTGTTACTTTCATCCGCGTTGTCGCTATCGAATCGATCGTTGCGCTGTCGAAGAGCCAGTGTTGCGGCAAATCGCGCCCGATCATTTTATTAGTTGCCATCGCGGCGACGAACTAGAGTTGACGGGTGTTCTGGGGCAAAGCAAACTATCGAACTAACCACGCTCTCCATATCGGTGCGCTAGCAAGTTATTGCAGAAGGAGGTGGAACTCGATCAAACGGAAGATAATGCAAGCTCATCCATCAAGAACGTGTCAAGAACGTCACATTTCAAAGGAGGAATGAAGGATGAAACGACAGTTCTCTCGACGTGAATTTCTACGGCTATCAACGCTCGCGGTTGGAGCCGCCGTCGCTTCGTGCGCGACACCCCCACCACCTACCGCTGCACCCACCGCAGTGCCTCCCACCTCGGCACCGCCGGCTTCATCGGCTTCTTCAGCTTCATCGGTGGCTTCTTCAGTGGCATCATCAGCCTCTTCGGCTTCGTCGGCGGCTTCCTCAGCTGCCAAGTACAAAGAAGCTCCTATGTTGGCTGAGCTGGTCAAAGCCGGCAAGTTGCCAGCCGTTGAACAGCGCCTGCCCAAGAATCCCTGGGTTGTGTCATCGTATGAAGGTGTCGGCAAATATGGTGGTACGTGGCGTCGTGCGTTCAATGGTGTCTCGGACCGCTGGGGTCCAACCAAGATTGTTGATCGCGCATGGGCGTGGTTTGACAAGAACTTGAACTTGGTCCCGCGCGTTCTTGAATCCTGGGAAGTCAGCAAGGATGGCACGACTTGGACCATCAAACTGCGGGAAGGGACCAAGTGGTCCGATGGCGTGGAACACACGAGCGCCGACTATGCTTGGTGGTTCAAGAACGAGTTGATGAACAAAAAACTGACGCCCGGCATCGTCACCATTTGGGCAGATCCCGACAAGTCGTGGGTCAAGTTTGAGACGGTGGGCAAGTACACTGCCAAGTTCACGTACAAAAAACCCAAACCCATGTTCATGTACAATATGACGCGCAGTGGTCAGGGTAACTCAGACCGACCGGGTCCCCTCACACCGAGCCACTTTATGTCCAAGTTCCATGAGGATACCACGACCGATAAAGCAGCGTTGGAAGCCGACTACAAAAAGCGTGGGTTCGCTTCCTGGGAAAAGTTCTATATGGATTGGGCGCAGTGGTGGTATCTCAATACCGCACGTCCCCATCTAGGTGGCTGGCTCGCCAAGGCCGAAATGTCGAAAGAGCTTTTCGTCATGGAACGCAACCCGTACTTTTTCGGTGTAGACTCGCAAGGTCAACAGCTCCCCTACATCGACAAAGTCACGCACCGCTTGTTCGAATCGCCCGAAGTCAAGAACTTGTGGGTAACCAATGGCGAAATTGACTTCCAGTACCGCCACATGAGCATCGGCGATTTGGCGCTGTACAAGAACGGTGAAACCAAAGGCGACTACAAGACGGTCATGTCGATCAATGCTGGTCACTATGCTTTGCAGCTCAACCTGACCACTAAGAACAAGCCGCTCAACGAATTCTTCAATCAACGAAACGTGCGTATCGCTATTTCTCATGCGATCAACCGCGAAAACATCAACCAGCTTGTCTTTAACGGCATGTTGAAGCCTCGCCAGTACAGTCCGCTGCCCATGTCGCCGCAGTACTATGAAAAACTGTCCACCGCCTACATCAAATACGATCTTGCCACGGCGAACAAGATGCTGGATGATGCGGGCTATGCCAAAAAAGATGCGAGTGGCTTCCGCTTGTACAAGGATGGCAGCGGTCCCATCAGCTTTACCATCGAGAATGACAAGCAAGCCGGCACGCCGGATGAAGACGCCGGGCAATTGGTAGTGAAGGATTTGGCGAAGGTGGGTATCAAGTGCGCGTACAAATACGTCGAGCGCTCGCTCTATACCCAGCACTATGACGCCAATGACATCGAAGCCGCGTTCTGGGGTGGTGATCGTACCGTGCTTCCCATTGTTCCCGAAGCCATCATCTTCCGTGGCATTCAACGTGACCGCCCCTGGTGTCCGGGCTGGGCTTGGTTCTATCTTGAGCCAGGCAATCCCAATGCGGTCAAGCCGCCGGATGGGCACTGGATCTATAACATCTGGAAGATCTGGGATGAAGAAGTCATCGTCGAACCCGATCCCGTCAAGCAAACCGCCGCATTCAAAAAGATTCTCGACATCTGGGCGACCGAACTGCCTTACATCGGCGTTCTCGGCGAGCAGCCGACGCCCACGATCGTCAAGAATGGTTTCAAGGGTTATCCCACCGGTATGCCGAACGACGACACCACCGGTGACGAACAGTTCTGCAATAGTGAGACGTACTACTGGGACGACCCAAGCAAGCATGCGAGTTAGTTAGTTGAAAAAGGACCTGGAAGGTCGCGGCTCATTCGGAGCCGACTCGCCACCGTAGGTGGCGCGACCTTCCAGGTCAGGTGGAGGTTGTGTATGTTGGCATATATCGCACGGCGTATTATGATCATGATCCCAACCCTGTTTTTGATCTCAGTCATCTCTTTCATACTGATTCAATTACCGCCGGGTGACTATTTGACATCTTACGTGTCGCAATTGCGCTCCATGGGCGAAAATGTTCAAGAAGAAGCCATCACGGCGATGCGGGAGCGGTACGGATTGGGCGAACCAATCTATGTGCAATACTTTAAATGGATCAGCGGCATTGTCACGCGCGGCGACTGGGGTCAGTCGATGGAATGGCAAAAGCCGGTCAGTGAGCTAATCGGCGAGCGTATTGGGCTGACGGTGCTGCTGGCGGTTTTTTCGCTCCTGATCAGTTGGCTGATCGCGATACCGGTCGGAGTTTATTCCGCTACCCATCAATACTCCTTGCCTGACTATGCCATGTCCATTTTGAGTTTTGTCGGCGTGGGGGTCCCGGCGTTTCTATGGGCACTTATCGTCATGTATTTTGCGCAAACCCAGCTCAACCTGAATGTCGGTGGGCTGTTCTCACAACAGTATTTGGAAGCCGGGTGGTCGTGGGACAAAGTGGTGGACTTGCTCAAGCACCTTTGGATTCCGGGCTTGATCGTCGCCATCGAGAATACCGCAGGCGAACTCCGCACGACGCGCGCCAACTTGCTCGACGAAATCAACAAGCCCTATGTGGAACTCGCGCGCGCAAAAGGGTTGACGGAGAATCGGTTGATCTGGAAATATCCAGTGCGTGTTTCGCTGAATCCGTTTTTTAGCACCGTGGGCTGGTCGCTGGCGAACCGCATTTCATCGATCACGCTCATGTCCGTGGTGCTGAGTTTACAGACCACTGGACCCATGCAGTTACGTGCGTTAATTTCCCAAGACATGTACTTGGCGGGCAGTTTTCTCGTCTTGTTAAGCGCACTCACCGTCGTTGGCACATTGGTTTCGGACATTTTGCTGGCGTGGGTAGACCCACGCATCCGATTGGAGGCCTAAGCCATGAGTGTCGTAGAACAAGTAGAAACAAAAATCGAAGAGAACCTCACCGAGGAAGAAGAGCTGCACCAAGCTGCTGAAAAGGTCTATGTGGCTCCGCCCTGGAAGCTGATGTGGTGGCGTTATCGCAAACACAAGATGGCGCTCATCAGTACCGTGGTCTTGATCCTGTTTTATTTTACCGCCGTGTTCAGTGAATTTGTTGCACCGTACGATCCCGATCAGGCTTTGATCCAGTTCAAGCAAGTCCCGCCGACGGCAATTCACATTCGCGACGCCGAAGGTAATTTCCATTTCCCCTTTGTCTACCAACACAAGCGGTCGATGGACCCGCAATCGCTTGCCATTTCATATACGGAAGAAAAGACAACGCGCTATCCCCTTGAACTTTTGGCAAAGGGCGTACCCTACAAGATGCTGGGCATCTGGGAAACCGATATTCATCTATTCGGAATTCCCGCGGGGACCGATCAACAAGGCGTCTTTTTACTTGGCACTGACCGCCTTGGACGCGACATGTTTTCACGTATCGCTAATGGCGCGCGTCTTTCGCTGTCCCTGGGCTTGGTGGGTGTGTTTCTCAGTTTGGTGATCGGCGTGGTCTTGGGCGGTATCTCGGGGTATTACGGAGGGCGCGCTGATGTGGTCATTCAACGCGTGATCGAATTTATTCGAACGATTCCCCAAATTCCGCTGTGGATGACGTTGAGTGCTGCATTGCCAGCCACGCTATCGGTCGAGCAGACGTACTTTGGCATCACCGTCATTCTCTCGTTGGTTGCGTGGACTTGGATGGCGCGGGTTGTTCGCGGACGATTCTTGGCGATGCGTGAAGAAGATTTCGTGCTAGCCGCGCGCTTGAATGGCTCGAGTGAAATGCGCATCATCCTGCGCCACATGATGCCATCGTTCTTGAGCTATATTATCGCGGCGCTCACGTTGAATATCCCGAACATGATCCTCGCCGAGACCGGCTTGAGCTTTATCGGCTTGGGGCTGCGTCCGCCAGCCATCAGTTGGGGTGTATTGTTGCAGGAAGCGATGAATATTCGCTCGCTGGTGTTGTCGCCGTGGGTGCTTGCGCCGGGCTTTGCGGTGGTTATTGCAGTCTTGGCATTCAATTTTGTGGGCGATGGCTTGCGCGACGCGGCGGACCCCTATGCGAGGTAAACACAATGCTGGATAACACCTTACTGGAAGTTAAACAACTCAAGACCTATTTTTTTCTTGACGAAGGGACCGCCCGCGCGATTGACGGTGTCGATTTCTACATCAAACGCGGCGAGATTTTAGGCGTGGTCGGCGAAAGTGGTTGTGGCAAAAGCGTAACCGCCCGTTCGATTCTGCGGATTGTGCCCAAGCCCGGCAAAATTGTCGAAGGGGAGATCACACTCCATCGTGTGGTTGGCAAGCAAAATGGTTCGACCACCACTGACTTGGTCAAGCTCACGGAACTCGATCCGATGGGATCGCTCATGCGCAGTTTGCGCGGTAGCGAGATGGCTTTGGTCCCGCAAGAACCCATGTCGTCGCTTAGCCCGGTCCATACGATTGGCAATCAGATCATGGAAGCGATTCTGCTTCACCAAAAGGTGAGCAAAGCCGAAGCGCGCAGCAAGACCATCGAGATGCTGGACCTTGTGGGCTTTCCCAAACCGCAACAACGCGTGGATTCCTATCCGTACCAACTTTCGGGTGGGTTGCGCCAACGCGCCGTCATCGCTATGGCGCTCTCGTGCCATCCCAGCTTGCTCATTGCCGATGAACCCACGACCGCGCTCGACGTGACAACCGAAGCGCAGATTCTAAAGCTGATGCGTTCGCTGCAAAGCGAACTCGGTATGGCGATCATGTACATCACCCACAACCTGGGCGTGGTCGCGCAAATGTGCGAACGCGTGATCGTCATGTACATGGGCAAGGTGGTCGAAGAAGCGGATGTGGACATGATTTTTCACAATCCCATGCATCCCTACACCTCCGCGCTCTTGCGTTCGATTCCGCGCTTGGGACAAAAGACGCGTGACCGTCTGCGGCTTGAATCGATTCGCGGCACGGTCCCCGATCCCTATTCGATTCCCAAGGGCTGCTCGTTTCATCCGCGATGCAGCAAGCGCATCCGCGGCGTCTGCGATCAGGAAGAACCGCCGAATATTCAAGTTGAGCCGGGACATCGCGTTCGCTGTTTGCTCTACAAATCCTAATAGTGCATCCACAAAATCTTGCGGGCAAGCCAGGCCTATTTCAAGCGTAGTCGAGTCCGCAGCATTATTTTGTGGCTGCACTAGATCGCACCAAACACATTCGTCTCGCATTGTACTGACTGGTGGATCGTCGCTCGTTGGAATTGAGTGATACACGATCCCCAGTTGTTTTTTGGAGAGCGTGGCTATGAAAACTCTGGTTACCTCACCAACTCTCAATCACATTTTGCTTTATGGCCTGATTTACATCCTATGGTTTGTGAACATCGTCGTCTGTGTGGCAGCGTTGGCCCAAGTTCGTTCGCTGGTCAGCGTATTATGGATTGCCGCCGGTAACGACGTCTACTCATTCGGATTGATCAATTCGATTTGTTTGCTCGTCGGCGGGATCGTCGCGTTTACGTTCGTGATGTTTTTAGAGGGATATTATCGCGCCAGCTTCGAGCGCCCAGTTCAAGCAACTGCGTCTCCAGATCAAAGCTCTATTCGTCAAAAGTTGACGAATTGGAAACTCGATATATTATTGCGACGGTTTGCGATGACGACGGCGATCCCACTCGGCGTGTTGATCGTGGCTTGGGTCGCGCTCGAAATCGCACTCCGCATCTTGGTTCGGTGAGAGGAAGGCATGGCTGTTAGTTATGCGCGTTACGAGATCGAAAATGGTTTTATCCACAACTGGATTGTGGCCGGTCCCCAAGCGATTCCCGTTCTCGATTTGGATCGTTATCAAGGCGACGATTGGAAGCTGCAGATTGCCAAGCACTATTACGATGTCAATTCCTGCCTGACGCAGCCGCCCGTCGAAACCGAATCGTTTGAGCTTGGCGACACCAAACTCGAGTGGAATTATTTTCGATGTGACGACGATCATTTTGTCGAGTGCACCGCGTTCTATCACACCTGTCATTATTTACGAACCTGGGCGTACACCCGCGTGACAAGCCCGACGGCGCAAGATGTCCAATGCGTTCTCACCACCAACGGTCCCGCCGATGTGTGGCTGAACGGCGAGCATATTCATCGGCAGGAACATTTCCACCATCAAATTCCTCACAGCGTTTCATTTCAAGCCAAGTTAAAATCAGGGCATAACGAAATCCTCGTACGCTTTGAAGAGGTCGCCGCGCGCGAGTGTCCGTACGTGATGGCGTTGCAAATCGTCAATGCGCCCGCGCAAGCGTACGTATTTATTCCTACACTGCATGAAGGGGTCGCGCGTCGCCAGGTCGTCGAAAAAGCGATTCACGCCGCGTATCTGGATCGTGATGTATATGTCTGGGACGACGAAATCACCGTGCATTGGCCGCCCGATTTGGCGACGGCGGCGGAATTGACGGTGCGTCTCCAAAAATTACCGGCGTGGATTCATTCCGAAGGTCAGCCCACCATTTCGGCGAAATTCAAGCTGCCGATGGCTGCGCCTTATCAACTCCCTGAAGGCGCGTTCGATATTTTTTTGATTCCGACCGTGCGCGAGTACTATGAAGGCAATTTGCGCCTTGAACGCAAGATCAGATTGAGTTCAACGCGAAACAAATATTCGCAAGCGCCGTATGGCACATTTGACGAACGACGCGCGGAAGCATTGCTGGACGCCGCCAAACGCGAGCAGAGTGTCTTTTCTGAAATCGCCAAGATGGCGCTAGGTTACTGGGCAGACTTGAAGCTCGACGTGATTCTGGAAACGATTGACGGTATCAATCAGCGCAAAGATTGCAGCGATTTTTTCCTCGTCGGTTTGCTCGGCATGTTGCATCGCTCTGGCAACGATCCGCAATTCCCTGAATCGCTCAAGCAGCCGCTCGAAGAATGCGTGCTTAATTTCAAATATTGGATGGACGAACCCGGCGAAGACGCGATGTGCTTTTGGTCGGAGAACCATCAGATTCTATTTCACGCGTGCGAAATTCTGGCGGGGCAACTCTATCCCGAACGTGTTTTTACGAACGTGAACCAGACCGGACAATGGCACCGCGAAAAAGGCGAACGCCTGGCGATCTCGTGGCTGCTCAAACGCGGAGCGGGCGGCTTTCGCGAATGGGATTCGAATTGCTATTTCGAAGAAGACCTGCTCGCGCTCTCGCATTTGGCTGACCTTGTGGCAAGTCAAGCGGTTTACGATCTCGCCGCCGTCATCATGGACAAGATGTTTTTGACGATGGCGCTCAATTCGTACAAAGGCGCGTTCGGTTCGACACACGGACGCGCGTACAAGGAACACGTTAAAGGCGCACGCGGCGAATCGACTTCGGGCGCAAGTCGATTGATGTGGGGCATGGGCGCATTCAACGACAAGATTTTGGGCACAGTCAGCTTGGCGTGCATGGAGCATTACGAATTTCCGTTGCTCATCGGCGCGATTGCGGCCGACTTGCCCGATGAGATGTGGAATCGCGAGCAGCACGCCGGCAAGCTAGAAGCAGGGTGCGATAAAGAGATCGGCGAGTGGAGCGTGAACAAGGTCACGTACAAAACGCCCGATTATATGCTCTGTTCGGCGCAGGATTATCATCCCGGCGAAAACGGTTACCAGCAGCATATCTGGCAAGCGACGATGGGTCCCGATGCGGTGGTCTTTGTCACGCATCCATCGTGCATCAGCGAAGAGAATTCACATCGCCCTGGTTTTTGGCACGGCAATGTCACGTTGCCGCGTGTCGCGCAGTGGAAGGATGTGCTCATCGCCGTTCACAAAATCCCAGACAGCGATTGGCTTGGATTCACACACGCGTATTTTCCCGCGTGGGCATTCGACGAATATGTTATCCGCGACGGATGGGCATTCGCGCGCAAAGACAATGGCTATCTTGCAATCACGGCGGCGCGCGGCTTTGATTTCATCCAGCGTGGCAATAGCGCCTTTCGAGAACTACGCTCGCATGGTCGAGAAAACATTTGGGTGTGTCACATGGGACGCGCCGCACTCGACGGCGACTTTGCTTCGTTCCAGAAAAAGATTCTCGCGCTCGCTGTCAAATACAATAGCTTGTTGGTGCGTTGTGCAACCTTGCGCGGCGAGACGCTTGAATTTGGTTGGCAAGGCGATTTCAAACGCAACGGCAAAGTCGAACCGATCACGGGTTTCAAGCACTATGACAATCCATACTGCGTCGCCGAACTGAATGCATCACAGCTTCAAGTACATTTCGGCGAGCAAGGGATTCGTCTGAATTTTGCCAAATAGACCGCCGACAGCCGACGACCGACTGCCAATGGCGGATAGCTGATGGCATATTGCTTATGGCGATTAGCCATTTGCCATCTGCCACAAGCCATACGCTGATCGCGGTTTGCGGTTGGTCGTCAGCGGTCAAAAAATAGAAAGATAACCACGTATGAAAATATACTTGGTATTCCCGCCACCCTGGACACCGGCAATGCCTTACCTCGCATTGCCGGTGTTGACTGGTTTCCTTCGTTCGCATGGCATTGAGGTTATCCAACGCGACCTCAACGCCGAAACATACGATACGGTACTCAGCCGCGATCACCTCGAGCAATCTTTGAAACGTCTCCGCGCCGAGTTTCCTCACAAGCTGAATCGTGTGCTCCCCGAAAAAATCGAATGGGCATTTAGTGTAGGACCGAGACTCGTCGCTCAAATCGACGCGGCGAAAAGAGTGTTTCGCAGTTCCTCGTTTTACGATGGCGAGAAAAGCTTGGATGCTTTTTCGACCATCATGCAATCGCTCGAACTTGCCTCGTTGCCATTCCATCCCGCCCAACTCGATTTTTTGGAGTACGTGCCCGCGTCGCCGGTCGATTCCAGTCGCCATTTGCTCGAAGGTGTACGCGATACAAAACACAATCTATTCCTCGACATCTTCAAGCGCGGCATTCTCGCCGATATTGTGCGCGAGCAACCCGACATCGTCGGCATATCGATTCCGACGATGGGGCAAATGTTGGCGGGCATGACGCTTGCCCATCTCGTCAAACAATCGGGATTGAAATGTCATGTCACCGTTGGCGGTCCGCACGTCTCGATGCTGCGCGAGCAAATTCAACATGCACCGCTGATCTTTGACCTCATCGATAGCGCGGTGATCTTCGATGGCGAAATGGCGCTGCTGGGACTAGCCGAAGCGATGGATGGCAAGCGCGCGATGGACGACGTGCCGAATTTGATTCATCGCACCAATGGGACGATTCGAGTGAACGAAATGCAGATGCGTCCCAACGCATCCCAGCATGTCACACCCGATTTCGACGGACTGGCGCTCGATCGGTACCTCACGCCCGAACTCGTCTTGCCGCTCATCACCGCACATGGTTGTTATCACGGACTGTGCGCGTTTTGCAACGTGGGCTATGGCGCGGGCAAAGGATTTGCGCCGCTCCAAGTTGAGCAACTCGTCGAACAGATCACGACGTTGCAAAAAAAACACGGCGTGCGCCACGTCTTTTTCACCGACGAAGCGATCCCGCCGCGCACGATGCGTTTGCTGTCGGAGCGACTCGCGCAGCTTGGTTCGCCAGTCGATTGGTGCAGTTGCGCGCGTTTTGAAAAGGTGATTTCGCCGGAATTGTTGCAAACGATGGCGCGCGGCGGCTGTGTCATGCTGCTCTTTGGATTGGAGACGGCGTCCGACCGCATGATTCAACTCATGGTCAAAGGTACCCAACGCGAAACGATGAGCCGGTTGCTGCAACAATCGACACAAGCGGGGATTTGGAATCACACCTTTTTCTTTTTTGGCTTTCCAACTGAGACGCTGCAAGACGCGCAGGACACGGTCAACTTTATCTACGCCAATCAAACGGCGATTCACTCGGCATCGCCGGGCACGTTTGTCTTGGAACGCTACTCGCCAGCGCATTTGCAGCCAGCTCAGTTTGGCATCACGCGCATCGTCGAAGAAGGGGAGCGCGATTTGGCGATCTATTTCGATTACGAACTCGCGTCGGGGTTGGACGAAGCGATGGCGAACATGGTGCTGGATCGATTCATGGATCAATTGCCGGGCAAGCGCTACGGGCAATACTATTCGCATGACGTGCATCGGTTTTTGTTCGCCAGTCATTTGCGCGCGCAAGGCAAACCCTATCCAGCCTGGCTCGCCAACGAGGAAACACTCACATGACAGCCACCCAGAACTTGATCCGAAATATTGCGGCAGGCGATACGCTTAAACCTTGGATCATGCTTGGCGCGTTCAATCATGATGTGTCAGACAAGGTGATTGGCTTGTCGTACTTTGAAGATAGCACCTCGCAGGTTGGACGCGCGGCGATGAACGAAATCCTGACTGAGGCGCACCCGATTCTGGCATCGTCTCCAACCGAAGGATGCGCGACGACGTTTCACGGCGAGACGGCTCAGTGGAATTTGGTGCGCGGTCCAGAAAAATATCTATCGTGGGGCACGTACAATATCAAGAACCATCTCGGCGCGGCATTTCTTTCTAGTGTGATCACGCCCACGCAGGCAGGGATGCGCCAATGGCGTTTGATCGTCAATAACATCCGCGCGCTCGTGTCTATCAACGGCAAGATTGTGTTTGACAGCGCAACCAGCTCGCCCACGAGTTTGGGTGTGGCCTTCGAGCATCATTTTCAAGCGGAGTTGCAACCGGGTGACAATATCGTGAACCTTGGCTTGTTTCGCATCGCGCGCATGGCGCAAGTTGGCTTCCGGCTCGACCTCGTCGATAGCGATGCTACCGTCCGCGCGCCGCTCGCGCCTGAGATGCCATTGGACACGCGCGCGTTGGTCGAAGAAGAATTGAACGGGCTGCGTTTGCCGCGCGACATTATTTACCCCGGACACAACCTGGGATTGAAGTTGGAGAATGCATCTGCAAGCAGCAATCTGCAAAGCGGATTCAAACTTCAAGTCGAGCTGGTCAATAGCAACGCTCAAGTGGTGCAGACCGTTCAGCCCACAACCGCCGGTGAGGTGGTGTTGGCAGCAGGCAATGCTTTGACCGATGGTGTGTATCACATTTACTGCAAATGGCTCGACCGCGAAGGCAGCGTATTCACCTCTACGTCGTTCAAAAACATTCGCAGGATCACGCCAATCGTCGCGCCGCAAGGATACGACAAGATCGACGAACGGCGACGGCTTGCGCTGGAACATTATGCGGACAATGCTGAACCCGATATGCACCGTATCTGGGAGCAGGTCGCGCGTTATGCGTTGGGGCAATACACTCGCGTAGATGAAAGCACGATTCGTTGGACATGCGAGTTTATCGCCGCGCGCAACGACTGCGCCGATTTCGTCATTCAAGGCATTTTGCGGTTGATGTTTTGGGAACGTCAACAACAGCATCTTAGCCCCGAAATCAATGGGTTGATGAAAGATACGGTCCTGGGATTCAAATATTGGATCGACGAACCGGGCGATACGGTGATGTACATGGGTTCGGAGAATCATCGCTTGCTGTTTCACGTCGCCGAGTGGATGGCAGGATTTCTATTCCCGACTGAAATGTTTACCAATAGTCAGCAGAACGGTTTGTTCCATTATCACAAGGCATTCACGTACATTACCGAGTGGTTGCGCCAACGGGGACGTTTCGGTTTCGACGAGTGGCACTCGAATTCGTACTTTCCGATTTGTATCGCGCCGCTGTTGAACGTGTTCGATTTCGCGCTCATCGAAGGTCAATACAAATTGCGCCAGATGGTCGGCGCGGTGCTCGACGAAATGTTTTTCAACCTGGGTTCGGATTCATATCAAGGCATTTGGGGCACGACGCATGGACGCAGCTACGGCATCTACATCAAGCATCCCGATTTTGAGGGAACGTCGGCGCTGTGCTGGCTCTTGTTCGGCAACGGCTCGCTGACAAAAGGCACATCAGGTATGGCTCCGGTGTGTTTAGGCACGAGCACCTACAAGCCGCCGAAAATTATTTTCGATATGGCGACCGACCACACCAACGTCGTCGAAGCTAAAGAACGGCAGGGCATTCTGCGCACGTCGATGCGCCACGCCGATTTCGTCGTCTATCGCACGCCTGATTACATGCTCTCCGGTTTGCAGGACCACCGCAAAGGCGAGTTTGAATCTTCGACGCACACCCATCAAATCACGCTTGGCAACAAGGCAAATATTTTTTGGTCGGCTCCGCACACGACGGGTGAAGGTTCCGGTTTGCGACCCGATTATTGGTCGGGCAGTTCGGTCATGCCGCGCGTGATTCAATACAAAAATGTCATGTCGCTCACATTTCGGTTGAACGATTTCACGTGGATGAGTCATGCGTGGTTCCCGCAAGAATTGTTCGACCAAGTCCGCTTTGCGGGTAACTGGGTGTTCGTCTGCGTCAAGCAAGGTTACGTCGGTATCTATTCACAGAATGGCATCAAGGTTGGCAGGGAAGGTCAGTACGCCGGGCGTGAGTTGCAGTGTTGGGCGCACGAAAATACCTGGCTCGTCGAGTGTGGACGTGAAGCGGATTGGAAATCGTTCGATGCGTTCGTCGGTGCATTGAGCGCAGCGCGCATCACTTTGCAAGGCAGCGTTATCACTTTCGAGTCGCCCTCTAGCGGCTGTTTCGTCACGGGCTGGGATGTCGTGCCGACCATCGACAATGTGCCCATTCAGTTGAATCGCTATCCATTGGTGGACAGTGCGTGGGCGCATTCGAAATTCGGATCGGGCGAAATCGCGCTGACGTACGGCGATCAAGTGTACGAGTTGTGGCTCAATCAATAAAAAATGTGCATATCAATTCGACAATACAAACCTGACGATTTCGAAACCATCGGCAATTTCCTGATCGAGAATCATCAACCGGGAAATCGGGATGGCAATTGGCTTCAGCCAACCTGGGAATACATGCACAGCCATCCTTATCTCGATGAGACATCGCTTGGCAAAATCGCAATCTGGGAAGACGATGGTAAAATTGTCGGCGTCGTTCATTACGAAAGTGTGTTGGGCGAAGCGTTTTTTGAGATCCATCGTGATTACGTGTATCTGAAAAGCGAAATGCTCGATCATGCCGAGCGTTGTCTTTGGCGGCAAATGGAAAATGGCGAACACAGCTTGCGGGTGTTCGTCAACGACTGGGATACCGAGTTCGAATCGTTGGTGAAATCACGCGGTTACGAATTGGATGCGCAACACAATCGCCCGCTGGCGCAACTCGCGATCACCCAACCGTTTCGCCCGGACCTTCGTGTGCCAGATGGTTTTCAGATCAAGAGTCTCGCCGACGAGAATAACCTTTTGAAAGTTCAGCGCGTCATGTGGCGTGGGTTCAATCATCCCGGCGAGCCGCCCGCCAATGAACTAGACGGTCAAGTGAAAATGCAGTCTGTGCCACATTTCAGGCAAGACCTCAAGATTGTGGTCCAAGCGCCCAATGGCGATTTTGTGTCGTTCTGTGGAATGTGGTACGAATCGACCAACAAGATTGCGTACGTCGAACCGGTCGCGACCGATCCCGATTTTCGTCGAATGGGTTTGGGCAAAGCCGCGGTGTTGGAAGGCATTCGACGATGCGGCGAGCTGGGGGCAACGGTCGCGTACGTCGGGTCCGATCAGCTATTCTATCAAGCGCTGGGCTTTCAAGTTATATTCACGAGCAACTGCTGGCGGAAAAATCTGTAGGGCAAATTTCCAATTCGCCAAGCTGGATACTTGCTCTCCATCACGTACTACATCCTGTAGGGCAAATTTCTAATTTGCCAATTCCAGAGGAGACCAAACCAATGGGCACGCGAATCGATATGATCGGCATTTTTGTGAGCGACTTGCGGACGATGGTCAATTTCTATCATGCCGTGCTCGGTTTTGAGATTGAATGGGATGGTAAAGGTCCGTATGCGGAGTTCAAGCATGAGGGTGTTCGTTTTTCGATGTACGAACGTGCGCAATTGCCCATGCTGCTCAGTCAAACGCCGACCTATCCTAGCAGCTTGAACGGCACGTTTGAACTCGCGATTGATTTGCCTACGTCAGCCGATCTCGACCGCGAGTTTGATCGGATTGTGCAAGCCGGGGCGCGCGTGATCTATGCACCACGCGACGAGCCATGGGGCATGCGTTCGTCGATGATTGCCGACCCCGAAGGGAATATGATCGAGATTGGTTCATGGAATCGTGGTAGCTAGTGGGAATGAAAGCCAAATCTTTTGATAGATATTAGGAGTGTCTGTGACATACCATAATGACCAAGATCAGAAGGATCGTCTCCTTGGATTCTTTATGAAGCATATGGTACCAATCTTCTTTACATTTGTTAAAGACTCTGATTCACGTAGCGCCATAACCACATGCTTTGTCTTATCTGTTCAAGACAAATGGTTTCTAGTCACAGCGGGGCATTGTCTTGAAGAAATCGAGTGCCTTATTACTGAACATGGTTATCGGATTACTAAATGTCGTCTTCTCGATTCATTAGGTACAGATGCAAAACACTTTGAACCTATTCCATTCGCTTACGAAAGTGTGCTGACTTCTCATATAAATGATAATGCCAACTTTGACTATGGAATAATTGCGGTATCTTCATATTATCGACAGCTTATGGAGGAAAATCATATTCAACCTTTGAATGAAGATGTATGGAAATTACAGCCATCGATAGCTGATTTTTACACCCTGCTTGGCGTGCCGAGTGAACTCGTGAATGTTAGTAATGAAAATGTTGAGTTGGTGCCGGCCCTTTTTCATGTGACCCCACTTGCTGAACGGCCAGATGGTTTTTCAGAAACTGATATGCCTCTCTTCTACGGTAGCATCAAGCTTGGAGAAGGCATCACTTCAATTCGAGGAATGAGTGGTGGTCCTATATTCGCATTTCAGCAGGACGAACAAGGTCGACTAAAGTATTGGCTTACTGCTTTGCAAAGTCGTTGGCTTCCTAATTCGCATTTTATTGCTGCGTGCTCAACAAAGTTATTAGGAGAAGCCATAGAAGCAATGCTTACTAAAACACCCGAACATGGATGAAATCGCCCGATACAACATCGCGCGATGGAAAGCGCTCGCGCAAGCCAATGCATTATTCACGCGTCCTTATTTGAATTTGGACGCAGCTTCGGCGCGTGCTCGGATCGATCCCGATGGATGGCTGGGTGAGCTTTCTGGTAAAGCCGTTCTTTGTCTCGCTGGTGGCGGCGGGCAGCAATCGGCTTGCTTTGCGTTGCTGAGCGCGACGGTTACCGTCGTTGATTTGTCCGAGGAACAATTGGAAAAGGATCGTCAAGCTGCCGCGCATTATCGAGTTAACATCCAAACGCATCAAGGCGACATGCGCGATTTGTCTTTCCTTCAAGCCAATGCCTTTGACATTGTTTGGCAACCCTACTCGATCAACTTTGTCCCTGATGCGCGCCAGGTGTTTGCCCAGGTCGCGCGGGTCATGCGGCGCGAAGGTGTTTATAGTTTCAACTGTGCAAATCCGTTCGTGAGTGGACTGACCGAGCGCGATTGGAACGGCGAGGGCTATCCGCTAAAACAACCCTACCAGGATGGCATGGCGATTATGTATTCGGATTCATCCTGGGTTTACCAATCGGGCGAAGCGATTCCACAGCCGCGTGAGTATCGCCATACCTTGAGCACCTTGGTCAGCGGCTTGATCGAGCAGGGTTTTGTGATTCGCCACCTTTCGGACTCAACTGATTTCTCATCCGATCCAAACGCTGCACCTGGAACCTGGGAACATTTTGCGTCCATCGCGCCACCTTGGCTCACTTTTTGGGCAATCTATCGTCCGACGTGATTTGAACTGTATGCAAACATCCAACGAAGACGGCTACGAACTCTGGCTGTGCTATCGTCGCGTAGAAAACGACGAGCGCTTAGCGCAGTACCGCGCGGCAATCAACTCAATCGTCGTGCTTAGCACAAGCGCAACCGCAACGATCATCAAAAACGAACTTGCGCGCGCATTGCCGGCATTGCTCGACCGTAATGTGCCGTTCGCGGACAAATCAGTTGGCAACGCGCTCATCGTCGGCACGGTTGATGAAGTCGCGCGAGCACCCCTCACCCTAACCCTCTTCCCCTTTGGGGAGAGGGAACATACTCCCTCTCCCTGGAAGGGAGAGGGTTGGGGTGAGGGTGGATTTTCCATTCACTCGCAGCAAATTGCAAACAATTCGTTCATTGTCATTGCCGCTAACTCTGCGCCTGCCGTGTTGCCTAGCGTCTTTCATTTCCTGCGTTTGCTTCAAACGCAGCAAGACATTCGCACGTTAAACATCGAGAGTCGTCCCAGGATTCGCTATCGCATCCTTGCGCACTGGGATAACCTCGACGGATCGATTGAGCGCGGTTACGCCGGTCGCTCGTTGTGGAATTGGGATGAATTGCCCGATAAGATCGACGCGCGTTATCACGATTATGCGTGCGCATGTGCGTCCATCGGCATCAACGGCGCCTGTCTCAATAACGTTAACGCCAATGCGCAGAGTTTGACCACCGAGTATCTCGAAAAAACGGCTGCGCTCGCCGATGTGTTTCGTCCGTACGGCATTCGCGTCTATCTATCGCCGAAATTCACCGCGCCGGTTCACCTCGGCGGTTTGAGCACGAGCGATCCGCGCGACGCGAAGGTTGCTGCATGGTGGAAGCAAAAGGTCGCTGAGATTTATCGGCTGATTCCCGACTTTGGCGGATTCCAAGTCAAGGCAAATTCCGAGGGACAGCCGGGACCGCAAGACAACGGCGCGAACCACGACGACGGCGCGAACATGCTCGCCTATGCGCTCGCGGTGCATGGCGGCATTTTGCTCTGGCGGGCTTTCGTTTACGATACCAGCGTCGATGCTGACCGCGCGAACTGCGCGAACAAGGAATTTGTGCCGCTCGATGGAAAATTTCATCCCAACGTTCTCATCCAAGCCAAGAACGGTCCTATCGATTTTCAACCACGCGAGCCATTCCATCCGCTTTTCGGCGCGATGCCGCAAACGCCGCTTGCGCTCGAATTGCAGATCACGCAGGAATATTTCGGTCAGTCGAAACACCTAGTTTATCTCGGCGGCATGTGGCAAGAGGTTTTGCATTCCGACACGTACGCGCAAGGTGCCGGCTCAACCGTCGCGAAAATTGTTAGCGCGCCAAGCAACTCGTGCATCGTCGGCGTAGCGAATACCGGCACGGATCGCAATTGGTGCGGTCATCATTTTTCGCAGGCGAATTGGTACGCGTTTGGGCGACTCGCGTGGGACTATGAACTGCGCGCCGATGCAATCGCCGACGAGTGGATTCGCATGATGTGGTCGAATGACTCTGACGTGGTGGACACACTCAAGCAGATGATGCTGGGTTCGTGGGAGGCGTGTGTCAACTATATGACGCCGCTCGGTTTGCATCACTTGATGAAAGAGCATCACCACTACGGACCCGACCCAGGATTCAACAACGCGCCTCGTCCAGATTGGAACAACGTCTATTATCATCGCGCCGATGCAAACGGACTCGGCTTTGATCGCTCGCACACGGGCAGCAACAACGTCGCGATGTATCACAGCCCATTGCGTGAACAGTTCGATAATATCGAAACTTGCCCAGAAAAATATTTATTGTGGTTCCCTGATTCCCTTACCAATTTAATTAAAGCCGCTTGATGACAGGCGCTAAACGAATTGGCGTTAGGCAGGCGTTGAAGACAGGCAGCCGCTGCATCGCCGTCGCCACGCAGCGCTTGAGCCAACGCAGACCGAGTTGGAAG
>JACRMI010000117.1 GCA_016215025.1 Chloroflexota bacterium
GAGCGGGTACAAACTCATCGGCAGCGTTTTCGTATGCACACGCGTTCCGTCAAGCGTTCCAAGGCGCAACTCAAAGATATCGTGCGGCGCTGGAAATCACTCCCCCTGGATGATGTGCCCAAGTGACTTTTGCGCTAATGCGTATAATTCATGTACAATTGCCAGAATGTATTCGATGAGGAATCTTGGCATGAACACTGATCGCAATGTCGAAGAACTAGTCGCCGCAAGCATCCAATTCGAGCGCAATGGACAGATGGGTGACGCACTCGAACGCGCGTATATGGCACTGGAACACGCGCGTATGAACGCGGACGCGGAAAGCATCGCATCGGCGTTCGTGCGCGCGGGCGAAGTTCACTATCGAATGGGACACTATGGCGAAGCGCAAATGTGTGCAGAACAGGCGCTCAAGCACGCCGGGGAAAAATCACACGCACGAGCGGATGCACTGAATACACTCGGTAACTGCGCGATGGAAATTGGCTCGTTAGCGGATGTCGAGTCTTTTCATTTGCGCGCGGCTGACTTGTATCGTGAGCTTGGAGATGATGATCGTCGTTTAGGCGCACTGCACAACCTGGGAGCCGGAGTCTATGCTTTGCGCGGGCAATTTGATCTGGCGCTGGCAACCTACGACGAAGCTTATCGCGTCGCCTGCCAACTGAACTCGCCCAAACAAGCCGTGACGTTGATCGCCAAAACTTTTATCCATCTTCAAATGGGACAATTGCAACACGCGCGCGCCACCGTGGAAAAGCTGGGGCTGGTTGCCTCCGCAGCGAAGGTGTATCAAGGTTATTATCTCTGCATGCGCGCGTTCCTTGCCATGGATGAACGCGACTTGTCAGCGGCCTCGACCTTCTTTGCTCAATCACGTTCCGTTGCCGAACAAATTGGCGATCCCGCTTTGAACATTTTTATTCGAATGGGACAAAGTCAATATCATCGAATCCTGGGCAACGCGCCGGCCGCACTCGAATGGGCGAATGATGCCCTCGCGTGGGCAAGCCGGGCGCGCAATCGACGCATGTTAGGGCGAACGTTGATCGAACGGGCCCTCACAACTTGGCTGCTCGACGATAGGCGTGCAGCAGAAAACGACTTGCGCGAAGCGATTCGGGAATTGAGCGCACGGGGACAATCATATGACTTGGCGCGCGCCCAGTTTTTATTTGCGGCATTGCTCCATGCGCAAAATCACACCGATACGGAATCGGCATGGTTGGACGCTGCGACTCAAATCGTTCGCGGCGGGTACGCATATATTTTGGATCAAGATCGCTCTCTGGCATACCCTCTCATTGCTTCTTACCCCAACTGCGCCAACTCTGCCGTCGCAGAGATCAGCGCGCAATGTGTCGAGCACTTGCAACGCGTGCCACCGTCTCCATTGCGAATTGTCACCCTCGGTGCATTTGAGGTATGGCAGGGTGCGCGCCAATTGGATAGACGTGCGTTACACAAACGGCGCGCCGGTGACTTGGTGATGCTGCTCCTCCTCGCCCCAACACATTCGCTCACATTCGATCAGATCGCCGATGCATTGTGGAACGATAAAGACCGCGCCGCCGCACAATCCTTGTTTCATCAAGCGACCTCAGCACTGCGCCACGCGCTCGAACCTGAATTGCCCGACAAATTCACTTCACGCTATGTCCACGTCGAAGAAGGATGCGTAACCCTAGACTTGCCACCTGGCTCGACCATCGATTTTCAAATCTTTGAAGAACACTGCAACAAAGAAGAATGGCAAGCTGCCCTCGAAATTTACCGTGGTGACTTGTTCCCCGATCATCTCTACGCCGATTGGGCAGTAACAGCACGCGAACGATTCAAACGACTTTACCTCCGCGCGTTGCTCATCACCGCGCACCGCCAAATGCAAGCCGGACACGCGCGGGAAACGATGGATGCCTGTCACCGGATTTTGGAGATCGACCCCTGGCAAGAAGATGCGGTTCTGCTCGGAATGCAAGCGTGCCTTGCGTTCAACGACCGCGCTGGTGCGCTGCATCTCTATCGTGAGCTAGAACGCACCCTGCGCGAGGAATTAAATACGATGCCCCAAGCCGCGCTGCGCGAATTGTACGAATCAGTGATCAGTGAACAGTAAACAGTGACTGTTCACTGATCCCCGGTCAGTCTTGCGTCAGTCTCCTATGCTACTGTAAAACCCGAAGGATATTTCAACAACCTTCGGGTTTTCTCATGCGCGCAACCCACACATTTATTCTCCGTCTTTTGATCGACACCAACGAACCATTGCAATTACGTGGTTCGCTTCATTGCATTGCAGATGATTCGGATCATCCATTTGCCGACGCACAGACGTTGCTTGATCTGTTGCGGCACATGACAAGCGCCCCACCCACGTTGGGCAAAGCGGACATTGAGAGTCATGAGAGATCAAACGATGAACAAGACGATTGAGAGAGATCGCCTTATGCTTGTAGCTCACTCATCACAGTCCACACCGTCGAGTGTGTCAAATAGGATGTTGAAGAATGAACCTCAAAGCAAGGGAGGAAAAAATGAATCGCCAATATCTGCTTGCAATCGGCCCGCTGCTCATAACGCTCGCGTTCGCATTTGGCACACTACCAACCCGTGCCGCCACGATCACTGTCATCAACACCAACGACAGCGGAGCTGGCTCTTTGCGTCAAGCCATCGCCAATGCGAATTCGGGCGACACCATCGATTTTAATCTCATATATCCGGCGACGATTACGTTGACCAGTGGCGACATTACCATTTCCAAAGACCTCACAATCAACGGACCTGGCGCAAGCAATCTGACTCTCAGCGGCAATAATGCCTATCGCGTCTTTTTCATCTCAAACAAAACAGTGACGATTAGCGGATTGACCTTTACTCAAGGGAAGGACTCGGGCGGAGCTGTCTATAACTCAAGCGGCGTAGTAACGATCTCGAATTGCGCGTTCGTCGGCAACGCCCACACGTGGTCAGGCGGAGCAATCTATACCTATTTAGGCTCACTGATTGTCGACAACAGCAACTTTACTAACAACAGCGGCTCTTCCGCCGGAGCTATCTACTCTTCGAACAGTCCGCTGACCATCACAGCCAGCACCTTTTCTGGAAATACGTCAACGGCGAGTGGCGGAGCGATTTATTACTCTGGCACAAGTGTGCTGAGCGTGACCTCCAGTACTTTTTATTCAAACAGCGCCACGTCGAGCGGTGGTGCGATCTACAATTACTTGGGCAAGGTAACCTTGACCGACTCGTCGCTCAGCGACAATCGAGCAACGGGTGGTGCGGCCGGCACGGGCGGAGCCATCTATAACAGCAATGGCACTCTGACTGTAACCAGGGTTAGTCTCGTTGGCAACAGTGCCAGCACAAATGGCGGCGCTGTGTACACCTATTTGGGTGGACTCGATTTTACCAACTCGACCTTGAGCCACAACACGGCAACTGGAAATGGAGGCAGCATTTACAACAATGGCACAATGACGCTGACCAACACCACGATCAGCAACAACACGGCGGGCAACTTTGGCGGTGGGTTCTACAATCGGCGAAGCGCGACCCTCTTTAACGTCACGATCGCGAGCAGTACTAGCGGCGGCGGCTTTTATCAATTCAATGACGCTCTTGCCACTGCGTCATTCAAGCATACGCTCATTGCGAACAACAGCGCGAGCAATTGCACGCTCAACAAGGCAGTCACCTCGGCGGGATATAACCTGAGCAGCGATAATTCTTGCGCCAGCTCTTTCGTTTCGGCGGGCGATCTCAACAACACCGATCCGCTTCTGGGTCTGCTGTCTCTCAACCCACCTGGCAGCACTCAAACTCATGCACTCTTATCCGGCAGCCCTGCAATTGATGCTGGCACAAACACCGGCTGCCCCGCGATCGATCAACGCGGCATCCCACGCCCACTAGACGGTAATCGCAATGGGGCTGCTGTTTGCGACATCGGAGCGTTTGAGGCAGTGCCTTACAACCTGTCGCTTCCGCTCATTCTGCGCTGATCGAATGGTCAATCAAGGTGAATCGATGAAGACTCACGATTTCCGAATTTCGCAAGTGATCGTCGTACTTTTGTTTGCTCTGAGCGCATGCGCAACACCAACGGCATTGCCCGTTCCAACAACAACAATAGTGCCGCTCACTTTGACGCCCTTGCCGACCACTACGCCAACAATATCCTTGCCTTTGCCGACGGCGGCTCACACCGCAGTACCCACCTCGACCGCTACCAAATCACCAACACCAACATTCACGCCCATTCCCACTGCAACGCCGACCCGACCACCTACACTTACACCCACACCGATTCCATGCACGGGATCACTACGCGCGTGTGCTGAACGAAAGCAAATCGAGATTGGAACCTACTTCAACTCCAATTGGTTCGGTGACAGCAGATGGCGCGAAATCGTCGGGCGTGAGTTCAACCTGGCGGTCATCTCGGCTGGGTTTTATTGGCACGACATCGAACGCACACGCGGTCAGTACAACTTTGCTTTTGTCGACGAACAAGTTGCCTTTGCTCGTTCGAAGAAAATGCAAATCGTCGGACATGCGCTCTTGCTCGCCGAGTCTGGCTATCTGCCCGATTGGATCGCCAGCGGAAATTTCAGCCGTGAGGAACTCACGCAACTGCTGCACGGATTCATCGCCCAAACGATGACGCGTTACAAGGGACAAATCAGCGAATATTTGGTGGTGGAAGATGTAGCACTCCCGCCCAACACCGATGCGGATATTTTCTATCGCAAGTTCGGCTACGACTATGTCGATTTGGTATTTCAAATTGCGCGCGAGACCGATCCATCTGCTGTGCTGATTTACAACGCGGACGACAATGAAACATCGGATGGCAAAGCGACGGCGTACGCACGAAATCGTTACGCGTCTCAAATCGAAAGGATTGATCGACGGCGTCGGATTGGAAATGCACCTCGACGGAACCAAACAGTTCACCAAACAAGATGTGATTGCGACGATGAAAAGTTATGGCGTGCCGGTCTATGTCACCGAAATCGATGTGGACCTAGCCCATGTGCCGGGTACACGCGAAGAACGATATGCCCATCAAGCGCAAGTATACGGCAACATGTTGGCGGCATGTTTGGAATCGGGCGTGTGCAAGAGTTTTGCCGTCTGGGGAATCGGCGACAAGTATTCGTGGTTGGAACGCAATTCATCTAACGCCGATGCCACGCTGTTCGACGACGAATTGAATCCCAAGCCAGCTTACTTGGCGCTGTTGGATATCCTCCGGTAACTCAGCAATGCGACCGCAGAATCTAGTGCAGCCACAAAAATCAGTGATAGCAACCTTCTCCTTACCGTCGGTTCCAGCAGCAACTATATCTGCCGCTGGTCCTGCGCTAACTCACACCAAGAAATGCGTGAGGTGCGATACGCTCCGCACAAGACACGACAGGCGGAAAGCGACCTGCAGAACGATACGCAGTGACCGCGTAACACATAACCAGACGATAATCAAGGTGAAGATTTTGTTTCATCCAAAGTGGAGGATTCCTGTGGTATCTTTAGTCCGCGTCCTAATCGTCTTGGTGTTCGTTCTTGTGCTGTGGACGACACTGGGATCGGTCAGCACATCTACCGCTTACCACTCTGCCACATTCTCGCTCTCCCCTGGCTCTATCACGCGTGTCTCTGTGTCTTCCAGCGGCACCCAGGCAAACAACCATTCCTATTCACCCGCCATTTCTACCGATGGTCGCTATGTCGCGTTTGAATCCACTGCTACGAATCTTGTGGGCGGCAGCAACAATGGCAGATCCCACATCTATGTCCATGACCGACAGACTGGTCAGACGACGCGCGTCTCGGTCGATTCGGATGGCATTCAAGCGAACCAAAATTCTAATTGGGCTTCCGTCTCTGCCGATGGTCGCTACGTGGTGTTTGAATCTGACGCCACCAATCTAGTAGGTAGTGACACTAATGGCAAAGAGGACATCTTTGTCCATGATCGACAAACGAGTCAGACGACGCGCATCTCGGTTGCTTCGGACGGCACCCAAGGAAACGATGACTCGGTCCGCCCGTCCATCTCTGGCGATGGGCGCTATGTGGCATTTTACTCTGAAGCGAACAATCTGGTGCTCGGCGACACGAATGGCCACTCTGATGTCTTTGTCCATGACCGGCAGACCGAGCAGACGACGCGCGTCTCGGTGAGTTCCGCCGGAGTCCAAGGAAACAATGAATCCTTTGTTCCCCGCATCTCCGCCAATGGACGTTATGTGGCGTTTGAATCTTATGCCTCCAACCTAGTGAGCGGGGATGGCAATGCAAGCCAAGATGTCTTTGTCCACGATCGCGAACTTGGACTGACGACGCTCGTCTCTATGACTAACCTTGGTGCCTCAGGGGATAATCGCTCGATCAGCCCATCTATCAATGCCGACGGGCGCTATGTGGCGTTTTTGTCCACAGCCACGAACTTGGTAAGCAACGACACCAATAGCTATGATGACATCTTCGTCCACGACCGCGGATCGCAGACGACGCGCGTCTCGGTCGCTTCCGATGGCGCACAGGGAAATGGTCAATCTTGGAGTCCATCCATCTCCGGGGATGGGCGTTATGTGACGTTTCGTTCTTCAGCGGCCAACTTGGTGAGCGCCGACACCAATGCCAAGTTCGACATCTTTGTTCACGATCGGCAAACGAACCAGACGACACGCATCTCCATCGCTTCGAATGGTGCTCAAGGAGACGATGACTCCTCTGGTCCTGCCATTTCCACGGATGGGCGTTACGTGGCATTTTACTCTCAAGCCACCAACCTGGTGGGTGGTGACACCAATGGTAAATACGACATCTTTGTCTATGACCGGGATGGGGAACCGCGCCGGATCTATCTACCGCTCATCTTGCGGTAGCGGGTCTGGCAACTGCCCTAGTACGTGAGTCAAAGAAAGTTCACATCGTAGGAGGGAAAAACCATGAACCGATCACGAAAAGTCGCGCTTGTATTTTTGCTGGCAGGCGCACTGGTGACATTGTTGCTGATGGCAACAACAAACGCACACGGCGGGCGAAGCAATGATACAGTGAATTCACCCATCGTCGCGGATGGTCCCCAGGCGATTGTTCAGGGTTGGCAGCAAGTAAACACTAGCGGCTTTGGCACTGCGGGCAACAACATGATCAGTGCACTTGTGGCATTCAACGGTCAGATGTATGCCACAACCTGGAACACTGCGGGAGCGCAGGTCTGGCGGACGAACGACGGCAAAGTATGGAGCCAATTCACACCATCAGCACCGTTCACCACGACGATGATTTATGACGCGCAGGCATTTGGCGGCTATCTTTACATCGGGACGTACTTGGATCCGAGCGGCGGCGAAATCTGGCGCACGAACGGGACAAGTTGGGAGTGCGTCGCCAGCGCTGGCTTGGGGGACTCCAACAACGTTGCCTTCTCTGCCTTGGCGACTTTTTCCAACACACTCTATGTTGCGACCGCAAACCCAACCACCGGCGTAGAAATCTGGCGCAGTTCGACCGGCAACTTGGGTAGTTGGACCCAAGTCAACACCGACGGATTTGGCGGTGGTGCAACCTGGGACGCCATCACGATGGTCGGCGACTTTCAGGGTTATCATTACGTCGGACTGGGACGCAAGGTCGGAGCCAGCGGCAGCCTCGCCGAGCTTTGGCGGAGCAACAATGGAACGACCTGGACCCCAGTGTTCACCGATGGGCTGGGCAACGCGAACAACACAACCGTTACCGCGTTTGCCAAGACCGCGACCGGTCTCTGGATCGGTCTGCGCAACACAACCACCGGTGGCCAAGTCTGGCGCGCCGCGAACGGGACGACCTTTAGCTCCATCACGACAAATGGGTTCAACAACCCGGACAACAAACGTCCTCATGGGATCCTCGTCTTTGAAGAGCGAGTGTTCGTGGTGTTCAGCAACTGGGTCACCGGCGCGCAAGTCTGGAAGAGCGATCCCACGGGACCGTGGCGGAGAATTGTCGAAGGAGGTTGGGGCGATCCCAACAACAAGAACGCTGATTATTTCGATAAAGCGGCAGTGCATTTCAATGGCTCGCTCTATATCGGAACTGGAAACGACGTGGTGGGCGGACAGATTTGGCAAATGCTCCATCCACTCTATTTGCCACTGGTCATCAAGTAAAACATGGTATCCGATGCACGCAATGGATTGTGCGGATTGATTCACTCTTTATCGAAAACCCGATGAAAGGAAGAGAGACTATGAGCAAAGGAAAAGGTGTTGTGAACAAAGGAAAAGAGGAGGCAGTTGTTGAGCTTTCGAAGGCAGCTCTCGGTTGCTCTGGTCCCATCGTAGCAGCTGTTATCACAGGACTCGTTGCATTGATTACCGTCTTTGGACCCCGAATATGGCTCAGCCCCACGACGGAAAAACAGGCGTCGCATCCCACGGTTACCCTCGAAGCAATCGTCGCTCCGCGTACGCAAGCTGCACTGACATCCAACGTGGCGTTGGCAACTCCGTCCATCCCAACTGCGACCGGGACGATGCTGGCTCCTCAGCCATTGGCTGCAACAGTTGCGGGTTCTGAAACTGCCGTACGAACTGCAATGCCTCAAACGTCTCCGAGTCCGCTTCCCGCGGCACAACCGACCGGTACTCTTGTGGTTAATGAACGTTTTGACAGTCAGGGCGGCATTTGGTGTCAGAATGTTTCCAATGCCGCGGTCGACTCGTATTGTCGGGATGGGGAGCTTCACATCGTTTCAAAAGGAAGCCACCGATGGATTGCTATGCCGGGGAATTATCGAGATTTTGTCATGCAGGTCGAGACGCGATTCGTTGGGGATGCGGGGGCAGGCACACTTGAGTTCAGAGCAAGCCAGGGGACCAATCCGCTTCATTACATCTTTTATGCCAGCCCAACCAGTGCCTTTCTCCTTGCCAAGTGGGTCCCAACCATGTCCGATGTCGGCAACAATGTGATCTTGGTGGCACCGTCCGAGTCGCCCGCGATCAAGAAGGGCGGCACGACCAATTTATTCGAGGTAATCGCTCAGGGTTCGCACATCACCGTCAATGCTAATGGCTCGCCCTTGGTAAGCATAGATGACACTGCCATCGCGGAAGGCAGACTGGGCTTGGGAGTGGATGCAAGCGCACATGTGGTATTCGACAATTTGCGGGTCTGGCAACTGCCCTAATCTCACGCCAGAACAAATCGTGTTGGGAGCCAACCTGAGCCACAGGGCAAATCTACGTCGCCACGCGAGACCAAGTGACTGCTTAATCTGATTACTGTGTCCATCTTCCACACGCGCCGGTTAATACAGGGCAGTAGAATAGTTGGCATGAGAACCAGCCACCCAATACTCAACGATGAGGACCCATGAACCGATCAAGAAAATTCGTGCTGGTATTTTTGATGGCAGGCGCATTTGGGGCATTGTTACTGACGGCGACAACGGGTGCGCTCGGCTGGCAAAGTAACGACGTGGAAAATCCACCTATCGTCGCGAACAGTCCCCAGGCGATTGTCCCCGGCTGGCAGCAAAGTAACACGAGTGGATTCGGCATACCTAGCAACAACACGATTAGCGCGCTGGAGGTTTTCAACAGTCAGATGTATGCCACAACCTGGAACGATGCGGGCGCGCAAGTCTGGCGCACGAGTGATGGTAAAGCATGGAGCCAGTTTACGCCCGGCTCGCCATACACGACGACAGTCATTTACGATGCGAAAGCATTTGGAAATTACTTGTACATTGGCACGTACTTGGACACAGGCGGAGAAATTTGGCGAACGAACGGAACAACCTGGGAACGGGTTGCAACCGGCGGATTGGGTGACGCCAACAATATAACGTTCTCGGCTTTCGCAGTTTATTCTAACACGCTTTATGTGGCGACCGGCAACCTGACCACTGGCGTCGAGATTTGGCGCAGCACAACGGGCAACTCTGGGAGTTGGACGCAAGTCAATACCGATGGTTTTGGTGGCGGCGTGTGTTGGGACGCGATCACGCTGGACACATTCGGTGGATACCTTTATGCTGGAATTGGGCGCGCCGTTGGAGGAACTGGCAGTATTGCAGAACTCTGGCGCACGAACAATGGCACAAACTGGAATCCGGTATTTACAAATGGGTTAGGCAACGCCAATAACACTTATCTCTCGGCGATGGCAGAATACAAGGGGCATCTCTACATTGGGATGCGCAATACCGTCAACAGCGGAAATATCTATGGAACGACGAACGGGACGACGTTCAATTCCATTACGACGAATGGATTCTACAATCCCAACAACACACGCCCTTACGGTCTGTACGTGTCGGGCAATGTGCTCTACATCGTGTTCAGCAATTATGCGACTGGCGCTGAGGTCTGGAAAACCGATGGCTCGGGGTGGTGGACACGCGTCATGCAAGGTGGCTGGGGCGATGCGAACAACAAGAATGCCGACTATTTCGACAAAGCCGCAGTAACTTTCAACAACTCACTCTACATTGGAACTGGGAACGATGTTACCGGTGGACAGATTTGGCTGATGCTGCGCCAGCTCTATCTGCCACTGATTATGCGATGAAAAAAATGCGACGCACCTTGGAGGTGCGTCGCATTTTTTTCATGGGTTACTCTTCCACACTTCCCATCGGCACAAAGTACACGTCCGTTGGTTTGAGCTTGGCGTTGCGGAGATAGCGCGCCTTGACTTTCATGCCAATCCAATCGAGCGATGCTTCGTTGGGATCTAGTCCAATGATACGCGTAAGGAACAACGTGTCTACACCTTCGAACTCAATTTGCGCGAGCACGAACGGCGTCTCTGGCAAAAATTCCTCGCTGCCGAAATGACAAACGGTGAACGCGTGAACCCTGCCTTCGTCCGGCAATTGCACCCACTCAGTTTCGCATCCCGAATACATATCCGCACCGCGCGGCGTGGCGTACGTATAACCGGTTTTTGGATCGCGATTGCCGAGAAAGACTTTGTTCGTCAAGCCCGCAAAGAACGGCGAGTCCTGTCCATACGAATGCAAGTATTCGACGTGATAGGGTTGACGTTTGACGATGGGGCCCAAATCCTTCAACGCCTTGAGCGATTCCTTGTCCAGCTTTTTCGGAAACGGCAGTCGATAAACAATCGTCCCTTCCAGATTTTCCTCGCGGCGTGCTTCAATTTTATTCGTTGTCAAAGTGACTTTTTTCTTCGCCATAGTATCCTCTTTTCACGACGGCAGACCGCAGATGACAGACCGCTTGCGGCGGTCGGCAGTCAGTGGTCGGCGGTCGTAATTATTTTTCCAAAATGCTGACGGTGACATACGTGCCCGTCCCAGCATGACTGTGAATCGCGCCGCGCTTGGCGTTTTTGACCTGGAGCTTGGGACTCTTGAAATGTTTTTCAATCGTTCCTTGCAATTGCCAGATCGCAAACACCGCTTGCATCAAACCCGTCGCGCCGACGGGATGACCGCACGCGATCAATCCGCCCGATGGATTCACCGCACAAATCGGCTTGTCCTTCAATTTCAATCCGTAATCGATGCCGGGCATGAACGCCTTGCCCGATTCGGCAAAGGGTCCGCCTTCGCCATAACGACACAAGCCCATGTCTTCGTATGTTTGAATTTCGGAAGAGGTATACGCGTCGTGCAATTCGATAAAATCGATTTCATTCAGTGGGTTGCTAACACCCGCCATCTTGTACGCTTGCTTGCCTGCCATGCGACCCGCGCGGAATGAATGGACGCCTGGATAGCGAAAACCCTTGTTCCACAATTTTTTGTAATACGCTTGCGTTTCCTTGCTATCAACTTCGTGCGGCAGCGCGTACGATTTCATGAATTTGTCGTATTTGTCGTGCGGACGATCTGCCATACGCATTGCATCCGTGCCACGACCGATGCCCGTAACCTTGACCGGCTTGATTCGCTTGCCCGATGCTTTTTCTAACTTGGCGAGACCCTCCTCGGAACAAAGAATCGTCGCCGCCGCGCCATCGCTCATCACGCAAATGTCGAGACGTGTCAGGGGCCATGCCACCATCGGCGAATTGCGTACGTCTTGAATCGACAAGCGTTGATGTTTTTGCGCGTACGGGTTGTCGAACGCGTTCATATAATTCTTGACGGAGACATGCGCCAACTGTTCGACGGTCGTACCAAATTCTTTCATATGGCGCGTGACCATCATCGCGTAATAGCCAGAATAAAAACCGCCGACGGGATAATCGAAACTCACGTCGCTCGCGAGCGCGATGAATTCGTTGCCTTTCCACGTTTCAACATGCGACATCGTTTCAAATCCGTAGGCGACGCAGACGTCCATGTAACCCGAAGCGATTTGCTTCCACGCCTCCTGGAAACAAATGCCGCCTGTCGCGCCACCGCCTTCGACGCGATGGCCGGGCTTGGGGCACAAGCCGAGATAATCTTGCGCCATTATGCCTGCCATCAACTGTCGGCTAAAGTGATCGGAAAAGTACGATGAAACCGAACCGTCCACGATATCGGTGAATTTTTCAAACTCTAAACCGATGTCGCGAATAGCGTAATCGTACGCTTCCTTGATGACCGCTTGAAAAGTCTTGTCCGGTCGCGCTTTGGCAAATTTCGAAACGCCACCGGACACTGCATAAACTGGTCTCATTCCAATTTCCCTCCTTGGTTGGATGATATGCGCAATCGCTTCGTTGCGAGTGATTCTAGTATATCCTGACTGTTTGATTATTTCAAGTTCAGCGAAATGTGTGACGCACATTCTCTTCGACGGGTGTGCGTCACGATTTTGGGTAAACGTCGCCGAATGTAATTCGGCGGCTTTGACGCATACCCCTCTTCGACAATATGGTTGACGCGCCGAGTATCTAGCGTTAGAATTCAGACAAGGAGGCGATCTATGGCTAGACTAAATTCAAATAGGGCGGCTGAACTCGCCAAGGCGAAACAAGAACTCGCACGACTCAAAGCAGAGAAACTGAACCTTTTTCCACCTAATCCGCATCCGCTGGCTCAACCCGACGATTATCCGAAAAACGCAACCCCTGAACAAATTCAAAAACGCAATGAGTTAGTCGCCCGCATTGAAGAATTAGAAAAACGTATCGACGAATTGGGCGGATAATGCGATTGAAAATACGCGACCCGCTTGGCTCCGGCAAGGCGTGTCGCTCATTTTTGTCTCCGCTCGCACTTCGCTAACTTTGGCAATAAATCGCGGAACGGTTATAATGTCGAACGTTGTATTTCGCCGCGCCTCTAAATTGCCAGCGATGATCTTGGCTGTGGGAACATTCTCCTATTGTCGTGCTACAACGTTCAAAATAGACTGAATAACTGGATTTATTGCACCATATTTCAAGGAGACAAGGATGAATAGAATTGCACTATGGGCGAGCATGTTGATCGTTTTACTCGTGGCGGGCTGTGCTTCCGCAACCCCCACTCTTGCGCCGACCTTTACACCCGTACCAAAGGCGACTCAACCCGCGCCCGTTCCCACATCGACGACGGTTCCGGTCGCCGTGATTCAATCATCGGCATCAAGTGCTTCGTCGTCGAGCGTCTCATCGTCGAGCGCAGCACCCACCGCGACCGCTTTGCCTAGCCCAACGGCAACTGTCGCCGCAGCAACCACGCCTCCGCCATCGATTGCGCCGGGGCTGTACATGAGCAGCCTGCGCATCAATCCCAATCCACCCATACGTGGCGCAGATCTGACTTTTCATGCCATATTTGTCAACACAACTAACACCGTTCAAAATTACAAGTGGGTGGTCTATATCTATCGAGCCGATACGCCCAACAAATCGTTCAGCGAAACATCGCCGTTACTATCGTCAATCCCAGTAGGGACAAAAGAAATTCAAGGTGCCGGCTCTTGGAAAATTTCGCTTGGCGGTCCCTGCGAAAATTTTATCGCGCGACCCGCCTTCTTTGACCAAAATAACCAACCCGCCAGTTTCAAACAACCGGACGGCAAAGTGTTTGAAAAAACTTTTACGGTGTGCGCGCCCAACGATTTGCCGCCCGGAACAGTCTTACCATCGCCCACACCGACGCCAACGCCCACCTTCGCCCCAGGTTTATTCGCAATGGATTTGCACACTGAACCCAATCCACCGACGCGCGGCTCGGACATTGCATTCTATGTCACCTTTGCAAATACAACTGGCTCACCGCAAGACCTAAAATGGAATGTCTATATCTTCAAGCCTGGGGATCCCAACGCGTACGGCGAAACGACGCGGACGACGACAATGCTGGGAAACGGCATCAACGATTATCGTACCATCGGATTTTGGCACGCACCCATCAACGGACCGTGCGAAGATTTTGTTGCGCGCGTCGGGTACTTTGACAACGAAAACAAGTATCATCCATTCACCGTGTTCGAGAATCAACCCTTCGAAAAAACGTTTAGGGTTTGTCCGCAATAAAGTGATTTGATCATTGCCGCTAAGCAATTAAATTGCTTAGTACTATCCTCCCATTGTCTTGGGGAGTCCTGTCGCTTAAAGTTAAACCGGTTTTCGACAAACCGAAGCGCAGTGCTGCGCCTCCGCGTAGCACTGCGTTTTTTTAGGGAGGTGATGATTACTAGAAAACACGGATTTGTCGCGACACCGATTCAACTTTAATCCGATTTTTCAAAGGAGAAATGTGAACAAATTTTTGGTACTCGCATTGACTGCTTTGGTCTTAATCGTTGGACTCGCCGCATGTGCTTCCGCTCCGACGCCAACACCTGTTCCAACGGCTGTGCCCCCCACTGCCGTCCCAGCTTCACCGACAAGACCCGCGCCAACCGCAACCACCGTTCCACCGACGACTGCGCCAACAGCGGTTCCACCCACAACGGCACCAACCGCTGTACCACCTACAACCGCTCCAACTGCCGTGCCGCCAACTCCAACGAGGGTTCCACCAACTGCGGTTCCAACCAGCACGCCAGTTCCACCTACTCCAATTCCCGCCGGATTGTATGTTAGCTCTCTGAAAATCCAGCCCGAACAAGCTGCATACAATCAAAACGTGACATTTGCCCCAACGATTTTGAATGCGACGAACGGTCCACTCGACATTAAATGGACCGTGTACATTTTCAAAGCCGATGAACCAACCAAGTCCAACAATGAAACCTCTGCTCAACTGACCACATTCCCAGTTGGCTCAAAAGAATTCACTTCGGCTGGGTCGTTCCGCTACGGCGGCACCGGTCGAACTTGCGAATACTTTTTCGCGCGCGTCGGCTATTTCGATCCCGACAACAAAATCGTGTATTTCAAATCGCCGGATGGCAAAGTGTACGAAAAAGGTTTCCAAGTCTGCGACGTTTCGATCTTGCCAACGGCAGTCCCAGTTTCTGCGCCGCCAACCGCGGTTCCACCCACGCCGAAACCTGGCTTGTTCGTGACCGATATGCGCATTCAGCCTGCACCACAGCGTGGCGTTGATCTGAGCTTCTTCCCAACTTTCACGAATAACAGCGGCAACCAGATGACGTTCACGTGGCGCGTCTTGATTTACAAAGCCGACAATCTCAATACCTCTTTGAGCGATACCAGTTGGCTTTTGACCCACTTTACAACAAACCCCGGCGAAGTTGCATCCGACGGCAAATGGAAATTGCCGCTCGGCGGTGGCTGCGAAAACTTTGTCGCGCGCGTCGGCTGGCGAGACGCCAATAACCAAACTCAGCTCTTTATGAAACCCGACGGCACCGTGTTCAGCAAACCGTTCACCGTTTGCCCACCTTAATGTCCGAGATTGGAGTTGAGCGTTTACGCGGCTGCATTGTTTGAGCATCCTACCAGCTAAAGCTTCGACTCCAATGACATGAAACAAAACAAAAACCAGGTTTCTCTTTCGGAGAAACCTGGTTTTCTTACAGTAACCGCAAAATTCCACCTACACGCCTCTGATGCGGTATAATGGGTTCTCAAGAACCCTACGACGCAAAGGTGTGTGGATGAGACGAGCCAAAGACAATTCCGAAGTTCCCAAGCGTTACTATCGGCCAGAGCA
>JACRMI010000128.1 GCA_016215025.1 Chloroflexota bacterium
AACGGATGGACAGCATGAACCAATCGGTGATACAATTCGTAACTGTTGCTCATGTTTGGGGCTCCTTTGGTCGTCAGACAACCAAATTATGCCTCAACATGGGCAACCTTGCTACTTCCTTAAATTGGTAAGGGAATCAGAGAATGACCAACTGTGCAGTGTGGCTCTCTGGTCGCGTCGAGCCGTGATCCTCTTGCGAATACCGCTCAAATCTTCCAAAGCGATATTGCGGTGAGTGCCTTGCGCGAGTTTGACCACTTGCTTGCTGATCGTATGGTTTACATCTTTTGCGAAGCGGGCTTCTTGGCCCGACAACTTTTTGAGCAAACGTTTTGCCGAGCGTGTGCCTTTCTTTTGCAGTTTGGCGCGTAGACGACGATGGCGATAGCGTACGTTGTTGATTGTCTTGCCCGGGTACGTGTGACCATCCGAATCGACGGCGATGTTTACCACGCCCAGGTCAATGCCCAATACGCCCCGGCTTGGAATCGGTTCGGGTTCTTCGATGTTACACGTGGCAGACAAGTAAAATTGGTCTCTGAAAAAAGATCAGATCGGATTCGCCTTGCCGTGTTATCAAGAGTTCGCGTTGCTTGTCGCCGTAGACAAACGGAATTTTGAGTCGTCCGTCCGTCGTCCAAATCGAAACCTGGGATTCGGTGATACGCCAACTCAAAATGCGGTCGTCGTAGGTAATGGCACCCAACGGCTTGAACGTGCGTTTGCGTCGCTGATCCAACTGATAGGCGTCCGCTACCTTCGCGATACAGCGAATGGTCATCTGAGCACTCAAACCGAACACGCGACGAACCTCGCCGTAGATATGTCTTTGCAAGGCATAGCGGCTGAAGGTCTTGGTCTGCCAAGCGATCTCCGAGATATAGTTGCAAGCCGTGTTGGCTTGTTGCATTGAACGTTTCAATGCCTTGGTTTGTTCGGAGGTCGGTTGCAGTTTGACTTGGGCGCTCAGCTTCATACCGCGAGAATAGCACAAACGTTCTGCTGTGTCAAGGTGTCGGAGTGTTCGATGGAAAACAGTGCATTCCTCAACCAACATTAAAGTGGTGCTTTATGCGCCTAAAACTTGTGAAAGGAACATGCTAACCATGACCACAGACCAAATAATAAGCGACGACCTGCCGGTGATGGTATCTTATCGGATTGCCCAGCCTGCGCTCTCATCGCCAGGTGCAGTCCCATCTGAACCAGGTCGAACGAGTCCCGTGCCGCCGATTACCGCTGCACTCTACGAATATGTGATGGCGGGTAATGGGATCTTCATTCGCGGCGCCCGTCGCGAATTTCAAGCCCAGTTCTGCATTCAGCCTTGCACCGTGAGGGGACTCGGCGAACTTGGTCCTTCAGTTGAGTTGAATACGCCTCGCGTCCCGCGCGAAATGATTTCCGAGATGCTTCGACGCGCGCGTGCGGCGCGCGACCGACAAGGACAACCCTGCGAGATTGTGTTCCATCTGGAGTTTAGCGATGCGAGTGGTTGGCAATGTCACGTGCCCGAGCAAAACCAATCGCCGATGCGCGCCAAACCCAGCGACGACTCTCCGGCGTCATCCTACGCGCGAGCGTGTATTGAGTTGCACTCGCACGTCGATATGCACGCTAGTTTCTCATCGCTGGACGACCAAGATGAGCAAGGTTTCAAAATTTACGCCATCCTGGGATGCATTTCTACCAGACCCGTGATGCGAGTGCGCGTCGGAATGTATGGCTATCGCCATGACATTCCTGCCAAGTGGATTTTTGATCTACCACCTGGGATTGGCGACGCCGTGACAGGCGAAGGAACATGCCTCGGACCAACCCCATGAGATGCGATGGGTGATGAAGACGCCCTTGATTCCCGCCGCAGAACTTGTGCTGTGTTACCGGCACGGTAACCTTCCTACCCGTCTCATGTCCAAGCGCAATCAGGAGGGCAAAGGCAAAACTTGGCATCTGGTTTTCTCCGATGGGTTTGTCATCAACACGTTCTACGATTCATCGTCGCGGGAGCGTTTCAAATTCAAGGAGATGCAGAAAATCGTCAGAGGATTGCCTTTCCCATAAAGGACAAGATGAAGGATCGCACAACTCAGTCCAAATGTAAGCGCAAAGTGGCGCACGACAACGGCGAAAAATCCGCACCTCCTGATCTCTCGCACTTGAACGCCGCTCCGCTCAAGATGGCTTTGCCGGAACAGCATCACGCACTGAAACTTTACCTGGTCGGGGCTGGCGGTACGGGGAGTTGGCTTGCGCCACACCTGGTTCGTCTGGCGCGGTTTCTTCGTGAAACCCGTCAGATGAACGTTCATCTCACGTTCGTCGATCCTGACACCGTCGAGATGAAGAATGTGTATCGCCAGAACTTTGGCGAGACTGAAGTCGGCGGTCACAAAGCCGAATTGCTCGCGCTGCGCTATGCTGCCTCCTGGGGGCAAAGTATTCAAGTGCACGTGGCTCCCTTCGACAGAGGCATGGTTCAACTCGAATATCGTGACCTGGGTGTGATCATCGGTTGCGTAGACAACGCGGCAGCGCGGAAGACAATCGCCGATGCGCTCAATCAAGAAACTCGATTGCATGGCGCGGATGGGTTGCCGCGATTGTGGTGGCTCGATGCCGGCAATGGAAAAGATACTGGGCAGGTACTCTTCGGTGCAGCGCACAACGTGTGCCAACTGCAATATGCGTTTCCATACCTCCCCGATCAAGGTTTCTGTGTGAACTTGCCAGCGCCCGACTTGCAGCATCCCGATCTCTTGCAAACTCAGCCGGAGTCCACTCCAACGCGAGAAACCCAGGATGCTCTCTCTTGCGCGGAAATGTTGTTGACGGGCGATCAATCACCATCGATCAACGCGATGGTTGCCAACATAGCGGCGACCTATCTGTGGCGTATATTCGCCGATCCGAAGGGACTGACCATGTTCGCGACGTACTGCAATCTGAATGTCCTCAGCACACGTGCGCGCTTTATCACTCCCGACGCAATTGCCCAGGTCGTGGGCAAGACCGTCAAGATGTTCAAGCCTCAGGTGGACCGAAAGTAAATCCATCATGAAAACTACGCAAACTCAAATCCGCGCGGGTGCCTTGACATTTAACGCCTCGCGTTATAGAATAAGCTTGTGATCAAATCCTTCCGCGACAAAGAAACGGAAAACCTTTATCAGCGTCTCCATTCACGCCGTTTGCCGCCGGAGATTCAACGGGTGGCTCTCCGCAAGTTACGCATGTTGAACAACGCGCAGTCACTGAACGATCTGCGGGTGCCTCCCGCCAATCACTTGGAAAAATTGTCAGGTCCGCGCGCCCGGCAACACAGCATCCGCATCAACGATCAATGGCGCATCTGCTTTGAGTGGCGAGATGGCGACGTCTATGACGTGGAGGTTACGGATTATCACTAGGAGGTATCGATGACCGAAAAGAAACTCCCACCAGTTCATCCCGGTGAAGTTCTATTAGAAGAATTTCTCAAACCAATGAATTTGAGCCAGAATCGTCTGGCATTGGCCATTGGCGTACCGGCGCGCCGCATCAACGAAATCGTGCTCGGCAAGCGGAGCGTGAGCGCCGATACCGCATTGCGTTTAGCACGCTTCTTCGGAACCTCGGCGCAATTCTGGCTTGGCTTGCAATCGGATTACGATCTAGATGTGGCCTTGGAGCGCTTGGGGCATCGGCTCGACCGAGAAATCAAAACGTATGCAATGGTGATGGGCGGATCGTAGTTCCTTCACTGCACCGATGATTGTCACTGGGGCCTCCTTTTGCTTAAAAGGAGGCCCCAGTTCTTTTTGTACAACCCTGTTTCGCGCATAAATCAGAATCGCTGATTTGAGTGCGCCACAAACAATAGTCTGCGGCACTTCCAAGTCTTCCCAGAGGGGGAATTGGAAGTGCCGCAGATGTTTTTTTAAGAAGGCATATGCATTTGGTTTGTTCGCAAGAAAGTCTCGTCAAGGGACTCAATTCCGTTAAAACGGCAGTCGCTAATCGTGCGACCCTGCCCATTCTCACCCACATCCTGATCGATGCGCGAGCCGCTGCGCGTGATGGGCGCGTGCGTCTCGCGGCGACGAATCTCGACATCGGAATCAATGCTTGGATTACTGCCCAGATTCTTGAACCAGGGGCGGTCGCAGTTCCTGCGCGACTCATCACTGATTTCGTGAGCACGCTCGCCGAGGGATCGGTCGAACTCACTCTTAATGTGTCAACGCAAACGCTGCGCGTGATCAATGGACGCACGGTCGCGAATATCAAAGGCATCGACGCGAACGAATTTCCCGAAATGTCCTCCTCAGGAGAACCGAAAGCGCAAGTCTTGCTCGACGCCAAACCGCTGGGCGAGATGCTAGACCGCGTGGTGTTCGCGGCGGCAACCGACGAATCCCGTCCTGTGCTCGCGGGTGTATGCGCCAAGTTCGACGCCAAGCAACTCACACTTGCGGCAGCTGACGGATTCCGCTTGTCAGTCCAACATACTGGGATCGATGGCGATGGGTTGTCTACAATTCGTTGCCAAAGCAACGAGTCAGAGACAACCCATCGGTCGCCTGTCGAACCTTTCAGTCTCGTGATCCCCGTGAAAGCCCTTCAAGAAGTGAGTCGTCTGTGTTCGGGACAGCTTGAACCCGTCAAATTGATCGTCGCTTCTGACCGGAATCAGGTTCGCTTCGTTCTCTCGGTAAGCGAGGTCATCGCGCAACTCATCGACGGTGCGTATCCCGATGTCTCTCGCATTATTCCCGAGACGCACACAAGCCGCGCAGTCGTGAATGCAAGCGAACTCTTGACCGCGACCAAAATGGTCACCGCATTTGTGGACAAGAACGGCAAAGCGAACGGCATCCGTCTCGAAGCCGATGCGACGAACCGCCGCGTGATCGTGATGGGCGCGCACGCAGAACGTGGCGACGGCGTGGGTGACATCGACGCGGCGATTGAAGGCGACGCGTTCAAGGTTGCGCTCCAAGCACCGTACTTGCTCTCGATGCTGGAACGGGTCACCGCACCTCAGATCGCGATAGAGTTTTTGCAGAATGGAGGTCAACCCATGCCGGTGGTCGTGCGTCCCGTTGGAGACGAAGGATTCGTACACGTCATGATGCCGCTGGTGGACACCGCCGTTCCAGCGTAGGACCGTCCGAACATCGCACCCACGATATGACTGGGAGAGCCAAGTGTGATCTTTCCCACTCGGCTCTCGACGTCTTAACCTGAGCCCGGAGGAAGGTTAATGAATCTTTACCAGATCGTCCTCGAAACGCGTACGCGCGATGGCGTGAATCGCTATCAGGAAAAGCAACTTGTGTTGGCATCCGACGACCGTGTGGCCGCACGATATGCGCGCGAGTTCGCGGACACCTGGCGTCCCGATGCGCTGCACGATCACGAACACGACATCTACTCGGATCCCGACGGATGGCCGCAATGGACGCTCGCGCAATGCGTGGCCGTAAACCAGTTCAGCGTGCCGATTGCCGGCAAGAAACATTCGGCGCAGGTCGCGCTCGTCCTCTGGCAGAATTCGTTTGGCGATATGTTGACTATCGCGGCAAAACTCCTGGGCACGCTCTGCGATCCCTCGCTCGCCGATTGTTCGCTCAAATGGATCGCCCAGGATCATCTGAACCTGAGCGACCGCGCGGTCACCCAGGCACGCAAAGCGGTGATCGAGTTGCAGGATCGTGCCGCCGGGTGCACGGCCATGCCGACGCGTGAAAACGAGATAGCACAGTGACCATAACTCCGGCGCTGCAACTAGAAAAAATGATGACTCAACCGGATCTGGAGCAAGAGTTCGACCCGGTTTTTCAATTTCTGAGGCTCACGAACTGGGATGCTTCGCTTCTCCGTGTGGCGCAAATGCCTATCGAAGCGATCCAGGTCAATCACAATGGGTATGGAGAAATGACCGACCTGGAGGGTTTGACCGTATCCATCAAAGAGCGTGGGATTCTGGAGCCGCTTATCATCACGCCCGAACGACGCTTGCTCGCTGGGCGTCGTCGGCTCGAAGCGGCGCGACGCGCTGGACTCTCGATGGTACCCGTGCGTGTCTTTGAAATCGCCGACGAGCGCACAGCGATTGAGATTGGACTCATAGAGAATGTCGAACGGGCTGACCTCGATCCACTAACGCGCGCCAAAGCGTACCGAGGACTCATGGAACTCGGTGCCTCCGTCGAAGAGATTGCGCGTCTCGTCGGACAGGTTGCGGGACACGTTTACCAACATCTGGGTCTTTTAGAACTGCACCCTGAAGTACAAGAAGCAGTTCACACCCGCCGGTTGTCCTTCGCGGATGCGCGATCCTTCAAGCCTCTCACTTCGGAGGAGCAAGCGACATTGCTGCAAGAGATTCAGCAGTCATCCAAGCCGCTTTCGTCACGCCAAGTCAAAGCGCGCGTCGATGCGCGCCGCGTGATGCGCTTAGTGCAACAAGCCCAAGCGGAGCGGGAACAAACCCCAGAGACGGAGAGCGAAGACCCGAGCGGAAAGTACGCCCTCTTGTTCGAGGTGGACGAACCACCCAGTTTGACTCAAGCGCAATCGAACCCAAGAAATCCGCTCGATGATCTCAACACCCTCATCGGCGAGATGATTGCCGCCGCGCAAGGCGAAGATCAAGTGCGAACCTGGGCGCGGCGCTTGAGCCACATTCTCGAACGACTGCAAGGTGAACCGACTGTTCCGAAAGCGCATGATCAGCAGGGACGCCTTGATCTGTGATGCTCGACGATGAACCGAGGAAACCATTCGATAACCCAAGGTCACAAAGAGACCACAGGTCACAGTATGACGAAAGGAAACAAGTGCAATGCCAGATAACAATTTGAACACGATGAGTAGCATGCCCAATGACACGGCGAGCCAAGCCATGTCAACCCTACCGGTGAACAATGCAGGAGCGCGTGACATCCTGATCTTTCGCGGCGCCCAGTATTGGCCGACACCCGAAGCTGTAATCCGTGAGGTGCACGCGCAAGGGCTATCGGTCCGCATCCCGCGCAACAACATTCCGAGTGGTCTCGTCAAAGGTCTCTCGCGCATCGCGCTCGGACACATCAAGGCAGTTATAGTCATTGAGAAAGGAACGGAAGATGACCTGCGCACGGCGTTCGAAGCGTTGACGGAGATAGACGGACATGATCCAGAAATCGACGCCATCCTTGGTCGCAATTACGAGCATCGCCCCTCTCGTTGGCTAGAGATGCCCGAGTCTAACGCCAAGCGCGAAATCTTTGAACGACTGGGTGTCTCGTTCAAACCTGGGATCTTTGCCTTCTGTTACTACAGTGGTGCGACGTACTACTTGAAACCCGATGAAACGGAAGCTCCCGAGGACTTGGCAGGGAAAGAAATTCATGCTGTCCGCGGCGTGATCGCGGACACCGGCGAAGTGATTCAGCCTGAAGCTGAAACGGATACGAGCGAGAGTGACGCTCAGGATGAAGGATAAGGCATATCCCATCTCTTGTACGCGCGTACGATCCAGGGATGCTGTCACTGTTAAGTTTTCGTACGCGCGTACGAAATATCAACACCGACAGCATCAAAGATCGTACGCGCGTACAACACGCGCGACAAGCCATAACTGGAATATAACCGCGCTACAAAGGCATTCTCGTTCCTGACCAAGGAGTTCACCGTGGACTTTACAACCCTCATGGAAAAAGTGGAGCAAGCCAATGGTCGGGCGTTGCCCGACGAATGTCACGGTCTAATCGCCGATTACGTCGGCGAGAAGATTAATCCGCAATTGCGAATGCAGAAGAAACTAGATGCCATCCAAACTTTGTACGAACGTTTCAAGCACCTCGATCCGGCATTTCGTTTGATTAGCGATGACGAAGAGAGCGACGTGGTTCATCGCATCGCCAAAGAACTATGGATCGGTTTAAGCGATTGCGTCTCACGGACGTGAGCACCCGTACCAAGATGCGAAGGAGTAAATAATGGACGATTCACTCAATCAGGTTGAAGTTCGTCAGGTAACGCGTCGTGGCTGTGGGTATCCCAAACCTGGCGGTGTGTATTTGGAGAGCCAGGGTGAAGCGGGTGGGACCTTACCGATTATCGTCATCATCGATCCGCCGATAGAACACTCCCACTTTCACCGTGGCTGGGTTTACTATGATAAATTAAGTGCCGGCATTTGATGCTTTTCGATCTGCAATGTGTCATGTCACATATTTTGCTGTGGGAAACTGACACTTTTCTGATGAGTTGAACGTCCTATGTTCGATGTCACTGTCATCGCACGAGGTGTTGAAAATGAACGGTCTCCACCGTTTCCGCATGGTCAGACTTTCCGAGGAACTGCAAAAGGAATTTGGGCTGCCCGAATTTATCTGCGCCGATCCAGAGAGCATGCCCTTTCCAGAAGGTCAGGTTTTCTATCGTTGGATGATCGACGACAATGCATGTGAGTCCGTCACTGCCAGCAATTATCTGAATGCGATCCTCCCCTTCCTGACTTTCCTGTGGTTCGGTTCGCCGTCTCTCCGCTATACCGCCTCGCCCGAGCAGATTCGTCTGCGTGTCCGCGACTACCTGAAAGAGAAACTGGGATGTGTCGTGCGCTTGTATTGTGCCGGTAATTTCAAAGTTCAAGTGACGCAAACCATGACGGCTCCCTCTGTTCGTCTGTTCTTGACCGCGCTGAAACGGTTTTATGCCTGCGCGATCTTGAAGGGCTGGTATGCCGACACGAATCCCTTATCGTGGATGCCGCAACTGGCGACCCTCAAACAAGAATTCCAACCCAGGATGTCGCCTCAATCAGGGATGACCTTACCCGAAAACAAAAAGGGACGCATGCCCGAAACGTACTTCTATGTGGTATCGGGCGATTGGCGGCCGCATATCCTGGACGATCCGAACCTTCCCAAATTGCTCCTCACTGGCTTTGCCCAATCCCGCGATCGCCTCATCGCCCGAATCCTGTTCGAATCAGGCGCACGGGTTGGGGAGGTTCTCCGGCTAACCCTGGGAGATTGGCGCAGTCGGGGTCTGCGTGAACGTGCGCTCGCAACGAATAAAGGGAGTCGTCAAATTCGCGTCAAGGAAATCTGGTGGTCGAGCACGACAGTCCAAGCTCTGCACAACTATGTGAATGCTGAACGATGCGAGTGCGATCCCCAAACACGACGGCTCGAGGATCTTCCGGATTCTGCTCCTTTGTTTCTCACCAACACCGGCAAAGCGTATACCTACGCGGCCTTTTACGCGAACTGGCAAAACGCTTGCGAAAAGGTAAACCTGCAAGTGACACCGCATCAAGCCCGCCATTGGTTCGTCACCTTGTCGCTGCACAAGTTTGAGTCGCTGGCAAGCGAAAAGCGAGAGGCAGCACGTCAAGCCCTCATCGCGTACATGGGTTGGCGAAATCCCGACACCCTTCAAGCCTACGATCATCATCTCTGTCGAATGAATTTTGCGCCGACCCATGCCACGTTAGCGCGTTTGATCGACTGCGGTGAATCAACGCTCACCTCAACGCCATCTCCACCCGGCGACAAACCAATTAGCATGCCGATCATTTCCGAAACCAGAGTGGAATGGCTCGAGCAACTCTTGAAGGAGGAGGAATCCAAATGACCAGTCCAAATTCTGAACGTACGGAAAAGCAAGAATCACCCAGCAATGGATGGGAAAAACTTTGCGAACTTCTTGATCCTGCGATAGTCCAAGCTCCGCGGGAGCCAAACACCTGGCAGAAACTAGACCACTTGCTCGTGGTCTATCTCACGCACACCGTGTCTCAGTTCCCTTGGTTCAATCAACTCGCGCTCGCCGGGATGATCTACAGTGAAGATGGCATTGCCCAGCCCAATCGCGCCTTGCGTAATGTGCATTCGTTTTTGCGATGGGCCATCCCCAAGCGTTGTGCGTGTCTTTCCGCTCTGGTGCCCGAAAAAGTCTTGCTCGAATACTTTAGTGATCCGCCAGGAATTCGGGGACAAATTGCTTGCGTTTCATACACATCCCTGCAACTCCATGTCCAGGCTTATCTGCAAACAATTCCTGCCGAACGTGTTACCGCACTGACACCTTTCCTTCTGCCACCGCTGAAGATGACCCTCCAGGTGAGAAAACTGAATATTCAAGTCATCACCCAGTCGCGCGCGAAGCGCAAGGAACAAGCCGGCGCGGTGGCAAAGGAATTGCCAACCTTAATGGCATTGGCGCGCCGGCGCTATCGATGGCTAGCTGACCGCGAGACCCAGGTTCGCGCTGTGGCAGACGCGGTCCGGAATGGACAATGCACCTTACCGGCGGTGATCCAATGCCCAGATGTGAACCATCGGGAAACGCTGACCTTTCGCGTATGGGATCGCCTCAGTCGGATCAAAGGTCATGCAGACGTTTACTCCCGAAAAACAAATCGCAATCCTTCGAATATCGATGGCGTCTTCTTTCTTCAATTGGTGGGTGATCTTCCGGAATCTCCCTGGTTCTTGCGCGCCATTGAGAAAGGACTGTTCCAACGCACTCCACCACCCGAAGCGCGCCGATACGTGCAAGAGTGGAAACTGCCCCGTCTGACGATGAAACAACCGACGGGCCTATTACGTACCAACATTGCGATGGGACGCGTGATCAGTTGGGCACGCCGAGTTGCAGCAGGCACGCCAGAGGATTCGCGCATCGTGTTTGGTGTGGCCCCCTACTTGGCAGGCGCAGCCGTGGGCTTGTTCACGTTGGTGTGCCTGATCCAAACCGGCATGCGGATCGGCGAACTCATGCAGGTCACTTTGGATCGCGAATGTATGGAAACCGGGTTTTTCCCTCAGTTCGATGATCCCACGCAGAGCTGGGTCAAGGGGCCACGTCAATTCTATTGGCGGCTCTTTCCCAAGGGGCGAACTGAACGCGAACGTTATCCGGTCACCGCGCACATGCTCGAAGCGCTGTACATTTTGATCGAGCTGCAAAAACGGTACAGCGGCGAAGGGCTTAAGCAAGTTTCCGCGCAAGCGGCTCCATTTTTCTCACACACTCGGCGGTTCACGAACGAACACAAATTCGTTTTGCAATGGAAAGGGCGGCAATTGCCGATCAAGAGCATCGAAAATTGCCTCGATTTCTTGCTTTTGGAACATCCCTGCCGCGATCTCGATGGACATCCGGCTCGCGTTACGCCTCATCTTCTGCGTCATGGTGTCGCCAGTTGGTTGCGCCAGCAAGGGATTCCCCTCGACGACATCATGGCACTTATCAAGCATGTGAACATCACGGTGACCGATTACTACAGCCAGTTGAGTCCAGAAGATTTGTTCCAAAAAATCGGTCCGGCATTGACGGCTCTGGCGGACCTTGCAGAAATCGACCCGACGACGATCCGAACCGTTGGCGATCTGGAACAACTCGCGCAGACGGCGCTCAAACGCTATGGCGTGTTGCGGCATACGCCGGGCGGAGATTGCACGACGTTTACACCGTGCGAAGTTCAATTCAAGTGTGCCAGTTGTCCCAATTATATCCCTGATCCAGCGCGGCGGAGCGAAGTCGATGAAAAGATTGCGACCCACACCCAAGCGACCCGAATGTTGGAAACCCTGGGAGATTATCTGCAAGCCGATGTGCAAAGAGCGCACTGCCGTACCTGGGAACGAATCGCCAAAGAGATGGATGCCCTCGCTGCGGTAAAAATCCTTTCATTGCCCGCCGAAGAATTACAAAAACATTTTGGAAGCGATGCGTCTGGCGAAGAATTGCTCTTGGACTTGAAGCGTCGTCAGTTATTACGCTCAGGAGATAAACCAACCCATGAGTAAAACAAATGCTTCCCCAAAGCGGACCCTACCCGAATCTTTTCGCCAACGCAACCAAGCCCAATCGCAACGCGTAATCGACTTGACCCAGAAAGCCATTGCCCAACTGGAAGCGAACCATCAAGCGGTGACCTTGAACTCAGTCGTGGCGATTACCCAGTCATTGGATGACCAGCGAAAGGGACTTTCCGCCAAAACGATTTTGAGAAATGCGGAAGCGGCAACGTTGTTTCGGGAACACAGTCTCAACTATCAAGTCCGTCAACAAAAAATCAAGCGGGCGAAGCGCAAACGCGTTCGAATAGATGGGGAAACGCGGTCGACTTATCGAGGACTTCGACTGTCGGACCTAATTCAAATGATGGAGGATTTGAAAAAGCAAAACGTTGCACTGCAAACCCAATGCAACAAATTGAAAGCCGAGCGCGAGGAAGCTTATCGTTTGCGCGACGAAGCTCTCGAACACAATACTCGGCAACTGGCGGCTCTGACTCGTCAGAAGTAGCCGTGAAATCACTGGCGCGAATGCTGTGCAGATTGCATGTGCGCCGACAAGCACGAACAGGAGTCAAACATGGACAATTCGGAAAACCCAGTTGAAGTTCGGCCGGTGATGCGCCGGGGTTGTGGCTATCCTAAACCCGGCGGCGTGTACTTGGAGAGCATGGGCGAACTAGGTGGAACCTTGCCAATCATCGTCGTAATCGATCCACCGGTGGAACATGATCGTGCGCCGCATCACGCGGCATAGGATTCCCAACTGAGTTGGGAGGAACTTGGAGGAAAGTTCCTGGGTCAATGACTTACCTGACAGGGAAACCTGAAGGGGACACTAGCATGTCATTAAAGCGGGTATTGGCTGAAAGCGTTGTAAGCCAAGTCTCGCAAGACCCGTGCGATACGGTGAAGGTTGGATTACCTGAATCCCAATCTCCAGAAGGTGGAACGGACACACCCGTCGGCAGAACGCTTGAAATCCGACGCCACACTTTGCAATGGTCGGTGATCGTGACCAATGCAACCTCCAAAGTGTGGAGCGATGGACAGTGAGTTCATGTAAGGAGATGAGTGGGACACCTAAACCGCACTAGCACGTCTTATGCTGTCGGAATGCGGGATCGCCTAAGGGACGCGAGTCCTACGGCGACGGAACCCCCATAGTAGTCTGAGAATGGGAAAGCCATTCACACGGCGAAGGGGCAACTCACGAAAGTGAGTCCGAGTTCTTTCCTTGGACAAGGGAGAACAGGGTAGGTGGTCTGATTCCTAAACACAGGGAGGTACGCGAGATGCGAAACGCCAAAACTGTTTTAGGTGTCATCCGAGAACGTGGCAAACGAGAATTGCCGCTGGAAGACATCTATCGACAACTGTTCAACCGAGAACTGTACCTGAAAGCCTATGCTCACCTTTACGCCAATAAGGGAGCACTGACTCCAGGGACAACCGCAGAAACCGTGGACGGGATGTCACTGGCAAAAATCGATAAACTCATTGATGATTTGCGTCATGAACGTTTTCGATGGACGCCAGTTCGTCGTACTTACATCGAGAAGAAAAACTCAACCAAGAAACGACCGCTCGGCATTCCGACCTGGACAGATAAACTGCTGCAAGAGGTGATCCGCTTGATCTTGGAAGCCTACTACGAGCCGCAGTTTTCTTTCAACTCGTTCGGATTCCGCCCAGGACGAGGGTGTCACACCGCACTCAACGAAATCACCACCTACTGGACGGGAACACGATGGTTTATCGAAGGCGACATTCGCGCGTGTTTTGACACTCTGAATCACGAGGTTCTCATGTCAATCCTCCGCGCGAAGTTGCACGATAACCGATTTCTGCGCCTCATCGAGAACCTGCTTCATGCAGGTTACTTGGAAGATTGGCGATATAACGAGACGTTCAGCGGCACACCGCAAGGTGGCGTCGTTAGTCCGATTCTCGCCAATATCTACCTGGATCAGTTAGATCAATTTGTCGAGAAGGTGCTCATTCCCGCCAACACCCAGGGTATCGAACGACAAAGAAACCCAGTCTGGAAGGCACTGAAACAACGCGCTCAATATCATGCAAAACAGGGACACCACGAACTGGCTCGGACGCTCAGGAAGGAAATGCGAAAGCTTCCTTCGGGCGATCCTTTTGACTCTGGGTTTAGGCGACTGCGCTATGTCAGGTATGCCGATGACTTCCTGCTGGGCTACATCGGATCACAGTCGGAAGCCGAGGAAATCAAACGACGATTGGGAGAATTCCTGCGCGAGACACTCAAGATGGAACTCTCTCAAGAGAAAACATTGATTACTAACGCCACATCCGAAGCCGCACGATTTCTGGGGTATGAGATTGTGAACCAGCAGGGCAATGACCAACTTGACTATCGAGGATGGCGAAACCTCAACGGTCGGATTGGTCTGCGTGTGCCAGCCGATGTGATCGAACAACATTGCCGCTTTTATCTTCACAAAGGAAAACCCACTCATCGAGGCGAACTACTCCAAGATGATGACTTTACCATCATCAGCAAATACCAGTGGGAACTCCGAGGCGTCGTCCAGTACTACTTACTCGCCTACAATGTTTGGCGACTGGGCAAACTGAAATGGATCATGACACAATCCCTGTCCAAGACGTTGGCGGCGAAGCACAAGACACCCAGACGCAAGCTCATCCGCAAGTATCAATCAACGGTACAAACGGAGTACGGTGCGCTTGCTTGCATCAAAGTTGTCAGAGAACGCGGCAATGGTAAACCACCTTTGGTGGCAATGTTCGGCGGCATACCGCTACGACGACAAAAGAAGGCAATTCTTGAAGACCGTAAACCTTTGGTGAACAAGCCTGAACGCAATGAGTTAATCAAACGACTCCTTGCGGATCAATGTGAGATATGCGGATCGAGAGACAAAGTGCAAGTTCATCATATTCGCCATCTCAAGGACTTGGAAGTCAAAGGACAAAAAGAGAAACCCCTTGCGGCACGAATCATGGCAGCACGGAAACGCAAGACGCTGGTCGTCTGTGAATCTTGTCATGTGAAAATCCACAAGGGGGAAGCAGCCCAGCCAAACTCGGATTAGATCACTGGAGAGCTGGGTGCGCTGAAAAGTGCACGCCCGGTTCGGAGGGGGGCTGTCGGAAAAGGATCGTGATAAACGATACCTCGCTGGCAGCCTACCCTACACTTTCACCGTTCGTTCGTCTACATCGATCTCGACGAAATGTTGAGGAAACAAGAGGTGAGTTACGTCGGCACATCCGTGGCTTCTGCGGAAGAGTGGCATTTGCGCCAGAAATTCCAAGGCATTGCGCGGGACGTCTTTGGTGACGGCGTGCGGATCAAGAATGGACAGATCATTCGCTTTCGTGATACAGCGGCGCGCATCTTGACCAATGCTGGATGGAAACCTGCAGGGACGGCGCGCATGATGCAAGCCGGCCATATTCTGCGCGAGCACGCGGAAGAACTTGCGTCACTGGTGGAAATTACCAAAGCCAACCTCCCAACCGAATCCATGCGGACTGTGAAAGAAGGACATTGACAGACGAGGATCTTTCGAGTATTATGTTACTACAAATGTAGGCACAAGGAGATCGAAATGCAAGCGAAAGTGAAGCGTTCCGTAGGAGTGCGTGAACTCCGACAACACGCCACCGAAATCGTACGCCAAGTGAGAGTTAAACGAGCCACCGTGCAAATTACGTATCGCGGCAAGGTCATTGCTCAGTTGATGCCGGTCCGCGAACCCCTCCCGGCGCCAAAAGAAACCGGGGCGGTGTGGACCGATCTGGATCGGCTCGCCACTGAAATTGGGGCACGCTGGCCGACGCACGTGAGCGCTGTCGATGCGGTGCGCGAAGGACGGCGTGACCTGTGAGCGCAGCCAATCCCTTGACAGTCGTCGTTGATGCAAGTGTGTGGGTGAGCCGCCTCGTTCCACAAGATGTGCATCATGAAGCTAGTCGCCTCTGGTTTAAATCTTACACCGCAGACGGCGGTCGCTTGGTTGCTCCCGTTCTACTGCTACCTGAAATCGCCGGTGCCATTTCCAGGCGAACCCGTGCACCAGACCTGGCTCATCAAGCGGTGCAGCAATTACAACGCATGCGTACGTTGCGTCTCGTCGCATTGGATCGGCGACTGGGTCAAGCGGCAAGTCAACTCGCCGCTGACCTTGGACTGCGCGGTGCGGATGCGACCTACGTGGCGATTGCCGATCAACTCCAGATTCCACTGGTCACATGGGACAACGAACACGTCGAGAAAGCTGGGAAACGAATTACAGTTCGGATGCCCGATCAGCCGTAGGTGTGTTCTGTCTTCTCGGCTAATCTTTCTACCCCATCCCTCAGGACGCGGTACTTCCACAGTACCGCGTCTTTGTTTTTCCATGTTCGTTGTGCGATGTCAGTGACATCGTATCTTGACTTTAAGATTATACGTGTCGCTCGACGAAATGTTGAGTAAGCAACAGGTGAGTTACGTTGGCACGTCGGTCGCCTCTGCCGAAGAGTGGCACCTGCGGCAAAAGTATCAAGGCATTGCGCGCGATGTCTTCGGTGATAGCGTTCGCATCAAGAGTGGACAAGTGATCCGCTTTCGGGATACGGCCGCGCGAATCCTGATGGATAAAGGATGGAAACCCGGCGGAGTAGCGAGTGCGATGCAAGCCGTACGAATTTTGCGCGAGCACGCCGAAGAACTCGCGGCGCTCGTGGAAATAACCAAAGATAACCCCGACTCTCAGAAGGTCGAGTAGATCAAAAAGAGGAGAAGACGCGATGACAAAACAAAACAGCAAGCCGACGATTGTGGCGAATGCAAAGAACAATAATCTTGGACCAGTGGCTCGTGAAAAGTACGAGGCGATCTTGAATGGTCGGATTCAGCAATGTATTGCGGTGCAAGAAGCCAAGATTAAGGCACAGCGTCCGAAAGCCTTGCGGATTTTCTTGGAACAGCACCAGTTAACTGACAAGTTGACCAAATATCGTGCGATGCTCTCAGAACTGATCACCTTCTTTGGCGAACCCGATTGGCGTTCGACCGTCTGGCTGCGTGACGACAACGCGCTGAACCAACAATCCAAAGTGCAAAACGGTCTCGAAACCATCCTGCGCGGACTGAAAGAACTCAAACCAGTATACGCCGAACTTGACCGCTTGCATCACTTTCAATCCCAGGTTGCGGAAAAGGTTTGGTTGGCGGGAGCGCCGAATGAAATTGCCGAATTGCTCAAGGAAATCGGCGAACCACCAGCGAATGTTTCGAAAGACAATGCCGTGTAATCGCAAGGGTGACTAAAGATGGATACGCGGTATAGGTGCAATCCTCTTCGGAAAATCTTGCCCAGGAGACTGAGTGCCTGGGCCTCATTTGCCGCAGATAGCGAAATATTCATCACTCGATAAACGGAGGTGGACAGTTGAAGATTTCACAAGAAGACGATCTCGGTAACCCGAAAGGTGATCGTCGATGACGGCTGTTCTCGATGTGGTCGATTGTCCACAATGCCAGTGGTGCGCCTTCTATGAATTCCAAACGCGCACATTGACGGCAACCACTTTCTGTCCGCGCTGTGGCTATCGTGAAGAAACGCGCCCCCTCAACCATCGCAAGACCAAGTCAGGTGACGTGGTCTACCGCATGACCAAGCACCGCGGGATGGGTGCATTCATGATCAAGCAACGCAACGACGTTTCTGAAATCGGCGCGTTGAATCATCCTCTCAGTGCGAAGACCATTGCGCAATTCAGGCGTGATCTCCAACATCCCCACGTGGATGCTCGACGCTCCTTCTTGTCGCGTTGGAATCCCAAGTTACGCCAGGTCGAAATGGTGGTTGGTAAATTTCCACGTCACCTGCCGTAATTGAACGTGCTCGACCAACACAAAATTACGATACCTGGGATGAGGGTTATACCTTATCCCAGGTTTCAAGTTATGGAGGCAACGATGAAACTGATGACAAACGATATCCGAAAGCAACTTCCCGCGCTAGGCGCAACCGATGGTACACCTGATCCGATTTGCCAGATCAAATATTTTACCCCTGATGGGTCTTGGACCTGGCTCGCCATCGAATTCGTGTGAGTTCCAACGTAACTTGAGAATAGAATGGAATCCAGCGTAACCTGAGAATGCACGCATAGTTTAGCCTCGGGTGAGCGGATCGCCGATCCAGTGATCGAGTAACTCACGAATCACTAGATCGGCTTCTTTCCGATT
>JACRMI010000129.1 GCA_016215025.1 Chloroflexota bacterium
TCCAACTCGGTCTGCGTTGGCTCAAGCGCTGCGTGGCGACGGCGATGCAGCGGCTGCCTGTCTTCAACGCCTGCCTAACGCCAATTCGTTTAGCGCCTGTCATCAAGCGGCTTTAATTAAATTGGTAAGGGAATCAGACTGTGGCTTATTTCTTGTGAGGTCTTTTGTACATCCCAAGACCGGGCTTGTAAGTCTTGTCGTCAAGGAATTGCTTAAAACCCTCCTCGCGTTCCTCTCCCGCCAGAAACAAAAGCTGCTCCTGCTTTGAAACGAGATAGTCCTCCGACAGGTCCCAGTCGAGCTGTTGGACGCGCTTGAAAGCATCTTTGGTTGCCTTTAGGACGGCTGGACTTTTCTCCAAAAGGATATCCGCTAGCTCACGGACCCGTTCACGCAGCCGTTCTTTGGGCACAGCTTCGTTGACGAGTCCCATCTCGGCTGCCTTGCGACCATCGAATAACTGCCCCGTCATGCTGTAATAGAGCGCATCGCGAGTTCGCATCGTCTCCGCCAATGCTCGGCTTACATTGCCGGCCGGGAGGATGCCCCAGTTTACTTCGGACAAGCCGAATTGTGCGTCTTCAGCGGCGATAGCAAGATCGCAAGAGACTACAGGCAGGAAAGCACCACCGAAACACCAACCGTTCACCATTGCAATAGTTGGTTTCTCAAAATACCTCAGCCGACGCCATTGCCACTCGTAATTGAGGCGACGCACTTTAATGGTTACGATCCGCGGTTGGTCTTTCATATCTCGAAAATACTCTTTGATGTCCATGCCTGCCGAGAAAGCCGTTCCTTCCCCCGTCAGAACCATCACCCCGCAACGATCATCCGCTTCAACTTCATCGAGAATTTCCAGCATACGCAGACTCAGCGCCGGATTGAGTGCATTTCGTTTTTCCGGTCGATTGAGAGTCACCCAAGCCACCCCCTTATCATATTCGAGCCGTGCTAGATTCTTGTCCAATGATGTGGTTGTCATGATTCATTCTCCTATTGAAAATAGGACGCGGATGAACGCGGATTGACTGTGGCGTGACTGTGCCGAATGGCTGTGTGAAGTTCAGCACAGTCACGGCACAGCCATGCGCCACAGCCACGCGGATAAAAATTATAAAATCCGCGTTAGTCTGCGTTAGTCTGCGTCCAATTGATTTTCACTTGACCGCTGGTGCGCCAACGACGAATGAACAACTCCTTTCGATTGACATTGACAGCGTACTTCTGGATAAAACAGGACGCGAATTCGGTTGACGGGAACCGCGTCCTATCGCACAAATTTCCTATCCGCGTTTCTTTTTCGTTTTGCCTGATCGGGTTGAACGCGGCGCTTGTCCCGTAAAATTCGGTTTCCGTTTTTCGATAAACGCTTGCATCCCTTCGACTCGATCCGGCGTCGCCATCGCTTCCGAAACCCGATCTACTTCGAACACGAGTCCTTTGCTCAGCGGTAATTCTTGCGAAGCCAGAATCGCCCACTTGGCTTTGGCGACAGCCAGCGGCGCACGCGACGCAATTCGATCCGCCATTTTTCGTGCGGTCTGCATGAGTTGCGCGGGTGCAACCACTCGATTGACGAGTCCGATCCGCGCGGCTTGTTCCGCATCGATCAAGTCACCCGTAAACACAAGTTCCGATGCAAGGCCGCGCCCCGCTAAACGCGCCGAGCGTTGCGTTCCACCAAAACCAGGTAGGATACCCAGTCCAACTTCGGGAAAGCCCATTCGAGCTTCAGTGGCAGCAATTCGAATATCACACGCCAAGGCAAGTTCCAATCCACCGCCGAGCGCAAAACCATTGATGGCGGCGATGACCGGTTGCGGGAGGGTTTCAATGTCGCGCAGAACACCTTGGCCAAAATCGGTGAACGCGCGAATCGCTGCGGGCTTCGCCGCCAACGCTTGCATCTCTTTAATGTCCGCTCCGGCGATGAAGGCAGTTCCTTCGCCGGAAAGGATGACGGCGCGGACAGCTCGATTCGCACGCACCTGGGCAAGCACGTCCTTTAATTCGTGCAACACTTTGCCATTGAGTGCGTTGAGTGCTTCGGGACGGCTCATCGTGATATAAGCAATCGCGCCGTCGATGGAGAGTCGCACATCGCGCAGAGTCCACGGCTTGCCACGCTTCGTTTGAGTTTGAAGCAATTGCGGAACGAACCCCGCATGTCGTGTTTCGATTTTCTCGACCAATGCCAACGAGCGTTTCAATCCCAGGTCGTTCATCATGGCAAACGGCCCCTTCGCCCAGCGCAAACCAATCGTCGCACCGCGATCCACATCCTCGACCGTCGCGACGCCTTCATCAACCAACTGAGCAACAATCCCAAACACCACGCCGCGCAATCGATCCGCAATGGTTTCCTTGCGTGATGCATCCACTTCACCTGCCAAATCCCATGATTTCCCAGCTTTGAACATTTCGCCAAGTTGTGTTGCCGGTGCGTAGAACTCACCCAGCGATTCGGCGAGCGAGACTGCGCTGTGATACGCAATTGGAATACCCGTGGCGTTCATCAACGCAAAAGGTCCCATTCCCATTTCGAACGCTTCACATGCCGCGGCATCAATCGTAGAAATGTTCGCGACGTTTTCTTCCAACAATCGGACGGCTTCATTCAACAAGGGGACAAAATATCGATTGACGGCAAACCCTGGTGCATCCATGACCGAGATGGGCAATTTGCCAGTCACGCGAGAAAAGTTTAGCAAGCTTGCCACTATATCCGATGCCGTCTCTTTCGTACGAACAACTTCCAAGAGTTTGTTGATCACCGACGGAAAGAAATAATGCAGACCCACAAAGCGGTCTGGGCGTTGCGTGGCCGATCCGAGATCGGCAAGGCGAAACGATGAAGTATTCGACGCCAGAATCGCGCCGGGCATGCACACCTTATCCAATTCGGCGAACAAGGCGCGTTTCGCGTCGCGCAACTCAACGATAGCTTCGATCACCAGATCGCAATCCGCTAAGTCGGACAAATTCGTCGTGCCTTTAATCCGCGACCACACCTCATCCCGGCGCGCCGGCGAGACCTTGCCCTTGTCTACACCTTTCGCCAAAAAATCGTGAATGCGACCAAGACCCTTGTCTAGCAATTCCTGGGTCGGCTCGCGCACAATCGTTATGAATCCACCCTCGGCGCAAGTCTGCGCGATGCCGGCTCCCATCAATCCACAACCAACCACTCCAACTGTCTTAATGTCCATTGTGTTTTTTCTCCCATCGAAAATGTGGAGCAAGTGTGTCATTTGCCCTACGTCAAATTAATTTTCATTCCACTTTTTAAATCCGAACTACTACCTGATCGCCGCGCCATTCAAATTGCGCGTTCATGTTTTCCATCCGCGTGATTTTTTCGACGTAATCGAAAACCGCTTGCCCTTCAGCATCGTGTTTGAGCACTATCGGTTGACCTTGCTTATTGACGATGCAAGGAATGTAACCCACCTGGGAGACTTTCTGGTCTTGCACGAGAATTTGCGCGATCATCGTGTACTTGGCGTCCGGATGGAAAGGGTACGTGGGATATTCTGGGTCTGGCTCAAAGCCGAATAACTCGCGGCGGCGTTTCGCCCAAGAGAGCGCATCATCGTTCGACTTGGGCGCAAGGAGCGGCAACCATGAAACGAAATTGCACAATCCGTGAAATATGACTTTGCCTTTGTAAACTTCGATTCCCTTGAGGATATGCGCGTGATGCCCGACGACCACATCCGCGCCCGCATCAATCGCGGCGAAGGAAACTTGATGTTCGTACTCGGCAAGTTTGGCCGGTGTGTGCGCAATCCCCTTGTGGAACGCGACAGTCAACACGTCGCATTGAGCGCGCAACTTGCGAATATCGTCGAGCATGGCGTTGAGCGTTTTTGATTCCGCCCACGTGTAAATGTTGGGTGGTCCGCCGGGCGTCGCGTGGTCCAATTCGTAGTGCGTAATGACATGCACGTACGCACACCCTGGCTTTTCTGTCGTCGCCCACGTTTCTTTGGGTCCGACACAACTATAATTGAGAAATCCAAAGCGCGTACCCTCGCGTTCGATTATCACTGGACGCCGCGCTTCGGCAATATCCTTGCCACCACCGGTGTACGGAATATTATGCTCGCGTAACCAAGCCGTTGTGTCTTCGACGCCTTCCTCGCCGGCATCCATCAAGTGATTACTGGCGAGTGTTACGGCGTCGAAACCCGACGAGACCAATGGAGCAAGATTCGCCGGAATGCGTCCCCACTCCACCGTATGACGATCCTGGGTCGTGAACGGAACTTCAAGCTGTCCCACTACCACGTCGGCTTGATGCAAAACGGGATTCACGAATTCAAAGAACGGTTCGGCATTCGCGCCGATGATAATATCGCCCACCGCAAGCAAACTCAATGTTTTAGACACTTATTTCTCCCTCGAACTAGGAATGATTGGTAAATCGATATATGAGGCATACCCCGCTTGATGATAAATCGTCTGGGTTACGGAAACACCGCGCGCGTCCTCACCGATCGGATTGCCCGTATTCAGGTTACGGTCAAACATTGGAAAATTACTGCTTGAGATTTCAATTCGAATCCGATGGCCTTTACGAAACACTTGACTCGTATCGCCCATTTGAATCACATACTCGTTCACCTCGCCGGGGGTCACGAGTTCGCGAACGCCATTCATCTTCCGACCACTCGCGCGCGTAATACCTTCGACAATATTAAATGCACTTGCATCAGGATAAACGTCGACGAGTTTCGCGGTGAAATCGGTATCGCGAGCCGAAGTCGTGGCAAACAAATGCACTTGCAGGGGTCCTGTAACTTCGACCTCTTCAACGAGTTCTGCGCTGGAGTAACATAGCACATCGCCTCGTTGTTCAACCCGCGATTGTTCTAGCGGTCCTGGCACGACCCCCGTACCAAAAACGCGTCCACCAATTGATGGAACTGGGCGATGAGGATCATAAACAAAAATATCTGGATTCTCCAGACTGGGTTCGTCGCGACTCAATTCGCCGTCACCTGTGGCTGTGTTGGCGTTACCTCGGCTATGAAAGAAAAATTGTTGCCATTGGGTTTGCGGCAGGGGCCAATCATCTGCTGTTTGCCACCGATTTCGACCCATCACGAAATAACGTACCGCCGGAATTTCAATATCCATCCCTCGAAGATATTTGTCAAAGAAAGCAATATTCTGCTCGCTCACTTGAGCTTGGCGAATTCCGGCAAACTGTCCAAAGTTGAGCGCGCCTAGAAAATCATGAACCTTGCCATGCATCCACGGTCCGACCAAAATATGTTGTCCCTGCCGCGCACGCGCAGAGCCACCGCGTTCGCGCATCATTTTGTAACTCTCAAACGTTGCCCACTCGATAATGTCGTACCAGCCGCACGCATAGAAACACGGCGTCATTACATTTTCAAAACGTTGCCGCTTGCTTTGTTCGCTCGCAGGCGGCGGATACAATCGCATATTCCACGTTTCGCGAATTCGATCAAATTGCGCCAGCGGAAATTCCTTGAGCGGCAAAAAATCTGCCGATTCTTCCGGGTTATCCATCGCCCAATTGATCGCGTGACGTAGTTCGGTCACGTCGTTGCCGTCACGCTCAAGTCGATTTGCAACATCGACCGCCATCATTGGCGTGGCGGCGAGCGCGACTGTCAACAAAATTGCGCCGCCGGTCGGGCGTGGCTCCATCCCTGCGCCCCAGATGCCAAACCAGGGCGCCATCGCTTTGAGATGCGGCGGAGATTCCATCGCGGTTGCCCATTGCAAACCGGCGAGATACGAGCCACCCGCGGATCCAACATTGCCATCACACCAAGGTTCGCTCGCGATCCATTCCACCGTATCGTAACCATCCGGTCCCTCGACCGTAAACATGCTATCGCGTCGCCATTCACCTTCCGATGCGAATCTGCCACGCACATCTTGCACGACAATCGCATACCCAGCTTGCGCGGCTTGCATGATATTCAGATAATCGCTCTGCGCGCTCAACGATTTGTCGTACGGCGTACGAAATAAAATCGCGGGATGTTTTGAGTTATCATCAGGACGATAAATGTCCGCGCGCAGAATCGTACCATCGCGTGTTTTCATCGGCACATTGCAATCGACGCGAATCGAACTGGGCAACTTGGTGCCTCCATGCAATGTCACCCTGAGCGGAGCGAAGGGTCGCATTCTCTGCACAGAGAGACGCTCCGCGTTCGCTTCGCTCAGAATGACAAGTTTCGGTTCTTAAACATGCCCGCAAGGGCATGAGTTCTCAGAATGACAATTGACAGTGTAAGTTATTTATCCAGCCATGCGATTTCGGGCGTCCATTGAGTAAGTTCGACTTCCATCATTCCATCGCCCTTGACGTACGGTTGTTTGGCCGCAAGCCCTGAGAGTACCAGCATCGGCGAAAAGATGCTGAACTCTTCAAACACTACTTGCTGTAATTCCCAAATCTTGGCGCGCTTGGAATCTTGATCGGGCGCTTGTTTGGCTTCGGTGAGCATCTTTTCGATTTTTTCTGGATGCATGATGCTCTTTTGCATGATGGTGCCATTCGCGCTGAGATTTCTAGGCATTACTAATGCCAGGTCTGAATCGGCGCGATAAGATGCCAAGCACAATCCCTCAAAGTTCGTTTGCGAGGTGAGTTGGCGGTACCGCGCGTTGTCCGCCACGTCGAGTTCGGCATTGATATTGGCTTTGGCCAGCATCCCCTGGATCGCGGTAGCGACGGCGACATTTTCGGGGGTGTTGTTTACCAGAAATTTTGTTTTGATGCCATTGGGGAATCCGGCTTCGGTGACAAGTTGTTTCGCCTTGTCTGGATTGAACGGGTACCCTGTAAATTTTGGATTCGCCCAATAGCCACCCGGCACGCCCCATTGTTGGGTCGCCGTGGCGAAACCAAAAAACTGCGTATCGAGAATCGCTTTGGTGTCGAGCGCATAACTGATAGCTTGGCGCGCTTGCAGTTTGGTGAATGGTGAATCGGGCAACGCGCTATTTGGCATAATGCCCATCATTACCAAGCCCATGCCCGTTTTAAGTTCCGTAATATTCACGCCGGAAGCCTTGAGGTCGCGGGCAACGAGCGGCGTGAGGCTCCAGATCACATCGACTTCTTTGGCTTTGAATGACGCGGTTGCCGTCACGGGGTCTACGATAAAGTTCCACTCGATGCCATCGAGATACGGTTTGCCTTTCCAATAGCCGTCAAATCTTTTGTACACTTGCTTGACATCTTTTTGTCGGCTGACAAACATGAACGGTCCAGTGCCGGTTGGGTTATTCACCGCCCAGTCATCGCGTTCCTTGTCGGTGCTGCCCGCTTTTTGCCAAGCCGTCGGCGATATTTGCGGTCCAGCGAAATAGGCCATGCCGATCAAAGCGGTATTATCCCAGTTCGCAAGCGTAATGCGCACGGTCGAATCATCGACCGCTTCAACCGATTTGACGCCCGGCAATTCAGCGCGTTTAGCGCCAACGAAATGGTCAATGTTCCATTTGCACGCTGCCGCGTTGAAATCGGTGCCATCGTGGAATTTGATGCCTTTTTTCAAGGTGACCGTAATCGTCTTAGCGGTTGCATCCATTTTCCAATTGTCTGCCAGCCACGGAACCATTACGCCGGATGGGTCAAAGCGTCCCAAACTCTCAACACAGGTTTTCGATGTAACAAAATCCTGGGTTGTGAGCATGGACGGTGGATTGCCAAGACCCGTTGCGTCGGTCGTCGTGGCGATTTTCAAAACGCCGCCCGACTTGGGACCCTGGGTTGGCTTGGGTACGGCGGTTGCGGCGGCGGACGGCGCGCTCGAACTCGCCGAGGCAGAACTGGCTGGTGCGCTCGTTGGTGCGACTTGAGGTGCGCACGCGGCGACAACCAAGCCCAAACCGGATAGTGTGGTAACACGCAGAAATTCACGGCGTGTCATGTGCTTGATACTCATCTCTCCTCCTTCGTGTGCAAAAACTGAATCATTTCTTCTTACCTGCCAATCCTTATCGATTAGAAATTTGCCTTATGCTCCATCCCTCCTTTTTGGATTATGCTGACCAGGATCATCCCTTCGATTGGGGTATCACCGGCAAATCGATGTACGATGCGAACCCAGGTTGATGATAAATCGTCTGCAATGCCGAAACACCCAGCGCATCTTCGCCGATGGGATTGCCGGTGTTCATATTGCGATCGAACTGGGGAAAGTTACTGCTCGAAATTTGAACGCGCAGGCGATGCCCTTTGCGGAATAATTGACTTGTGTTGCCCAAAGTGATGACGTACTCGTACACCTCACCGGGATTTACCAACGCGCGTGTGTCGCCAAAATTTCGTCCGCTCGCACGAATTAGTCCTTCGGCGAGATTGTATGCGCGACCATCGAGATAAACTTGCACCAACTTGGCGGCAAAATCCGTATCACAGGCAGAGGTGGCTGCGAACAAATGCAAGCGCAAGGGTCCGGTAATTTCCAAATCGTCTTGCAGTTCGGGCGTGGTGTAGCACAACACATCCGCGCGTCTCTCAACATGCGACTGTTCAACGGGTCCGGCGATGATGCCCGGTCCCTCAACAAATCCGATGAGTGGTCCGCCGGTCGTTGGAACCGGGTCAAGCGGATTGTAAACAAACTCATCAGGCGCTTCTACTCCAGGTTCATCACGACTGAGTATTCCATCACCTGCGGAGGCGTTTGCGTTACCCTGACTATGCAAATAAAATCGTTGCCAATCAGTTTGCGGCAGAGGCCAAGCATCCGCATTGCGCCACTGATTCGCGCCCATCACAAAATAGCGCACACTGGGAATGACAATATCCTTGCCGCGCAAATGTTTGTCGAAAAATGCAACCAAGAGTTGATGGACCCCAGAGCCAAGTGTGTCGGCTGAAAACCCAAAATTGATGTCGCCCAATGTCGATTGAAATTGCGAGGCATGTGGCCAGGGCCCCGCGACAATATATTGCCCTTCGCGCGCGTATTGCGACCCAGCACGCTGGCACAGATTATTGAAATTCTCGAACTCCGTCCAGCCCGCGCCATCGTACCAACCACACTCGTGGAAACACGGAATGGTGATGCGTTCGTACTGTTTGTGTTTTTCCAATTCGGGTTGAGTGATGGGATGCAGACGCCAGTTTAGCAATTCGCCGATGCGTCCAATTTTGGCGAGCGGTACGTCTTTGAACGGCAAAAAATTGGCGACCTCACTGGGATGCATGCGCGCCCAATCAAGCACACGGCGCATCTCGGCGACATCGTGGCCGCGTTTGGCTTGACGATTCACATAGTCTGCCGATTCTCGTGGCAACCAAATCAGTGTTGTGATGAATGAGATCGCACCACCGGTGTAAGGTGGGACAAACATCTCGTTGAAATCGCCGGTCCATGGCGCAATCGCTTTGAGGTGCGGCGGTTGCTCAAGCGCCGCCATGTACTGAAACGACGCCGCGTGCGAAATGCCGACCATGCCAACATTCCCATCGCACCAGGTCTGGCGCGCAATCCATTCAATCGTGTCGTAGCCGTCCAGCCCTTCGACGACAAAATTATTTTCGGGTTTCCACTCACCTTCGGAACCGCCGCGTCCGCGCAAATCGGAATTGATAAAAGCATAGCCCGCCTCAATCAAATCCTGGCGCAGCGGAAGCACACGACCATACGCGCGGTTATATGAGCGAAACAAAATCGCGGGATGTTTTGCGTCATCGTCGTGTCGATAAATATCGGCGCGCAATTTGATGCCGTCGCGCATTTCAATCGGCACATCATCGTCCACCCGGATTCGCAATGTCATTCTACCGTTCCTTTCAGCGATACTCGGTTCACGCGGGCGTAAAAAAGAAGAATGCCTAATCCGACGAGCGGTGATACACTCGCGGCCAGGAACACGCCGCCATAACCAATGAGGGGTGCGATCTGACCGGCGGCAATCGAGCCAATGATGATTCCGACGTCGATCGATCCGCTGTAGGTTGCCATCGCCGCACCGCGTCGTTCAGGGGCGGCCAGATCAATGATGAGCGCCTGAAGCGCAGGAACTGCACTCGCAATGCCGACACCATAAATTATTCCGGCAAGCGCCAGAGTTTCCATCGAAGATACGTTCGCAACCAACATCATGCTCGCCATGATCAAGAACATTCCGGGAATAACCACGGCGAGTCGCCCAAATGTATCCGCCGTGCGTCCGGTGAAAACTCGCGCGACGATGGAGGTCAATGCAATCGCCGTGAAAAAGACGCCGGGATTTTCAATGCCGCGTTCGAGTCCGAGTAATGCAATGAATGTCAATGCAACACCATGCGCGAGCGTCAAGGTCACATTGACCAACGAGGGTGCCACCGAACTTTTTTCGATTTGAAAATAACTTGACCACGATTGAGTACCGGTCGTGCGGGGTGTATCGTGCAGAATCAATGCGAACACCGCCGCGAGGACCGCCATGAGCATGCCCACGCCCAGCAGAATCGTAAAGCCCCACCGCGCAACGATAAAAAGACTCGTCCCGGCGGCAATGGCTTGCGCCACATTGATCAGGATTCCAAAATAGCCAACCGCTTCACCGCGTCGCGCTTGCGGTACGGTGTAGGCGACAAACGAGTTGGTTGCCGTGCCATACGTTCCAATGCCCGCTCCATGAAGGATGCCAGCGAGCGGAAGCAACAGCGGCATTGAAGCGATTAAGCGTAATGGCGCGAATGGAATGAACGCATACAAAACAAAACTACAACCCAACAATCCAGCGCCGATAGCTGCCAAGATGCGCGAACCGAAACGATCCACCGCGCCGCCAATCGGTAAACGTGATACTAACGCGCAGATTGAAACCGCGCCAACAAACCCACCGATGAATCCCGCTGCCAGACCGAGGTCTTTGAGAAAGAGTGGAAGCGCGGTGACCACAAGCGATTGCGCCGCGCTGTATGCGAATGCCGCCGAACAGACCAAAATAAAATCGCGCGTGAAGATGCGGGGCTTTGGATTCATTGGTGATTAGATAGTTAGATTACTTTGGATTGCCTAAGTTGCTCTAGTTGCTCATCCGACAGTCCCAATAATTCGCGATAAACTTGATCGGTATGCTGTCCGAGTAGAGGAGCAGGTTCGATGGGCACATGTGAGTTCGAGAGCTTGATCGGAAACCCAGGCATGACGATGGGTCCTCGTACAGGGTGTTGCATCGTCACAAACATCCCACTCTCGCGCAAATAAGCATCTTGTGCTAATTCAGCCGTGGTTAAGACCGCGCCCGCCGGTACGCCGGCTTTGCCCAATTCCTCCATCGCTTCGAACTTGGTCCGCTGGCTCGTCCATGTAATGATGAACGGGTTCATCTCATCGCGATGTTGATAGCGGGATTCCGGTGTAGCAAAACGCGGATCGGACTTCATTTCAGGACAGCCAATCACATCTAGGAGTTGTTCCCATTGCTTGCTCCCAGGCCAGCGCGAAGTATAGATAAACACATAATCATTGGGTCCACCGGGCTTGCAGGCATAAAGCCCATTCGGTGCAACTGGTGCCATCGGCTGGTCATTCCCCACGCGTTCGGTGGCTTTGCCCGTCACGAGCTGTCGCCCAAACGCCGGGCGAATGAAATTGATCATCGCGTCTTGCATGGCGACTTGGACTTGTTGCCCCTCGCCAGTGACCTCGCGCTGGTAGAGCGCCGCCAGGATGCCGATGACACTGTGAAAGCCCGTCCCGCTGTCTGCCAAGTTGGGTCCTGCCCGCAGAGGTGGTTTGTCCGGTTCACCGGTGATGCTAACCACGCCGCCCATCGCCTGCCCCACTGGGTCAAATGCCGGAAAATTGGAATAAGGGCTATCTGAGCCAAATCCTTTGATCTGAGCATAAATAATACGTCGATTGATCGCGCGCACACTGGGATAGTCAAATCCCAATCGCTCAAGCGTACCCGGCGAAAAGTTCTCCACAAAAATGTCTGCCTTTTCAATCAGACGGCGTAAAAGCGTTTTGCCTTCCGCTTGTTTGATGTCCAAGGTCACTGATTTTTTGTTGGCATTCACTAGAATAAACAGGTAGGAATCGGTGCCGGGATTATCGACGGACGAGCCACGTCCCTGCTCGCCTGTTCCCGGTCGCTCGATTTTAATCACGTTCGCACCTAGCCAGGCGAGCGTTTCCGTGCAAACCGTGCCCGATTCAAATTGCGTAAGGTCTAGAACGGTCACGCCGTTTAATGCGGATGCCATGAATTAACTCCAATTTCTATTCTCTTTTAAAGTACGTGCGTTTCCAAGAATTCGGAAAACTTTTTGGTCATTTCTTCATCATTCCATTTGCGCGAGTCTACATTGTCCGATCCGATTTCAAACACCGGAATCCCTGCGTCTTCCAACGCTTTCTTCACAAAGTACGAACCACGATCCGCGCAATTGCCGGATGGCGACAGATGAATCGCCACGTTGATGTGATTACGCTTGGCTTCATTCACGTACCACGCTGCGTTCCAGGGTGGAACATTCAGCCCTTCCGTTAAATTGGTGTAACGCGATGCAAGCGTACGAATCGGATCGTCGCCGTAGCGCGCATAACCATCGGCCGCGAGTGCGAGGTAGAACGACCACACAAAAACCGCGCCATATTTTTCCTGAAAATGTTGATAGAAACTTGTGTTAAACCACAAACCGGTGCCGATCCACATCACCCGAATTTTTTCGTTCGCGCACACCCTCTCACCCTGCTCGACCTTTTCCTTAACTTCTTCGTAAAACATCTTTGCGGCATCAACGCCCCACGGTGTGCCGCGATGCCATTGCGGAATCATTACACTGGGAATCGAATCGACAATGGTGATCGGTGCGGGAATCGTCTCGGCAATCAAGTCGCGCGTCTTTTTGCTGTACTCTTCCTGCGCATTGACCAAATCCAGAATGCGTTTGAGCTTGGTTTCGCTCAACGTGCGCCCCGTCGTAACTTCGAGAAAGGAAATTAACCCTTTGAGTTCTTCAACCATCAAATCTAACCGATAGGGCTGATACAGTTTCTCCCAGTCGTAACGATTCTTGTCCCACCAATTCATCGGCTTGGGATCGACCAGGATCGTGCGCTCGAAGGGATAAATCGGAACGCCATATTCCTTGTTCCACAATCCAAAAATTTTCATCTGACTGTCACATCCTAGATCGGGCATGCCGAGAGAAATTTTCGGCAGTCCGCCCCAAGGTGCTCGCGCTGGATCAGGATCGAGGGTCGAAGCAAATGCCAAGGAACAGTACGCGCACAAATCATTGCGATACCCACGTTCGTTCATCAATCCCAAATAGTACGGCGCTTTTTGGCGCGATGACACAACCGACGCCCACCATTGATTCACGATAAACGGAATATCCATCGCACGCAGCAGTTCTTGCGGTGCGTCAGCCCCAACGAGAGCGCATGGTTCACCCGCCGCAACCCGTTGCTTGAGTTGTTGGAACCATTCTTTTTGATAGGCGCTCGCATTGACGGCGGATTGCAATTGTTTGGTACCGCTCTTGCCGCGCCAATCACTGGTCGCAGGTGGTTGGCTTGCTTTTTGACTCACTAGGGCAACTCCTTCGATTATTTGAACACGTCTGCTTGCGCGAGTTCAGCATACTCGGCATCCGACATTCCCAGCATGTGTTTGCAGACATACTCCACATGCTCGCCCAAGCGCGGCGCGGTGCGGACTTGCGCTGGCGTCTCCATGAGTTTGAACGGCGGCGTAGGATGTCCCATCGTTCTCAGAACTGGGTGTTCCAGGGGTGTCAAAAATTCTCTGGCGCGCATTTGGGGGTCCCGCTCGATCAAATCCTGGGCGGTCTGCACGACACCGGCAGGCACGCCAGCGCGTTGCATCAAATTCATCACCGTCTCGGCGGTTTGTTGTCGTGTCCATTCTGCAACGAGACCTTCCAACACATCCTCATTTTCCTTGCGCAATGCAAGCGTCGAAAAACGCGCTTCGCTTGTCCAGTCCGGATTGCCGATGACGCGACAAAAGGCGTTCCATTCCTCGTGGTTGAATACGGCAATCGCGCACCATTGATCTTCGCCCTGGCAAGGAAACACGCCGTGCGGCGACGCGTGCGCAATTCGATTACCGGCGCGTGTTTGCAAATGTCCATTCACTTGCCAATCCAAAAGAAACGGCGTGATTTGATGCGTCGCTACGTCGGTCATCGCCGTATCGATGTGTTGTCCCTTGCCCGTGCGACGGCGATAGTCGAGCGCGGCGACGACTGCGAGAATGTTCAAATACGGCACGACGGCATCACCGTACGGCATTTGCGGTCCCACCGGATCACGGTCTGCCCACCCGGTTAGATCAAGATACCCCGACCACGCCGCGCCCGTGCCATCAATGCCCCATTCGTGAGCCAAGGGACCGGTTTGTCCATAGGCGCTTCCCGACACCATGATAATCCCAGGACTAAGTTTGCAGGCGTAATCGTAACCGTATCCCAGTTTCGCCAATGTGCCAGGTGTAAAGTTTTCGTTGATCACATCTGCCCAACGAATGAGTCGATCCATGACCTCACGCGCGCGCGGATGTTTGAGGTTGAATGTGAATCCAAACTTGGACGTGTTTAGATGAACGAACCACGGCTTGTCGTCCAAGTTGTTGGCTTGCGCCGTCGAAACGTTCCGAACGAGTCGCGACAAATCGATGCGCGTACTCGATTCGATTTTGACAACCTCTGCGCCATAGTCGGCTAGATATTTACTGGTGAGACTACCGACGAGCGCCCACCCAAAATCGAGAACCTTGACCCCGTCAAGCGCCTGGGAATGGGACGAGCGGTCGACAATCGAAGAATTAGATGACATGCGCCGCCTTCAATTCTGCGATTTTGTCAGTGGTCAGTCCAAGCTCGCCACGATAGATTTCATCATTGTGCTCACCGATCATCGGCGCACGCTGTCGAACAAAATTTTCGGTTTCGGTCGAAAGAATAAAGTGTTTGGGATATTTTGGTGCGATAGCAGATTCCGGAGATGGCAGTTCCGTCCAATACTCGCGCGCCGTGAGTTGTGGGTTGTCTAATAGATCGGCCGAATTATTCACGACACTCGCGTTGATGCCGCGTCGCAAACCTTCTTCGGCGATTTCTCTTTTGGTGAGCGACAAGAAAAATGCGCCAATCGCCACTTGCATCACGTCTAAGCGTTCCTGAGTGATTTCGGCGAGGTTCAATTTTTCCCAGTTTTCAATCGCGCGCAAAGGATTATTCGCGCCAAGCTCGTCCATCCACTGGGATAGCGCGCGATTGGCTGGCGCGCCGACCGTTCCTGTCATCAACGTCCAAAAAACATGTCCGTCCTTGCAGGGCCAAATCCATCGGGTCGCGCGCGGACCATTGCGACGAAAGGGTCCAATCCGTTTAATCAACCGCTTGTCAAATTCCCACACGAACAAATCCACCGAACCGCGCATGGCGGACACATGTTGGAGCGAAATGTCCACGTGCTGTCCCGTGCCGGTTAACTCGCGGCGATAATGGGCGATCGCGGTACCAGCAGCGGCGGCGGTATTCGCAAGATAATAAATCGAATCGGGTCCTTCGCGGAGCGGTGCGCGATCCGAATCGCCATTGCCTGCCATCACACTGCTCATCGCCGAAGCGATCAACTCGCTGCCTTTGAACTGGCTATAATCGCCGCGTTGTCCAAACGGCGTGATGGATGTCATGATGCTGCGCGGATTCAAATCGCGTAAGGCGGCGTAACCCAATCCCAGTGAATCCAAATAACCTGGCATGAACGACTCGATCACAAAATCGGCTTTCGCGGCAAGACGGCGGAACAACGCTTGTCCGTCACTGGTCTCGATGTCGAGCGTGATGCTTTGCTTGTCCGTATTCCCAGCCCACCAATACAAACTTTTTTCGGGATTAGGAACGCCGCCAGCAAAAGGGGGAATGTTACGCGCAGCATCACCACCCGGCTTTTCGATCTTGATCGTATCGACGCCCATCGCCGCAAGAATTTTACCGCACGTGAATCCTATTTCATTCGTCAAATCAAGCGCGCGATAACCGTCGAGCAAGCCAGGCAAACGTTCCGTCATCGCCCAGCTCCCAGCGATTGAACGAATGATTCGATGCGCGTTTTCAATTCGGCCGTGTCGCTTGGCGCATACGGTTGCTTGTCGAGACACAAGATGCGAATCCCACGTGCTTCAAGTGCCTTGCGTTGTTCAGGATAATCCCACGCGGGCGGGTCTTCGCCGGCCAGAAGAAAAAAGATTACGCCTTCGGCTTTGGCGGCGACCGCTTGCCGCACACAATAGTCAACGCGCTCTTGCACCGTCGATTTGGATGGACTGGGCGCTTTAAAGAAATGCCGATCCGCAAGCGCATCGAGCGGCGCAATCGTTTCATCGACCAATGTGTCGAACGCGCGATTGCCCCAATCGCTATCTTCCGCGACTACGGTCGCGTTACACGATTCGATGATTTCATAAAGCCAGGTGTGATCCAATTGGCTTCCTTCCACAAATATTCGTGCGCCCGTGCGCGGAGAAAGTTGACCGGCCTGATTCAACAAATCGCGAAGCAAGTTATTGTGCTCTGTTTTTGGAATGAACATCGAAGAACCAATGAGCGCGAGCGCATCAACGCCGGAGATGCGCGATTCGCTTCGCAGTTGTGCAACTTGGTCAAGTAACTTTCGGTTTGCATTGCACGCCCCAAGCGCGTCGTGTAACGTCTCTTCGCTAATCGATGTACCCGCCCACTGTTCCAATTGCGTTTTCAGTTCGCGGATTCGGTCACGGTTATACTGTGCGTTCTTGTGAAACTGGGTATGCAAAAACTCAAAGAAATAAATATCGGGCAACTTGAGTAGTGGTTCGATGCGTTTGATCTCGCGCAGATAAACAAAGACCCGGACGAATGCCTCCGCCGAATTCGCAATGACAAGATGATCGAGAAACGCATAGGTCCCATTGAGCAGTCGATCAAAGATTGAGCGCGCGAGCGGGTTGAAATTACGCGGAACGTACTTGTCGGCGAATGGGGTTGGGCTGGTTGGATCGCCTGTGATACGAAGCGGAAGAAAACCGGCGGCGATGAGCATTTCTTCCGGCACATCTGTGCCGAGATATCCGACGACTTGTCTGCCACTGGCTTGCCATGCTTTGGCAGCCCGTTCGCGGTCACGATAATGTTCTTTGAATACATCGAATCCCATAATGCAATTTCCTTAGTAACTCAAGCTCGAATACAAGCGACCCGGTGTCCGGAATTAATCTCGCGCAAGGGCGGCAGCGCTTGCGAACACTCGCGAATGGCGAGGGGACAGCGGGGATGAAAAGGACAGCCCGCAGGCGGATTGATCGGACTAGGCACTTCGCCTTGCAGCAACATCGTCGCCGCACGTCTTTCTTCGACAAAGGGATCGGGAATGGGCACCGCCGCCAATAACGCCTTGGTATAGGGATGCAAAGGATTTTCGTATAACGCAGAACAATCCGCTTCCTCGACGATGTGTCCCAGGTACATCACCGCCACGCGATCGCTGATATGCCGCACCACAGAAAGATCATGCCCGATGAATAAATAGGTTAGACCTAGCTGCGCTTGCAACTCTTTCAGCAGGTTGACGATTTGCGCTTGGATTGAAACGTCGAGCGCGGAGATAGGTTCGTCGCAAACGATGAAACTGGGATCGCTGGCCAGCGCACGCGCAATCCCGATGCGCTGGCGCTGTCCGCCGCTAAACTCGTGCGGCACTCGGTCTGACAACCACGGATTGAGTCCCACCATTTTGAAAAGTTGAGCGACGCGATCCTGGTATTCGCCTTTGCCATTGACCAAGTGGTGAACCACCAGCGGTTCGCCGACGATGTTGCCCGCCGTCTGACGTGGATCAAGCGAGCCATACGGGTCTTGAAAGATGAGCGCCATTTTGCGCCGCAAGGGTCGCACTTGGTTTTTGGACAACTGCGAAATATCGCGCCCCGCAAAAATGATTTGTCCGTCCGTTGGTCGATACAGGCGCAAAACACAACGCCCCGTCGTCGTCTTACCGCAACCGCTTTCACCGACCAAACTCAGCGTCTCGCCAGGCTGAACATGAAAACTTACATCGTCTACCGCTTTTACATCCGCCACTTGACGCCGCAGAATACCTTTCATGATCGGAAAATACATCTTCAAGTGGTTGACCTGAACGAGCGCATCGTTTTCCGATTTAGGCGCAGCGGCCTGGGTCGTCATGTTTTCACGAACGGTTACCGTTAAAGTTGGTTGCGCGCGAATATCGACAAAGCACGAAACAAAATGTCCGTCGTCTACCTTGGTTAAGAGGGGCCATGGCTCGCGGGTGCATTGTTCAGTCCGGTGCGCGCAACGCGCCAGAAATGCGCACGTGGGCGGGCGATTAATCAAGCTCGGCGGCAAGCCAGGAATCGGGATCAGGTTAGCGCCTTTGGGTTCATCCAAACGCGGTACTGACCTGAGCAAACCGATGGTGTATGGATGCCGCGGGTTACCGAAAATATCTTTGGCTGTTCCCGACTCAACCACCCGCCCAGCGTACATCACGTAGATTCTTTGCGCGTACCGCGCGACCACGCCCAAATTGTGGGTCACAATCAGCAGCGCGGTATTGAACTGTCGAACCGTATCGCGCAAGAGTTCCAAAAGTTGTGCTTGCATGGTAACGTCGAGTGCGGTGGTTGCTTCATCTGCAATCAAAAGTTTCGGTTGACAAGCCATCGCCATCGCGATCATCGCCCGCTGGCGCATTCCACCGCTGAATTGATGTGGATAGTGTTCAACGCGTTGGCTCGCGTCCGGAATTCCAACCCTGCCCAGCAACTCAATCGCGCGAGTGTGGGCAGTGCCCCGATCCATTTTGAGATGCAACATCAACGTCTCGGCAATTTGTTGACCGATGGTCAAGACCGGATTCAATGAGGTCATCGGTTCTTGAAAGATCATGCCGATCTTGCCCCCGCGCACCGCGCGCATCGGTTCACTATCGGCTTTGAATTTCAGGAGATCAACGCCTTCAAACAGAACTTGACCGCTGACGATTTTGCCGGGCGGCGTTGGAATCAACTGTAGTACCGACAATTGGCTCGCAGATTTTCCGCATCCACTTTCACCAACGATGCTGACAATCTCGCCGGCGTCGATGTGGTAGGACACGCCGTCCACCGCTCGGATGAGCTTGCCTTCGATTTTGAATTGGGTTGTGAGATCGCAGACTTGCAGGAGATGCGTCATTAGAGCGTTCCCCGCAATCTGGGGTCAAGCGCGTCGCGCAAGCCATCGCCGACAAAATTGAAAGCGAGGACGACGAGCATCACGCAAAACCCAGGTGCAAACGATAGAAGCGGGTTGGTCGATAAATACCGATACCCATCATTGACCATCGCGCCCCACGCCGCGCCTGGCGGCTTGATGCCCAATCCGAGGAATGAGAGGGCTGCTTCGGATAGAATGGCCAGACCCAGGTTCATTGTGATGAGAACGATAAGCGGGGAGAGACAGTTGGGAAAAACATGCACCAGCATGATGCGGAGATCGCTCGCCCCGATCGCGTCGCTCGCTGTGATATAGTCAGCTTGCTTGACCGTTAACACCTGCCCACGCATCAAGCGCGCATAGGTCGGGATTAGCGAAATCCCCAGTGAGATCATTACGTTCGTGAGACCTCCACCCAATGCAACGCCCAACGCGAGTGCGAGCATTAATCCGGGGATAGCTAACAGCGCATCTACAAATCGCATGATCAGGGTATCCAAGAGTCCGCCGAAATAACCGGCTAACAACCCCAAGGACATTCCGATCAATGCTGCAATTCCAACCGAGACGAGACCTACGGCGAGCGAGGTGCGTGTGCCATAAATGATGCGACTGAGGATGTCACGACCGAGTGGATCGGTGCCGAGCCAATGCGCCGCGGAGGGTTGTTGTAAGGACTCGCGCAGATTCTGCGCGTATGGATCATAAGGAGAAATAAATTCTGCAAGGCTGGCTACGACAATGAGCAGAAACATGATCCCTGCGCCAAAAACAACCACCTTGCGACTGAAAAAGACACCTAGGAATCGCCGCAGGGTACTTGAGCGGGGAGGCATTTCCAACGAATCATCTAGCGCGGCCGACATCGTCGTCATGGATCGTGCTCCTTAGTTGTCGTACCGGATGCGCGGGTCAAAATAGCCGTAGGAGATATCGACGAGGAGGTTCGCGAGCGCGACAACAACGGCGACTACCATGATCGTGCCTTGTACCGTCACAAAGTCTTTGTTGAATACGCTTGCTACCATGAGTCGCCCCATCCCAGGGATGTTAAAGACTTGCTCGACCAACACTGAGCCGCCCACGAGATTGCGCAGTTGCAAACCCAGAAGCGTAATCACGGGGATGATTGCATTTTTGAGCGCATGGCTCGTGATTACGGCGGACTCTTTCAATCCTTTGGAACGCGCGGTGCGGATATAATCTTGGCGGATGACTTCGAGCATACTTGAACGAGTCTGCCGCGTGAGCGACGCAAGGGGGACAACCGCCAGGCAAATCGCTGGCATGATCAACTGACGGATACTTTGGCCAAAGTTTTCAAAGGGGGAAGTGTATCCTTGCACGGGCAACCATCCGAGTTTAAGCGCAAAGAGATAGATTCCCAGGATGCCAAGCCAAAATATTGGAATGGCCATTCCGAGATTGGCCCCAACGGAAATCACTGAATCGAGCCAATTGCCGCGTCGAACAGCGCTAATTACGCCGAACGGGATACTCACAAGCGTGCTGAGGAGCAAGGCCACCAGACCGAGGTAAAAAGTTACCGGGATACGCGTGAGGATGAGACTCGCCACGCTTTCGTGATACAATACCGATTGACCCCAGTTACCTTGCAGGAAGTTGGTAAGCCAATGGAAATATTGAAGGGGCAGGGGTTGATCCAACCACAATTCATGCCGCAGCGCTTCGATTTGACCTGGGGAGGCTTCGCTGCCCAGCATGATGACCGCCGGATCGCCGGGGATAATTTGCAAAAGCGAAAAGGCAATCAGACTGACCAGGAGCAGAACGAAAACAGACTGGATTAACCGGCGGACAATAAATGCCACCATTTACATTCCTCCCTTCGGAATGTCATCGCAAACTCACTTGGTCTGCTCGTGAGTCTCTTGTTCACGCAAGCGCGGAATCAGATTCGTTTTGCCAAACGCATAGATGTCGCGGATGGCTTGCACGAGCGCATCCACATCGTGCATCTCGCAAGCATGATAGACCTGGCGATAGTTGGCGAGTCGTTGCGGCACTATTTCCGGGAAGGTGGAAAAATAGCGGCGGTACTGCTGAGAGAGGTCCCACAAACCGGACAAGATTCGGATAAGCTGGCTTTTTTGACTAGCCGCAAAGATCAGAAAGAAAAATTCGCGGACAGTTTGCATTCTTCGTGGAATATCTTGGTTCACGGCGGCGTCTTCAATTTCAGCGAGGAGCTGTTTCAAGTGAGCGAGGGGAAAGTGATCGAAATTTTCTGCCGCCCAGCGAACGGCTAAAATTTCCATCTCTTCTCGAATGCGATAGATTTCTTCATAATCCGCGACGGTAATTGTGGCGACCATCGCGCCCCGCCGCGGATGGAAAACGACCAGTCCTTCCGCTTGCAATTTTCTGAGGGCTTCGCGGATAGGCATGGTGCTGACACCCAGAGTTTGGGCGAGTTCATCTTGGCGTAACCAAGCTCCGGGCTTGAATTGTCCGCTAAGAATTAGCTCACGAATTCGATCTACGACGGCATCTTGAACACTACCATAGGCGATGGGCGATGTTGATTGGTTTGAAAGTGGTATCAAGATTCACCTCTAGGATAATCTAAAATACGATATTCGATATTATTTATATTATACAAGAAATATGGCGTATGTCAAAAGGGTTGTGTTGGCTGAAAACCCTGTCCGTCCCCGTTTAGATGAGACTTGGTCATAAATCCTCAAGCCGCTTTTAAGATTGCTTTGAGACCGATGCACAATGGCATTGGAGCGAGGATCGACCGGTTCACCTGGCAGCGCAAAACATTCCTGCGACGGATAAAGCGGCGACAGCTTTGGCATATGTAGGTTGCCATAAAAATCCGATTATCCGCTTGCCTAGCGTAAGTTTTGTGCAACCAGTGCCTGTTTCAAGGAATCAGTTGCGATTTTGCACAGGCATTTGGGGTCCCAACCGCAGCTGAACGGCTGGGACGCCCTTTAAGAACAGAATGACGCCCGGCAGAGCACTGCTCGGCGTGAATTGTAACGCAGTCCCCTGATCGCTTTGTTGCACCAACGCCGAAGCATTCGCCACGACGCGAACGAGGTGCTTGGGATTGTGCAACGTTTGTTCGAACATGGGAGTGGTTGTCTTTGTGTAGGTATTCAACCAAGGCATTGCCCAGCGGACGGTATTCGCTGCAAATCCGGTGAACAGCACTTGCAACTGAATGCCGTAGAGCGAATGCGTCATCAAAGGGCGTGCAAAATCACAACTGTTTTCTTGAAACGCCTTCTGGTTGTACAAAACTTACGCTAGTCGCTCGATCAAGCGGGGGCGGAGGACGATGTGAGAACGAGGAGGAGGAATATAAAGTTTCGTGGCTAGTATTGGCGTAGACATTGCTCGACATATTATACGACAATCTGTCCAAACACAAAACCTTCCGTTTTTCAATTTTGCGAAATCATTACCCAGTGTTATTTCCCCTTGCTTCTGCGCGTCTCCATCCAAGTCAAGATGATGCCGAACATGATAGCGAAACGGAATGAGGTTTCCCAGTCCACGGTACTTGCTCCATGCCCGATGAGGTTCCAGAGAAATGTCACAAGCGCAACAGTCACCAGAGCTACGGCGAACACGGTTACAAATTCAACGAGTAATCTTGATGTTCATTGTTCAAACTCGAATGATGGCAGTGAGTTTCACGGTTTGACATCCGACGCAGGTGCTTGACTGGATATTACGCGATTGACCGAGATCAATGGCATACCCCAATCACGTACTTTTTTGAGCAAGCCATGCAACGCAGCTTGATCAATCACGGGACCAGCTAAAGACGTATAGTCGTTGTCTACTAGCGTGATGATCAGTTCACAACGATGACTACATTTCCCTTTTTATGCCTTGTTTCGACATACTGGTGCGCTTCGGCAGCCTGTTCCAACGGATAGCGTCGATCAATGACCGCTTTTATTTTTCCTGCCTCAATAAGCTCTTTGACCAACTTTAAATATTCAAGATGTATCTTTGGTGTTCCATCATCGACGGTTATATATTTTCCGTTCGGTGCCAGCGCTTTTTTGCAGTGTAGTTTTGAGCTATATCGTTTTCCAACGGCATCAAAAATAAAATCATAAGATTCTCCTCCGTTCGTAAAATCCTCTTTTGTATAATCAATTACTTTATCGGCTCCCAGAGATTTGACCAATTCTAAATTTGCAGTACTGCATACCCCGGTAACCTCTGCACCAAAGTACTTGGCAAGTTGAACCGTAAAAGTACCTACTCCTCCGGATGCTCCATAGATCAGCACTTTTTGTCCGCTTTGGATATTTCCTTTTTTGAGATAATACAAGGCGAGAGTTCCTCTAGACGGGACAGATGCCGCTTCCTCATAACTTGCATTGGTAGGTTTTATTGCCACCAGACCATCACTAGGCATAAACAATCCGTCTTCACGCATACAAGTGTACTCGGCGTAAGCGCCAAATTTTCTCCCGGTAAATGCGAAAACCTGGTCCCCTTTTTTGAATCGTTTTATATCTTTGCCGATTTCTTCAATTTCTCCGGCTAACTCAAGCCCCAATATTGATCTCCTGGGTCTTCTGAAACCAACGAAGATTCGCATGGGAATCCAAAGTAATAGATTGACTTTGCCACTTCGAACGATACAGTCCGAGACGGTGACAGCTGACGCATGAATTTTGATCAGGACTTCATTATCATTAGGAATAGGTTTTTTTACCTCTTTGATCTGAAGCACATCGGGCGGTCCGTATTTTGCGCATACAATCGCTTTCATTTTTGTACCCTTCCTTTTTCCTTGATCGTAGTCATTTTTATTTCTGACCATCCGCTAGAGTTGGGTCTGATCCTTTACGCCCTTAATCAAAAGCCACAATGTAAGAGAGAGTTCCGCAATAAAACTAACCGCCATACATGGGACCGATATTACTTCGTAGCCCGGTAAAAGGAAAAACTGAAAAACACATATCAGAAGACCAAAACCATCAACGATCAACAGTAAGCCCAAGATTTTTGGAAGAAAGCCCGACTTGAAAACCAGATAACCAAGAGGAA
>JACRMI010000130.1 GCA_016215025.1 Chloroflexota bacterium
AAGGAAGAACTGGCTGACAAGTTCTGGAGCGACTTGTCCACCGATCGCGCCGACGGAGTACTGGGAGTTACGCTCACGCGCATTCGCAAATTGCCCTGCCCGGTGTCACTCGTGAATGGGTGGTATGTGCTCGAGCCGGAGCATTTGTGGTATGACGTTCAGGAATTTGAGAAAGGATTAGCCGATGCTAAACGCGCCTCGAGCGCGTCACTCCGGATTCCGCGCTTAAAGCAAACGCTGAATTTGTATCACGGCGATTATTTAGAGCGAATGGAGTCAACCTGGGTTATCGAAGAACGTGCGCGATTGAGGCAGGTCTGTTTGAGCGCGCTCATTTCTCTCGCCGAGGCGTATGCCGAAACGGACGATTTGGAATCTGCACTAAACACTTTTCAGAAAGCGTCCCAGGTCGAGTCATTTTTTGAGCCCGCCTGGTTAGGCGCGATGCAAGTGTATTTACGAATGGGCAATCGGGCAGCCGCGATTGCCCACTATGAAAAACTCAAACGGATCTTGCACGACGAGATGGGCATTGAGCCTGGCCCAGAGATTCAAGCACTCTATCGAGACATCATCAACCTGAAACAATAATTCCAGATGCACGGCAAGCCCAAGCGTGCGCCAATCCAAGGTAACCTCACAGAACGGACGGATTAGACCGTCTGTTCTTTTTTTTACCCAATCTTGGTAAGAACCTGGTAAAGCGCTCACCGTAGGATGCCTCCGAAATTCACACTAACGGAGGTATCCTTATGAACAGCTTGAAGTACGTGATCGCTCAATTTTACTCGCCGCGCACCGTTTGGCTCATTACGGTAGTCGCTCTGATGGCTCTATCGCTCGTTGGCATGGCGGCTGAAGTCGATTCATGCGGTCCTGCGTTTTAGGCGACGATGCCATTCATCGCGGTCGTGTTAGTAGCCATTGGCATCGCCGTTAGCTTGTGGCGTAGGCTGGTTCAAGGGGGCAAAGGCGACTTTGCCCCTCCCAACCTTCGCTGGCTAATGCTTCCGATATTGGGATTGGGTTTGCAGTTCATCGCGCTGCGATGGACCAATGGATGGGAACGGTTCGTTCCATTTACATTGTCTCAGATGTTACTGCTGATATTCTTTGTCGCCAACTGGAAGCATCGACCGCTGCGCCTGCTCGCGACCGGCGTATTGCTGAACTTAATTGCCATCGTCTCGAATAGCGGTTATATGCCAATCACGCCGCAAGCGATGATCGCCATTCACCCAGACCATGAGGCATCCCAATGGATTGCCGGCTTCACTCACACGGGTTCCAAGGATATGGTGTTGCCGACTGCCCAATCTACGTTCTGGTTTCTCGGTGACGTGTTTGTTCTGCGTCGACCGTTTCCTCTTCCAACCGCGTTCAGTCTCGGCGATGTGGCCATTGTCATTGGATTTGGTTGGACTGTCTATCGGTTCTCGGAACCTAGAGGAGTCCAGGATGAACCAAACCGATCTGGATCGTCTCGTGTGTGCCGGCGTCGTCGACGAACAATTTCGCGCGCTGCTCGTGCGCGATCCACTGCGCGCCGTTGAAGAAGGTTTTTATGACGAAGTGTTCCATCTCACCGACGCCGAGCAATTGCTGCTTGCGAACATCCATGCAACTGATTTTGACGAATTCGTGCGCGAGATTGCGCGATGGGTTTTGCATCAGCGCGGACAAGAACTGTAGTGGATCGCTCTGACTGAACTGAAATTGTGTATGGACGATCCATCTCAATGAGGGGAGAGTTGCGTATGAACTGAATCGATTAGTCGAAGATAGGAGGAGTTGGGTCACCTGGCTTTGATTGCCTGAACTGTTGGGCGCGAAGCCAAAAGTGGGTGGGCATAATCGCGCGCTTGTATAAAGCGCTGATTGACTCATCGCGGATCAGATCGAAAAACGCGATGGGCCAGGGAGGTGCACTGTCCGTACTTTTCTTACAGGTTGATGTTGAGCAATTCAGGTTGCTCAAAAATCATTGGCTTTGCCTCGCGTAACCCTCTCGCCTTTTCCTCTGCGTGTTCTTTCGACTTCCTCTGCAAAATACGATCTACAACCAGTTTTCAGACCCGCACTTGATTGATCCAAAAAACTTCTCGCGAGTTTTTGATTTTCCCAGCAGTTTGATTGATTTTTTACTCGTTTTTTGGTTTTTTGTTAGAGCCATTTTTTATAATGATTGCCGTGAACTTTGACAAACCCAACGAATGAAAAATCGCCCAACTGTTCCGCGCGAATTCAGAAGCTCGAACGAGCGTGGATACAGAGCGATTCGTATCGATCACGACTGGGACAGAACTACACAGGCCTCGAATGTTCCTACTTCATAAACCCAGGAGGTCGTATCCAACCATGCGCAACCCGGCAATCGAACCCGGTGTAGTCCCAACAATTCTTTCACACATTCCAACCGATGGACGGAATCCTAAACCGTTGGCAAGAGCCAACTGCCCCGAAGGACTCGGGGGAAACAATTCCAAACGCAAGTCAGTTCGTCGCAGTAACCAGATGTTTTAGGGCTTGTTAGTGATCTGTCTCTTGAGTGATCGTATGTAGCTTGCGTTGGGTCGAGTTCACCTCGACAGTGATCTCCACGAGAGTAGGATTTCGTTGAGATCACTGTCGAGTCGTAGGTGATTAGGAGAACCTAGTTTGAGTCATTCACAATCTATTTCAGAGCAAGACGCGATTACGCAACTCTGGCTTTCCGCTTTGCTCGAGTCAGATGCCACCCTGCCGCGTCCGGTCGCTGATGCGATGGTCCATAACGTTGCACGTGGACCGGTAGGCGAGACCTTGCTTCGTCTGGAACAAGCTTTGATGCATTTGGAATCACTCAACTTGGACGATCTCGCCGGCAGTGAAGCTCGAACGATACTCGCCGTCCTGATTGCGATGGACCGACGGGTTAACGCGCTGCAATTCAAGATCCGTCAGTTATGGAATCCGCCAGCTTGAATACCTCTCTGCAAGATACGCCGTGAGTGTCCGAAGAATTGGCGTGGCTTTTCTGATCGATTGACGAGTGTGATTGTCGAATCGACCTGCTGTTTGCGCCACGGCGTATGCCCATACTTCAATTCTCTTCCAGGATGGTCAACAATGATGTCACCATATGCAGCCAAGGTTGCGCTGCCCAGCCGGAGTCGGCTGTTACTTCATCGATCGCGTTTAGTCGATTTTCTCCATGACCATATCGACCACAGACTGGTCATCGTCTCGGCTCCCACCGGGTACGGCAAAACGTCACTCTTGATCGACTTCGCTTACGAGACAGCCTTACCGGTTTGTTGGTATAGTCTCGACGCGCTCGACTGCGATCCTCAAGTCTTTTTGGAAAGCCTGATTGCATCAATCCGTTGCCGTTTTCCGGCAGTTGGCGAGCGCGCCCAAAAAGTCCTTGCGAGTGGAGTTACGTCGGAGAAGTTTGAAGCCGTGATTGGTGCTCTGGCGAGCGAAATCCAGAAAAACGTGTCCAGTCAATTTGTCATCGCCTTCGACGATTACCACCAGGTTGCCGACGCTAACGCGATCAATCACCTGATCAATCTGCTCCTGGCACGCTTTCCAAGTAAAGTCCACTTTGTCATCGCTTCGCGAACGGTGCCCATGAAATTGAATCTTGCGCGTCTCCAAACGCATCGGCAAGTCGTGTCCCTGGGAATGGGTGAACTTCAGTTTACCGCCGAAGAGTTGCGTGCGTTTGTGCATCAGAATTACCAGATCGATCTCTCGCTAGAACAATCCTCCGACCTCGCCATCCGCTCTGAAGGATGGATTGCGGGTATCCTCTTGACCACGCCTATGCTGTGGCCAGGCATCTACCAGCACTTCATCCAAGATCAGGTTACGCATGAAGATGCTTTCCGCTTCCTGGCGAGCGAAACGTTCGAGCATCTCCCCGATGAACTCCAACGCTTTCTCTTGGATGTTTCTATTTTCAGTCGCATCGAGGCGGCGATCTGTAACACCATACTTGAGATAGAGAATGCCGATGAATTCCTGCGAGTGATTGAAATGCGCAATTTGTTCCTCGTGCGTCTCGCCGATGAATCAGGCAAAGCGGTGTATCGTTTCCACACGCTCTTCCACGAATTTCTGCGCCGGCGATTCATCGAAACCGACCCGCTGCGCTGGCGCACTCTAAACGGTCGCGTCGCAAAATTCTTTGAGGCACGTGACGGGGCCATTGGCCAAGCCATCGCCCATTACCTTGCCGCTGAAATGTTCGAGGAGGCAGCAAGGTTGACGGAGCAAATTGCTCAATCAACGTTTGACGCGGGAAGGTGGACTTCACTTGCCGGATGGATTGATGGAATACCATCACGGGTATTGGAGAATCATCCTGGTTTGATCGTCATGCGGGGGCTAGTTTTCGCAGAAACGGGGAGAAACGTCGAAGCGGAAGAAGCATACGCACGTGCCATTCATCTCTATGAGGCACGGAAAGATTGTGCGGCGGCAGCCAAAGTAATCGTGTGGCGCGCGATGCTGTGGAATCTCGCGGGACGTTACCGTGAAGCTGCCATCGCGTGCGAGAATGCGCTTGAGATCCTCCATCGCCATCACGCCGAGTCCGAGGAAGCGCGCGCGTACCGCATCCTGGGTTCGGCTGATATGCACCTCGGCGAATATTCGCAATGTCTCAGTGGGTTGGAGAAAGGGTTGGAGATATACCAATCCTTGGGCGATGAGACCCGCGTGGCCTGGTTGCATCACGACATTGGGAGATGCCTCCGCATCCTCGGAAATCCGCAGGCAGACGCACATTATCAACAAGCCTTGGACGTTTGGCGACGCACGGACAATGCCGTCGGCATGGCGATCACGCTCAACAATATCGGAGTCGGCTATCACCGCGCGGGCAATTATCCTTGTGCTTTGGCGACCCTTGGAGAGGCACGCGCGATGGCGCGTCAAGTTGGCAGCCGCCGCAGCGAAGCCTATGCCCTCTGCAGTCTCGGCGACGTATATCGCGATCAAGGCGAAACCGTTCGGGCGCTTGAACTCTATCACCAGTCGGTCGAACTGTGCCAAGGTATTGATGGATTTCTTTTTACGTATGTGTTGACAGTGCTGGGTGAAACCTATTGCAGTATAAGTGATGAGACCAAATCGGCTGACTACCTCAAGCAAGCGTTGGCGTCAGCAGAGTCGCACGAGTCCAACTACGAGCTGGGACTCGTCGAAACGGCGCTCGGCATCTTCGAATGTCAGCGCGGGCAGACAGACGCCGCGCTACCCCACCTGAGGCGTGCGGTGAATCTGCTCAAATCGATGCGAACTGATTGCCTGCGAGCGCGACTTCATCTCGTGCGGGCTTATTTTCTTGAGCGCAATTTCGATTTGGTTCAGAAACAACTGGCGGCGATTGCGACGCAATCGGTCGGCATGGAACCCACACGCATTCCATTTATTGTCGCCGACCGAACTTTGTTGCAGCCGGTCATCCGCTATGCCATGTCGAAGAAGATTCGTCGCGAGTATTTCGTTCCGCTGTCCGACTTTTTGGCTGCCTGGGACAAGGCGCGTGAGCAACCCGCCGAACCCAGGATTGAGATTCACGCGTTAGGCGTGTCGCAAGTCACGGTCGGGGATAAGTTGATCGGCAAGTCCGATTGGGGCACGAGTGTCGCGAAGGAATTATTCTTTCTCCTCCTGGAGCATCCCAAAGGACTCTTCAAGGAAAAAGCTCTGGAAATCTTCTGGCCGAAAAAATCCATGGATGCCGCCGGCAAGATTTTTAACACGACGTCCTCGCGCCTACGCCACATCATCCCTAACTGCTTAAACAACTCGAATGGACTCTATGCCGTGCGTTCCGAATTGTATGCCCACTATGATGTCGCTCAATTCGAAGAATGGATTGAGCGAGCGCAGGATGCCAAAGGCGTGACCGAACAGATTAAAGCGTATCAAGCAGCGGTCGCATTGTATCAAGGAGAATTCCTCGAAGAGTGTTACAGTGATTGGGCGATGAGCATCCGCACACGCCTGCGCCAAAAATATCTGAATGCGCTGGTTGTGTTGGCACAGTTATTTGAACGTCACGGCGATATGCACAAAGCGATGCAGTACTATCAAACCTTATTGGAGAAAGATCGCGACCGCGAAGAGATCTATCGAGAAGTCATGCGGCTGCAATTCAAACAAGGTGATCGCGTTGGTGCAGTCCGAACCTATCGGCGTTGCGCCCAAGTCTTACGCGACGAATTGAATGTTCCAAACCCCAGCCAAGAGACACAAGACCTTTACCGAATGATCTGCGAGGATGTGCGAACCTAGTTCGCGTTGCTCCAGTTCGTCAACGGGCGTAGATATGGCATCTACGCCCGTTGCATTTCTCGGAAGACAGCTTAACACCGACGAGTTTGAAATTGATTTCTAAAGTCGTTGGGTTTTTATCGGTTTTTTATTCAAATTTTGGTTTCTTGTTATTGCCACTTGTTATACTCCCCGTGTGATTTCAATCAGACGCGCATCGCATAACAGAGTTTGCGCGATTCCTCGATAGGAGAACGTTGGATGCTTCGTTCCGCCACCTTTACCATTGGCATTCTACTCGCCGGTCTCGCCTTCGTCGGTTTCCTCATGCTGGGCGGCATGATGGCCCCGCCGCCGTACTCAGTCGTCATTGCGGTGCAGGATATCCCCGCCTATTCGACGCTCGACCCAAACGCGCTTGGGATCGATGCCCAACGCATCAATTCCCAGGTCGCACAGACACTCGTTCTGCGCGAAGAGATCGATCAGTACGTCGCCGGGTTTGTCCTAGAGAACATTCATGCCGGCGAGCCGTTGCGGAAGAGCGCGATTGTTGCCTCTGGGAATCCGCAAGCCATCAATCGTCTCGCACTTGTGATGACCGATCCCGACAAGGTCGCGATGGTGATTCCGGTTGATCCCAAAACCGCGCCAAGCCAAATTGCGCCAGGGGATTGGGTCGATCTCGTCGTCGGTCTTGCGCCGGGGAACATTTCGGCGGGAAGCAACACGACGTTCTCGAATCTGCTCACACCCCCGACACCGGTATCGCCCATCGTTTCTTTTGGTCCGACACCCGCAAGTGGAGTGCGCCCTGTTCCAACTTTGCCGCCGAATCCGTCGTCGATGAACCCATCGATGAACAATGGGAGTGTTAGCGCGACCGATATGAATCTGCCCGCCGACAAGGTTGTGATTCAGAACGTGCCTGTGCTCGCCGTTAGGTTTCAGCAAGTGCCGAATCCAGCCTTCACGGGATCAGGTGCAGGGTTCGGTGGGGCGCAACCCTCTGAAGGCACGTCGCAACCTGCTTACATTCAAGGTGACATTCAAACCATGACGGTGCTCGTGCCGCGATCCAGCGTCGAACTTTTGACCTTCGGCAAAGATAATGGGCGGGTGCATGTCGTTTTGTTGCCCGCGAAGACCGCGGAAGCCGCGAATGGTGCTCAATCCCCGACGTTGGGCATCACGTTTAACGACGTGCTCGCCTGGATGATGCGCGAACGGTCACAGGCTGCCGCCAGTCAAAGTCAACCTATCGTCGCCCAACCTACCCAGATTGCACCTGCTCAATTACAACCCACAGCCGTTCCTGGGATGGGTCAGCCAACCCAGCCTTCAAACGCACAGCCAACTGCACAGCCAACGCGTGCGAATGCAAATTCCCCGAAACCCACACCGGTTCCGCCAGCGACGATTCCCACTGGACTTGATATTGGCGCATTACTTGTGCCTCTCACCTGTGGCGTTGTGCTGCTGGTGCTCTTCGTGGGCGTGGTGAGATTCATCCGCACACGGAGACGCGATAGTGGATTGGTCTAGCGGCTCGCTGAAATAGGGTTCACGAATCATGCCTTCACAACAGGATTCGAGTGCAATGGGCCATCGCGCACTCAAACTACTGCTCGCTCTGCGACAATGGGGCGACGTTCAACAACTCAACGCCGTTTTTGGACCGGGGAATCCGAACGGGATCGAGATCGTTACGTGGACGCAAGATGGCTCTCGCATCTTTACCGACGCGACCTCTCTCGATGCCGACATCGTATTGATCGACCCAACGCTGCCTGCGTTTGAGCCGAACGACATTCAGCGACTTTACCATCACGAAAGCAAGCCGATTGTCACGCTTGGCGCGATTCCACCACAAGGCGATTGGGGATCGAAACTTTACCAACTCGGCATCAAGGGACACGTCGATCTGCCGATCGGCGAAGCGCAGGCACGCGCACTCGTCGCGATGGGACACCAGGCAGTCCAGGATGCATTACGAGAGCGTTCGTCGCCCAGCTATATCCCGCAAGTCTCGACCCAGGTCGCGCAGATCATCGCCACGCATGGCTGGGAGAAAAGCGTGGTCGCCGTGTGGGGCGCGAAAGGCGGTGTCGGGAAGAGTACGATTTCGGAAAACCTTGCTGCCGTCCTGGGTATCATCTCTAATCGTAACACGGTGCTCGTCGACGCGAATATGGCGGGCGGTAACACACACATCCACCTGGGTTTTCCTGAATCGGTGATCGCGAAGAATATCGCGGCACTCGCGCGGCGATACCAAATGAATCTTGCTACGCAAGGGTATCGCGGCAATGGGAACGTCGGGATGCTCTCCGCTCAATCGGTCCTTTCGCCGAGCGAAGTGCAAGGACACCTGACGCCGTTTCGGAATAATCTGCGCGTGCTGATCGGACTACCGAAACAGTTTATGGGCGGCGACGACTACTTTCAAGGCGAACTGGGTCGCGGGTATATGCATGAACTCTTGAGCGTGATCGGAAGCATGGCGGACTTTGTCGTGATGGATCTTGGACAAGACACGAATGCGGCCCTTCACTTACAAGCACTGCGCGACGCGAACTATGTCTTCGTCGTGATCAATCCGGATGCGGCGAGCGTCCGCGCGACCGGCGAAGTGATGGAAACGCTGTTCAAAATCGTCCAACTCGATGCGAAGAAATTCCGGCTCGTCGTGAATCGTTTTCACCCGGAACATGGCATCGCACGCAAAGACATCGTGAACGCATTGCAAATGCCTGAAGTCGGCGTCGTCCCAGATGGCGGTCCGAAAGTAACGGCATCACTCAATCGCGGCTATCCCCTCGTAATTGATTCACGTGGGGAGATTGCGCGAGCGATTGTCTCGATCGCGTCAACGCTCTATCCACCCGTATCCCAAGTATGGGCGCATCGTGGAAAGCTGGGCAGCGAGAAGAGCGAAGGACTGGGAAAGAAGCTGACCGAGTTGGTCTTCGGAGCGTGAGGAAGAAGTGGTCAGTGGGTAGTGGACAGTGCAGAGAAGCCATACGAAGCGGGCAGAAAGCAGACGACAGACGACAGACAACAAACCAAAGACGCGACAGCACAGACAGTAGGAAGAAGCGATGATATCTGATCCAACGAAACGAGCACAACAACAGAGCGAAATATCCCAGATGGTGGGTGCAGCACTCCGGCGACCCGAAGCGGGCGAGAATCCGTATCGCGTGGTCTTGCGCCAAGTCCGCCAGAAGTTGATGGCGACCTCCGACCCATACGAACTCGCACATCCGACAGAAGTGACTCGCCAAAAGGTCGAGACGCTCACCCGCCAAATTATTGCCGACTATCGGCTGGCGCAACCCGTTCAGGGGTTACCTGTCCTCGACCTGCCCGATGACGAGATCGTGCGGCGCGTCGTCAGCGATGTGCTTGGTTTCGGTCCCCTCGATCCACTCCTGCGCGATGAACGGATCGAAGAAATCATCGTGAACGGTACGGACATCTGGGTCATCGACGAATCCGGCAAGCATCGCACTCAAACCAATGCCGGGGATGCCGATAGTCTCGTCGAATTGATTAATCGCTTGGTTGCGTCGACGGGACGGCAGGTGAATCTGGCAAATCCGATTCTCGACGCGCAACTTCCCGATGGCAGTCGCTTGAATGCAACCATTGCGCCGGTAGCCACACCCAGCCCGGCGATGACGATCCGGCGTCATCGTTTGGTCGCGCGCCAGATGCAGGACCTGGTGCAACTCGAATCGCTCACCGAAGCCGCCGCGCAATTTCTGAAAGCCGCGATTCAAGCGCGGCTCGGGATTCTCGTGGCTGGTGGAACGTCGAGCGGCAAAACGAATTTCTTGAATGTCCTTGCGGGACTCTTTCCCGAAGGTGAGCGCGTCATCGTCATTGAAGACACGCGCGAATTGCAGTTGCCGATTCAAGATGTGGTCTATCAAACCGTGCGGTACGCGAATGCGGAAGGAACGGGCGAGATCACGCAACGGCGATTAGTCCAAAACGCGCTCCGTATGCGTCCTGATCGCATCGTGGTCGGCGAAGTGCGTGGCGCAGAGACACTCGATATGTTGCTCGCCGCAAACACAGGTCACGAAGGGTTTCTCTCGACGGTGCATGCGAACTCGGCGGGACAAGCGCTCACTCGTCTCGTGCAATTGACCAAACTCGCATCCGAAGGAAGTTTGATCGACGATAAAACGGTGGCCGAGTGGATTACTGAAGCCTTTCACATCGTCGCCTTCCTTCGACGCGATCCCTTTTCTGGCAAGCGACGTGTTGAAGAAATCATCGAACTCAGTGGTTCAGTCGAACAAGGGAATCGCATTTTGAATCAACCGATTTTTACCCGCGACACGGAGCGCGGAGACCTGGTTCGCACACCGTATCCACTCGCACGAGCGGACCGCTTACGGGATCGGGGAGTCGATCCAACACCTTTTGCCCCCGCGCCTAGAGCGATGGGAACACCTGAATCCTGGGCACGGAGGCGTTGAGTGTTTGACGATCTAAGGTTCTTTGTACTGTTCAGCAGTCTTCAGTTGGGCGTCGTCTTTCTGCATTTGATGGTCACCATTCGTCCGCATCACGGGAACGACTAAGGGAAAGGGATTTATGCTCTACGGTCCGAATGTTCTTTTTGCTTTCATCGGCGCGACGGGCGTCTTGGTTCTTGTTCTGTCGATCATGGCGATTCCGCATTATCAGATTGCGAAGGATGCGGAAGACCAAAGTTTTCTGGGGCGCTTGCAACGAAAACTCGATCAAGCCGATCTCAATATTACCGCCGCCGAGTTTCTCAAGACGTCAGTGTTCCTGGGGGTGGTTCTCGGAGTCGTCGCGTTCGTGTTGACGAATGCTATCGCCGCTGCACTCCTGGGTGCGATCCTGGGATTCTTCGCCTACTGGACGTACCTCGAAGATCGCCGCGAGAAACAACGCCGCGAATACCAGGAAGCCTTGCTTGAGGTCATCAACATTTTGCAAGAGGGGTTTGCCTCGATGCGGAGTTTGGAAATGGCGATTGCGACGGTCGCCGAGCACGCGCCTGAAATCGCCCGCGCCGACTTTGTCGAGATTGCGACCCAGATGTCCTTGCAAGCCAATCTGGAAGAGGTGCTGATGAAAGTCGCCAAGCGACGCCGCGACATGATCTTCGACCGACTCGTCGAAGCGTTGATTGCGAATCGGCGGACGGGTGGGCAACAACTGGGGCCGGTGCTCGCCGCATTGCGCGAGAGCGTGCAAGCTCTCGCATCAGGACGTCGGCGCGTCACCACTGCGCAAGAGCGCATCCGTTGGGAAGCACGCATCGTGTGTCTCGCACCCTTCACCTTCATCGTCATCTTGCGACAAACCGCGCCTGATCTGCAAGGCCCGTTCTATGCCAGCCTCTTTGGGCAGATTGCGATTGTGCTCGTGGGCGTCATGTCAGCCCTGGCTTACTACTTCATGAACCGCCTTGGGGCGCGGGCGGTGCAGCCACTCGAAAGCGCAGGAGTGAGCGCATGACGATCCTGCTGGCTCTCATCGGTGGACTGGGTGTCCTCTTGATTTGGACAGGCGTAACGCATCCGTTCGTGGCGCGGATCGGCAATTCACGCACGCGCGTACAACTGCGCGCGGAAGAAGGAGAAAGGATTCAATTATCGCCACTCCTTGATCGCGCATTGGGTCCGTTACTTGATAGTGCGAGTCATACGCTCGCAGTGCTGTTGCGGCGCGAGGACAAAGACCGCGAACTCATTGTTGCCGCCGGCTATCCACCACGCTATCGCACCGTCTACAACTTTTACGCGTGGAAGGTCTTTATCGCGACGATGCTTTTTCTCGTCGGGCTCTTCAATGCCCTCGCGATTGGACCTGGGTTTCTGCCCGTTGCACTCGGCTTGGGCATCCTGGGATTGTATCTCCCCGACTTTCACTTGCGGCAACTCGTTCAAAAGCGACGCGAGATGATCCGAACCGAAATGGCGTTCGTGCTCCATCGGCTCGCCATCCAGGTCGCGGCAGGTCAAGCTTTGCCGCAAGCATTGGAACAAATCGCGCTCAAGCCCGGCGGACCGTTCGTGCAAGAATTGCGTCAGGTCTCGACCGACATCTCGACGGGACACACGCTGACCGAAGCGCTCGACGCATTTGCTCAGCGAGCCGCTGGCATCGACGAAGTGCGTCGGTTTGTCGATCTGCTCGAACGCGCACAACAACTCGGTAGTCCAATTGCCGAGGCGCTAACGAGCATGGGACGCATCATGCAGGATCGTGTTCAGCAGGACATCGAAGCGCGTGGCATGGCGGCGTCCGTGCAAATGGTTTTACCGATTGGTTGTCTCATTCTGCCGGCGATTGGCATCGTCGTGATGGGTCCTGGGATTTATCTCGCGGCACAATACTTTTTTCTAAAGTGACGCGCGGTCGGTGGCGTGTGACGTGAAGGCATGACAGAGTTACTTATCCCACGTCATCGACCGCACTATAGAAGGGGGGAATGACGGGGACGCTTCTCCCGGTAAATCGGGATGCGCGAATCAGAACGGAGAGGCAAAAATGGCTCCCCACCAAGATGCCTCTCAATTCCAAAAGGAGTCAACGCATGACCAATTTTTCAAAGGCAGTGTGCATTTTGCGGCAGTTCCACCAATCCGAGTCAGGACAAGACATCATGGAATACGCCATTATTGTGGCGTTTGCCGTGACCGTGATTGCTGTGCTTGCCCTGCTCTACAACACCATCAAGGATGTTTTGCGCAATGCAAACTCACAACTGCAAGGCATTCGTTAGCGAATTGCGATTAGCGGATAGCAAATTGCGAACAGTGAAACTTCTATTTCGCCATTCGCAGAGCGCAACGCGCAATTTCCACTGTGACGAACGCGGTCAAGACCTGGTCGAGTGGACCGTCGGTCTGCCAGTGTTCATGATCCTTTGTGCTGGCATCGTTTTCTATGCGTGGATGTGGTGGAACCAGGTTGCCGCCGCCGCCGCAGTGCATGATGGCACGTACCTGGCTGCGATGCGCGGTGGTGACACAGGTGCTGGGTACGTACGCACACAGCGGATGTTGCGCTCGGCAGTCGGCGGATTCGCAAATTCGTACAGCGTCTCGATTGGCGCAGACGCAAGTCGTCGGAGTGTGAGTGGCTCGGTGCGGAATAGTAGTCTTTTTAGTCTGCCGTACCTGGGTGCTTTACCGCTCAACATTCAGGCGCAAAGTTTCCAACGCCTGGAGCAATTCTATGGCGGTCCGCCGCGGGGATGGTGGTGAAATACAAAAGATGAAAGATAAAGGATGAAAGATGAATAGAAAATTAGAACAACGAAAAACAAATAAGGTTTTTCATCTTTCATCTTTCATCCTTCATCCTTCGGCTGGGCAGGCGTACATCGAACTCGTGATGGTGTTGCCCTTATTCCTGATTGTCATCGCCGCGCTGATTCTCTTTGGGCGCGTACTCTATGTCAAGATCGCGCTCGATATGACGAGCTACGATGCGTGCCGTGCGGCGGTTGAAGCGTTGCAACCCGGCGATGGAGTATCTCAGGGAATGGTTGCAGGACAAGCAACGCTTCGAGGATTTTACTTGAACCCCGCCGGCGCAAACATCACGATTTCACCCGCTGGAGGATGGACCCGCGGATCGCCAGTGCGATGTGTTGCAGCATACGATTTGTTCGTCGGCGACATTCCCGCTCTGTCGTCGATTGCCAGCGGATCGGGAGTGCCGCTTCAATCCACGACCTGGTCGCGCGTGGAACTCTGGCGCTCCGATTGGCGATGATCAAGCATTGGAACCGGCGAGCACGGATGCACCGATAGAGTTACAACGGCAGGTTGTACGCGCGTACGAAAAGCGACCTATATCTCGGTTAGAGATGATTACTCCCACTACCTTTTCGTACGCGCGTACAACCTCCAAGCAAGGATGAAACGCTGTGAGCAAGCAAATGAAATTGAGAATGCAGAGAGTCGGTCAACGGCTCCGCGACGAGCAAGGACAATACCTTGTCCAGACCGTCATCCTACTACCGATGATGATGATTCTCGTCGGACTCGTGCTCGACGGCGGTTGGATGTACTGGCAATACCGCCGCGCCGAAATTACCGTGAATGCTGCCGCGCAAGCCGCGAGCCACGCGATTGATGTAGAGTATTTTCGCCAGACAAACCAAGTCCGCTTGGATTCCGGCGAAGCGTGGAGTGCCGCGAGCGGTTTTGTGAACATCAACCAGCGCGGACAGATGCAGGTGACTGGGATTCAGATCGGCAATAACCAAGTGATCGTGAATGCAAATGCCGAGGTGCAAACCATTTTCTTTCGACTTGCCGGCATCTCCTCGCTCTCAATGCGAGTGGAAGGTCGAGCTTATCCGGCATTCGGAATCAACGTGGAGGGTCAATGACACTCAAAGGCAAATTCATTCAAGAAGATACACTGCGCAATCGCAAACGACTCGGTTCACTCGCTTGGATCCTCATCTTTATCGTCGTCCTGTTTCTATTGGCGTGTGTGCTAGGCGCATTCCTGCTGGTCACGCGGAATGTCTCGCCATTACTCCCAGTCCCAGCCAGTCCAACCCAAATCGCCGGGAATGTGACGCTTACCGTTAGCTCAATCACCGTGACGCCGACCATCCAAACATCCCAGGTGATCACGTGGACGGTGTCGCCCGCTAAGAATCCACTGGGGCAAACGATCTACGACGGACCGCCGGAGATCAAAGCCTGGGTCATGCGTGACTATCAAGCCGCGCAAAAATGGAAGATGGATCATCTGTTTGACCGCGATTATTTGCTCACCCATCTTGCCGAATATTTTACCGATAAGGCATTGGAGAAAGAGCGCCGTGATATTGAAGACAGCTTCGACGGATCGCTCAAAGTGATTTCTGCGCCACTCGCGTTTCAGTCGCATTTGCCATCGCCGATGGACAAACCCGTCTTCAACGCGTTCTCCGCCGACGGGATGCAGATGAACCTGTCCGATTTCAACGGACCCAGCTGGAAGTTCTATGACACGCGCACCCGCAAATTGATCGCGGCTCAAGTCCACCGAGGAACTTGGGGTTACACGCTGGAATACGCCGCGCAAGCCAAACGCTGGAAAGTCGCGCGCCTAACGATGAAGTACGACCTCGACGACGACCAGCCGACGTACGCGGATGAACTCTTTCGGATCATTCGATGACCACACCTATCAAGTCCAGTCACGTTTTGGTCATCCTGGGTTCTATGTTGTTGCTACTCTGCTTGCTATGCTTTTTTGGAGCAACGCTCATTCGCGCAGATGATCCGCCGCCGGGATGTCGGATCGATCCGAGTGGGAGTCTCGTTTGCCAAGGAACAGCCGTCGCAACGGCCGTGCCGACACGCGTCATCACGGTTCCACCGGGTACCTCGCGTCCCACGCAGCCACCGCTACCCACCCGGACGCCGACACCCTGGGGGCTCTATACCTTGTGGAAATATTGTGCCGTCGATGCCAGTTCGCCTACCGGGTTCATCAACTTGCGGTACTCGTGCAATCAAATCACCAAGCAATGCACTCTGGTTCAAGTGGTCAATGCGTCTAACTGTGGCACACCAACGCCCACGACCATTAAGGTCAATCCGCTGCCGTGTCCCGCCGGCTTCACGCAAACGGGCGTGTGGTGCCTGATTGGATGGACGCGCCGTGCTGAAGCGCGCATTCCACCGGTGCCAATCACGTACAAGCCCTACCCGCGCGGGATTGTTACCGATAAGATGGAGTTCACAGCACCTGGGCTGATCGTTCAAGCTTGGGCATGCACGTCGCCCCAGGTGGATAATTGGAATCCGCGTACCTGGGGCTATGACGAGGACTATCGCAATTTGTACTTTTGCATTCGCTGGCGTCAGATCACGTGGCCCAATCCCTCACCCGACCCAGCGCCAGCGTGGATTCGGTACGTCTGGGATGAACGGGCGTGGGGACAGCCGCAAGAAGATGCGTCGCGTCAGCAGACCACCGAACACGCCTACGTCACATCGTCGGCACAAAAGCCCGGAAATGGTGTAGGTAACCTACCCGCGTATCAAGTGCAAGCGCACTCGTACTGGGTCATTGATTGGCGGATGACTTGGGAGCACGCGTTTCGGTGGACCGATTGCCGTCGCACGCGCGATAACAACGACTGGTGCGATGGGCAGCAGGGGTACGAAACTGTGCAACACGTCGAATGGCGAGCCGAGAGCGACGACGGTACCGCCGACTTACGCAACTATGGCGCACCGCATTTCTACGCGGACAGCACACTGATTCAGATACCCGATGGTCGCGTGATGAACGTGCTGCCTGTGCCAGTGATCGAAGTGCAGGGTGTCATCGGAAATCCGTAAGTGTATCAGATCGTCAAAGAGTCAAGTCGTCATGTCGTCAGGCGGTTAGACGATTGGAAAGGTGAAGACGATTTGACTTCCCGACTACGAGACTATAAGACCAGGAGAATCTATGCCATTTAATCATCCTTCGACAGAGCTCAGGACAGGCCCAACCGTACGAGTTCTTGTCGCAACATCTCAAATTGAAGTTCACACCGCATTGGAAACGGTTGCGCCTTATCAGGCAACGGAAGCCGTTACTACGCGCGGCGTGTATCACGCGCTGCCAAAAGTCCAGCTCGCGATTATTGAACTGGAGAGTCTCATCGAGGAACAAGTCCCGCGCGATACGCTCATCGAGATTCTGAATCGCTCGCACGTGCCTTGGACGATACCCGAGAACTTTCTCGCCGATCCGACGACCTGGCGCGCGCACGCGCTCGCCGCAGCGGGAAATTTCCAGAGCTTTCCGCCGACAACGGCAGCGTTCACGTCCTACAGCGGCGGCGTCGGCAAGACCACCCTCGCGCTCGCCGCAGCAGTCCAATTCGCCCAGCGGACCAAGTTGCCCACCGCCATAGTGGAATTTCCGTACGGTCCGAGCGCGTTGCGGGTCATCACGGGCGTGAGCGAAGGCGCTGGATTTGTCGATGTCGCCAATAACGAACGCGCGCTCCTTCCGACCTGGCGCGGCGTGACGCTCGTCACAGTGAACTATCACGATGTGGGCGGGATTCTCAAGCCCGACGAAGTAGCACAAAGCTTGGCGCGGATTCAAGCCGCGCACATCTTGACGGTTGTGGACTCGGAGTTTCCGCATCTCTGGCTCGAAATCGTCGCGCGTCAAATCGGCACCTTCATCATCGTCGCCGCGCCGCGAGCCGATGCCTGGAATAATGCCGCTGCACTCAAGCAGACGATGCTCAGCGCGCCAGAGCTGTACGCGCGACCTCAGGTTGTCTTTAATCTCGTGGATGGTTGGGGGGACCGCTTAACGCAGTTGGGACTCGAACGCACGATGGACTTGCCGCGCATCAAAAACCCTGAACGTTTGGATGGACGCTTGGGGACGCAGGTCTTGAAAGCCATCTACCCATATTGGTCGCAGACCCCGCGACCCTTAGCGGGGAGGAGTTGATGCGCAGCCGCCTTGCACTCTTCATTGCGTTCGTCTCTCTCATCGTTGCGCTGGGCGTCGGATGGTTTGCCGAGACCCAGTATCAACAACTTGTCGCAACTACCGAGCTCGTCGTGCCAGCCATTGAGATTCCACCTTACACCGTCGTCGCGCCGGGTATGTTCAAGGTGCGTTCCTTCCCTGCGCCGATGGCGAATGAGAATGTTTATCGCAATGCCTCAGAACTAACGGGAAAGATTTCGACAATCACCTTGAAACCGGACCAACTCGTTTATCGCGACGAGCTCGTTCCACTCAAGCAATTTCGATACACCGACGACGAACGCCTGGAAATCGTTTCGTTTCCGATCAAGCCCGAACAAGCGGTCGGCGGGCAAATCAAGCCAGGACAGCGCATCAATCTCTATCGCATCGTCCTGCAATCCACGCCGAATCAGGCAGTGGTCAGCTCTCCTGATCCCAAGGTGTGGCTGGCGGCGCAGGGCGCGGGCATCGAAGTCCTGGAATCCGATGTGCTCGTCGTGGACGTGCGCTCGACCCAGGGTTCACCGATCGTATCGCCGCCGAAGATCCAGTCCAAGACCTCGGAGGTGACGACGTACGAAACAGCCGATACGAGTTCGTCGAGCACAAATCGTCCACTGACAATTCTTACTGTAGCCGTAGCACCCGATGTTGCCAAGGACATCTTACGCTTGGCCGGCGAGTCCCAAGTCACCTCACGCTATCTCGTGTGGGTTTCGCTCGCCCCCATCGTGAAGAGCAAATGACCGAGAACATTTCTGGATAATTCTTGAGCAATGAGAGTTTGAAATGACAGACGCGTTGAACGCGCAATTGACTATGCCCGTCTCAGTGGTTCTCTCCATCGAGCACGATGAGCGGATCGCATTGACCGCCGACGGAACGGCGATCCGCGGATATGAGACCTACATTCGCGAGTACGTCGGCATGATCGAATCGGGTTTGATGGCACGCCTGAGTAACGCTGCTTACAAGACACTTCATGCCCTCGCGTTGCGCGCCCGGATCCTGGGCGATCCCCGGCGACGCGGAGCCGAAGAAGAATTTCGAGAACTTGAACGGCTCGGCATTGTATCGCCAGAAGACAAGGGACACCTTTTTTGCTTCCCTTCGCGCGAACAGTTGATGCAGGACACCGGGATGGGGAGCGTCCATACCGTCGATTCGGCGTTGGACGAACTGGCCGACAGCAAAATCGTCAAACGCATCACGCCAGCTCAACCGCGCATCACACGCGGACTCTTCGGGTCGAATGTTTACATCATCCATCCCGAGAGTTTCATCGGCAAATTCGGAACGCGTGACGGAGAGCAAAAAGTGCTCCCCGTCGAGGGCACGGAGAGCAGTTTACGGCATTCCGAAAACTGCCCCCTAAAGAAGAAAGATTGTACTACAACTACAACTCTCAAAGAGAGCCCTGAGATTTTGCGGCTCGTCAAATTTTTCGCCCGCGCAATTGGCGTTGAGCATTACGCGCCGACAGAAAAGGAAATGCGTTTACTCGCGGCGCTCTTGGTGGAAGATTTTTCCATTGAGCAAATTGAGAGTGACATCACCCGCGCCATTGAGCGCGCTCGTGAAAAGAATCGCACCGCCAATCTGAGTTATTGCGCCCGTTTTGTTCGTCACCCCGAAGACCAGAGGTCTCGTAGAGAATCGAATCGCGCATCTCTACGAGACCCCTGGTCTGCGTCAGAACGCAGCAAATCGTCAGGCGAAATCGTAACCGCGCGCGGTAAATCGTCCACCCAAATCGTAACCGCGAGCGACAAATCGTCCGCCCAAATCGTACCTGTGGGTTCTGATCCCAAGACCGCGCTATTCGATGAACTGGGATTGGATGAGCCGACGCGCGCCGAGATGGTTCGGCTCATCGCGCTCGTCGAAGAACATTCGGGACAGAAATTATCCACCGCCCTCGTGAAACGCTGGAAAACGCTCGCCGATGAATTCCAAGCGTTGGCTGTTCAGCGCGATCTATCCGCCATGTCGTTGGTTCGGCAAGCCGTCGAAGAAGCGTTAGATGCAGGAAGCGCGAAAAAAGGATTCTGTGCCCCGAAGCTGGCGCGGGTCATTCTCACGCGTTGGGCAAAAGAGAGCAAGCAGGGTGCAGAGAAAAAAGACCGCACGGCGAAACGCGAGATTCATCCGGCCGTTCAAGTGTACCGACAGGTGCATCAACGTTATCCCGCGAAAGGTTCTTGGGACAAAATCGCGCAAATCGTCGGTATCGCAGAATCCGATCTTGCCTTTTGGCGCGAGGTCTTGAGTACCTGGTCGACGCGAGGATACAACCCCATGAATGTGGCGGGGCCATTGGAGTGGTTTCTTGAGCGCGCGATTCCCAAAAACGGCAATCGCATGCCCAGTTCCGACAACGTCGCCGTGCCGCAACGTCCTATCGAAACGCTGGAGACGATTCAAGAACGCTTGGGTCTCGCTGCGCGTGTGAGCGCACCAGCAGAGGAATCAAGCGTGTCAATGAGTGAAGGAGATTCAAAATGACGTGTCCCATTTGTGGAGGTGTTGGTTTTTTGCGACGTGATTTGCCGGTGAGTCATCCTGAGTTTGGCCGTGCGGTTCCGTGCAGTTGCAAAAAGCAAGAGACGTTGCCGGCACTCCAACGCTGGTCGGGCTTGGGAAACTCAACCCAGGTTTGGACCTTGGAGAATTTTCCAGGCGACCGCGAAACCCTGAAAGCGGCGAAAGATGCGTTGACCCAAAAATACGGCATCTGGGTCTTTTGGTCGCAAGCCTTCGGGACAGGCAAGACCGGTATCCTGGTGTCGATGATCCAAGCGTGTTGGCAAGCGAATATCCCAGCCCTCTATCAATCTGTGCCGGCGATGCTGGACCGCTTGCGGGCGTCCTATACCGATGGCGATTACGATGGATTGATGAGCGAGTTGAAAGAAATCCCTGTGCTTGCGCTCGACGAGTTCCATCGGTGGCACAATAACGCGCGCAACGACCGAGGTCGCCACCTCGGGGGTGACGATGACAAGGCAGAAGGGTCACACAGTTGGGCGGAAGAGAAAATTTTTCAAATCATCGAGGAACGCTACCTGCATTGGGACGAACGCTTGACACTCGTCGCGACGAATCGCAATCCCGATAAAGGCGACCTGGATCCAATCGCATCGCGCTTCAGCGACAGTTTGCGGTCGCGGATCGTTCACGTGGGGGGCGGCGATCTCCGTCCGCACGCCCACACACTTGAAACTACTTCGCGACAAGTTACATTACAGGAGAAAAAATCGGTATGACTGACACCCAGCCTACCCACTCATCTGATGACACCTTGGTTCTCACGGTCGTCTTGTATCGAATCGTTTTCCGAAGTGAAGGTCGCCGTTCACGCAAGGACGATGGCATCGAGCACGTCATTGCCCGATCGTTTGCGGACGCTTCAGTCGTTGCAAAGCCCATCGCCGATGAGCGAGGACTAGTCATTAGTTCAATCGAGTCTCTCGGCCCCGTGCATGTTAGCGCGGAAGCAAAAATCAAAATCGAAAGTAACGGACGACTAACATGACCATGAACTTCGATACCCTTCTACCTAAACTGCAAGAGGCATTGATTCGGAAAGGTGTGGCAATTCCGCCTTGGCGCGCGACAACGAAAGAGCGAAGTGATTTTGCATTCGCCGTTGCCCGAGTTCTTGCGGAGGAACGCCTGTTGCCTTCGGGAGATGCGCGTACGGTCGCGAGCGACCTCGCCAGCCGCATGATGGGCTTGGGTGTTCTCGAACCATTTTTGCGTGAGCAAGGTATTGAAGAAGTGATCGTCCGACAAGGGGCGGTGCTCGTGTGGCAGAGCGGTCGCATCCGCGACACCCAGATTCGCGCGCCCGAAGCATATTTCTATGCGTTGGCGCAACGTGTCGCGGAGATGGGCGGCAAGCCGCTGCGCGCGGCGAATCCGTTTGTGCTCGTCGATCTGCCGGATGGCTCGCGCTTTACCGCAATGGTTCCACCGCTCTCCAAGCGCGGTACGGCGATCAACATTCGCGTCTTCACCCATCGCGTTCTGAATCTTGATGCGATTGTCGAGGCAGGCACACTCACACAAGCACAAGCTGACTTGCTGAAACAAGTCGTGTTGGAACGGCGCAAGAGCATCTTGATTTCAGGGCGACCCGCCGCGGGCAAGACGACGCTCCTCAACTCACTTCTGGCGATATTGCCCCAGTATACCCAACTGTGCGGCGCGGAAACCTTTGAAGAAATCGAAACGACCAATCCTTTCGAGGCGCGCGCCGTGGTCCGCGATGAGGCAGAAGCTGGACGGGTCTCGATGTCGGACGTGGTGAATGTGCTCTATACGCGCATGCGCCCCGACGTGTTGGTTGTCGGCGAGGTGGTGAATGAAGAAGCGCGTGAATATTTGCAAGCCATCAACCTGGGTGTGGTCGCGCATACGACCATTCATGGCAATTCGGTCTTGGACGCTTTGCTCCGGCTGGAAACGCTTGCTCGCGAAAAGGACGTGCCGCTCGGCGCGATTCGCGAACGCATCGCGCGGGGTGTTGGAATCGGCGTGCATGTCGAGTTGAAACCAGCGAATGACGGTACGGGGTGGTATCGCCAGGTGACTGAGATCGTTCAGGTGAGCGGCGACGCCGACCGCTATATCCTCACGCCGATTGGAGAATGACCCACTGTGTTTGACCAAGGTCACCTCGGTGAATCGTTCATTCGACTTGTCTTCATCGGAGCGAGCGCACTCGCGGCTGGACTGGGTATCTATGCTGCGCTTTCTATGACGGCGAATTTGGCGGGGTGGATCTACCAACGCCGCCGTCCCATGTGGCTTCGCCAATTAGAGACGCGACAAAGACGGCTGCAAACACTTGCTCCAAAACAAAATAACCTGGGTCGTCTCGTCATTCTGGGAGTCGCGGTTGGGCTTGCGATCAAAGCGGTCTTGACGGGAGGTTTCTTGGTAGCGGTTTTTCTCGTCGCCGTTGGAATTGCTCTGTACTTTTACGCGGGGACACGAGCGACTTCGCTCGCCCACGAGAAAGTTACTGATGCCGTTGGCGAACTGGTCGCCGCCTACTATTCCGCTCACCTGGTCATCCCAACGGTTTTTGGCGCGCTCTCGGAAGCGCTCAAAACCCAAACGAATCCGATTCTGTACGCGGCGGTCGAGCGAACGCTCGCCGCGTTTGGAACCGGCAAGTTGACGGAAGAGGTTTTGGATCAACTCGAGCATGAAATCCAGAATCCCTATCTTTCACAGTTCGCTTTCATCTTGCGCCACGCTTCGGAATCGAATCAAAAAGAAATCCTGAACACTTTGCGCGAGTTGGGTAATCGCTTGGATCAGCGCAAACGACTCAAGGATCGCTCAAAGGTTGCTTTGGCGCTCGTCAGCGGAACCGTACGTTTCTTGCAAGCGGCAAATGGCGCAGTGATGGCTTTAGCCGTGCTCGCTCCGTTCTGGTGGGATTTCTATTCGTCGTCGGTTTCACGCCAAGCCTTGTTGATGATCGGTGGGAGCATCGCCATCCTGGGGTCATGGTACTTTGAAAACCAACTGATGCAATTGCGAGAGCGCGTGCTATGACCAAGGAAAAGAGGATCCACCATGAGTGAAATGGTTGTGCATGTCATCTTGTTTGGCAGCGCCTTCAGCGCCGCATTTTTCGGCGCGACGGCAATCCTAACCGCATCAAGCCAGGTGATCCAGCGTGTGGTTGTTTTGAGAACACCCGCTTGGAAACGCTTTGTGCAGAAAAAAGAAATTGTGACGCATCCACAAGACTCGGTCGATCAACTACCCTGGGATACCTGGCGACTCATTGCTGGAGTGATCGGTGTCATGGCACTGCTTTTGATGCTCTGGGGCACGGAGTATGTGTATGGCGCGGTCTTTGGTTTGGGAGCGGCTTACATTCCATCCTTCGTGCGTCGCCAGATGAAAGAGAACGCGCGCTGGCGTCTGCGTCTCGAAGTGCGCGATTTCGTCGCGGAGCTCCGCTTGGCGCTCGCACTCAACGTTACGGTATCGCAAGCACTCGAACACATCGCCGACCGATCCCAGCAGGTGAAAACACCGTTCAACGAACGAGTGTGCCATCACGTCGAACGAACTTTGCGGATGGAAGGTCCCGAAAAGATGCTCGAAGCTCTAGCCGAGGATTTTCAATCCGAAGATTTGCGGAAACTTCTGGTGCTCGTACGCGCTGCCTTGCGCGGCGGTATGTCCTTGGCGGAAGCGCTCGCGCAAAGCGCCGATTCGATTTCACAGAACATCGTCGCGAGTGCAGAGCTGTCGATTGAGGAAATGCCAACTAAGTTAATTCTGCCCATGCTCTTTGCGCTCTTTCCAACCATCATGCTCTTGGCACTCATCCCAGCCGTGAGCTTGCTGGTCACATCGCTGTCCGGTGTGCCCGGGCAACCGTAATTCGGATTGCTAACTGCGAATGACAACGCTTGTTGCTGGGCGCGCGTCACTTAGGGCTTTCAATTCTTTGGATTTAGGGAGGTGTACGTTCAACTAGTTCATTGCCATTCACCCGGTTGATTCACTCAAGTTCAGAGTTCAAAAAGGAGAAACATGTTTCGCAAATCACTAACCTTGTTCGTCATCGCGGGAATCCTCGCGACCTTCAGTCTGCTGGCTTCAGCGTACTTTACCGCGCAAGCGACGGTCTCGAACAACACCTTTACCACCGGTACGCTCAATCTGACGGTTGCGCCAACCACTTCGGCGCTCACCTTCAACAACATGGCTCCGGGCGATGCCGTGACTGCGCCCATCACTGTCACTAACTCCGGCAGTTTGCAGCTTCGTTACGCCATGACCAGCGCCTCGACAAACACCGATAGCAAGAACCTCGCTGCACAGATGACGCTCCAAATAAAATCGGGTGTCACGACTTGCACCAGCGCTGGCTTTGGTGTGGATGGCACATCCATTTACAGCGGCACGCTCGCTGCCGCGCTCTTTGGCGATCCGGCGCAGGGCACGCAAGTCGGGGATCGAACGCTAAATGCATCCGCCAGTGAAGCCCTGTGCTTCCGCGCCGACCTCCCATCGAACTCAGGCAATGCCTATCAAGGTGCGACCACGACCACGACATTCACCTTCAGCGCCGAACAAACGGCAAACAATCCGTAGTTCATCATATCTGCTTGCGGCATGAAAGGAAAGCTGTTCATGCCGCAAGGCAAAGGGGTGTGCATGTTTCGCAAATCACTTTTCATTTTCATTCTCGTTGGACTCTTGGCGGCGTTCGGCGCACTGGCTTCTGCTTATCTGACTGCACAAGTTCAGGTCACGAACAATCAATTCACGAACGGCACGGTTGCCATTAGCACAAATCCCACCTCGACCTTAGTGACCTTCTCGAATTTGGCTCCGGGTGACAAGGTGACGGCGCCCCTCAATGTTACGAACGCCGGTACGCTCGAGCTCCGCTATGCGATGACCACGACGACAACCGTCGATAAGATCATCTTCGGTGGAAACTTTACCCAAGTGGGCGGTCAATCGCATGCGCGCATCGCCCAAGTCGGCGCAGACGGCGCACTCGATGGTGCGTTCAATTCCAGTGCGAATCTTACGCTTGACCATCTCGTGCTTCAGCCCGATGGCAAGATTTTGATCGCGGGCTCGTTCACCCAGATCAACGGTCAAACACGCAATCGCATCGCGCGGCTCAATGCCGATGGCTCGCTTGACCCGACGTTCAATCCCAACGCTAACAACGCCGTGAACGCAATCGCGTTTTTGCCGAATGGTAGGATTCTGATCGGGGGCATCTTTACTCAAATTGGTGGTCAAGCACGCAATCGAATCGCGTTGCTCAATCCCGACGGATCGCTCGCGGATAGCTTTAACCTCAGTCCGAATAGTAACCCAATGGTTTTTGCGCTCCAGTCGGACGGCAAAATCTTGGTCGGCGGTGCCTTTAACCAGATCGGGGGACAGACGCGCAGTAGCTTGGCGCGGCTCAATGCGGATGGCACGCTTGACCTAACGTTTGGTGATCCCAGTGTCTACAACCCAAGCTTGAGCAATTACGTCTCGACCTTGGCAATTCAATCCAACGGTCAAATTGTCTTGGGCGGATGGTTTACTCAAGTGGCAGGACAAACCCGCAATCGCATCGCGCGCGTCAATGCGAACGGTTCGCTGGACCTGACGTACGACCCCAATGCCGACGGCGGCGTATATGCTTTACTCTTGCAGTCGAACGGCAAAGTCGACGTGGCAGGGAGTTTTACGAACATCAGTGGACAAGCGCGGAATCGAATTGCGCGCCTCAATAGCGACGGAAGTGTTGACGCCACATTCGATCCCAATGCCGACAGCGTGGTGAACACTCTATTCGTGCAGCCCGATGGCAAGCTCTTGCTCGGTGGAAACTTTACCCAAATTGGCGGACAGGTCCATAACCGCTTGGCCCGTCTGAATGTCGACGATTCGGTGGATTCGACTTTCAATCCCCCTGCCATGAACAGCAACGTGTTGGCGATACTCCCGATGCAAAACTTGGCATCGGAACTACAACTTACCATCAAATCCGGTGTCACGACCTGTACCAATGGGGGTTTTGTTGCGGATGGAAACGTCATCTACACCGGCGCTCTCGCCACGGCGTACATTGGCGATCCGACCCAGGGCAATCAAACCGGCGACCGGGTTTTATCGACCGGTACGAGCGAGACTCTGTGTTTTCAGGTCTTTCTGCCGACCACTGCCACTTACCAAAATTCAGCAACGACTGCTGCATTCACGTTGAGTGCGGAACAAACGACGAACAATCCCTAAACAAATTTTTTCGAGGAGAACTATGCATAGTCTTTCTATTCCGTCTCAGGCACCGGAGACCATCGTGGGAACAAAATCCCCTGCGTGGGTTCGTTGGCTACAAACCATGCTAGCCAGTCTATTATTCATGGGTGCACTCACGTTACTGGTCTTTGTCGTTTTTGGAGTCGCTCCCCTTTTCATGGGCTTGCATCCGTTTGTCGTCCTCTCCGGTTCAATGGAGCCAACGATTCACACCGGATCCATCGTTCTGTCGCAGACGACGACACCAACAGAGTTGCAAGCGGGCGATGTGATTGCGTTCAATCCACGCGCAGAAGCAGCGCTACCGGTGGTGCATCGCATTGTCACCATTGAAGAACGAAACGGAACGCGCTATGCCACGACGCGCGGTGACGCCAATACGGATGAGGATGCTGAAATAGCGTTGTCGTCGGCGGTACTCAAGGTGAATGGATCGATTCCGTTTGTGGGTTATGCCGTTTATTACGCCGCGCAACCCTTGGGGACACTTCTCTTGATCTGGATTCCCGCAACGCTCTTGGTCGTATTGTGGCTCACCGACCGCGTGAAAGCATGGCGTGCTCGCCACACCAAATATGCGGCGGCATGATCGTAGCGCAGAATGACAGGCGACAAATTGTCTGACGATAAAGCATCGGATGGCGCGAGGGTGAACGATATGCGGAATGAAATGTTGAGATGGGGCAGGTACGGACGCACGCGTTGGGCAGTCATCCTGGGATGTGTGATGGTCTTGGGATACTTGAGCCGCGAAATACCATTGGCACGGGCGACCTTGCAAACGAGCGCCCAAATCAAAAGCAATTCGTTTTCCGCGCGGCTCATGGGTTCAATGACATCACCGGTTGCGCCAAGTGGGACAGTCATATCAACACCGACACGCCTCATACCGCCGACCCAAACTCCAAATGCAGCTCAGACGCGACATTCTACGATCTCTCCAACGCCAATGCTGACGCCTATCCTCCCATCGAGGACACCATTGTCTATGCCACCGATTACGCTCACGGCGATTTCGCCGAGTGCAACTAGAACGCGCGTCGATGAAAGTGGTTCGCCAGCACCGACCGTGAAGACACAACCAACACAGCGAACGAATCCGACCGCGACACCTACGCCGACAAGTTCGGTTGAACTCACGAGCACGTTTACGTTGACGCGAACACCAACGCGCTTGCTGCATGAAGGTCCATAGGGATGACCCGGCTCGGTCGCATAAAGAAGAATTGCAAATTCCAAGCAGAAGGGAGGTGAATCATTTGAAGAATTGGTTACGCCGATTTCATACGGATGACCGTGGTACGGAAATGGTCGAGTTTGTGATTGGCGCGACGCTCATCGTGACCATTATGACCATCATCATGGTTGCCATCTGGAACACGACGAATGCGCGCGCCGATGCCACCAACACCATCATCACCGACAACGTACCGACGGCAGCACAACCCTAACGGAACTTCATCGATTGACATCGCCCTGAAAGTCAGCCCACTTGCGGCGTACCGTCGAGACGGATTCAAGCAGGATGCAATCTCAATCGATGGATTCCGAATGTCAATGAGGGATTGGGAAGTCCTTCTTTCCCAATCCCTCTCAGGAGAGTGTTAAATGATTCTACAAAGGTTTCACACGGACGAACGTGGACTTGAAACGATGGAATATGTCGTACTGGCGACACTGGTCACGGTGCTAATGACGCTAGCCATGATCGCGCTCTTTAACACCCTCGTCGCCAAGATTAAGGAGATCAACCAGAGTCTATGACCCACCATTTTTTTGCGCGAATGCAATCGACACGCGCATTCACAGTGATGGTGTTTTCGAGTATTGCCTTCTTGGCAGCCATCTTGGTTTCTGCTCGAGCACTACCGTTTCCTACCGAGCTTTCAACCCGAATGGCGTTTGGAGCGATGGTGGTACTGTTCGGGTGGATCAGCCTAAATGATTTCAGAACGCGGCGCGTGCCGAACAGCGTGACCTATCCACTCATGCTCGTCGGACTTGGGCGGGCGGTCAGCTGGCTCGACGCCACATTCCTATTCTACTGGGTTGTTCTTTTCACGGTCTGGCAGCTGCGGTTTATGGGCGGTGGCGATGCAAAACTCTTGATGGGACTCTTTGGACTCTTTCCCGATTTTGAGCTTGCCTGGTTCGTCGCACTAAGCATTCTGGTGACCGGACTGCCTTATCTTGCCTACAAATATCGCTATCAATGGCGTGCCGTCCCACGCAGGTTGTTCTGGCGAGTCATTACATGCCAGTTTTTACCCAGTTCCGCCGAGTTCGAGAAAGAATCTGTGCCGTACGCTTTCTCGTTTTGCCTAGCAGGTGCGGCATACATGGTTATGCAAGTCGTTCAGTAGTTTGTGATAACAAGATTTACCGCCAAGTATAGATTTCTGGCAAGGTCAGCAAACAAATGCGGATGACTCACCTGAGAGAAATTGTTTTGCAGATTGTCCATAATAGAATACTGCGTCGTTTGACCCTCATTGGGTTGATCACCTTAGGTGGTTTTTGGTTAGCGCAGGCAGCGTCGTCGCCCTGCGTTTGGCGCTGCGATCCAGGCGACATCGTTCCACCGACGACCGGCAAGTTGCGCGTACGCGTGATGGCAGGCGAATCGGCATTCGATCACGACATTTACTATTCCGCGTACTACGGCAGCACAGCGGGACCCTGGCAGTATGTCGGACATACGCCACCGCAAGATTCGACTCACAACGGTTCACTCTTCACGTTCAACACGAACCTCGATGTGTTGAATTGGCCAGGCTTGCGTTTCAATCTGAAAGAAATTTCTACCCAGGGTGGAAGCTGGCAATCAGAGGATGTCTACGGCGGGAACGTCAACGATCTGAGTGACCCATCTGATCGGCGCATTCGTCCGACGGGTTCTGCGCCACGCATCACTGCACCGTTCAATGCGAATGGACATTGGTATTGCGGGCGGCAGGAAACGCCGGACACGTGGCTCCAAATCGATGGACTCTATCATCCCGAATGGTACGGCGATCCCGCGACGATTCTGCTATCGGTCTCCTGTTGGGAAGATTGGCGCAATGACAATTATTCCGATTTCTTTTGGGATTGGAACGATCTGGTCATCGCGGTCGACTATGTGCCAGGGACGATGCCCGACATCATCACCGCGACGATCAGCGGACCGGATACGCTAGTCAAGGGACGCGGTCCACAGACTTTTCTGGCAACCGGGTACGACAGTCAAGCCGATCTACGCTCGCTCGAAGTTATCGCCGTCGATGCTTCGACGATTTCTCCAACCTTCGGCAATTACTATGGTTGGCTACGGCTTGGATCGCTGGGGTGTTCCAACGTAACTGGCATGTCGTCGTGTTCGCAAAACTTTACCTGGGATCCGGGTCCAATGGGCAGCGGCATAGCGCCAGGCGACTATTGGCTCTGGACCGACGCCCACACCACGCAACGTTGGTGTTCAGGCTTTGTCTACAATGACCAGCTCTATCACGACGGGTGGGGCAATCCCCGCGACTGTGGCGCGCCGTCGCGGAAGATCGTTCACGTGGTCAATCCGCTGCCGCCCACCGGAACGATTAGCGGACCAACGCAATTGATCCTGGGAGACACCGCCGGGGACTATGACGCGCACGGGTATGCGGGTGCCTATTCCAGCCTCACTCAATTGGAGGCGTGGTATGCGCCGGTCAATGCGCCGAACACTTGGACGCGCTTTGGTGTGACGGCATGCAGTAGCGCAAGTTGTACGTCGCCAGCCCCAGGGTTCAACTTGCCTGCGACACTGCAACTTGGCACGTACTATGTCGTCGTCAATGCTTACGATGCGGATGGGCTATGGTGCTCGGGCAACGATAACAACGGTTACGATTTGTGGGGCGGTTCGCTTTCTGGGGTAGCTGATCTCTATGACTGTGGAGCATCCGACTGGCAAACCGTGACGGTCATTGCACCGAGTCCAACTCCAACGGTTACACCATCACCCATGGCATCAAACACACCCGGCCCGCGCGCAACCCCTACATCCACACCAACTCAAACGAATACCCCAGGACCACGCGCAACACCGACCTCAACGCCGACCACAACATCTTCGCCGACACCGACCCAGACGCAGACTCCGCGCGCAACGCCCACATCGACGCCAACGCAGACACCCCCTGCGACCGCCACGCCTGTGGCAACACTGACTCTGAGTCGCGACTATCCCTTTTTGTTGCAGTGTGGGGCGCGAGTGGGAGAACCGACCCAGGTTTTGCGTGGCGTGCTTACAGGGGGTGTGATTAGCGGTCAGTTGATTCGAATTACGATTACTGATCCGAATGGGAGCAGGGGAACCTATTACGTAATCACGGATGCATTTGGACGTTTCATTCTCGATGCATCCCAGGTTGGCGGTGATATGTGTTTCGGATCGTCACTCATCGGCGATTGGTCGGCGCAAGCGTTTTACGATCCGTTGAGCTTGGTCAGTAACTCAGTGCAATGGAGTGTGTCATGGTTCATCATTCACACGACGAAGTGAAAGACACTTGCACCGCACCCCTTCGGGAGTGCAGGTGTGAAAGCAGAAAGACACTTGCACCTGCGGCAAGTGCAGGTGTGAAAGATGAAAAGGAAAAATCAAAACGCAATCAACATCTTCATCTTTCACGCGAAACGTTCATCCTTCACGCGAAGCGTTCAGAGAGCGGTTCGGCTTCCGTCGAGATGGTGTTTTTTCTGCTCATCTTCGTCGTCGCATTCTTCGGAGCCATCGAGATGGCACGCGAGGTTTCGGTGAAACATGCGCTCGACGTCGGAACCTATCGCGCCGCGCGGTACCTGTCCATCGAGCCGAACGATCCAGCGACCGCGCGCAACATGATTCAAAACGAATTGAACGCGAACGTTCTTGGGGGAGCTGGCAGTATCGTGATGACCGTGGATATGCCAAGCCAGACGTTTCAAACCGTGTTCAGTGTCACGGCGCAAGTCGCGTATCAACCGGTGATTCCATTGATGGTGTTCGCGCCCAAGACCTTGCAGGTCGTCCATTCTCAAAGCATCGAGGCATACCCTTGATCCATCTTAAAAAATTGAAGCGACTGGCTGAAGGTCAACACGCGGTTCTGCAGGCGGTGTTGCTGGTGCTGGCAACTTGGGATGAAGCTTTGTTCGCGCATGGCGAGCGGGTTGCCAATGAATTGATTCGTCTTGCGCCGGCGGATTCGGCAGCCGAGTGGTATTGGGCAGGCTTGCTTCATGACCTGGGAAAGATTGCGCTCGCGCCGGAAATCTTGCGCAAGCGCGGCGCATTGACGGCGCGCGAACGCAAAGCGATGCGCAAACATCCAGCTAAAGGAGCAGCTCTATTGGCGATGATGCGTGCGCCGCAGGTCGTCATCCAGGGCACCAAGTTTCATCACGAGTGGTGGGATGGTACCGGTTATCCCAGCGGACTCGCCGGGATACAAATTCCACTGATCGCGCGAGTGCTTGCCGTCGCCGATGTCTATACCGCGTTGACCAGTGATCGTCCTTATCGCCAGGCTTACACGTCAGAGCAGGCGCAGTTGGAAATCGAACGAAACGCTGGAACTCAATTTGATCCAAACATCGTCGCGCGATTCTTTGAAAAGGAAAGCTATGTTACGAGATGAACGCGGCAACGCGTCTATCGCAGGACTTTTTTTCACCTTGATTTTGACGGTGCTCGCCGCCGCGATCGTGGACGTGTATCGGATTCAGGATACGCGTACGTTCGCCTACAGCGCCGCGAATGACGCCGCCCTGCGCGGGGCAAGTTTTGGTCGTGATTGGGATCAATTCATGGCGACCGGGCAAATGGTTCTCGATCCCTACGCCGCAACGAATGAGGCGCAGAACGCACTTGAGAATGTCATGCAGACACGGGGGTTAACCAACTTTCGCTACCAGATTGGTGTCATTCCAAACCCAGGTGGTGGAACCTTCAATTTGCCCGCTCCATGTGTGGAACGCGCGAGTTTATGGGATACGACCACGTGGACGGAGACGCGCCCCGCGGTCGGCGTCTGTGTGCAAGTTCCAGTGCCGACGATTCTCTTTGGACTTGTCAATGGCAATCAGCCCGTAACGGTGAACGCCTTTGCCGCCGCAGGAGTAGTTGAACAATGAAACGGGGACACATTCTCATTCTGGTTTTGATCGCGCTAGCAGCCATTTCTCTCTTGGGATGCAATGCGCTCGGACTCGGTTCGCCCCAATCGCTTCAAATTCGTGCGACGGCAACGGCAACCATTCGCCCTCCCTTCACGCCGCGTCCGACCGATACGCCGTGGCCGACCTTTACTCCCGTGCCGACCGCTATACCGGTAACGCCGGGTGTACTGAGCGGTGTGATCTCATCCACCGTCAACGTGAGAATCGGTCCGGGGACAAACTATCCCGCCATCACAAAATTGAACAAGGGAACCAAGATCAGCGTGCGTGGACGTGACATCGAAAGTCAATGGCTCGTCCTCATTCCGCCTCCTAATGGTTGGGTCAATCGCGATTACATCACGCTGAATAGTGATCCCAATAGTCTGCCTATCATTGACGCGCCGCCGACACCAATCCCCACGCCGACCTTTGCGCCATCGGCAACGCCCCAGCCAACCGCGACGCCGTCGATGTATGTGGACTTTCGTTCGGATGCACCCTGGGTCATCGCGGGACAATGTACGACGCTGCGCTGGGATGTGGAAGGGGTACGGGGAGTGCATTTCAATGGGCAAGGTCAACCTGGGCACGGATCGCAAGAAGTGTGCCCTGGGCAAACCCAGACCTTTGTCCTGCATGTGGTTTTGAATTCAGGCTATCTCGATCGCGCGATTACCGTCGCCGTGTTGCCTGCTCCACCCACCCAAACGAAACCCTGATCGGCTGAAGTGAAGATGCTAAAGACATTGCTCATTCTCGTGCTCGTGTCAATCGTGCTCACCAGCGCGACGACACAGAATCCTGGAACGGAGATTCCAGAATCCGCGTGGAGGACAATTCAAGAGGATTATCTCGAATGGATTCATCCGCCCAGGCTGGCTGGACCTTGCGCGGAATGGCCCGTAATAAAAGTGGAGTGGATCATGCCGCGTGGAGTGTCAGGTAAACGTCCAGTGGTTTGGTTGAGGGCGGATGGCAAGTTTGCGGCGATTCTCGGACTCACCGATGCTCAAGCCGATTGGATCGGTGGAACGGTTTTTGCGCAGCCGTCGATGGTTTTGCGTGATGTGTCGATCTATCGGCTCTGCCGAGTATCGGCAATTACACCGTGGTAGATAGTGTGAGCGAGGTGCTCTGTGGCATACCACATCATAGCATTGACAGCTTGGTTTTTGCTTGATCCCTTCGGCGAATTGCGTGGCGTCGTTGCCGAAGTATTGACCGTCGTCATTCAAATCACGGCGGCTTTGCTTGCGCTCGCGATTGCGACGGGCTTTCTCGAAGCGCAAATGAGTTACGTCGCCGGCGCGCCATCCGTCCTCAGCGCACTCTGGTTCAAAATTGGCGCGGTGATTATTTGTCTGGTCATTGCGTTAACGGCGGTCTCGATCAGCAACACGCTGGTCGGTATTCTATTCTGAAACATGAAAGGAGTTACACCATGATTCGTTTACTTCGCGCACGCCTGGGGCGTTGGGTGGATGATCCCACTGCGCGTGCGCGCGTGATTGGCTTACTGGGTGCGCTCGTCTTGATCTTTGCGCAACAGGGGATCGCCTTCGCAGGCGACCCGCAACCAGGTGGCATGAGCGATGCGATTGCCAATCTCGCTAAGATGTTGATTGACGGCATCATCGCGCTCGCGGCGATTTTGCTGGCGGTTGGCATCGCCACCAATTTTGTTACGGGCATGGCAGAAACGATGGCGGGACGACCCGGTGGACTCGCCACGACTTGGATGCGGATTGCCGGCATCGTGTTGTGCTTCGTGGGCGCGATCTTCACCATCACCATCGCCAACACGATCATCGACACCCTCAAAGCGTACAAGAGCACGGGCGGAATTACGTTGCCCTGATCGACCAAGGATAAGAAATTATCACGTCCATGCAAACAAGAATGGCTGACACGCGTCTCTTGAAAATCTTGGTGATTGCGATCCTGCTGGGCGCGGGAGCGGTACTACTCATCCCTTCGGGCACGGTGTTTGCTGCCCCTCCTGCGCAAGGACCAACGCCACCGCCGACATCTCCACCCTCTGGTGGTGGTGATCCAATTACGCAGATCATCAATCAAATCATCCAGTTTCCGTTCGAGAATTTGGTCGAGGCGCTCCAGAACGCAGCCAAGTCGATTCTCACTGGAACGATCACGCCCTTGGAATCCTTCTTCTCGGCGTCGATTGGGCGTTGGCTCACGTCCAGCCCTGGCATTGTTACGCCAGGTGGAGGCATAGCCCAAGGGGATGACGTGATGGGACCTGCATGGCAACTCATGGTCAAAGTCGCGGTGCTCTTGTGGCCGTTAACCCTCGCGATCATCGCTGCGATTGCGGCGAAGGACGCCGTCGCCGCGGCATCGTGGGGCATCGGCGACCTCAAAGAAGCGCTGGGCGGTTGGCTCATTGCCGTCGTGTTGAGCGCAACGAGTTTATATTGGATGGATTTGACCAACCGTTTCACGAATGCGACGACGATGACCATCCTCAATATGAGTTTTGTCGGCGAAGCCGGGTTTCAACCGAACGCGCTCACGGCACTTGTGTTTGGAACGGCAGGGCTGTTGCTTGCGTGGGTCTCGATGCCGGCCGCCCTCATCGTCGTGATCTTCGTCATCCTGATGGGACTGGCGGTACTCAGTTCGCTGATCTTTCAATTTCTCGCGCGGTTTGTCATTCTTTACATTCTGGTTGCGCTTGCTCCAGTGGTCATCATCCTGGGTGTGCTCCCGCCGCTGAGTTGGTTCCGCTATATGTGGTTGCGTGGATTCATCATGGTCGAAGTGATTGGTCCGATCAACGCGCTCTTGTTGAAACTGGTGATGGTGCTCACAGTGCGCGGGACATCGAACGATCCTATTACCGCGTTTGTGAATTTCATCGGTGCGATTGGAGTCTTGAGCATTCTGATCACCGTCGATGGCGTCATCATCAAAGGTGTGTTCGGCGCGGCGGAAGAAGTGATGCAGAAAGCGGTGAGCACGGTGCAGGGTCTGGGAACGCTTGCCGTCGCGGGAGTAACGGCACTTGCAGGCGGCGCGATTGCTGGAAGTGCAGTTGGCGCAGCGAGTACGTCGAGCACGACAGCAGCGAGCGGCGCTGGAACCAGTGGGAACGCGAATGCCCTTGGTTCAATGTCAGGAACTGGAAACACGGCAGTCACGGGTGCAAGACCGTCGACTGTCGCGCGCAACGCATTTAATCCTGGCGCGGCACTGCGTGGCGCGGGTGACGTGCTCTTTCGCCAACCTGGGATGCTCGGTAGTGTTGGCGCTGCCATGCGGTCCGTCGGCGGCACGATGGAGCAACGCGCACGTGACGACCAAGCGCAATCCAGATGGTCGGCAAATCAAACCAGACCAGGCGGTACATCGTCGGGGAATCGGACTCCAGGCGGAAGCCCCCGACCGAGAAATCCTAGTCCATCCAACACGCCAAGCAGTCCTGGGGTAATGAACAACCCAACGCCGACACCGAAGGAAAGTACGACAAATGTAAATCAAAACTCGAACGCCAGCCCGAATCCATTGGACTCTGGGAGTTCACTCGGCAATAACCCAGGTTCGACGAAGGCTAAAAACACGAATTCGCCTAATGAGAATATGCAAGTGTCAGGTCCCGTATCACGAAATGTGCCTGCAACCCAGGTTCCTACAACGGACAGGAACACCAATGCAGTGGATGCGATTAGTGGAAATCGCACCGATGCTGGGATTCCAAACAACATCATGCCGCCACCGCAAACGCCTTCGGTCTCGCCGATGGGAGATTCGCTTCCACAGACTTCGTTACCCGGTAGCACGAGTCCGGTGAATGCAAGCCGACCTGCGCTGTCAGGCGAAGCAGAAAATGTTGCGGCGATGCTGCCCACGCCACTCGGTGAACGAGCAAGTGCATTCGCCTCGCTCTATTCCGATCCGAATCAACAAGTCGCCGCGGCGCGCGGCGTCGCCGATGCGTTCAGCCAAGTGAATTCCAAGGGGCAAGGCTTTTACGATATTGGATGGCAAGGCGCGGCATGGGATCGCAGCATGGCTCCCGTAATGGCCTCTGCACGCCAAGGTTTGCCGCTTGAAACGATGGCGCAGGATGCCGGGTTCGGGGGAAACGTCGGCGGCTTTCTCGCGAATCGAATGCTCGACCAACGCCAACCAACTTTGGATGTGCCTGCTCAAGCGGTGCCCTGGCATCCGCAAATGGCACCGCATGATTGGGAGATGGGAAGCGCCGTATCGAATGCGCTCGGGAATCAAATCAGTCAAGGCGCAGCCGCCCGCGTTTATCACGAGGTTCGTTCGCCCGAATCCGGGGGTGGTTGGAATGCCGGCACGCAATTCGTTCAAACTGTCCAAGGAATATTGCAACAACCCCCAACGGATGCACTGAATGCCCTCGGTAAGCGACTTGCCGAGATGGAATCACGCGGTCTTGTGTCGCCACGCGCGATGACGCTATGGCGCGCCAATGTGAAAGCGAAATCATAGAAGGACAACAAAACGATGCAAGCATTTAACCACACCCGTCAACGCTATTTGGCCGAACATGGGCCAGTGGCTGGGCGACCTTGGGCACGGATGCGCGGCCTGATCGGACGCGCATCGCTTCAGCCGAACGAAGGATTGTTGCTCTTGGGCACTAAAGGCATCCACACGATTGGAATGCGTTTCCCGATTGATGTTCTATTCCTGAATGCAGATGGCTGGGTGATTCATTCGATTCATGGTTTGAAACCGTTTCGCCTCAGCCCGTACGTGAAGAACGCCACGATGGTGATCGAATTAGCCGCTGGCGTACTGCGTGAAACCGGAACGCAAGTAGGCGATTGGATCAAAGTGACTCGACTCAGCCGTGTGACGACCCAGCGACTGAGCAACACTGGTTCCGTCAGAGAAACCGCGTAGCCATGCAAATTCAATTCCCGCGTCGCATTCAAATGGGCTTTCGCCCATGGTACGGACTGACACTGCGTCAACTCGCTTACCTGGTGATCGCAGGCATCACCGCCGGCGCGATTGTCCTTTTCGGTCCAGGGCACGGTAATGATTTGCTGGTTCGTGTGCTTATCGGACTTGGAATCATCTCGCTGGGTGTCACAATTGCTTTCTTCCGTAAGGACGGCTTGAGCGCCGAACAGTGGCTCGTGACCCAGCTCAAATTCTGGACGCATCCGCAAAAGCGCGTGTGGACGCGCAACGATGCAGAGAGTACGTCCACGCGGGATCAAGTCGCCGAGATTGCGATTGACGAACCGAATCCGAATGGAGCACACGCCAATCCGAGGACTGCCGATTACGGAATTGAGCAAGATGCGCAAGCGCTGCAAAGCGTGTCACATGTGAGGTTGCTCCGACCAAGCGCACCCGCAATCTCCGCAACGCCGGCCGTCGTCGTGCTGATCGACATGGCAATGCTGCTGGCGCTGTTTTCGCTGGTTGTTTATCTCGGACGCGGCGGTCTGAGCGAAATCCAAGGGTGGTTTCAATTTCAAATTGGAAGGTGAATGATGTGTCGAATGTTCAACCGAATCTTGACGTACGGATTCGCGCCACCCAACTGGGTGAACCCATTGTACGACAAGGGATTCCGCGATTCGCGTACGGGTGCGATAGACATTATTTACAGAGGCATTTGCTGATTCATGTTTGCACAGGCCAATTTCCAATTGTTCATAGCGATTGTCGTCACCCTTGCCATCGCGCTTGGTCTGGCATGGTTTGGGGCAACCGGCTTCCCGAACGTATCTGGCGAATATGCGCCATTCGCTCCGACACTTGAACGAGTCAAGCCACTTCAACAAGGCACGGGATTGACTGCGACCACGTATCCAACGTCGAGTGCGGCAACAATGACGACGGACGATCGCGCCAAGCCAACGTCAATCGCTACACCTATACCGAGCAAGACGGTATCTGTCACGACTACAGCCACTCTTGCGCGTCCAGCAGCGAAAACGCCGACACCCATCCGCGTGGTGGTGAACACGCAGAAACGTTCCTGGGTTTACTATCACGGACCCGCGACCTATGTGAGAGCCGATGCGTTTGCCCCTTTGCCCTTGGCAAGTTTTCCGCGTCCAACCGGTGACAATGGACGCGGATTACATTGGTTCCCGACGACCTACCAGACTCGCGCCGTGATAGATCGGTTCATTCCCGAACTGGATGCGATGAAAATTCGATGGTTGGTTATTCTACAAGGCATGGATGATTGGAACATCGTCGCGAATGACTATCTGATCGATCAGCTTCTCAAAGCCGGGATTATGCCTATCGTACGGATTGATCGGCAGGTCGGCAAAATGGATTGGGGTCGCTTGGGCTGGATTGTCGCGCGCTATCGCGACCGCGGCGTGCGATACTTTCAACTCTTCAACGAACCGAATGCCATCGAAGAGTGGGGCACATCCGAATTGCCGACGCCCGAACAATTTGTCACATATTGGATTCAGGGTGCCGAGGTCATCGCAGCGAATGGTGGATTCCCAGGATTTGCGCCGATGTCACCCCAGCCAGACGATTCGGATCTCGCTTTCTTCCGGGACGCATTGGAAGGGTTAAAACGACTTGGACGCTTTGATCTCGCCAATTTGATGTGGCTATCGGTTCACAACTACGGCGACTTCGATCCGAGTCACCCCACCGATGATGGCTTTTTTCGCTATCGCAGTTACGACGCGCTGGTGCGACAGGTATTTGGCGGGAGTTTACCCATGATCATCACCGAAGGCGGACTAGGAAATGCAGAACAAATGACGTACGCGATTGCGTCGATGTATCGATTTGTAGCGAAAGAACGTGAGCCGTTCTTGCTCGTGTTCGCGCCGTGGTTGATTGGCAATGCGGTCGGCGGCGGTCACGATGCAAGATGGGAATCCGCGGCGTGGTTTACGGGAACGTTGAGCCAGGTGCGACCGCGCAATGTGGTCGAGCAAGCGAAAGGGCAATGAGCCAATTGTTCAATTGCCAATTCGCCAAACTGAAAACTGTTGCGGGTTTTCTTGGGCTCATTGGTTAATTGGCAAATTGGGATTTGATTGACTATGCCAAATAAACCAGGATTACCTTCTACTCAAGAACATATTCTCGCGCAAGTCGTACGCGACAACACGATCATTTTACGCAGTGGCGAACTCGCCGCCGTCGTCGAAGCCGAAGGGTTTGATCTGACGCGTCTTTCAGACAGCGCCCGGGCTGGTCTGATCGCACAGTATGGGAATTTTTTGCTCACCCTACGCTTCCCGTATCAAATCGTCGTCGCGCGGAAAAGACAACGTCTGGAAGAATATCTCGCCTACGTGGATAGCGAAGCGCAAAAGCGTCAACACGAAGGAAACGGTGCGTATGCCCAAGCCTTGTATGGTTGGGTCAACTTTATGATGGACGTGGTGCGCCAGGTGAATCCGCAAGCGCCATTGTATCTTTTCGTCTTGCCCTACGATCCGATTGCGCCAGAGGATCGGGTGCGCGGACACGTCACGCTTACGACGGATAAGTATCAGCGCGCCATCGACGAATTGAAACATCGGACCGATCAAGTGATTCGGGGTCTAACGCGAATTGGAATTGGTAGCCGCCGACTCGCCGATCAAGATCTCGTCTTTGTTCTCCATCGGGTCTATCACCCTTCGATTCCGGATTACCGCGTGCCGCCTACTTTGCGCGTCAAGAGCCTGATCGCATCTACCGATGCCGGGATGTCATTGCAAGGAGAACTTGATGCCGATGAATAATTGGCTGAGCGCGATGGATCGTCTCCTCGGGGGCGATGGCACTGCGTTTCGCCAAGAGAAAAAAGATACTTCCGATGCGGCAAACCGTGTAGTAGAGCAACCCGCCGCGGACCGCGCGCCAATCGCTGCCAACGCATCGCCTTTGCACGTTGGCGCACGCGACCTCGTGGATCATCTTGCGCCCGCCGCGATGAAGATCGAATCAGATCGCATTCATTTGATCGGTGAGGGTTGGGTGCGCGTGTGGTTTGTTGAGGATCTGCCACCAAACATCGGACGTGGATCGCTTGATACTATTTACGATTTCCCCGGCGAAGTGCGGGTGAGCCTCTTGACGCGACCGCTCGACAAATCGGCTGTGCGCGAGCATCTGCGGCAACGCCGCACGACGTTGTATGCCGAGAACATGACAAGAACTCAGCAAGGACGCTTGCCCGATTTCACAGCCCAAGATGAACTGGGTGAAACCGAAGCGACCTTGCGCGACATCGAATCGAGCCACCTGCCGCCGCTCGAACTCTTGTGGACGATTGCGCTCTATGGGCGAACGGAGGAAGAACTTGAAGAGTTGTCGCGCCGTCTTGAAGATTATTTGCTCGATGCGAATCTGCGATTCTATCGCGCCTCGCTGAGACAGGAAGATGGCTTGTATAGCGTGCAGCCCTTCGGCGTGAATTACCTGGGTCACGGTCGCAATATCACAACCTCCGCGCTCGCAGGGATGTTTCCGTTCGCACGCCGCTTGCAAGCCGATGCAACGGGCATTCCGTATGGCATTGATCGCACGACGGGCGCGTGGGTGATCGTGAATGACTTTGCGTTACCGAACTCGAATTTGCTCATTGTTGGCGAGCAAGGTTCGGGTAAGAGCATGTTTCTCAAATACAAAGCGACGTGGGCAGTCCTCTTGGGAATGCGTTGCTATATTCTCGACCTCGAAGGCGAGTTCGAGTCCATGTGTCGTGCGCTGAACGGGACGTATCTCGATATGTCGCTTACCTCACCGCATCACATGAACATTCTCGATTTGAATCCCGAAGACCCGGATGCTTGGTTTAACGGGATGCAAGATGTCCTTGCGTGGTTGGAGATCGCGTTGGGGACGCTCACGCACAAAGAACGCAACGTCATTCTGATTCCCGCTTACGAACGCATCATGAAAGAGGCGGGGATCAAACCCGATGACCGGGCGACGTGGCGCAGGAAACCACCCGTGTTGAGCGATCTGTATGCTGTCCTTCATACCGACGAACGACGCGAAGCGCAAGACCTGGCAGATCGCTTACAGACGTTGGCAGAAGGCGTGTATGCGCCTGCCTTCAGCCAACACACGAACGTTAACGCGCGTTCGTCCTTGGTCGTCTTTGGGTTAAAAAACGTTCACCCAGACATGCAAGCGCTACGGATGCGCCAGGTTCACACGTTCATCTGGGCAAACGTATTATCGAAACTGCAACCGACACTGGTCGTCGTGGATGAGGCGTGGCGCTGGCTCGAACATCCTGGGGCTTCCCAGGATTTGGCAGAAATGGCGCGCCGTTTCCGAAAGCGCAATGCGGGTGTGCATCTCGCGACTCAACACGGCGGAGATTTGAGCGCATCGCAACAAGCGGTCGTGATTCGCGATACGGCGGCGCTGACGGTTTTGTTTCGACAAACTGCCGCATCCGTTCCCAGTGTCGCGAGTTTGTTCGGCTTGAATGAGGTCGAGGCACGCGAACTACTTACGCTGGATCGCGGTGAGAGTGTGTTGTTGCTCGGTCCGAATCACATTCCACTCTACACGGTGATTCCGCCCGACTGGTATCCTCTCTGGACGACTGATCCACGGGACAAAAGTCAATCCTAACGCGAAGTGTGTCGAAGGACACTTGCTCTGGCGGTTACGCCAGAGAGAGCACTGTCAGATTGCTGATCGCACCGATAAAAAATCCAAGCGTGATAAGCAATCAAGGAGAAGGAAGAATGAACGAAGTATGGACATGTCCGGACTGCATGCAAACTATTTGCGGCTCGCTTGCAGTGGTTCTCATTCTTGCGAGCACGCATCGTTGCAAGGCGCAAACGCTATTGCATGGACAGACGGTCTGCTTGGATTGCGGCAAATCGCCGACAGGGTTGTGTGTGTACCACACTCAATGCTTGCTCGCTCAAAGTGATGGTGCGGGTTCGGACCGAACTTTCTATCCATCCTTCTGAAAAACGTCTTCTGCCTTTCTGATTTCAACATGGGAATTAAAACGCTACTTGGGATTTCTGGCTGTTCGGTTGTGGGCACTCTGGTCGTCTTTGCCATTCTTGTAACCGCTCTCTTAGCGATGGCGATTCCGCAAATGCCGTTCGGACAAGAACAAGCGTGGCAGTGGATGCTGGGAACGCCGCAGCCCGTCCGACGTCCTCTACTGCCCTCGCCCGATGGCAAGCCGATCATCAGCGGCAATGGGCAATGGTGTGTCACCCGCGCTTATCAAGAGACGCCTGAAGAGAGCCACTTGAATGCGGGACGCGTGCAGGGGTACGCGCGCGATGCGAATGGACTACCCCTCGCCGGCGTAGCCGTGCATGTGTCCTGGGATGGCGACGAAGGTGGAATCACGCAAATCACCGATGCAAATGGCTATTACGTCTTCATACTTTCGCCCGGCGAATATCGCGTTCAGGTTGCGCAAGGGCAAAGCCAGGTTGTTTCGTTCCGCACGAATCTGCGAGCATACTACGGACATTACACGTACGACGTGGATTTCGCGTCAGGCAATTGCTTCAGTCAATCGAGTGACTATACCAAGAATCCCAGCACTCCAAAGGGACTCCCTGTGTCAGGACGCATCACGGCGACGTTTCATGATTGGCAGTATTTGATCAACATGGGACGGATTCACGAAGGCGTAGACATCGCCGTAAATGTTGGGACGCCAGTTGCCGCGACCATGAGCGGTAAAGTAACGCAAGGTGGGAATTATGGTTCATGGGGCAACATGGTGATAGTGCAGAACGGACCTTGGGAAATCATAGTCGCACATCTATCCGAGGTGAATGTGAAATTGGGCCAGGAAATTTCGATGGGTTCGGTCCTGGGCAAGAGTGGTAATACGGGATTCTCGACCGGACCGCACGTTCATTACGAAGTGCGCTACAACGGAATGGCGATTGACCCGCAAAACATTACGGCGTACTTGAACGATGTGTCGAATAGAACACCTACACCGCGTTGAGTATTACGCGCGTACAAAGATAAGTTGACATAGTTGATGGTGAGTTTCTGTATTGCAGTTTCATACGCGCGTACAAAGCCGTGAATGGGGTCGCGTGGATTCAGCCAAAAGTTTCGCACGCAGAAAGGTAAGCTGACAAAGACGAATGCCGACTGTAGCCATCTATCGTTGTCCGAAATGCAAAACCGAATATCGCCCGCTGGATGCCGGCGCACGTCACCACCTATGTTGTGGCGTCTCACTGGAACGAGTTGAAGTAAGCAAGCCCATCTTGACGACTTTGCTCAAGCGAGATGCGTCAGTGTCTACGACCTCGAACCAGCCCCGCGTTCAAGCAACTGGATCCACAGAGGTTTTGGAAATAATACCACCGCGTGAGAACACAGTGGATGCGCTCGCGATCGAATTGTTGCTCGGTCGATTCGCCGCCGAAACGACTTTTTCGTTGGAGATTGCGGGCGACTCGCGCGTGCGACGATTTCTGATCCGCGCGGGGCGCGAAACTTTGGTGCATCTCCGCCGCCAAATCCAGGCAACGTATCCGCAAGCCGAATTCCGCGCCGTGCCACCCGACCAAGACCCTGCGTTCGACCATCAGCTAGTGCGGATGTCTGCCGATTTTACGTTGCGACGACCGCTCTTTCTTCCTTTGCGCACGTTTCACAACGGTGATTTTCTCGAAGCCGATCCGGTCCTGGGTCTCCTCGGTACGTTCGCCGACTTGGAGGAAGGCGAACGGATGCTGTCGCAAATCATTCTCTTCCCCGCGCCCCCGAATTGGGCGGATCGCTATCAAGGTTCCGAACGGCAAATCGAACAATCGATGGGCGGCGGTGGAGCGACTTCCCAAGATTTGTTCGTGCGTCAATTGGTCGGGTTGGTCGTCTCGGTCGTTTTCTTATTCATCGTTTTGTGGGGCGTCATTGCCTATCTCCAACATCGTTGGTTAGAACTGGGTCTCGCCATCGCCATCGGGCTGTGCGCCTTGGTCGGAGTCCTCTACCTCTTCAAGTTGATCGCCGAACAGACCAACGTCAATCCTGAAATGATCAAACGCAAACTGGAGGGAGGACTCGCTTACGACGTTGCGCTGCGCCTGACTGCGTTCGCGCAAACGCCGGAATTGGCGCGGCGTCGATTGCGCTCCCTGGTCAAAGCCTATTACCAATACCATCTTGCGAGCGGAAACGCACTGGTCGTACGGCTCGCCGAATTCGATCCAAGCGACATCACCTTGCTGCGTTGGTCATGGTGGCAAGAATGGTTGGGACGCGGAATGCGTTTGACCGTCGCTGAGATTGCGTCGATGTGGCATTTGCCCGTGGGCCTCGAAGTCCCCTTTGTCGAATACGCCCAGGCGAAACGACTCCTGCCACTCCCCACTACGGTCGAGAAAGGAATTCTCGTTGGACATGCGGTTCATCAAGGGCAGCGCATTCCCGTGCATCTCGCTGACGATACCTTGTGGCATCACAACTTTATGGTCGCCAAGACGCAAAAAGGCAAATCCACGCTCATGGCAAACTTGGCGGTCGAAGCGATGCGGCAAGACGCAGCTCTCGTGGTGATCGACCCACATGGCGACCTGGCGCGCGCGGTGCTGGGTTTCGTCCCGCCGACGCGAGCAAATGACGTCGTCTATGTCGATCTGAGCGACCGTCGTCAAATCATCGGGCTCAATCTCCTGGACATGACCCAAGGACGCAGCGCGGATGCGGTCGTCTCGAATCTCGTGCATGTCGGCGAAATGATCTGGAGCGATTATTGGGGACCGCGCATGGAAGACGCACTGCGCAATGCGGCACGCACGTTGCTCTACGTGAATGAAATCCTTGCCGCGCGGGGTCAGCAACAGTTTACGCTCCTCGACATTCTGCCTTTGTTTGAACTCGGCAACTTTCGCCATCGCCTGTTGAAAGATTACGTACGAGACAACGACATCTTGGAATGGTGGAGCGGCTACTTTGAGCGCATGTATCAGAATTTGCAAATCGACGTGATCAACCCCGTCCAAACCAAGATTCACCGTTTCTCGACGCACGCGACGATTCGCGGCATCGTGGGGCAATCCCTTTCGACCATCAACTTTCGCGAGTTGTTGAACGAACGTCGCATTCTCTTGGTGAACACAGCAACGGGTGTGATCGGTCCTGATGCAGGCGGTCTCTTGGGCGCGGTTATCGTGGATTATATCAACTTTGCCGTGCGCGAGCAAATGGCGATTCCCGATCCATCGGCGCGCGCCAAGGTCATCGTCGTCATCGACGAATTCCAATCCATCCCAGGTGTCGATTACAAGAGCCTCTTGGCCGAACTCCAAAAGATGGGTGCGAGTTTCATTCTCGCGACGCAAGCCTTGGGGCAACTCGACGCAATCAATAAAGAATTACGCGAGTCGATTTTGTCCAACATTGCGACACTCTTCGTGTTCCAAACGAGCGCGGAAGACGCCGACCTGTTGCGGCACGAATTAGATGAAGCGGTTACCGCTACGGACATCATCAACCTGGACGATTACACATGCTACATCAAAACACAAGTGGGGCATACGCGCCTACCGGTCATGCACGTCGAGACGTTGCCGCCGCCGCAAAAAAACGATGCGGTTGTGGCGCAAATTGCCGGACAGATGGGGCGGTACACGCGCTCGATGACGGTCGCCGAATCCGAACGCCGCGGTTTTCAAGAATTGTGGTACGGTCGCGAGCGTGCCTTACTCTTGAAGCTGATGTTGGACAATCAACTTCCTGGTTCACCCAAAGAAAGATCGGGGCGAGTCCGAGATAAGAAAACTGATGTGTCCAAGCCGGGCGGAGTGGAGCAGACACCGCCGGAGACGAGTCGCGTGGATAGCGATAAGGCTGAAGAGAATCAGACCGAAGAGCAACGGCGCGCGCAGGATAAGGAGGGCGATGGGAAGGCCGTCGCGAATCCGTAACGCGATCCTGGAAGCGTTGCGCGATCATCCCTTGATGTCGCGTCGCCAGTTGGAGTTGTATCTGCATGGTTCGTCCGCGGGAGTGCGTTATGGTTTGCGCGAACTTAGGAAACACAAGTGGGTTTGGCAAACCAATGCGCGCCAGCCGGCGATGCGCGCACGAGCCATTTACGCGCTGACGCAAGCGGGCATCCAGGAATTGGCGCGTCAATCGAGAACGTCCTACCGCGATTATCTGGTGCACAATCGTCTATCGCCAGATCGTTTGAATCGCCTGGTGCTCATGCAGGAACGAGTCTTTCAATTGCGAACGTTGTTCCTGTGGCTTGCCGGTTCGCAAACTAAACGCACACCGAATTTGGCGGGTTCGAATTCGTCACGGAAGAAAGCCAGCCGCGCAAACCCACACCAGAAAGCCGGTCTATCTACGGGGCGAGAAAGTACGTCGGATGGAGCGGCAAGCGATTCCCAGTCCTGGCAGGCGATCACCTGGGACGTGGAAGTGGGCAAACTCTTTAGCACGAAACGGAGTGCGGTTTGGATTCCCTTTCACGGCGCGGCCGTGATGCGACGTGGTTCCACTGTGAGCGGCAAAGAATCGTCAAATGGACACTGGGCGTTTATCGTCGTCGAGTTTGATGTGGGGCGCGTAACGGTAGAGCGCGACCGCGAGCGACTCACTCAATTCGTCGCCGCCCAGGATGACCCACGCTACTGGGGCAAAGAAAAGGAACAACTTTTTCCAGTGTTGTTGATCGTGGCGCAAGATGAATTGCGTTTGCAAGAATACTATAACGTCTTTCGGTCGGCAGCGCTCGCACGACAATTGCCGATGCCGCGCGCTTACCTGACCACCGTTCGCGCGATGTTATCGTTACGTCATGATCGCTTGAGTCCGATCTGGTATTCCACGATCTCCGGCAATCGCACGTCACTCTTGTTCGACACGGAAGGTTCGTCGATACCACTCGCGGATCAAACGTTGTGGCGCAAGTTACCACTCAACGAAACAATTGGACAGAGTGAAAATGTGGAGACAAGTGGCGTATATGCGCCAGATCAAACCACTCACCAAGCAACTCTTGGACGAAATTGCCGCTCATCCTTTGCTCAAACGTCAAGACTTGTCTATGTTGCTGAAAGTTTCCCTTCGGCGCATCCGAAGTGCCATCGCCGAGATGCGCCCACTGAAATTGATTGAAGTGCATGATGAACGCTATCTCATCGCTCCACGAGGACAACAATATCTCGCCCAAGTCGCCGGCTTTGGAAACGCCGTGGGGCGATACGCCCGCGTGCGGGGTTGGGGCAACGGCTTCGACTCACTGTTGCGTCATTGGGAACACACGCAGGCAGAGAATGATTTCTTTCTCGCGTTGGCGCGAGTTGCGCGCGAACGAGGGCATCGCCTAACTTGGCTCTCGGAACTGGAAGCGCGTTTGTATTACGAAGCCGGGCAGAACTGGCACAGCTTTCTGCCCGATGGACGCGGGACGTATATCGCTGGGCGAAAACGCTACGAGTTCGCCTTGGAAATGGATCGCAGTCGCTCGTCGCTAGAGCGGTTCCGTGGCAAGTTTGCAGAATACGATGCCTGTGTCAGTTCGAATGTTTTGCGGAGTGAAGGCGTCGAGGCTTTACGTTTGTTGGTCGTGACCGCCAGTTGGGAACGCGCGGAAGCATGGCGGCGCACGGCGTTAGAGGTGAAGGTGCGATTGCCCGTTTTCATCACGACTGCGGATCGCCTCGCGGCGAGCGGGATTGATGCGTCGATCTGGTTGCGCGGTGATGTCACGCACACCGAAAGCGCCGCCGCTAGTCCCAAAGACTATTGCTTTGAATGTTTCAGTGAGGAGGAAGACAAAGGATGATTTAGGTTGAATGTGCAAACGCGAATTCGGAGTAATTTTGCAATGGTTCGACGGCAATTCAGGGTAAATACTTGGATCGCCCAATCCCAACGACGAATGGCGAGGTGCGCCATCCGCCAAAAACGCTAAGGAGTGAAAGATGAGATCACTGTTGAAAAAGAAGAACGAACGAAAAGCAAGTGCAGCGCCGAAGGGCACGCTGATCGGCTATGCCAGTCATGAAAACCAGCCGACGCCGTTCCGGCTTTCGCTGGAGCATTTGCGAGGTCATTCGCTCATGCTTGGCAACCTGGGTGTAGGTAAGACGACGCTGATGAGACACCTGGTGAACGTCGCGATACAGAGTGGTGCGGCGCTCATCGTTCTCGATGAGGAAGGCGACCTAGTGCCTGACGTGCTGACCCACGTTCCACGTCAGCGAGCGCAAGATGTAACTTGGATCGATTTGAGCCATCCGTCCATCATTCCCGGTTGGAATGTCCTGGACGTAAGCGAGGGTGACACGTCCGATCTGATTATTGCTGAGCTGATGCAGACGGCGACCGAGTTGTGGGGCCCCTATTGGAGCGCGCGCACCGAGGATGCCTTACGGTTAGGGTTAGTGACCTTGCTTTCCGCGAACCGCATCCTGGCTCAGAAAAACGAAGCGCAGTTCACGTTGTTGGATTTGCCGCCGTTATTCGAATTGCCCAATTTCCGGCACCGGACCCTCCAGTCGTTTGTCTCCAATCTGGATGTGATCAGTTGGTGGAGTGAGTACTTTGAGCGATTGAGCCAATCGATGGTCACCGATCTGATGGCGGCACTCCTGATTCCCCTCCGTCAATTGTCCTTCAATCAGACGACCCGCAACCTTCTCGGACAATCCGAGTCCACGTTGAAACTAGGCGATTTGCTTAAACCGGGGCGAATCACTTTGATCGACACGAGCGGGTTAGCGATGACTCCAGACTTACGTCACTGGCTCACGACCATAATGACGGGGCAAATTACCCGAATGGCTGGCGTGAAGAAACATGCATCGCCAAATACCTCGGAACCCTCGATTATTGTCGCGCTCAACGGAGCCATTCCAACGGCATACGCTGAGGAACCGGATTGGCTGAGCCATCTGCGCAAGTACGGCGTGAGTCTCATTCTATCGAGTGGGTCTTTGGACCACTTGAAGAGCGACTACCCAGGGTTGTCGCAAACACTATTGGCGAACACGGCGAACCTCTTCGCTTTCCGAACGGGTTATTCAGATGCCGAAATGCTCTCCATCGAATTTGGGAAATCCATATCAGCACGAGACCTAATGCAATTGCCCGATCACATCTGCTACGCGCGAACCTGTGGACGCAATGTCGAGCCCGGCATGGAACGGATCGAAACGCTCGCGCCGGCACAGGGCGACGATCAAGTTCGGCAAGAGCTGTTAGAACAGATCAAACCATGTGGGCGTAACGTCGCCGAAGTTGAAACCGAGAGGACGAGTTTCATGGCAAAATGGTACGGACGTGAACGGGCGCTGTTGACTCAACTGATACGTGAGCACTCAGAGAAAATCAAACCTTCTCAGCGTGATCGGTTTGCCAATCCGTGATTCAGCTCTTCCACTGGACGGTGACATTGGTCGGTCCTTTTTACCTGATGCTTTTGATGGGGTTGTACGTCGGTCGTCGTCTCAATCCCGATGCGCGAATCTGGGTCGAGGTGAATGAGCCGATGCTGATCGTCGTCGCCTCAATCTTAGCTCTCGCGGTCGCCGGTGTGATCGTGCAAATCGTCTAAGCGGAGTCTTTGTACGCGCGTACGAGCCACGATGCTATCGCCGTAGAGGTTTCGTACGCGCGTACAAGGTGCGAATGTGAATGGGCAAGTATTGGAGGTCTTGTACGCGCGTACGAAATGTGCCCCAACACCTATTTCAAATGGAGAGTATGTTGTGACTGAAACCGAACAAATTGCTCGTCTAATTCCGATTGAACATATCCGCCCTGATCCAGATCAACCGCGACGTTTGTTGCCGGCTGATCTGGCGCAGTCACTGGCGGCAAGCGGTTCACCCTTTGACATTCTGGGACAGTTGCGTGTTCGTAGTGAGCGCGATAAATGGCTTCGTGAACGTCTGCAAGAATTGGACGCACTGGCTCAATCCATTGCAGATGATGGACTCATGCAACCCATTCGCGTGATCCGTGACGATGACGAACGTTATCGCATCGAGGAAGGCGAACGGCGTTGGTGGGCGCATCATATACTGGTTCAACAGGGCAAGCAGCAATTTCAAAATATCAGTGCGTTTGTCGTCGAGCCAGAAAGCGCCTCAAAGGGCTTGCTGCGCCGGCGCGTCGCCGAAAATGTGCATCGCTCTGGCTTCACCGCCATAGAACTTGCGCAAGCGATGGCAAAGCGTATCCAAGAAATTCTTACAGCCGAGCCTGGGATCAAGCAAGGGGAAGTAGAACGTCGCGTGGGAAGCGAGAACGGAATGTCAGATCGTCGCGTGCGTCAATTCGTGGCGTTGTTGACGCTTTCACCTGAGGCACAGGAGCTCGCACAACAAGCGCGTCTCACTGAAAATTCTTTGCGCGGAATCGTCGGTATCAAGGACACCGCGGCACAACTCGCCGCAATTCGCGCCTTAATCCATCCAAGCCAACCAACGGCAAAGACACGTCGGAAGACGCAGACCAGGGAACGTCGACTTGCAAATCACGTCTCCAATCGCAGGCGTGAGCGCAGACAAAAGAAGCAAACATTGGACACGATGACTAGACGCCGCAAACGAGTAACTAACAAGTTATCGCGAAAGAATGGATTGCGGCGACGCGAAAACCCAAACATGGTTCAGAGAATGCAGAAATTGCTTTTGGTCGCCCGCTCATTCAAACAAAAGGACGTTCGGCACTTGAACTCCCATGACTGGATGCACATCATCGAAGACAAATCAAATCGCGATGCCCTCATGAATTTGCGCGATGTTCTGGAGCGTGCGTTGGCGATTGACGAAACTGAAACCGCGAAGAAATCATAACTGACCATGAGTGACCGTCTTGTATTGCCCGCGGGCTTGGATTTTCCACGCACATTGCTTGATGTGAGCATCGAGTTTGATGCTCACATCAAATCAGGCAAGCTCGCAGGATACAAACCGATTCCAACGGGGTTTGAACCACTCGACACATACCTGGGTGGTGGCCTCGTACCTGAGAGTCTTATGCTGGTGGGTGGTCCGCCTGGGACAGGAAAAACCATCTTCGTGCTGCAAGCTGCACGTAATATCGCGGCGCTGGCGAAGAATAACCGTACTGCCGCGTGTGTTGTTTGCTTTGAGCACGGCGAAGTCTATCTTTACCATCGTCTGCTGTGTATGGAGAGTGTGTTAGGGGCGAGCCAAACTGGGTTGACGATGGATGACATCCGCCATTCCGCGATAAATGCGGATGGCGGAGAAGCTGGAATCGCATCATTATTGCGAGCATCGGAAGCGGCGAAAGATGCCTGGTCGCGCATCACCCAATACTGGGAACATCTACTTTTGATCAAGGGACATCCAGTTAAGACAACCATCAATGTGCTTGACACATACCTTGCGCGATTGAGAAGTCAGTACACCACAGTCGTTTTGTTTGTAGATTACTTGCAAAAAGTTCCGATTTTTTCGCCGGGGATTGAACTCGCACCGGAGCGTCAGATTCGAACCGTGACCGAGGGATTGAAGAACTTGGCATTGGCGCACAGCGTTCCGATTGTCGCAGTCGTCGCAGCAGATGCAGAAGGATTGAAAGGCAAGCGTGTTCGCTTTGAGGATTTGTGGGGAGGCTCAAGCGTTAATTACGAACCAGATGTAGCATTGATGTTAAATCCCATACGGAAGGAAGATTCGACGCGCGGGACCGAAATTCTGTATTCAATTGAGAAAAATCGTCTTGGGCCGACAGGAGACGAGTTTCAACATGTATTGGAAGGACAACACTTTGCCTTCAAACTGTCGTGATGTGTCTCAGGCCAAAGTCACAAAGTCGTGTCTTGAGCAGCAACCTGTTTACCAATCGCCACCGGGATCACTTGCTGCCACCATCCTGCAGTCGAGACGTGGCCACATTCATGGAGAGGAAAATGACGGATAGCCCAGAGACAAACCTAGCAAAATGGATCAACCAATTTCGTGAATATCTTCGGGTAGCTAATCGACCTCCGACCACAATTCGCGCCTACTGCGTCGCGCTACGCCAATTTCAAGCCCTCGCGCGAGATCGTGAATTGACCGTCGACCTGGCAATTGCTTTTGCTCAAGAACTAAAAGTCGCCCCGTCTGCAAAATCCAATTATCTCGCGGCTGTCTCAAGACTCTATCGATTCCTTATCGCACGCGGTATCATTGAAATCACGAATCGCGACTGGGAACGTTTCCGCAAATTTCGGCGTGACCTTGGACGATTTGGTGAACACAGACCCCACCCGCCATCTGACGAAGCTGTGCAAGAACTCTTGCAGCGCGCCATCGTCCATCGGGTTAAGTCCAAGTCCCTGCATGTGCAACGTCGGAATGATCTGATTCACCTGCGCAACATTGCACTGCTGGAAGCCTTACGAGCATCCGGAATGCGCGTTGGCGAACTGGTCTCCATCAACCAAGATGATCTGGATTCTCAAGACCATAGTGCCCGTGTCATCGGCAAAGGACGCAAAGAGCGCACTGTTTATTTCGATACCCGCGCGTGGACGGCGATTGAGAAATACCTTCTGTTGCGAGCCGATCAAGGATCTCAATACGGATTAGCCGTCTTCACCCGCCACAATCGCAAGCTAGACCGCATTGAGCGACTCAGCACGCGCTCGGTCCAACGACTGTTCGCTCACTTGATACCAGACCTGAAGAAGCGGTCTCGCTTCACACCACATTCGCTCCGTCATGCATTTGCAACCCGAGCATTAGAAGCCACAGGCAACCTAGCCGTTGTGCAAGACCTGATGGGGCACAACTCCCCTCTGACAACCCGCATCTATGCAAAGGTCTCACCCAAGCAACTCCGCGACGCACACCATAAAGCGTTTGGAGATTGAGAGGCGAACTATGATACCTGGAATATGGTCATGAAGTTCTTGATTTGAGGATAGCAATATCAGAGTGATCCGGGGATTGTGTACAAGGTTGTCAGGAAAGAACACGTAGTTAGCGATCCGATGAACTCGGCATTCTCAATCAGTCATGGTAAGAAGCAAAATTCGCACCGAATTCGAAATGGTTCACGCAAGATTAATTGTGCGACGGGACTAGGATCGAAGTAATCTTCCTGATTCGGGGAACGCTCAAGGCGAATTAAGATCATCACATGAGTGGTGAGACCCTAAATATCACATATAAGCAAGTCGAATAACTTGCTTAGTTCAGCGTTTCGTCAAGGGCACACTGGCGAAGGAAGGCGTCTTCTCTTTTCGCTCAGATATTCTCAAAGATCAATCTGTACAAGTATACCAGCCAGCATACCCGGTCTTGTCAGACGATCCCTACGAGCAGAGACTACTCAAAGGGTTTGTGCTCTCAACTCGACGCTCGCACGATTAGGCGAGGAACCGGAGGGACAAACCATTCCGGGTTCGGCTCTTTGCCGTGTGACACGGCATCAATAATATTGACGAGGTTGTGAGCGATGGCCTCAAGATCCGCGGTAACACTGGTTAAGGGAGGCTCGCTTAGCTCGCACAGGCGGCTGTCCCCGGAACAGCAGATAATCGCAAGATCCTCAGGCACGCGGAGACCACGCTTCGCCAATTCTCGCTCTATCAGAAAGCAGTATTCGTCTTTGAACCCACAGATAGCCGTTGGGTGACTGGGAGCAGCAAGGAGTGCATCGACCACTGCGCGGGCACCGGCCGGAGTCGGATCCATTTTGAGTTCTGTCAAGGTTCCTCCAGCAGGGTCCACGACTGAGTGGAGACTGCTGACCACCCGCTGTAATGATGATTGAGATACCGGACCAAGGTGCTCTCTGTGGAGGTAAGCGACGGATCGGTGACCGCGCTCTAGCAAATGCTTGGCGGCCGTTTGCCACATCTCCTCGACCGGGAAACGAATGGAAATCTCGCGGCCGACTTGATTCTCGAAGAGAACGATCACCCGTACGCCCATCTTTCTAGCGAGCGCAACCTCCGCGCGTGTTACCGATCCGCCAACAAGGATAACCCCAACCTGATGTCGAGCAAAAATACCGGTCAGGCGCTCCCGCCTATGTTTTGATGCCTCAGGCAAAAAGTGGACGCCCACAGAGTAATTCAGATCGTTAGCACGCAGTTGAAGTGCACGGATCCAGCTCATGGTAACGAATGGGTCCAGTTCGCTCGGATCACTCTCAACAAAGCTAATCTCATCGCTCTGTCCTTTGCTCAGTGCACGGCCAACAGGATCCACGTGATATCCCAATTTCCGTGCGGCTTGGAAAACCTTGCGCTGGGTTGCCGAGCTGATCATGGACCGCATTCGATCATTGAACACAAAGGCAACCGTCGCGCGCGAAACACCAGCGACCTTTGCTACGTCGATGCTCGTCGGTCTGCGCACAGAATGAGAGTTTGTTTTCGATTTCATGGCAATTTCGATTATAGCACAATTGGCAAAAACATACAAAGTCTTCGCGCTTCAGTTAACACGCGTTTATGCGGTGTTTCCTGCGGTTTCCCCTAATGACTGGTCTCGGCTATTGACATTTCATCTAACACGTGTTAATATATTTCTCAAATGCGCGACCCTGCGCATTCATTTTTGGAACTTCAATTAACACGTGTTAGATGATTCGGACGGACGCGTCAATCTCGGCAGCCCAATGGAGTTGGCCTAGCGTGTTCGTCGACTCTAATTATTAAGGAGCAACCGGGATAAGTTGGTCACCGGGATAAAGCGAGGGTGGACATGCGCATTGAGGAGATGGCAGACAAGGCAGCATTCATCACGGGGGGTGCTAGTGGGATCGGTCTTGGCGTCGCCCGCGCATTCGCGGAGGTGGGCGTCAAGTTGGCCCTCGCGGACATCGACGTGCGGACGCTTGAGACTTCGGCGGCAGAGCTGCGAGAAAGCGGAGCCACGGTCATCACGGTTCCGCTGGACGTGACCGATCGCGTGGCGTGGGGAGCGGCGGTCAAGCGCGTGCCGGCCGAAATCGGTCCCGTACAGCTCCTTGTGAACAACGCAGGCATCAGCACCAACGGCATGCGGTTCGGCGAAATCAGTCCCGAGTTCTGGGACAAGGTGGTCGCAATCAACTTGACCGGCATCTACAACGGGGTTCACTACTTCCTCGACGGCATGCGCGCGGCAGGTGGCGGCCATATCGTCAGCACCTCTTCCATAGGCGGACTCATGGGGTTCCCCCTGCTCTCGGGGTACAGTGCAACGAAAGCCGGTGTCATCGCCCTGTCCGAAGCTCTGCGCGCCGAGCTCGCTGATGCGGGGATCGGTGTTAGCGTGCTGATACCCGGAGGGGTCCGGACTCGTTTCTGGCGCACGTCCCGGCTGGCGCGCGGTCTCCCGGACACGGACGTGCCGCCGGATGACCAGAGCGGGCAATCGGCGCTGGCGGCGATGCTCCCCGAAGAGGTCGGCCGACGTGTGCTCCAAGGCATCATTGCGAACGACCCCTACATCATGACCGAAGCGGCGGCCAGCCAGATCATCGACCATCGTGGTGTGCTGATGAAGCAGGCCTGCGACAAGGCGGCTGCGTTCATCGCCTGAGCCGCAAACGGAAGCGGGTCGGTCTCCGTCATTGACGCCCTACGTCAACGCCTGTCGAATCCGCCTGTCAGTTGGGACTGTTAGTGGACGGGGGGCCGAAGCTCCGAAAATACTGGATTCGCGGTGCGCTGGTCGCGCTCCGGGATTTAAAGGAGGAATTACATGCGTATTCCATCGACACGGATCAGAAACAAACTCAAGTCAGGCCAGGCAGCTTTCGGCGTGACCCTCCAAATGCCTTCGCCTGACGAGGTCGAGATTGCCGGACACGCGGGACTCGACTATGTCTGGATCGACGCCGAGCACGGCACTATGGATCTGGGCGACATCAACGTCATGGTCCGCGCCGCCGATGCCGTGGGCATCGACTCGATCGTGCGCGTTCCCGATCAGACTCCATCATTCATCCAGAGAGTTCTTGACACTGGCGCGACGGGTATCCTGGTGCCGCACATGCGCACGCCTGAGGATGCCCGCGCGATTGTTGCGGCGGCGACGTACGCGCCATCTGGCATTCGCGGCGCATGCCCCACGATTCGGGCGTTCGGTCACATGAGCGCGAACTGGGCTGAGGATCTGTCCCGCGCGCGCAAGGACGTACTCGTATTTGGTCTGATCGAAGACATTGAGGGAGTCGAGAACATCGAGGCAATCGCCGCCGCCGGCCTCGATGCCGTGATGTTCGGACCGTTTGACCTTGCAGTGGCTCTCGGTCTCGACGGCAACGTCAAGCATTCCAAGATCGTTGAGATGGGCGACCGGGTTCGGCGGGCGGCAGTGGCTGCTGGCATCCACAATTTTGCTGTCCTGGCGGGATGGGATGCGGGCACGCTCCAATCCCTGGCTGCCGAGGGTGTACGCATCTTCAACATTGGCGGCGACAAGGGCGGTCTGTTCGTCTACTTTAGGGATGCAAAACGGAAAGCCGACGAGGCATTTGCCCAATGGAAGGTTTAGGCATGATAGCCAGAGCACACACACTCACCAAGGACGATGTAATCGAGTACTTTACCACTCTCTCGAACTGGGGACGTTGGGGCAACGACGACCGACTCGGCACGCTCAATCTCATTACCCCGGAGGTGCGCAAGTCCGCAGCCACCCTCGTCAGAACGGGCAAGGTCGTATCGCTTTCACGAGATGTCGATCCCCGGGGACCACAGGATCCGCTCAGGTCCGGACTTGGGGTCACCCACCGGTATATGATGATCGACGAGGTGGGAGCACACCGTGGGAGGGGACAAGTAAGGTGGGATGCTGTGACGGAGCAGACACTCTTCATGGCTCATGGATCGAACACCCACCTCGACGGTCTTGCCCACTATAACTGGGACCGCAAGAACTATAATGGGTTCAGCGTTGACGACAACACTTCTTCCATCCTGGGGTCGACCAAGCTGTCCGTCCATCAGGCGAGCCAGGGGATCATCACTCGCGGTGTCCTACTCGACATCGCGGGTCTCAGGGGCGTTGAGTGGCTGGAACCCGGGACGCCCATCTACATCGAAGATTTGGAAGCCGCCGAGGCTAGCCAGGATGTGATCGTTCGCTCGGGTGATGCTCTGCTGATCCACACCGGGCACGTAGCACAAACGCTCAAGAAAGGGCCAGACCCGAAGAACCAGCAGTCAGGCTTGCACGTGTCCTGCATGCCGTGGCTTCGGAGGCGCGACATCTCCTTACTCGTCGGCGACTGCATCCACGATGTCCAGCCGTCCGGCTTCGACGGATTCGACCTGTTCCGGCCGGTCCACGCGATCGCATTGGTGGCTATGGGACTGTGGCTGATCGACAACGCCGAGCTGACCGAACTGGCGGCGACGTGCAAGTCCGAAAAGCGCTGGGAATTCTTTTTCGCGACGCTGCCGTACAGGTTCGTCGGAGTGACGGGGAGCCTTGTGAACCCGATCGCAATGTTCTAGGGCTGTCAGGCTAGTGATGCATCCACAAAGTCTTGCATAGCAAGCCAAGCGTATTTCATGCGTAGCTGACTATGCAACATTACTTTGTGGCTGCACTAGTGATGGAGTGCTACCAGCACCACGGTAATTTGACGACGATCTGGCGAGAGTTTCAACCGAAAGGGGTAGAATAAAGTGGGTACACAACCGAACGGTCGACTGAACGGACGCGTCGCGCTCCTCACTGGTGCCGCCCGCGGTATCGGCGCTGGAATCGCGCGCCGATTCGTGGCGGAAGGCGCCCGCGTCACTATCGGCGATGTGACGGATGCGCAGGCGCTCGCCGACGAGCTAGGTCCGTCGGCGACGGCTGTCCATCTCGACGTAACAAGCCAGGAGGAGTGGACGGCTGCCAT
>JACRMI010000131.1 GCA_016215025.1 Chloroflexota bacterium
ATTCGCAAGGATAAATGGTCGGTGTGGTATGGTATAATGTCTTTGGAGTTCTCATGTTTGGCCCTTTCCTTGGCAGGATAGAGCTGATTGTTCATGAGAACTCTTTTTAGTCAAAAAGTGACTTTTGCTTTATTGCGTTTATTGGGATCGAGTTTGGTCTCTTTTCGTTTTGCCATATTTTATTTGATGTCCTCTATCTTCCATCATCCATCTTTCGTCATCCGTCGCTTGATCGCATTCGCATGTGCGGTCAACCCCTCTGCTTCTGCAAGCGTCGCCGCAGTTCCCCCAAGTTCCCGTGCTTCCGCTGCGCTCACACTAAACACACTCGTTATCTTTACAAAATCATTTACGTTCAAAGCGGAGCTAAATCTTGCCGTGCCAGCCGTTGGCATCACGTGGCTCGGACCGATGACGTAATCGCCCAGCGCCTCGTTCGTCCATTCGCCGACAAACACGCCGCCTGCGTTCTCCACTTTGCCAACCCAGTTCCACGGATCGCGCACAAGCAAGCACATATGCTCAGGCGCAAACGCGTTGCCTAGCTCCATCGCCTCGTCGAGATTTTCCACGACGATGATCGCGCCCTGCCCCGCCAGCGATTTGGCGATGATGTCGCGACGTGAGAGATTAGAGATTTGAGATTCGAGATTTTCGGCGACTTGGTTTGCTAGTGATTGGGAAGTGGTAATCAGGATCGACGTTGCGAGTTCGTCGTGCTCGGCTTGAGCGAGCATGTCGGCGGCGCACCATGCAGGATTGGCAGAATCATCGGCGATGAGTAGCGTTTCGGTAGGACCATATAATCCATCGATGCCGACAGCGCCAAAGACCTGGCGCTTTGCCAGCGTCGTGAACAGCCCGCCCGCGCCGACAATTTTGTCGACGCGCGCAACGGTCTCCGTGCCGAATGCTAACGCGGCGATGCTTTGCGCCCCGCCCATCGCATACACGCGCGATACGCCAACAATTTTTGCGGCGGCGAGTGTGGCGATTTGAATATGCCCAGTCTTCATCGGCGGCGTCGCAACGATGATTTCACGCACGCCCGCGACCTGCGCTGGAATCGACGACATCAGCAACGACGATGGCAGCGGCGCGGTTCCACCTGGCACATACACGCCGACACGCGCGAGTGGAATAATTTTTTGCCCGAGTGCTCCCTGACCATTCCAATCGAGCCATGATTTCGGCTTTTGTTTTTCGTGGAATGCGCGCACACGACTCGCCGCCAATTCCAGCGATTCGCGCACCGCAATCGGCGTCTCGGCGTACGCCGCATCGATTTCATCTTGGCTGACGGCAACCGTTTGCAAATCGACGCGATCCAGCTTGCGCGTCCAATCGAGCAGAGCCGCATCGCCGCGCGTGCGAACATCGGCGATGATACGTGTGACACCTTGCTCCGGCGTCAACGCTTCGCCAAACGTTTTCTGCAAGCGATCCGCCAACGCCGGCGTAATGTCAATATCAATCAATGAACGATTGCGGAGAATTTTTTCTTGCCCTGCTGTTTTGCCACCAATAATCGGCATTATCATTTTGGGTTTCCTCGATTCGTGTTGCGTGGTACGTGTTTCGTCTCTTCACGCAACACGAAACACGCAGCACGTTTCACGCATCACGTTTCACGCATCACGTTTTCAATCTTTTCAATCAACGTACGCACCTCATCCACCTTCAACGTGTGCGAAGCGCGATTGACGATCAGTGTCGCTTGCGATCTAAAAATCTCGTCGAGTTCGATCAAGCCATTCGCTTTCAACGTGCTCCCAGTATCCACTACATCGACGATCAAATCGGCGAGACCAACTGCTGGCGCAAGCTCAACCGAACCATAGACCTCGATGATTTCGGCAGAGAGACCGCGCGCCGAAAAATATTGTTTAGCGACGCGCGGATATTGCGTCGCGATCCGTAGTCCCGTGAGCAAACGCCATTCCATCGTTTTGTATTCTGGCTTGCCCGCGACCATCAAACGACAATTGCCATAACCAAGCACGGCAGGCTCGTAAACATTGACACCACTTTCGCGCAGCGCATCCTGTCCGACGATGCCCACATCCGCCGCGCCGTACTCTACATAGATGGGTACGTCCATTGGCTTGGCCAGCAAATAGCGGACATTGTGCGCTCCATCGTCGATCACTAATTTGCGCGTTTCTTTAACCGCACGCAAATCGTAACCGATCGATTCGAGCAACTTGATGGAATCGTCCAGTAAGCGGCCCTTGGCAAGTGCGATTTTCAAGCTAGTCATTGAAAAATCCTAAATGAGACGCGGACAAACGCGGACAAACGCAGAAAAAATATTTTATCCGTGTTCATCCGCGTTCATCCGCGTCCAATAATTCCTTTTGCCCATCGCGCCACCAAATTTCGCCCGCGCCGCGAATGCGCGCATACTCACGCAAATCGTTTTCGTTGCGATTCAGTATATCGGTCTCGATAATTCTGCCTTCGGCGCGGGCTAGCTCGACTTTTGTTCCGTATTCTTGCGCGATCACATCCGGTGCGATGGTCGCTTTGATCGCGCCGCGCGAACGAAGCGCGATCAGAACACGTTCGATGCCGATGGCGAAACCAACGGCGGGAATGCTCGGACCGAAATGATTGATGAGATTGTCATAGCGTCCACCGCTGACAACGGCGAAACCAAGTCCATGCACAAAGCCCTCGAACATCATGCCCGTGTAATACTCCATCCCGCGATTTTCCGCAAGATCGAGCGTGACCAAATCGGCAAAACCAAATTGCTTGAGCCGAGCCAGCACATCGTGAAGATGTTCGATGGCGGCGCGCGCATCGTCGTTCACACACTCGGCTCGATTCAACACATCGCTGCTGCCGTACAACGTCGGCAATTGCGCCAGCACGCGTTTGTGCGTCGCATCGATGTTCAATGAATCGCTCAGGCGCTTGAGCGCAGGCGAGTTCTTGCGTCGAATCGCATCATGCAACGCAGAATCGTCCGCATCGTTCAAACCTAGATCACGTGTCGTCGCAAGCAAATATGCTGCGTTGCTCAGCGTAAATCGAAAATCGGCGAGACCAATCGCCCGCAGTGCCGTCATCGCGAGCGCAATCGTTTCGGCATCCGCATCGGCAGTCGCTGCGCCAATCAATTCGATACCCCCTTGCGTGAACTCGCGGCGCATTCCTGCTTGCGGTTCTTCGTAGCGAAACACGGAACCGATGGCATAAAATCGCAATGGCATCGCGCGATCATACAATTTTGTGCCGACAATTCGCGCGGTCGGGATCGTAAAATCGGCGCGGAGTGCCAGTGTCCGACCATCGCGATCAAAAAATCGATACATCTCTTCGCGCAGTTGTGGACCTGCTTCAGCCGCGAGCGATTCGTAATATTCAAAAGTCGGCGGAATGATTTCGGAATAGCCCCAGCGCGCGAACGTATCGGCGAGTGTACGTTCGACCGCACGTTTGCGCGCCGCATCGTTGAAAAATAAATCGGCGACGCCGTGAGGCAGTTGTTTGTCGAGCGGTTGAGAGATCATGGATGCTCCAAATAACAAAAAAGACAAGTCAACGCGACTTGTCTTTGGGGTGAGTGTGAAACGCCAAAATGGCGACTCGGTTTTACCGACCCACCCCATTTAGGTGATGATGCTTTGGACAAAACTCTGTTGTGAACATTTGCGGCGATTATATGCGAAACGTGCTTGATTGTCAAACCCGCAAAGCCGATATTTAATCCGAATGGAGGAACACATGGCAAGTGTATTAACACAACATATCGAAATCACACCTGGTGTATTCGGTGGCAAACCACACATCGCAGGGCATCGAATTCGCGTAATGGACATTGTTGCTTGGCACGAAAAACGCGGACTATCCCCCGATGAAATCGTAACCCTTTATCCGAGTATCACACTTGCAGATGTTCATGCCGTACTCGTCTATTACTTCGATCACCGTGAAGAAATCGAAGCCGCATTTAAACACGAATTTCGTTCGCACGAAACGAAAACCGTGTGGTCGTTACACTCGACGATGATTTTCTCACGCTGGCAGCGAGCGGTATCGAACATTCAGGAATCACCTATTGCACCGCAACCAAGTACTCCGTCGGTGAATTGATTTACGCCTTGTTACTTGTTGCGAGTGTGCTTGAATCTGCCGACATGCGCAACCAAATCGAATTTCTTTGAGTTTGACATTGCGCGCAAGCTATGTTATATTCGCGCCACGTTAGCAATATGAAGATTTCAATTGCATTGCCTACTCGACCGCGTCCTACACTAGATCATGCGTCTGGTGTTTTTGGCATTGCAATCTAACTGCTTGAACTAGTTATTTTTGAATGCAACCCAGACCACAGCTTTGTCGGTCTGGGTTTTTATTTTATGCGGTTGTCATTCTGAGCGAAGCGAAGAATCTCGCTTCCCGAGAACGAGATTCTTCGTCACAGTCCTTCGACTGCGCGACACGCTTCGCGCGTCGTTCCGCTCACGCGAAGCGTGCTCCTCAGAATGACATGTGGAGGAATCATGATTCGAGTTGGAATTTACGGCGCGACCGGGTACACGGGCATTGAATTGGCGAAAATCTTTGCGCGACATCCAGAAGTCGAAATCAAATTCGCCACGTCTGATTCGTACGTCGGCAAGAAACTCAGCGAAGCCTTCCCCTGCCATTTCGATATTCCCCTTGTCGCGCACGACGCCGCCCCGCTCGACCGAATCGATGTTGCTTTCCTCGCACTTCCTCACGGTGCTTCCGCCGATTACGGCAAGCGCGTCCTCGATGCTGGCGCGAGCGTGATCGATCTCTCCGCCGATTTCCGTTTGCACGATGCGGCGGCGTACAAAAAATGGTACGGACTCGATCATCATGCGCCCGAACTTTTGCCTCAAGCCGTCTATGGCTTACCCGAACTTCATCGTGATCAAATCAAGAAAACGAAATTGCTTGCGAACCCCGGCTGCTATCCGACGAGCGTGATCCTGGGTCTCGCTCCGATTTGGCGCGCGAATGCGACGAACGATACCATCATCGTCGATAGCAAGTCGGGCGTGTCGGGCGCGGGGCGCAAAGCAACCGACATCGTGCATTTTGTCCAAGTGAACGAAAACCTCTCGCCGTACAACATCGGGCGCGTGCATCGCCATCTTTCCGAGATGGAACAAGAGTTGAAATTGGTCAATCCAAAAGCATCGCTGATTTTTTCTCCACATCTGCTGCCGGTGACTCGCGGCATTCTTTCGACGATGTACGTGCGCCTCACCGATGGCTGGGACGAAAATCGCTTGCGCCAACTTTACGCCGAAACGTACTGCAACGAACCATTCGTGCGCATTCTGCCGAGCGGACAATTTGCGACGCTGACGCACAGCAACTATACCAACTATTGCACGATTTCGATTCATCACGTAGCAGACGTGAATCAAGTCATCATCTGCGCCAGCATCGACAACCTCATCAAAGGTGCGAGCGGTCAAGCGGTGCAGAACATGAATTTGATGTTTGGAATTTCCGAAACGACGGGATTACTATAAAGAATAAAACGTAAAACGTAATTACGATTTACTATTTACGTTTTACGCTTTCAAGGCGGAAAACAATGTTGGTACTCAAAGTTGGCGGCAACGAAATCGACGATGCAAATTTTCTAAAAGGATTCGCGCGCGCAGTCGCAGCAATGAAAGATACACCCATTATCGTGCATGGCGGCGGCAAAGAGATTGCGGACTTGCAATTGAAATTTGGCTTGACGCCGCAATTTGTCGAAGGACTGCGCGTGACGGATGATGCATCGCTCGCCATCGCCGAGATGGTGCTGAGTGGTCGCGTGAACAAACGCATCGTCTGCGCACTGATTAACGCAGGCGCTGATGCAATGGGCATGAGCGGTATTGACCGTGGCGTGGTGCGCGTCGAAAAGATGCTGCATCCTGCGGGCGACCTCGGTCGCGTGGGCAAAGTGGTTAGCGTGCGCGGCCAAGTCCTGTGCGATTTTGTGTCGCAGAAGATCGTTCCGGTCATTTCGCCGATTTCCCTTGGCGACGAAGGTGCGTACAATGTAAACGCCGATTCGGTTGCCTGCGCGATTGCCGCGGCGCTCAATGCCGACGCGGTTGTGTTCGTCACCAACGTGGCGGGCGTGATGAAGGAAAATCAAGTTATACCCTCGCTAACACCGCGCGAAGTAGAAACGCTCATCAAAATCCAAGTCATCAGAGGCGGCATGATTCCCAAGGTCCGTGCCGCGCTCGATGCTGTATCAAACGGAGCGAAAGCCGCGCGCATAACGAATCTCGAAGGATTGATGAACGGCAGTGGAACAGTTGTTACCCGTGATGCGTGAATCTGACGGAACACGCGACACGCCATACGTGAATAATCAAAGGAGATTGCGGTGAATCCTCAACAAATTATCGATGCAGAAAAAAAGTATCTCGTTCAGACGTACGCACGGCCGCCATTTGTGATTACACGCGGTGAAGGTGTTCATGTTTACGATGCTGATGGCAAGAAATATCTCGACATGGCAGCAGGCATCGCCGTGAACGCACTCGGCTACAATGATCCCGAACTCACCAAGGCGATTCAAAACGCCGCGACCGGCTTGCTGCACACGTCGAATCTGTTCTACACCGAATCCCAGGTCAAACTCGCGCAGGCCCTCGTCGAAAAATCGTTTGCCGACAAGGTGTTCTTTGGCAACACCGGCACCGAAGTGATCGAAGGCGCGATGAAGTTTGCGCGCAAGTATCACGTCGAACGGGGCGACATGCAGCGGAAAAATTTCGTCGCGTTTCGCGGCAGCTTTCATGGACGTACGATGGGCGCGCTCGCCGCAACCGATTCGGAAAAATATCAAGGACCGTTTCGCCCATTGATGCCCGGCGTGAGTTTCGCCAATTTCAACGATCTCGATTCAGTGCGCGCGGCGGTCAACGCCGAAACCGCCGCCGTCATCATCGAACCGGTGCAAGGCGAGGGCGGCGTTTATCCGGCTAGCGATGAATTTTTGCGCAGCTTGCGCTATCTGTGCGACGAACGCGGCGCGCTCTTGATCTTTGACGAGATTCAATGCGGCGTGGGACGCACTGGAAAATTATGGGGATACGAGTGGCCAGGCGTCAAACCTGACATGATGACGGTCGCGAAACCGCTCGCAGGCGGATTGCCTATCGGCGCGCTATTGGTCACCGATGCAGTTGCGTCGTCGTTGCATGTGGGCGAACATGGCACGACATTTGGCGGCGGACCGATGATTACGTCGGTCGCCTTGAGTGTGTTCAATCGTGTGAGTAATCCAAATTTTCTCGCGCACGTCAACGAGACCGGCCAGTATCTGATGGAGCGATTGAGCGAAATCAATTCGCCGCACATCAAGCAAGTGCGCGGACGCGGGTTGATGATCGGCGTCGAGCTAGACATCGAAGCGGCAAAGATTCGAGCAGCGGGCTATGCGCATGGCTTGCTCTTGATTCAAGCCCGGGAAAAAGTGGTTCGATTCGTACCGCCGCTCATCTTGCAAAAGACTCATGTCGATGAATTGGTCGAGAAATTCGGCAAGATACTGACCGAAGTCGGATAGTGCCATAGTTCGATAGTGCGTTAGTTGATTGGTGGATGAATGTATTTAGAATTTCAAGTAGGCAGTACACTGCAAATTGCAAACGAATTGGTGCGTTGCGTCGAAGAAATATCGCTCAACGCGCTGCCTGCCCTGCAAACGATGCACCTCGACGGCTGGGTTTTGCGATTTGCAAATGGCTACACCAAGCGCGCTAACTCGATCAATCCGATTTACGATGGCGCAGATAACGTCGAAGAAAAAATTCGCTTCTGCGAAGAAATTTATCGACGCAAGCACCTGCCCGTCGTTTTCAAAATGACCAAGACAGCCCAGCCCGAAAATCTCGATTCGATTCTTGCGGACAAGGGTTATGAAATCAATTCGCCAACCAGCGTACAAATCGCCGAGCTTGGCAATGTCGATTCATCGCTACTCAGCACTTGTCATTTCGAGCGAAGCGAGAAATCTCGGCTAATACGGGACGAGATTTCTCGTCGGCAAAACCCGCCTCCTCGAAATGACAGATTATGCAGCTACGATTCATCGCCCAATGCGCAAGCAACTGAGACGCTGACCGAAGAATGGTTCGCGCAGTTCTGCCGCATGAATAACATCGCTGAGAAAAATAAATCGACGCTGTGGCAAATCCTCGCAAACATCGATTTACCCAAATGCTTTGTGACCGTTGGCAACGATGGCAAATCCGTTGCATGCGGGATGAGTGTGATGCAAGGACAATACATCGGTTTGTTCGATATCGTAACCGATGCATCGTTCAGAAACAAAGGTTTCGGCAAGCAGACTGTGCGCCGTTTACTTGCCTGGGGAAAAGAAAACGGCGCACGACGCGCTTATCTCCAAGTGATGGAAAACAATGCGCCCGCGCTCCAACTCTATTCACAAGTCGGATTTACTCCTGTTTACCAGTATTGGTATAGAATCAAGAATTAAAGTTGGATAGTGCCATAGTGCGATAGCTGCGGAAGCGCACACGCTCTCTATCGCAAACGGCCTAAACCATGAAAGGATTTTATCTTGCTCGATTATTCTGTGTTTACTGTGACCTCTGTGGCTACAAATGAAATAATTATTCGCCGCGCAACCCTCGCCGACGCGCAAGCCCTTGCCGATCTCGTGAATCTCGGTGAACGTGAAGGTCAATTGATTCCGCGCACCATCGATTCCATTCGCAACACGATTGACGATTGGATGATCGCCGACAGTGATGGTCGGGTGATCGGCGTCGGTTCGCTCGTTGAAATGGGTCCCACGTTGAGCGAAGTTCGTTCGCTCGCGGTCGCGCCTGACTATCGCAAGTTCGGCATTGGCGCAAAGATCGTTGCCGCGCTGATCGACCTCGCGCGCGAGCGTGAAATCCCAACCGTATTTGCGCTCACGCGCGCGGTTCCGTTTTTCGAGAAGCAAGGTTTTAGTGTAACGACGAAAAATGACTTTCCCGAAAAAGTCTGGCGTGATTGTATTGTCTGTCCCGTGCGCAACGCGTGTGATGAAGTTGCTGTCGTGAAATCAGTCGCCAGTATTCAGTCGTCAGTCGTCAGACGAGGTCTCATTTCCTAATTCGCAATTTGCAAACTGAGATTTGAAATCTGAAATCATAAATCCTAACAAGGGGGTTTACATGGAAAAGAAAAAAGCTGGCAAAGTCGTACTCGCGTACTCGGGCGGACTCGACACGTCGGTGATTGTGCCGTGGCTCAAAGAAAACTACGATTGCGAGGTCATTTGCGTTTGCGCCAACATTGGACAAGGCGATGACTTGTCCGGCGTCGAAGCCAAGGCGATTGCGAGTGGCGCAGTCAAGTGCTACGTACAAGATTTGCGTGAAGAATTTATCACCAATTACATTTATCCAACGATTCAAGCAGGCGCAATCTACGAACGCAAATATTTGCTCGGCACATCGTTCGCGCGACCGTTGATCGCCAAAGCCCAGGTCGAAATCGCGGAGCAAGAAGGTGCGGATGCGGTCGCGCACGGTGCAACTGGTAAAGGCAATGATCAAGTTCGATTTGAGTTGACGTATCAGGCATTGAATCCAAAGCTCAAAGTGATTGCCCCCTGGCGCGAATGGTCGATTCGCTCGCGCGAAGATGCGATTGCATATGCCAAAGCACATAACGTCCCGGTGAGCGCAACGCTCAAATCGATTTACTCGCGCGATTGGAATATTTATCATCTGTCACACGAAGGCGGCATCCTTGAAGACCCCTGGCAAGAACCCGAAGATGCGATGTATCAACTATCGGTTTCGCCGGAGCAAGCGCCCGACGAACCCGAATACATCGAAATCGATTTTGAAAAAGGCGTGCCGCGCAAAATCAACGGCTGCGCGATGGGCGCAATCGAAATTCTCACGACGCTGAATCAGATCGGAGCCAAGCACGGCGTCGGTCGCATCGATTTGGTTGAAAATCGCTTGGTTGGAATGAAATCGCACGGCGTGTACGAAACACCCGGCGGCACGATTCTCATCGAAGCGCACGATGCGCTGGAACAGATTTGTCTCGACCGCGAGACGCTGCATTACAAACAAGTCCTCGCGCTGCGCTACGCCGACCTGGTTTACAACGGTCAGTGGTTCGTGCCCCTGCGCGAAGCCCTCGATGCGTTCGTGCATGAAACGCAAAAGACAATGACAGGCGCAGTGCGATTGAAACTCTACAAAGGCAACCTCATTCTCGTCGGTCGCAAATCGCCGTTCAGTTTGTATCGCGAAGATTACGCCACGTTTGGTCAGGAAGATGTGTATAACCAAAAGGACGCAGAAGGTTTTATTCGCTTGTTCGGTTTGCCGCTCAAAGTGCGCGCCTTGATCGACATTGAGCGGCATGGCAAAAGCACGTACGCCGCGCCGGATTATTCTAAATTCAAGAGAGACTAGATCAGTGGGAAATAAGGGAAATGAAGGAACTGAGGGAATGCAAACTGGTGTAACAACTCCAAAAGGTTTTCGCGCGAGCGGAGTCGCGTGTGGATTGAAAAAGACTGGCGATCTTGATCTTGCGCTCGTCGCGAGTGACAGCGATTGCGTGTGCGCGGCAATGTTCACGACGAATCGCGTGCAAGCTGCGCCCGTGCTGTACGATAAAGAGGTCGTCGCCAAAAATCCCAGCACGATTCGCGCCGTCATCGCCAACAGCGGCTGCGCGAATGCGTGTACCGGCGATGCAGGTTTCTCCGATACTTGTGCTACTGCCGAAGCAACTGCAAACGCACTCGGCATTCGCGCCGATCAAGTGCTGGTGCTTTCGACCGGCGTGATCGGTCAACGCTTGCCGATGGAAAAATTGCAAGCAGGCATTCCACAAGCTGCGAAAAATTTATCGCCTCACGGTGGAAGCGATGCCTCGCACGCCATCATGACGACGGATACCAAACCCAAAGTTTTTGCAATCAGCCATCAGCAATACACCATCGGCGGTATGTGCAAGGGTGCTGGCATGATTCATCCCAACATGGCGACCATGCTCGCAGTTATTACAACCGATGCCAAGATCGCGCCGAACTTGCTCGATCAAACGCTGCGATCCGCTGTGAGCAAAAGTTTCAATCGCATCAGCGTCGATGGCGATATGAGCACGAACGACACTATTCTTTTATTGGCGAATGGCGCGTCGGACAAGGAAATAAAGGAAATAGAGGAACTGAGGGAATTTGAGGATACTTTGAGCAAAGTCTGCACAAACCTGGCGAAGCAGCTTGTGCGCGATGGCGAGGGCTCGACCAAGTTTGTTGAAATCGCGATCACCAGCGCGCACGATGAAGCCGAAGCCGTGCGCGTTGCCAAAGCGATTGCCAATTCGCCGCTGACCAAGACTGCCATTTACGGCGGCGATGCAAACTGGGGACGCGTCGTTTGCGCAGCGGGTTATAGCGGTGTCGAGGTTGAGCCAGCCAAAATGAAATTGTGGTTCGGCGATGTCAACGTATTTGCAAATGGCATGCCGACCAATTTCGACGAAGCCGATTCGACGGCGGCGCTCGCGGGCAACGAAGTTTTCATCCGACTTGATCTAGGGCAAGGCGACGCCAGCACAACGGTCTGGACGTGTGACCTGTCGCATGAATATGTGACGATCAACGGAAAATATAGAACCTAATTCGATTTTCGATTTTCGATTGCTGATTTCTGATTGGTAAATCGAAAATCGAAAATCAGAAATCGGAAATTGGAATGTGGGGCGGCAGATTCTCTAAATCCATCGACGACAAATTCGCATACCTCAACGCATCGTTCCGTTTCGATTGGCGATTGTATGACGCCGACATTCGCGGAAGCATTGCGTACGCCAAAGCATTAGCACGATCGGGCATCATCACCGAGGCGGAACGCGACGCGCTGATCGTCGGCTTGCAACGCGTCAAGCAAGAATTCGATCTGCACACATTCGAGTCCAAGTCCACTGACGAAGACATTCACACTGCCGTCGAAAGACGACTCGGCGAATTGGTTGGCACAGTCGCAGGCAAGTTGCATACAGGACGCAGCCGCAACGATCAAGTCGCAACTGACACTCGTCTCTTCGTGCTGGATGCCATTCGCAATTTGCAATCTGCAATCCGCAATCTGCAATCTGTAATCGTCGAAAAATCCGAAGCGCATATCGACATTCTCATGCCCGGCTATACCCACGTTCAGCGCGCGCAGCCGATTATTTTTTCGCATTGGCTCATGTCGTATTTTTGGATGTTGCAGCGCGACCATGAACGCTTTTCCAATTGCGCCACTCGCGCCTCCATCATGCCGCTCGGCGCGGGAGCGATTGCGGGCAACGCACTCGGCATCGACCGCGAATTTTTGGCGCACGAGCTAGGATTTGCGCGCATGAGCCAGAACAGCATCGACGCAGTCAGCGACCGTGATTTCATCGCCGAGTTTCTGTTCGCTGCGGCACTCATCGGTGTGCATCTCTCGCGACTGGGTGAAGATTTGGTGTACTATTCGTCCGCCGAGTTTGGTTTTATCACGATGGACGACGCGTACGCCACGGGGTCGAGTCTAATGCCACAAAAGAAAAATCCTGACGCGATGGAACTCGCGCGCGGAAAATCGGGGCGATTGATTGGCGACTTAACAACGCTGCTCACCGTCCTCAAAGGTCTGCCTTCCTCGTACGACAAAGATTTGCAGGAAGACAAGGAGCCGCTGTTCGATGCTGTCGATACACTGGATGCACTCTTGCCCGTCGTCGCCGGTGTGATTCGCACCATGCGCGTGAACGCAGATTCAATGCGCGCCGCACTTGATACGCCGATGCTGGCAACCGATCTTGCGGATTACCTCGTACGAAAAGGAATGCCATTTCGCGAAGCACATCGCAAAGCGGGCGAAGCGGTCAAGCTGGCAGAATCGCGTGGCGTGGCACTATCGGAATTATCGACTGAGGATTTCAAAATCATTGCAACAGAATTCGATGCAGACGTGAATGACATTTTCGATTTTAATAAATCCGTCGCAGCGCGGGACGTGCTCGGTGGGACAGCACCGCATGCGGTGAAAGAGCAAATTGCAGAGGCGCGAGCGTTGATGGAATAGATTAAGCTGTTTGAAGAAAAAAACATGCGCCACACTGGCTGGGTGTGGTGCATGTTTTCGCAAGTACCCATTATCATAAGTTGATTCTCACGGATCGGTCATTTCTTATGCAACCAGCCATTCCTTTTCGCCCAGGGAAGATTATCCTGTATGGCACATCCTGTTGTGGGGATTGAACAACTCACTCTCAGCACGAATGGGGTATCACAAAAATCATCGTTATTCAGGTCCTTGCAACCTTGAGCACGCGTGTGATAATTGCTCCAATAGTTGCCGCCAGTCGGCGCCGGACGACTAAAGACGCCTCCCCAGGCTCCCGAATTAGCCTCCAGTGGATGATCATTATCGATGAAATTGTTGTTGTAAATCACAGTGCCGTCATCATCCCAAAACCTGAATAATGTCGCGTTCTTCATAAACAGGTTGTTGGTTATTACGGCTCCCTCAGGTCCAATATCTTCGGTACTTACGGCAAGCGTGTTGTTGGAAATTGTGTTGTTGCTAAACGTATGTTGTCCGTGGGTAGTATTGATCCCGACCTGGTTGTTGAGTATTTGGTTGTGGTCGACAGGTCCATAGCTTCTTTGAAGACTGAGTCCCGTTCCATTTTTCGATATCGTATTGTCGATGATAGTAGCGAACAAATCGATATCGACCCAGATTCCCACCCCAAATCCGTTGATCTTTAGGTTCTTGATTGTGCTTGGACCAAGATAATAACCAGGAGCGCTCATAGTAACGCCGACAACACTACCGCTACTGGTGAGCTTGTGTCCGTGACCATCCAAAGTGATACCCGCACCACCCTTATCGCCAATCACTATTGAGCCGGTTAAATCCATTTTCAGCGTGCATGTCTTGTTGGCAAGATCCCACTTGCCGATTGAAGTACAATCGCCACCTGTCGCATCATCGCGAATGTACTTGGTTCCAGAAGCCGCCTGCGCCGTTCCTGCACCGAGCAGACCCAGCAACAAGATTGCCAGAAGCATGCTTGTGGTTCGCCATTTCATAGTTTGCCTCCTTTGTCAAAGCGTATGAATTCCGTTTGGTCATTGGTACCAAAAAACAAATCCCGCAAACAAAAGCGCCAATGCGCATGCCGAGTTTCTGTTGTTACTAGGCGCGCGTTCTTGCCCTGTGAGCAATCACGGATATATATTGTCCGGCGTGTTATCGGTGATGATGCTCTTTGTGACAGTAAGAGTACCTCCGTTGTAGATGCCGCCGCCGAAGAAACCGGCCGTATTGCCAGTGATATTACTGTGCTCCAATGTCAGTGCGCCGTTGTTAGAGATGCCGCCACCGCTACCGCTGGAGGCCGTGTTGCCGCTGATAGTACTGTGCTGCACGGTCATCTTACCCCCATTATAGATGCCGCCGCCATGGAAACCGGCTGTATTGCCACTGATCGTGCTATTTCTCACGGTTAGCATGCCGGAATCGTTACGGATGCCTCCATTGGCGATAGCTGTGTTATTGGAGATGGCGCTGTTATCGATGGTCAGCGTGCCGTGATTGTTGACAATGCCGCCGCCTTGCTCAGCCCTGTTGCCGTCGATGGTGCTATTCTTTACCGTTACGGTGCCCGCAAGGTTGTAAATGCCTCCTCCATCGTTTGGACCTCTGTTATTGGAGACGAGGCAGTTCTCGACGGTCAACATGCCGTAATTGAGGATACCGCCACCGGAGCCGCCTTGACCGTTCGTAATTGTCATGCCCTGAAGGGCGACCGTACCGCTGTTAATGAAGAAGACCGTTCCCATGCTGCCACCATCAACGACGGTTTTATGGCTTTTTCCTCTAATCGTGACGTTACGGTTAATAGTAACATTTTCGTAGAATGTCCCGATCGGAACGTCGACGCGGCTGCAAGCTGGGTCGTTGACCGCGGATTGAATCGTAGAGTACGGAGCTTGGCCTGCAGTAACCTTACAGTTGACTTTCGCTTCCGCCACTCCGGTGCCAAGCAACCCCAGCAACAAGATTGCCAGGACTTGGCTTGGTATTCGCCACTTCATGATTGCCTCCTTCGTTTCTACCGCATGAATTGCGGTTGGTCTTCATTCCCAAAGAAAAAAAACACCTCACCCATAGATGATTCTCATGGACCTTTACTCCTTCAAGAGCCAACGATTCCCTTCGATCCACGTGAGATTGTCCTATTAATTGCGCCCCTCCTCTCGATTGTCATCATCCTTGCCTAGCCAACCGTTCTTATGCACCCAAGGGAGATTGTCCTGCCCGCCTGGAAATACATAAGGTGCATCACACAAGCTATCGTGGTTCAGATCCTTGCATCCCTGAGGCCGCGTGTGATAGTTACTCCAGTAGTTTCCAACTATCAGTACATCTTGGTTGAAAACTGCACCTTCACTGCTTTGAACCTGCGGACTGGGGTTGCCGATAAAGTTGTTGTTGTAAATCTCAATGTGCTGTAAATCAGCGAACACGACTGAAATACCAATTGTCCGGTTGTGCGAAATCGTATTGTTTTTGACGAAGTTGTTGAACCCACGGATAGAAATGCCACAGTCGTTGTGCGACACAATGTTGTCAGTAATATTGACACCATTGGCACTTGTCTTGAAACTGATTCCACACCCCTGATTGTTCAGAATTCTATTGTTGGCAATTAAGGCACCGGCAACATGCCCAAGCACAATCCCCATGGCGTTATTCGAGAGGACATTCTTTGTAAAAGAAAAGTTACTACCTCCCTGTGCAAGAAGCGCCAAACCATTTTCAGTGAATGAGCTATCCATTACGGTAAGGGGACCCCATATTCCAAGACTACATTGTGTCACCCTTAGGTTTTTGACTGTTCCCCCTCCTTGAATGCAACCGAGAGAGGGATCGGTGCCTTTGGAAATTGAGTGTCCATTACCGTCGAGCGTAATGTTGTTATCCGCAATCACGATAGAGTCAGTTAGATCCATTGTCAACATACACGTTTTGGTGGCAAGATTCCACTTGCCCATAGATGTGCAGTCGCCGCCTGTCGCATCGTCACGAATTGTCTTGGTTCCTGGGGCGGATCGCGCCACTCCAGAGCCAAGCAGACTCAACAACAAGATTGCTAGGACTAGGGATGTGAATGGCTTTTTCATGATTGCCTCCTCTTCTCAGCCACATGAATCACATTTGCTCAAAATGAAAAACCGACCGGCAGAACACATGCGGTCGGTTTCGCCACTTGCTCCCTCTAGTCGCTGGCGTCCAAATGTCGGAGAGTTCCCGACTGACCGGAGATCAACGCATCCGCTGGATCAATGTTTGACATCTGCCGTATCAAGTCTCTGCAAAGCATATGACAAATGTCGGAGATCTCAATCTTAAATGCTTGGTCCACCTCCTCTCAAAACAAAACGCCAACACCCTTGCATCCAGAATAAGGATATTGGCGAAATCTAAATCGATTGGCGAGAGCGATTTGGTACAGCTACTTCAAAACTGATGGGTACGCAATCACCGCGCGTGTATAATGTAACACCCGTTGTCCTAGTTTGTCAATCCCTACGCACGCGCGTTCTACCAATCGCCAATAAAGTTATTAGGCAAAACGCACAACATCGGGGCATTCGTAGAAAGGTTGGTGTAGCTTGAAAAAGTCAAAGAAAATTGCGAGCGTGGTATAATATGCCAACCGAGAAACCCGGTTTCTCATTTGGGAAACCCGGTTTCTTTTTGGATACCATCTATGCATAAATTTTTCGACGACAAGGATTTTTTCTCCACCTTTTTCCGTCTCTGGATGCCCATCGCATCGCAGCAGTTGATTTTTGCGCTGCTCAACTTTGTCAGCACGATGATGGTCGGACAACTGGGTGAAACGTCGGTCGCGGCGTTTAGTCTTGCCAATCAAATCATTTTTTTGCTGCAACTGTTCATGTTCGGGATCGGCAGCGGCGCAGCCATCTTCGTCGCGCAGTTCTGGGGCAAACGCGACGTGCCAAACATTCGCCGCGTGCTGGGGATTTCGCTCATCATCGGACTCGCCGGCGCGGGCATCTTCTCCATCATTGCGCTCGTTTTCCCAGCGCAGACACTCGCCATTTATTCTTCCGATCCTGCCGTCATTGCATTGGGCAGCGATTTTTTGCGCATCGTTGGACTCGGATACCTCGCCGTTCCTATCACCAACAGTTTCACAGTTGCGTTGCGGAGTACCGGCAACGTTCGCGCGCCGGTGGTGCTTAGCATTATTTCATGGAGTTTATGCGCGGTCATGAATTACGCGCTGATCTTTGGACAGTTCGGAATGCCCGCCCTCGGCATTCATGGCAGCGCGATTGCTTCGACCATTGCGCGCGGACTCGAATGCGTTTCGCTAGTCGCCTTTGCGTACCTGACCCATTCGGTGGCGGCTGCGCGCCCGCGCGAATTACTCGCCTTTGATCGACCGTTCATCTTGAGTGTTATCAAAACGATGCTGCCCGTCGTCGTCAATGAAATTCTCTGGTCGACCGGTATCTCACTGTACAGTTTGATCTACGGTCGAATCGGAACAGAATCGGTTGCCGCGGTCAGCATCGCCGCGAGCGTAGAGAACCTCGCCTTTGTGCCGTTCATCGCCGTCGCCAATTCCGCCGCGATCATGATCGGTAATCGCATTGGCGCAGACGAAGAACACAAAGCGATGACGTACGCCAAACAATTTCTGACGATGAATCTGGTGATTAGCACGCTGCTTGGCGCGATTATTTTCTTTAGCGCCGACCTTATTCTACGCTTCTATCAAATCGATGCGATCACGCACGAGTACGCGCGCAACGTGTTAACGATCATGGCATTCGCCCTCATCATAAAAGCGTCGAATATGCTGATCATCGTCGGCGTACTGCGCGCGGGGGGTGATTCGCGCGTCAGCGCGCTAATCGACGTGAGTCCGTTGTGGCTTGTGGGCTTGCCTGCGGCGGCGCTGGGCGCATTCGTATTCGGTTGGCCGGTGTACTGGGTGTACTTGCTGACGATCACCGACGAAGCGTGCAAGTTGACCCTGGCGCTGTGGCGCATGATTTCGAAACGCTGGATCAATAATCTGGCGCAACAACATCCTGTGACCGAACCGTAAAGCAAACGCATACCACAGCCAGCCATCTTGCAATTGGTCGAAGATGATATTTATCTTCGCGTTAATCCTGACACCCAACAAATCGTCTCCGCAACGATTATGAATGCCAGTCAATATCTCGGTCGCCTCGCTCATGCGTTTGCGCTGAAAGAATTCGATGATCCGGACGTGCGATTCTTTCTCGAACGGCGAATCGAGTCGCTTGCAAAAGTAAAAATATAGACGATGAAACACAACGCCCGACGGAAAACCGTCGGGTGTTGTTGTTATACGTTCGATTTGAGTTTGCGCAATTTCGCGATGTAGAATCCCTCCATCACTTCCGATGGGATCACGCGCAGCGTTCGCCGAATCTCCGGCGCAAATTCATTTTTCCCCCAGCGACTCAATCCCTCTTGCAAACCATCAAGTGGCAAATTGATCGATTCGATTTCAACCACGCCCGGTTCTTTGTCCAATAACCAATCGATCACTTGCTCATTCTCCTCCGGCGATAATGTGCACGTCGAATAGACGATCACGCCGCCGGGTTTTGTTGCCGATACTGCCGAACGAAGCAAATGCTGCTGATGCACGCTGAGTATTTGCACTTTGCGCAGCGACCAATCGCGGTACGACTTTGGATTCTTGACATCAAAGCGCCCTTCCAAACTGCACGGCACATCGACGAGTGTCTTGTCGAAATATTCGGGGAAGCGTTTCCAAAGTGCCTCGCCTTCTGCCAGACTCGTGCGCACGTTCGAGACGCCTTGTAATTTCAAGTTCGCGACGAGCTTGAAGAGCCGAATCTTGCTGCGGTCGTTGGCGACGATTTCACCGTTGTTATTCATTATCGCTGCCATTTGAGTTGTCTTGCTTCCGGGCGCAGCGGCCACATCGGCGATTTTTTCGCCCGGCTTCGGATCAAGCACCAATGGCGGAACCATGCTCGATAGACCTTGCACATACATCTCGCCATTTTGGTATGCGGGCGTGTCGATCAACTCTTGCTTCGATTTGTTGCGCAGAACGAACGCATCACCGTACCAATCAACCGACTCGACTTGAAAACCTTGCTCGGCTAGTTTTGCTAATAGCGTCGCGCGACCCGACTTCAACGTGTTGACGCGAAACGTCGTCGGTCGGCGAATGAACGATTCGCGCACCGCAACGATTTGGTCGGGCGGAATAATTTCCAGCAATCGTTCGAGAAATTTTTCGGGCAAGACGGATTGATTCATTGTGTTTATCCGCCGGGTGTCGGCGTCACCGTTGGAGTAAGCGTATCGGTAAATATGGGTGTGGGAGTAAAAGTGAGTGTGGGAGTGGCTGGAACAGGTGCAAACGAACTGCCTTGGAATGCGTGCAGCGTGAGCGTGTACGCACTGTTGCCACAATCGTGTCGCCCACCCAGTTCCGTCGCGCGCACGTAAACCCATCGCTCGCTACCAGTGTTCCACCACCAAACTTCGGCGTTGTTGTTGAAATAGTGATCGTTCTGCGCGGTCAAGACCTCGTCGGCGTAAAGATCGAGATGGGGTTCGGTTGGATAATTCCACGGTGGCTCAGCACGAATCTGATAGACCGTATCGGACTTGGCTTTGAATCTAACCCAATCTTCGTCGCCACCCTGACAAAAGTTGAGCAACATCGGACCGGTAAGCACATGCGCGAGCAATGGACAATCGTCTGGCTCGTACCCATCTTCGCCATTCTCTTGCATCGCGGCAAGTTCTTCATCGTCGTAATTGTTTTCGCAACGACGCAACAGATCGCTGGGAGATTGCGCTGGTGTATGAATCGTATTCGCAGATGCAAGGGTAGCCGTAAGCGCAAAAAATGACATGGTGATAACGCCAAGCATTATAAACCATCGAACCCTCATCATTCACCTCTTGGTTGGCATTCTATCACGAATCGACAAGACATCAAATTGCGCCAACATTCCATAATAAGGTTTAAAAACCTTTACCCAAAAAGTATTGACTCGCAAATCAAAGTTGTCTTATACTCAGCGCAACATTGGCTGTCGTGATGGACGCGAAAGCCAACGAGTCCTGATGTGGCTACCTCTCTTTCAACGCGCCCATAGACCTGGGAAACACCAACACTCTGTCTAGCATGGGGTGTTGGTATTTTGTTGCCTGCTTGTGGCGGAACTCAATTTGCTCAACTGCGAATTGGACGATCATTCAACGCTATTGGCCCTGGCGTATTGGTGATGCCGCGACGATGATCGATTCGCCGTCGTGTAAAACGCCAACCTTTTGGAATGGCGAGTAAATTTACCGGGAGGAATGACGAACAAATCAAAAACGCTAAATCATGTTGACAACGATCTACGTGCCATTACGAATTAATCTAATCTCAAGGAGGAGCAAGATGCTCAAGCGAATTGCAATTTACATCTGTTTGATTGTTCTAGTCATGGTAATCGTCGGATGTTCATCGCCCACGCCAACTGCAACGCCCATCCCGCCCACGGCGACTGCCGTCCCAACGAACACAGCGACGCCGTTATCTACATCTACGCCGACCCAGGTTCCATCGCCGACGGCCACTGCCGTCCCGACCAACACGCCGACGCCACTACCGACAGCAACATTCACGAGCACGCCAAAGCCAACCGCAACATCAACACCGGCGACCGAAACCAGTGTGATTCTCACTGACAATTTCGATTCAAAATGTCTCCTAACGGTATCCGACACAGCCGACCGCACACTCGGTTGTCAAGGCGGTGAGTATGTGATGACGAACAAAGTTGCGAACAAATTGTGGAGCGCGTATTACCCCGAATCGTACGATGATTTTGTCGCCGAATTTGACGCGCGTGTGATGGGAGCTAACACGCCGGTTGAATTTGGCTTATGGTTCCGAAGCACCGCCAATCGAGCCTACATGTTATACTTTTTCTCTCAAGGCGGCTATGGCTTTGGTGTCAACTTCAACTCAGATTGGACGGACCTGATTGAGGCGGTCAAAAGTGACGCCGTTAAGAGCGGTTTTGAAAAGAATCATGTCAAGGTCATTGCCCAAGGCAATCAAATAGCGCTGTTTGCCAACGGACAACATCTCGATACGATCACCGACACCACCTCACCTACCGGCCGGATCGGCTTTTTCGTGTGGAGCAAGGACCCGAATGGGCAAGTTGCAATTGACAACTTGACGGTGTCAAAGATCAATCGACCTCTAACGTTGCCTGCAGGAAAACCACAAGCCGCCAAGCCAACGCCAATGCCGACAATTCCTGCCGGAATGGGCGGATTGATGGTGACCAATTTCTACGGTAATGAAATCAATTATGAAATCGGAGGCAAACTGCACAAAATTCCGGCGAATGGCACTCAGATCATTTTGCTCGCCCCCGGCAAGTATCCTTTTTCCGCTGACATTCCCGCCAAGGGTCGCGCTGGTGGCACAATCGAAATTCAGGCGGGCGTGTACACGACGCAAGCTTGGGCAGACCGTTAAGTTCTGATCTTTAGCACGGTAATAAAAATCTCCGGCAGAGTGATTCTCTGCCGGAGATTTTCTGTAACCTCGATCATCGTTCCGCTTCCTCGCCGGTTACGCGGATGAGGAGCACCGGCGCTTGCGATTGCGTCAATACTTTCGGCGTTACACTCCCCGACCAAAACGCATCCAGCGACGAACGACCATGCGTCGCCAGCACCACTAGATCAGCGTCAGCACGTTTGGCAGCGTCGAGTATCGCAGCGGCAATATCACCCCGCGCCACTTGGGCCGTCGCTCGAATGGTCTCGTCACTCAACTCGCGCATTTTGCCTTGCAAATAATCGACCGCTTCTTCCTGTGACAATTCCAAAATCTTGGACATGGTCGATGGCAAAAGCATTCCAGTCCCCGCGCGTTCCGGCGACAAGGTACTTCGTGTCGGGACGACGTTAATCAGATGCAACGTCGCTCCGAACACGCGCGCGATTTCTTTCGCCGCTGGAAAAGCTGGCTCGTGATACGGAGTCACGTCGAGCGGCAACAGAATATTGCGGCAAGCATATTCGGATACCGTGACATTTTCTTCGTGATTCAAGCAAACGACCGGAGTTTTTCCGAACGAGATCACTTGCTGCGCGATATTGCCCACAAATCGATCTCGCCAACCACCGTGACCGTGCGCGCACAGTATCACCAAATCGGCTTGATGCTCAAGCGCATGATCGATAATCGAACGCGCAATGTCGGAGCGCACAATGGCCGTATGAACATGCTTGGTCACGACGACGTTGGGGCGCGCAAGCCGCACCGCAAGTTCGTCGAGATACGCTTCGGCTTCGTTCACTGCCACGAGATGCCGTTCGCCATGAACCGTATCGGGCGCATCCTGCTCAATCGCATGAAAGAGCAAAATCTCCGCGCCGAATTTTTCTGCCATGTACGATGTGACCGGCAAGATCGCTTCGGCAAGTTTTGAACCATCGAGTGGAACAAGCAAACGTTTGAACATTTCATTCTCCGCCGAAGAGGGTTTGATATAACAAAAACATGTTCAACGCGACAATGAGTGCTGCGACGACGCTGGCAACTAACGTCGTAACACGATGATTGACCAAGGTTATCATAATCTCTTTTTTCGACGTGAAGTAAACGAGCGGAATCACGGCAAACGGCAGACCGAAACTCAACACGACCTGGCTGATGACCAGCGTCCGCGTGGGATCCAATCCAATCGCAATGACGATGAGCGACGGAATCATGGTCACGAGTCGGCGCAGCCACGGCGGGATATGTCGCCGCAGAAATCCTTGCATGATGACCTGTCCCGCCATCGTGCCAACTGTCGCCGACGAAAGGCCGGACGCCAAAAGCGAAACCGCAAAAATCCAACTCGACGCCGAACCCAGTAACGGCGTAAGCGTGCGATGCGCTTCTTCAATCGAGCCGACATTGGTGAGTCCTTCCGCATAAAACGTCGAGGCCGCGACGATGAGCATCGCCATGTTGATGAGTCCGGCTGCGCCCATTGCAATCACCACGTCGAGCAGCTCAAATCGAAAAAGGCGGCGCAATTGTCCGGGGTCGCGGGTAACGATGCGCCCCTGGGTCAACGCCGAATGCAAAAAGATCACATGCGGCATAACCGTCGCGCCGAGAATGCCACTCGCCAAGAGAACGCTTTCTGTACCACTGAATTGCGGTACAACCGCATGATACCCAATCTGTCCCCAATCGGGTCTGCCCATAATCATTTCGGCAAGATACGACAGCGCGATGACGCCCACAAACGCGGTGATGACCGCTTCGAGTGGACGAAAGCCGTAGCGTTCCAGACCCAGGATGACAAACGTGATGATCGCGGTGAGAATTCCAGCGGCGAGCAAGGGAATGTGAAACAGCAGATTGAAACCCAGCGCCGCGCCAAGAAATTCCGCGAGGTCGGTCGCCATCGCGACGATCTCCATGAGCGCCCACATGATCCAGACGAGCCATGGCGGAAAACGTTCGCGACAGTGTTCCGCCAGGTTCAGTCCGGTCGCAATCCCAAGTTTTGCCGACAGCGATTGGATCAGCATCGCCATCAAGTTGCTGGCGACGATCACCCACAGCAGCATGTATCCAAACTGCGCGCCGCCTTGAATGTTGGTTGCGAAATTTCCTGGGTCCATGTAGGCGACGGATGCAATAAAAGCAGGACCTAGGAAGGGCAGGAGGCGCGCAAAAAATCCCTTCTTGCTTTTGCCTTGCAAGACTTGGATTGCAACTGTCGCCGTATCGGATTTTGTGGTCACTTGACCAACGTCTTGCTGTTCGATTGGAGTGATCGCCGAGCCAGATGATTTGGACATAGTTTCAGTTCGTTGGGGACCCTAACAAAATGAACCTAATTGTCACCCTGAGCGAAGCGAAGGGTCTCATTTTGCGGAGAACGCGATGCTTGGCTCCGCTCAGCATGACATTTTGTTAGGCACTTGGGGTCTGAATTATTTGATGAATAACCCCGTCACATACAGCATCAACATTCCGACCGTTACGCCAACAAAAATCGTTAGCGGCATTGGATGTTTGGCATTGTCTTTTTGAATTAGCTTGGCGATCTCATACACCACCTCGAACACCGCGCCTGCGCCAATCGCCAGAAATACGACCGCGAGTGGTTGTGAGAAACTCAAGCCACCGACCCAGGCCCCAGCAATCGCAGGCGCGCCGCCGATTAATCCCATCAATGCCAGACTCGAAAACGAAGGGCGATCTTTCAATACCGGTGCGATGATACCCAAACCTTCGGTGATGTTTTGGATGATGAATCCGACGACGAGAAAGGTGCCGAGCGCCGCCGCGCCGATATTGTACGCTGCGCCAATCGCCAGTCCTTCGCCCAGATTGTGCAAACCGATACCGATCGCGATCATCAGCGCCAACGTCAAACGCTGCGCCGCTTCGCTGCGCCCAACACTGACTTGGCGACGCGTAATCGCATCGAGCAAGAGGAACGTCGCGACGATACCGATGCCGACCAGACCAACACCTTGGAACGGTCCCTGCAATTCGGCTGCAATCTCCAACGCTTCGCTCGTTGCATCAATGCCAAGATAGATCAACAAGCCAGCGGTGACCGCCATCAAAAACATGATCCAACGCGACCCCAGTCGCCGCAGGGCAGGAAACCACAACATTCCCAGGAACACCGGAATGACGCCGACATATAAACCGATCAAGGTAAAACTCAAGAGTGTGCCGCTCGACGCGGTCGCCGTTTCAGCGGCGACGGGAATCTCCATCCGAAACGGAACCGCGTTCGATGTAAACAGCGCAATGTTAATGACCGTCGCTCTCGTCCACGGATATTTTAGTGTGACGACGGCTTGTCCCATGCGCGGCAAGACTTTGCTGGGCGATGCCGTAAACTGCCACACCGCATCGTTGACAATCGCTTGAGCAATTTGGATTTCTTGTGGACTCGTGTTGCGCACGTGCAACTCGATCACGCCGGGCCGCATGATCGTTCGTTCGAATTGGAGCGCCTCCACCGGCGCGGCCGGTTCGACGTTCAGCCCGGCACCATTGGAGAAAACAAACAGCGAAATCACACCGATCAATAAAACGATCGGCACGAGTAGCCAGAGCCAGACTCGGTTGGTTTCAGATCGAGGTTGAATGGTCGTTTCCATTTTTATGCCTCCACCTCGAACAAGCCCGTCCAACCCAGTTCGGCAAATTCGGTCTTGTGCGCATGAAACATGTACTTGCCCGGAAACTTGTAGCGAAATTCCAAGATGCCGCGCTGCGCTTGCATTTGCGCAATCGTATCGGTGAACTCCGCGGGGGTGAGACTGGTTCCGGTCGGATAGTAGTTAAAAAAGTTGGCGTGCAAGTGAAAGGAATTGATCGGGTCGAATTCCAATAGATTGACAAGATAGACCCTGACGAAATCGCCGACTTTGATCTTGATCGGATGGCGGTCGTAATGGAAGGGAATAAAGTTCACAGCATACACGTCGTTCTCTTGATCGAAATCCAGATCGGTCCCCGTCATCACCATCACCATCTCGTGATCGGCGCGCGGACGACCTTGCTTCGGGTCGATGATGAACGCGCCGTACAAACCGCGCGTGATATGTTCCGCCAGTGGAAACGCGTGGCAATGGTACAAATGCAATCCGAACGGCTCGGCATCGAATTCGTACGTAAATGTGCCGCCAGACTGAACCATTTCAAACACGCCGTCCATGTTGCCGGGGTGAATGCCATGAAAGTGCATCGTATGCGGATGACCGGTTCCGTTCGTGAACTTGATCCGAATGCGATCACCTTCCACACAGCGAAAGGTCGGACCTGGGACACGCCCGTTATAAGTCCACGCTTCGTACTGAATCCCCGGCATCACCTCGACCATTTTTACGGCGGCGAAGACATCGTACTCGCGCAACGTTTGACCGTTCGGTAAGGTGCTAACCCTGCCGTATTCAAAATCGGTGAGAATGTCGGTCGGATCAAACCCATTCGCCGCATGATCGATATCGCCTTCATAACCCGGCATCAACACGCCTTCGGCATGTCCTTGTGAGTTTGATGGCGGCATGTTATGCGCCATCGGGGTCGGAATTATCGGTGCCGCTGTCGAAACAGGATTGCAGGAAGCAAGTGCTCCGGCTGCTGTAGCAGCCAATGCACCACCGAGTGAGAATTTTATAAAGTCCCGTCGAGAGAGATTATGTAGTCGGCTCAGGAACTGGATGTCATTTTGCTTGTCCATGAGTTCCTCCGGATAAGTGAATCAGGTTGTATTTCTTTTTTCTTTCTTGTTTCTGGCTTCTCGTCGCCGCGTCGGCTTGCCGCCTTGGATCACCCAAATTTGGCGAGCCAGTTGACGGTCCAAGATATGCTCTTGCGCCCCTAAGCGCACGCGCATGGGACCATCAAACGGTGCCGATTCGATCAGACTAACGGTCGCATTCGGCACGAGTCCTAAATCGCTGAGATAGCGGAGATGCGCTGGGTCTTGATCGCTCACGCGTCGGATCTGCGCTGGCGTGCCCGGCGCAAGCTCGGCGAGCGCTTGTTGCGACTCGATTGCGACAACACCCGCTTTGGTAGGGATGGGATCGCCGTGCGGGTCCTCTTTCGGGTCGCCGAGAAAATCCGCGATGTGGTCTTCCAAATTATCGGACAAGACATGCTCAAGCTTATGTGCTTCATCGTGAACTTCGTCCCACGAAAGACCTAACGCTTCGTGAAGAAATAGCTCGATCAGACGATGATGGCGCACAATCTCCAAAGCGATTTTTTTGCCCGCAGGCGTCAACTCGACCCCACGATACGGCGAGTGAATCACCAACTTCATCCGCGCCAATTTCTTGATCATGTTCGTCGTGGACGCCGCCGAGATGGACAACTCTTCTGCCAATGCGGTCGTCGTCACGGCTTGGTCTTGTTCTTGGAGTTGATAGATCGCTTTGAGATAGTCCTCGATTGAGGAGCTGAGCAGGTTTTTATTTTTCATAGGCAATTCATAATTTAGTCGTGGCTAAATTATAGACCAAGACATGCAACTTTGTCAATCGGGATTTTTCCGACGTGAAAGGAGACGAAAGAACGCGAAAGACGAAATGTAGAAAGTGGCGCGAGCGGACTCGGCACCAAAGGTGCTGCGCTCGCGAAATTCAGGGCAAGTGGAGTGTAGCGCCTCGTGCGCGTGTTGGGGGTGTCGCCCACAAGGGGCTAAGCTACGGAAGGGAGACTAGCTCAAATCTGTCGGTGCGCGGCGCATGGACTTGACGGAGGCGCGCCGTTTCTTGCTTTCTATGCGGCGTTGTTTTGCCGCCAGTGAGGGCTTGGTCTTGCGACGGGTCTTGGGCGGAATAGTCGCTTGGCGTATCAGTTCGATCAGGCGGGTGCGGGCGTCTGCGCGATTCTGCTCTTGCGTGCGATGGCGCTGCGCTTCGATGAGCAACACGCCATCGGCATTCACGCGCTTGCCTGCAAGCCGAATCAAGCGCGCGCGCACATCGTCGGGCAACGACGGCGAATGCTGCACGTCAAACATAAGCCGTACCGCCGTCGAGACCTTGTTGACATTCTGCCCGCCCGGTCCCGACGCGCGAATGAATTCTTCTTGGATTTCATTTTCGTCGATAGCGATAGTTGAAGTAATTGGAATCATGTTTTGTGACGTGTTGCGTATTGCGTGTTGCGTCAATCCTTGACTGCCCAAAGATAAGCCACAGCTGACCGACTTGTTCCTTTTTTAGTTTCCACCAGTGGACGTAAATGGGCAACGAATGCTTCTCTCTCTTCGGGCGTCAACGCTTGCTGCATCGCCTCTTCAAGCGGTGGAATCCTTGGATTGCCTGCGGTTTGCATGAAGGATTCCCAATTGGCGTCCATGGGCAAACTGATTTCAGCTTGCAAATCGAGATGAATTTCGTTGAACCCAGCTTTCTCGGCAAAGGCAATCAAATCGCGTTCGTCAAAATCGAGCATCGGGTCGCGGTCCGGCGGCTGGAGCTGAAGATAGACCGCTTTGATCTTGTCCGCTAGCGCGCGAACAGGAGCTACATCATAACCCCAAAACAAGCCCGGCGGCTCTGGATAACAAAACCGATTGATTGGCTCGAAAATCGAAAGCCGCCCTTTCGGTCTAAGAACGCGGAGAAACTCGCTGAAAGCTTGTTGCTTGGCAGCAACATAGATCAACACAGAGCGCGTTGTCACAACATCCACCGCAGCATCACGAATCGCAGAAAGGTCATCGGCTGAGGCGCACAGAAATTCGCAACGATTCATCACTTGCATTTGCCGCGCCAAGTTTTGCGTGTGGTTCAACAAATCCTGGGATATGTCGCTGAAAATCACATGGCTGGTTTTGATCTGATCCAACGCGCCGAAAGCAATCAAGCCATCGCCACAACCCACGTCAAGAAGAATTTCTCCTTCGCCCAAATTGGCGTGATTCAAAACTTGATCTCGAACTGGATACAGAAAATCGATGAGAGCTTTCATTCTCTGAGGGTCGCCAGCAAATCGTCGATGCAAAAGCCATTGACTCCACATGTCCTGGATTGATTCTGCCATAATAATTCCTTGACTCGTCGAACGCTTCGGCGAGCATTAACAACGCTCCCACTGTCTTACTGTTCACTGTTGACTGCTCACTGTCACCCGGTATTCCGCAGCCCCGCCGCAATGCCGTTAATCGTCACGTTAATCACTTGGCGCAGCGATTCCGCTTCGGCGGAGGTCTGATCGGGCAGCGCGCGCAAACGGCGAAGCATTTCCACTTGCAAGTAATTCAATGGATCGACGTACGGATTGCGCAGTTGCACGGAGCGTTGAATGATCGGGTCTGAATCGAAAAGTTCGGCGTGTTCCGTGATCGCCAGAATCGCATCGCGCGCGCCAGCATATTCGCTGCGAATGCGCGCAAAAATTTGCTGCGCCATTTCGCGATCAGGCACCAGATCGACGTAGAGCGCGGCAATGTCCATGTCGGCTTTGAGCAGCGACATCTCGGCGTTGTCGAGCAACGTTTGAAAGAACGACCAGTACCGATACATTTCCCGCAACAGTTTCAACCCGTTCGGCTGCACCATCTGATGATCGAGCGCCGCGCCCAAGCCGTACCAACCGGGCAAATCAAAGCGCGCTTGCATCCAGGAAAAGACCCACGGTATCGCGCGCACCCGCGTGATCTGAATATCGCCGCCACTGCGCGCCGCCGGACGCGATCCAATCGTCAGATGGCGAATTTCATCGAAGGGTGTCGCCGCGCGCCAAAAATCCGTAAAGCCCGATGTGCCATAAACAAGAGCGCGATACGAATCGTGTGCCGTCGCCGACATCGCCATCATCGCCACGCGCCACTCATCCCGAACATTCAAATCGGCTGAATTCGGATCGACTATCGATGAGAGCAGCACCGCGCTTACCATTTGCTCCAGATGGCGATGCGCAAGATCGAGATTGGAATAATGCGCGGCGATCATCTCACCTTGCTCCGTCATGCGGAAGCGACCATCGACGGTACCGGGCGGCTGCGCGCGAATCGCGCGATTGGCAGGACCGCCGCCTCGCGCAATCGTTCCACCGCGTCCGTGAAAAAGCGTGAGCTTGATGCCATTCTCATCGCAAACCCGCGCGCATTGTTCTTGTGCGCGATAGAGCGCCCAGTTCGCCGCGAGATAGCCCGCGTCCTTGTTGCTGTCCGAATAACCGATCATCACGATCTGCTCAGTGCGACACGATTCGAGATGCGCGCGATAAACGTCGAGTCGGAACAAATCGGTGAGCACGCGCGGCGCCGCGTCCAGATCGTCGATGGTTTCAAAGAGCGGAACGATGGGCAGTCCATCATCGCAACCTGCCCAACGCGCGAGCAATAGCACGGTCAACAAATCGGCGGGACCGCGCGTCATCGAAACGATGAACGGACCAAAAAGTTGACGACCATAGACTTCGCGCGCGCGCGTCAACAAGCGAAAGAGCGCCCAGGTTTCTGCGGTCTCCGCGGTCACGCCAGGATTTTTTGCCAGACCCGCAGGACGCGTTGGGTAATCCTTGAATAGCTTTAGCAAAATGCGCGTGCGCGCTGAATTGCTTTCGCCTTCGAACGATGGAAAGATATTCAGCCCGCGCAAGATTTCGCCGAGTGCCGATGCCAATCGTGATGAATCTTCGCGCACGTCCAAGCGTGCCGCGTGCAGACCAAAAATTTCGAGCTGGCGTTGCACCGTTTTCAATTCGTCGTCGGCGATGCGTTCAGGAATCGCGCGCGCGATCAAATCAAGCGGCTCGGCAACATCGGCAAGTTGGATGCGCGCCGTGTGCGGCGTCTCTTCGAGCAAACGCGCGGTCATATCATTTTGCGATGCGATCTCAAGTTCGGATGCAATCAGCGAGGGAACCAAGCGATACGGTTCGCCTTCGTAGCGCTTTTCGAGGAATGCGACGTGAGCAGGCAACGGTCGCCGCGAATCGAGCCAGGCAGCCAATTCGCGCGAGAGCGGAACGCGCTGCTCATTCATGCTCAAGCGCCGCGACAATTCCTGCATCGCGCCGCGATGATGTTGGATTGCCAAGCCGCGATGCAACCGCAACGTCTCGGCGGTCACAAGTGCCGTCACATTCGGATTGCCATCGCGGTCGCCGCCAATCCACGACGCGAGCGTGAGCCAACGCTTGGGCATCTCGAGTTCGGGGTAATGTTTCGCTAGCGCAGATTCAAGCTCGGCATAAATGCGCGGCAACGCTTGCCAAAAAATACTGCTGACGAAATACAAGCCCGTACGAACTTCATCGGTGACGGCAGGACGCGCCGTACGCGAGCGATGCGTGAGCCATAGCGCCGTAATCTCCGAAGTCAACGATGCATCGAACGCGGCACGCTCGCGCGGCAAAGGATCGGAATCGTACAGCACACGCACGATTTTGGAAATGCGACCCAGCATGGAAAGAATTGTCCGGCGCTTGGCTTCGGTCGGATGTGCGGTCAAGACCAATTCGATGCGAAGCTGATTCAACAAGCGCGAAATTTCTTCCGCCGATACGCCCCGCTCTTTCAGCGATGCAATCGCCCACGCAATCGATTCGCCGATGGGCGCGGGATATTGCGCGCGTTCCCGTTCGCGCAGTGCGGCGACGCGTTGTGTTTCTTCGGCGAGATTCACCAAATCAAAGTAAAGCGTAAATGCTGATGCGATCACGCGCGCGCGATCTGTCGATAGCGCGGCGATGAGCACGGCAAGTTGATTCGTCGCCGCCGCGTCACCCGCCCGGCGCGCTTTGGCTTGCGTGCGAATGCATTCTTCGATGCCAAAAAATTCAGGCGATTCCTGTTCGCTGATAACACGTCCCAGGATTTCGCCGAGATAACGAATGGTTGCTGATAAATCCATGATTGAATTCTATCATCGATTAGGGGAAAAACAAAGTATAGTACGCTGGTGATTACCCACAAGTCGGTTTGTCATTCTGAGCGGAGCGAACTTTGCGGAGCGAAGAATCTCATTCTCGGAAAACGAGATGCTTCGCAGAGCGCAGCCCCCCTTGCGGGAAAACGGCTCAGCATGATAGTTGTGGGTAATCACCAGATAGTTACGATAGTGCGGTAGTGAGATAGTGCGTTAGTTGCGGCGTTGGTTCGTTTCAACTATCTCACTATCGCACCATCTCACTATTCCACTAGTATTACGGATACGCTTCGATGATCGCCAAGAGGAGTTGGTCTAGAAACGCGCTGACGCGTTGGAAAAGTCGCGCGTCTTCTTCGTCGCCGGTGCGCGAGCCGAGACTCACTTCGAGCACCGTTTTCAGAATCAATTGTCGAAAATGAATCGTCGCGCGTGCCGCATTGCCCGCCGATACGCCGCTGGTCATTAACATGCGACCATACTCGCGCGCCGTCCGTCGCCCTTCGTCGAGGAATCGATCATGCTGGTCCGGCTGTTCGACAAAGCCGACGACGCAGGCAAGCAAATGCTGCCCGAACTCACGTTGCTTGACGCGGTCTTGCTCGCTCGACGTTGATTTGACTTGCAGCCAATCGGCGTGCGGATGCGCACGCAAATCTTGACGCAAACGACTCAAGACCTGTTCGGTTTGAGAGGGAGAATTTTGAGCGGACACGCGTTGTTGGTCAAGAAATTTATCGAGATCGCTTTTCAAATAGCGGCGATGTCCACCGGGGGTACGATAACTGGGCACGGTGCCGGCGTTCGTCCACTCCCGCACCGTGCTAATATGCACGCCTAGTAGTTGACTGGCTTGACGGATCGACAGCCAATCGCTCGATCTAGCCTTCCTCACCCAACCCCCTCGTCCAGAAAATTCAATGAATCCGCTCGATTTTACCACAATTCAGGTCTGCGAGCAGTCTCAATCTGTATAAATCTACCTGCCGAATCGTGAAGTCTTGCAGAGCAAGCCAAGCGTATTTCATGTGTGGTTGACTGTGCAGGATTACTTTGGCTGTACTAGTACGTCGTCACACTAGTGTTGACTGGTAGCCAAACCCCTTGTGCGTTGTACGCTACTGAAAACGCGCACAAGGCGCTATGCTACGTCCCTCATTATCAGTTTGACAGAGTACTAGTACTAATGACCTTGAAATTGACCATTGAAAAAATCGAAACGTGTTGTATAATGTCTTATGTAGCCATTGCAAGACTCGGTGTGATTTGACAATCTGTGCCTGGAAACCCTGTCGTGATTTCAACCGCTCACGCATGTGACCGATGCGATGGGCGAAACTGAAAAATCAAAATCCAAGGAGGCATCATGCGAAAACTTTTGCTCGTGGTCATCGCACTTGTTCTATCGGTGGTCTTGCTCACTGCCGCTCAACCTGCTCCAGCAGCGGCGATGGGACCCGCGTATCACATTGTTCGTCCGGGCGACACCCTCTCGTCGATTGCGTGGCATTACGGATTGAGCACATGGGCGATTGCCAATGCCAACCACCTGTGGAATCCGAACTACATTTACGTCGGTCAAGTGCTCGTGATTCCCTACTATCCCCGTCCGATCCCAGGACCCATTCCTGGCCCCATCCCCGGACCCTATCCGCATCCGGCTTGTTCCGTCCGCGTAAACTATGGCGACACGCTCAGCGCCATCGCCTGGCGACTCCGAGTGGACGTGTGGACCTTGGCGCGCGTGAACGGTATCTACAACCTGAATTGGATTTACGCCGGTCAGTGGTTGCGTGTTCCCAATTGTGGTTACGTGTATTAGATGAATTCTCGCTTGAATTAGAATGGGCGACTCGAATCCGAGTCGCCCATTAATTTTATTGAACGGTGCAAAGAGCCAAGGAATTCTCGACTCTAGAAACGAATTAAGATGCCGTTGTCGCCTTAACCCGCTCCGTCGTGCCGCCTTGAAAGGCTGGCACATGTCCCTCTTCAGTCACACGCAATAAATGCTCGGGCTTTTCCAAACGATCGGTGAACAGCACACCGTCGAGATGATCGATCTCGTGCTGAAGCGCGCGCGCCAACAATCCTTCGCCTTTGACCTTGACTTCTTTGCCTCTGCGATCCAGCCCCTTGACAGTGACCTTCATCGCACGGCGGACCAAGCCAACGTAACCCGGAATCGAAAGACAACCTTCTTCGCCAAATTGCTCGCCTTCCGTTTTGATAATTTCGGGGTTGACGAGCGCGTACTTTTCGGTGCTGTATTTCACGCGGCGCTTGTCTTCCGGCAACGCTTCTACCGCGTCGTCGGTATCATCCTCCGGCATTTCGATGACGAGCACGCGCAAACCGACACCGATTTGCGGCGCGGCAAGCCCCAGTCCGTGCGCATCCCGCATCGATTCAAACATATCGTCGATCAATTTTTGCGTCGAGCTATCGACGCGTTTTACTTTTTTAGCTTTTTGTCGAAGCGCCGGATGTTCCGACGTTAATATCTCTCTAAGCGCCATCTTTTTCCTTCCACTCTTGGCGACTAGGCCATTTTCTCAACCAACGCCCGCAGCGAATCGAGCGCATTCATCGGTAATGCTTCAAACCCTTGGATATGCAAATCATCTAAAATAGGTTTGCCGTGCGCATCATTTTGCATTCCGCACAAAATTTCTCGCAATTGCTCGCGCCGATCCAGCCATTCGGGCGCGACACAAAAACAATGATACGCCAGTTGGCTGGACGATTCGGCGACCACACGGAGTTGTTGTCGTGTGCTTTCCGTCAGACCATGCCAGGTCTCACTGAAAACGAAACCCAAATCAAACTCGCCATCGGCTACGACTTGGACTGTTCTTAAATGCGTGCCCACAAACGTAAAATCGCACTGTTCGCGTAGAATATTCTGCTGCTCAAGCACCGCCAGTCCCAGATCGTACACGATGAGCATGTCTGTTGCCGTCGCAATCTTGATGCGGCCGCTGGGCAGATCAGCGTCTCGCCGCGCAATCATCACAGTCTCATCGAAAACGCCGATAGGTTTAGCGATTGGAATGAAACCCAACTCGGCATTGAAAATGAGCGCGCTATACGGATTCGTGTAAACAAGATGGTAAGCGTTGCTCAAGACATTGCCGCGCTCTTCGATGAACGTGTGGCAGGGTTCAAAGTGCAGCGCGCAACCGGTCTTGCGTTGAAGATAGGTATTGAGCAAGAACCAACCGAACAAATTCTTTGCCGTGTCGTGAGGGCAAACTGACAATCTGTGAATCGAATCCATTACACGGACATCCTAGCCGCGATGCGCTGCTGCTCAGCCCGGTTTAAACGGCGGCGCGCCATCGTTCTCTGGCGCAACCGTTTCGACGACGACATCCAAGCGCGCCGCAATCGTCTGCGCGACGCGATTGAATCCCGCTTTATCGAACGCGACAACTCGATCAATGATTTTGCCGGTCGATTCGATCAAAAACAGCGTCGGCACAAAATCGGGATCATACAGTTTGGACACGTGCCAGTTCGCGTCGATCAAAATCGGAAACGTGCTGCCATTGTTCGATGCAAACTCGGCGGAACGCTTGGCGTCGTGCTGCGATATACCCCATACGGCGAAGCCTGCTTTTTGATACGCCTGATGCAATCGTTCGATGTACTTCCAAGCAAGCTGGCACGTTGGACAAGTCGTTTTAAAAAACACGATGGCAGTGATGAGCGCGGGGTCTTTATACAACGTATAAGATTTATCGTCAAGCCCCTTGAGCGAAAACGCCGGGGCATTCGCATTAATCGTCAAGGTTGTCATAGTAGTCAAAGGGGCGAGTTACCTCGCCCCTCCTCATTACTTGTTTGGTGTGGGTGTTGCCGGTGCTGCGGGTGCGGCGGCGGCGGCAGCTTTCTTCGCCTTGGCGGCTTCTTTCGCCTTACGATCTGCCTCTTCACGCGCGACATCCAGCGGATGAAGTTTCGCGTGATAAGTCGCTGACTTGAGCAACTTTGGATAATCGTAGATGTGGCTCACCGAACGTTCATAGTTCGCCAATTCGTAATCATGATCCATCTTGATCGCATCGAACGGGCAGTACTCGGCGCACATGCCACAGTTCATGCAAACGTCGATGTCGATATAGAACTCGGCGGGTTCGGGTTTGGGCTTGCCTTCCGGCGTGCTGCCGCGCACAATCCAAATGCATTGCGGGGGGCAAACTTTGGCGCAGATACCGCACGAGGTGCAGCGTTCGTAGCCAATTTCTTCTTTCCCAGTCTTGGGATCGACGATGGGGTTGCCGTTCGCGTCGCGTTTCGGATCATAAACCAAAAACGGAATAAACCGAAACGCTTCGGGCGTGGGCAGTTTTTCTTCGGGGTATTGCACCGTGATAATGCCGTCACCCTTGATGCTTTGCCGTCGTTCAAATTCTTTTTTGTCATAGGGACGTCCGAGGTGTCGGAAATCGCCCGTAAATGTCTTAATCACACGGCTCAGCGTATACCGCAAGCCGTTGAGCATTCCTAATCCTAAAGCCATTTTATTCTCCTCCGCGACTTCATTGTCTGGTAGTCGAGTAGTCGGATAGTCATATAGTCAAATTTGACCACATGACTACTTGACTATAAGACTAAGCGACTATCTGTCTACTTCGCCCATGACGACGTCGATCGAACCTTGGATGATGATCATGTCGGCCACTTTGTATCCCTTTGCCATTTCGTTCAACGCGCCCAAATTGATGAACGCCGGAGCGCGCACATGGTAGCGATAAGGATTCGGGCTGCCATCGCTCACGACAAAGAATCCAAGCTCGCCCTTTGGGTTTTCGCCGCGACCGTACACTTCGCCCTTGGGCACGCGGATCTGATAATTCTTTTTGCCGGTCATGATTTCGCCGGGCGGAAGTTGCTTGAGGGCTTGTTTCAAAATCTTGACGCTCTCGCGCATTTCGGCGAGACGCACAATAAAGCGGTCATAGACATCGCCGGTGGTGCCCGTCGGAATATCGAATTCAAAGCGGTCGTAGATCGAATAAGGCTCGGCGCGCCGCACATCGTACTTGACACCCGAGGCACGCAGGACTGGACCGGCGGTGCTGTAGCTAATCGCCATTTCGCGCGTCAAGATGCCGACATTTTTCGTGCGCGCCAGGAACAATTCATTCTTGCTAAGGTAACTTTCCAATTCGTCCGTGATCTTGGGCAGGCGCGTATCGACCAGGTATTGAACCTTGTCAACGAATCCCTCTGGGACGTCGCGCGCGAGTCCGCCGAAGCGCATATAGTTGCACATCATGCGCGAACCGGACGCCGCTTCGAACAAGTCCAAGATCATTTCTCGCTCTTCCAAACTGTAAATCAACGGCGTGTAGAACGCGCCCAAGTCATTGTAGAAAAAACCCAGCGCCACAATATGGGAAAGCCAACGAGTGAGTTCCGCCATGATAATGCGAATGTATTCTGCGCGTTCTGGCGGCTTGATGTTCATCAATTTTTCGACGCCGATCACATAATGAAAATTGTTTGACATCGACGTGAAATAATCGAGTCGATCCGTGTACGGAATGTTCTGCAAGTACGTATTGCGCTCGCCGATTTTTTCGTGCTGGCGATGCAGATAACCGAGCACCGGTTCGACGGAGACAATCGTTTCGCCGTTGAGAACTGTCCGCAGGCGCAGCACACCATGCGTCGATGGGTGCTGCGGTCCGATGTTGATCATAAGCTCATCGGTGCGCAGCTTCGTCGTTGCCGCTTGCTCTGCTTCCAGAACAGGGAGCAACTCACGCGTCGGCTTGTATGACATCGCGTCAAAGTTCGCGGGATACTTGACGTTATCGTGCCAGGGATTGCGGTCTTCGGCGATGACGTGATGTCCCTTGTCCCAGCGCGTGCCGAACGGTTTGTGATCGTCTTCCCAGTACGGCTCTTTGTAAGATTTCCGGAGCGGATAATCGCCGAAACCTTCCCACATCAAAATGCGGCGCAAGTCCGGATGTCCCGTAAACTTGATGCCCATCATGTCGTACACTTCGCGCTCTTGGAAATTCGCACCGCGATAAACGGGCACGAGCGAAGGCACGGTGGGATCCTGGTGATCGGCGTTTGCCTTTAATGTAAGCGGTGCGCCGCCGCGTTGGAGCGAGGTGAGATGATAGACAACTTCGAACCGGTCAAGGTAATCGACACTGGTCACGTTATTGAGGTAATCGAAGCCGAGTCCGTCATGGAGATAACGCACGACGTCGAGCAACTTGTCGTTCTTGATAACGATGCCTTGCGCGCTGACCGATTCAACGCCATCGGGAATAGTGGCTTTGATCTTTTCGGCGACAAGCTGAGGATCGTTTAGTTTTTCTTTAGTTTCTGGTGGAGCGGGTGGTGGTGTGACAGCCATTGTCAAAACTCCTAAACTATGCAATCCAAATTGATTTATGCACTGTCATTCTGAGCGGAGCGTTCTTCGCTCCGCTCAGAATGACAAACTGAGTAGTTACGCTTTAGCTTTTTCAGTTGGAACCGTAGGCATAATGGGTGGCTTGGGAGCCGCTTCTTTTTTCTCCGCCTTTTGTTCCAACTTGGTTTGAACCTTCACTGCGCGCGCTTCGAGCTTGGCTGGATCGGCGGAGAGTTCGGTGATTTCTTCCACACGGCGCACGTCGAAAATATCGGGGCCAAGCACCGGTTCGGGCACGCCTTCCGCATCGCCCTTGCGATACCACGCGACATCCCGGATCGATTGTTTGTCGATTTTCTTTTGGAGTTGGATCAAACCATTCAACAGTGCTTGCGGGGTCGGAGGACAGCCCGGAACGTAAACATCGACCGGCAGGAATTTATCAACTCCGGATACAACATTGTAACCTTCTTTGAAAGGTCCTCCCGCTGTCGCACATGCGCCCATCGCAAGTACATATTTAGGCTCTGCCATTTGATTGTAAAGACGAACGATGGCAGGAACCATTTTCTTGGTCACCGTACCCGAGACAATCATCAGATCGGCTTGGCGCGGCGAAGCACGAAACAATTCCATTCCAAAGCGCGAAATGTCAAAACGACTCGCGCTGGTGCAGATCATTTCAATCGCGCAACATGCAAGACCAAAGCCCATGGGCCAAACGGAATTGCGTCGACCCCAGTTGTAAATCTTGTCGACCAGGTCAACCACCTTGTCCATTGGCGCAATCCATACGCTGCGTCGGACTTGATCTTCGAGCCATTCATCTTCCGTATTGGAAATTTGAATGGGCTGCTGTTCTTTTTGTTCTTCTGACATACAATTCTCCTTCATTGGAGTTAAACGATGACATCTTTTATATTATATCATCCTTTGATTATATCGGCAAAATCGCTAAATAATTATCAAAACTTGCGGGCAAGGAATAAGAAGAATGATAAACTCGTTATAAAAATATCGCTGCAAACAAAATCTCGCAAGCATCGATATCAACGCTTGCGAGATTTTACTTTTGATTCTTATGCTTTGCCAGCGTAAATGTCCATGACTTGATTGAGGAACACTAACGCTTTGTCTTTGGGTCGCTGGAAGGAATTGCGACCGATGATCGATCCGAATCCACCACCGTCGCGGATGCCGCGCAATTCTTCAAACACGGCTGCATCATCTTTCGACGCGCCGCCGGAGAAGATGACGATGCGATGTCCGTCGAAGGCGCTTTGCACGACGTGTCGAATTCGGTCGGGCAAGGTACTGATCGGAATCTGATATTTCTCGTACACTTTTTTCGCTTCGGCTAATTCGACGTGGGCGGTTGGCGGTTTGACCTTGATGACGTCGGCGCCCATCTGCGCCGCAATTTGCGCCGCGTAAGCCGACACATCAACTGCGGTCTCGCCTTCCTTGCTCATCGTCGAACCGCGCGGGTACGACCACACGATCACGGCGAGTCCATACGATTTGGCTTCTTCGGTGACGGCGCGCAATTGCTCGTACATCATTCGAAAATTCGCCGAGCCGGGATAAATCGTAAACCCAACCGCCGCGCAGCCCATGCGCAAAGCATCACGCGGACTGGACGTTAACGCGGGCATTGGGTCTTTTTCGTCGTACAAGACTTCGTGATTGTTGATCTTTAAAATCAACGGAATCTCTGAAGCGTACTTGGGTGCGACCGATTCGATAAATCCGAGCGGCGCGGCATACGCATTGCATCCAGCGTCAATTGCCAATTGAACATGATATTCCGGATTGTAGCCCGCTGGATTTGCCGCAAAGCTGCGCGCGGGACCGTGCTCAAATCCTTGATCGACTGGCAGAATGACGAGCTTGCCTGTGCCACCCAACTTGCCATGATTGAGCAATCGCGCAAGATTGGCACGCACGCCTGGATTTTCGTGTTCGTACCAACTCAAGATTTCACAAATTCTTGGTTTCATCAATTCCTCCTCTACGAGACCAAATTGGTTAACGATAACAAGAATAATTTTAGCACTGCAACGCCAATCCGTCAAAACTATTCTGCGATTCATTTTCTACATTCTTTTTGACATGCCCAGTTTTCCGCCGTATAATTTGGATGGACTGACATTGCGAGCGATGCATGCAAAGCAATTCCCAAGACAATAGGGGTTGCTTTTTTTTACCTCACCCCCATCCCCGCCCTTCGGGCACCCCTTCCCCCTCTCCTAACAAAGTTCGTTAGGAGAGGGGGAAGGGTTTGGGGGTTAGGGGTGAGGTCAGGAGAAGAAAATATGGCAAACGTCAAAACGAAAAAAGGCGTCATTGGAATTTTGACTGGCGGCGGTGACGTACCTGGGTTGAATCCCGCCATTCGCGCCGTCACGATTCGCGCGCTGCGAGAGGGCTACCAAGTCATTGGCATTCGCCGGGGCTGGGCAGGCGCGATCAGCATTCTGCGCGAAGAAAAAGCTGACAACAGCGAAAACTATCAAATTCTCACGGAAGAAATCGTCAATCGCGCAGGACGAACCGGCGGCACGTTCTTGCACACGTCGCGCACGAATCCCAGCTCAATCGCCAAGTCAAGCGTGCCGGTGCATTTGCAAGACAAGTACCAAAATGAAAAGAACGATCTCACCGATGAGGTCGTCAAGAATCTCGATTTTCTCGGCATCGATTATATTATTCCCATCGGCGGCGACGACACCTTAAGCTTCGGCGTCAAGCTGTACAAAAAAGGCGTACGCGTCATCGCGATTCCAAAGACGATGGACAACGATGTGCCCGGCACCGATTACTGCATCGGCTTTAGCACCTGCGTGAGTCGCACCATCGAAATGACGAATCGCTTGCGCACGAGCGCCGGGTCGCATGAACGATTTTTGGTGCTCGAAGTTTTCGGTCGCTACGCCGGCTTTACCGCAATGCTGCCCACGATGGCAGGCGCAGCCAATCGCTGCGTGATTCCAGAATATAAATTCAACATGGAATGTCTCACCGAACTGATGGTCGCCGACCGTAACAAAAATCCAAGCAAGTACTCCGTCGTGCTAGTCTCCGAAGGCGCTATGTTCGAGGGCGGCGAAATGATTTTTCAAACGGCGACGACGGATGCGTTCGGTCACGCCAAACTGGGCGGCATTGGCGATGTGGTCTCGGCAGAAATCAAGGACCTATCGGCGAAATATAATAATGGCAAGACGATCAACGTTGTGAATCAGCGCCTGGGCTACCTGGTGCGCGGCGGCGATCCGGACGCTATCGATTCGATCGTGCCGATGGCGTACGGCAATCTCGCGCTCGATTTGATTTTGCAGGGAATTCATGGACGACTCGTCGTGCTGAAAAACGGTCGATACGATAATCTGCCGCTCGACGTCGTGACCGCATCAAAAAAGACGGTGAACATCGACAGGTATTACAATAGAGAACGACTGCGCCCCAATTACGAAAGCTTCGAAATGCGCCCGCTGTTTATCATGACGAGCGAGTAGAACGAAGACCTTCCAGGTCTTGGAGACCTGGAAGGTCTTTTTTGGGTAAAATGTGTCCTATTATCCCATATCTTGTTGTGAATGCGAGTGTTATATTATCGAAAGCAGTGAACGCTGCGGCGAGCATTCATTGCCCCACGTTCCAACTGTTCACTATTTTTGACACGGTACCGGGTCGGCGTATAATCCCACACTTGTAGGAGATTATATTGATGCGATCCGTAGACCGCGTGCGCGAATATTTTAACCAACGCAACTTGCCCATCGAAATCAAAGAACTCGCCGCGAGCACTCGCACAGCGCAGCTTGCCGCCGATGCGGTCGGCACGTCGTTGGGCAGCATTGTCAAATCGCTCATCTTTATCACGGCGGACGACCGCACGATCCTCGCGTTGGTGGCTGGCGATCAGCGCGGCGATGCGGAAAAAATCGCGTTGTGCGTCAACTCGCCGAGCGTGCGGATGGCGAACGGCGAACAAGTTCGCGCGCGCACAAGCTTTGCGATTGGCGGCGTTCCTCCGGTGGCGCATCCTATCCTGATGGAAACCTTGGTCGATCAAACTTTGCTACGATTTGAAACGGTCTGGGCTGCTGCTGGCTCGCCCTTTGCATTATTCGCAATTGATTTAACAACACTTTTACAACTCACGCAAGGACGCGTGGCAGACATTGTCGTCGGATGAAAGGCAAGTAAAAATGAGTATGAAACGAATTGCCGTCCTCACGAGTGGGGGCGACGCGCCGGGCATGAATCCCGCTATCCGCGCCGTCGTGCGCATGGCTGCCGCCAACAACATCGAAGTGGTTGGCATCGAGCGCGGCTACCAAGGTCTGATCGAAGCTGATTTCCATCCGCTGCGGATTCGCGACATCGGCGGAATCCTGGGACGCGGCGGAACGATGCTGCAAAGTGCACGCACCGAAGAATTCAAGACCGATGCCGGACGTCGCCGCGCCATTCACAACCTCAACAAAGCCGCCATCGATGGACTGATTATCATCGGCGGCAACGGCACGCATCAAGGCGCGCACCTCTTGTCGCAAATGGGTTTCCCCATCGTCACCATCCCCAGCACAATCGACAATGATTTGTGTTATACCGATTTTACGCTCGGCGTGTATACCACGCTCAACACCGTCCTCGACGCTATCGATAAAATCCGCGATACCGCTTCCAGTCACCAACGCGCCTTTCTCATCGAAACGATGGGACGCAATTCCGGTTATCTTGCATTGATGGCGGGCATCGCCGGTGGCGCAGAAGTTATTTTGATTCCTGAAGCGCCGATGACACCGGAAGAAGTCTTGGAAGCGATTCAAACGCAGTACGCGCTCGGCAAACCGCATAGCATTATCTTGGTCGCCGAAGGATACAAGCCCGGCACGATGGCGGTCTATAATTATCTTCACGAACGCGAAAAGGAAATCGGCTTTACCGTTCGCATGACGATTCTGGGACACATCCAGCGCGGCGGTCGTCCGACCGCGCACGAGCGTATCCTTGCCACGCGATTCGGCGTTGCCGCCGTTGAGCATCTGATCGCCGGCAATTGTGGCGTGATGGTCGGCATCATGGAAAACAAGATTCAGACGACGGAATTATCTAAGGTAGTTAGCTGTCACAAAGGCGCAGACCTCGAAATGTACAAACTCGCGCAGATGCTCGAATTTGGTCACGGCAAGTTTGCGGCGAACGGTCATCCTGCGCTCAACTTGAAAACGCATTGGCCCCGGTTCGCCACGGGCGATTAATAAGTGCATGTAGCATAGCGCCTCGTGTGCGTTTCAGTGGCTCTTGCATCGTTTAGGTAATTCATCGATTCTCTGTTATAATGTCAGCGATGTCGTTCCCAAGCACGCAGTCCGCTTCCGCTTCCGCTGAACAAACCACCGACACAACCCTCACCCACCGCGCGGCACGCCTAGCGTCGTCCCGCGCGGTGTTTTTCACCGCCATCGGCTTGATCTACGCGATTGTGATCGTCGTCGCCACGCTTGCGCTCAATCCCTACTTTTCGCAAACGTGGGACGTGAACACGTTCATTCAAGCCGCGCATCGCTTCCTCGACGGCGGAAACCCATTCGACCTGTACGCCCAATCGCGCACGGCGCAAACCTGGCCCTACGCTTATCCTCCGCTCCACGCCTTTGTTACCGCCATTGCGCTTTTCGTCGGCAACATCGTCCCCATTCTACCCGAATACGTTGGGGCGCGCATGCCAACCATACTTGCCGATATTGGCGTCGCGATGGTTCTCTACGACATCGTGAAGCGCCAAGTCAACGATGAAACCGTTGCGCGCGTTGCGGCGCTGCTGTGGCTGTTCAATCCAATTACGTTTTACAATACCGCGGTGCAAGGTCACTTTGAAAGCGAATGGCTCTTGTTTGTGCTGCTGGCGTATCGCTGGTTCGACACATCGCGCAATATTTTTCTTGCGACCATTGCACTGGCAATTGCGGTCCTGTTCAAGCAAACGGCGATTGTGTTTGCGGTACCAATATACGTTGGTTCGTTGGTTCGTTGGTTCGTTAGTTGGTTGGATAGTCGCGCTGACACACAAACGATTCAACGATCGACCGATCCAACGATCCAACTAACAAACGTGCTTACTTCCGCAATCCTCTTTGCGTTCGTTATTATCATTGTTTGTTTACCCTATTTGCTCTACTCCGACGATTTCGCTTACATGAACCTGACGTACGTCGAAAACGTGCCAGTGCAGACGCAATCGTGGTTGGTTGCATTGTTGGGTATAACACGCGCGACGCCTACCGCCATGACGAGCGATTTTTTCCTGTTTCGCTATCAAACCATCGTGACGATGCTCGCCACTGTGGTCATTGCGTTCTTGGGCGCGCGGCGCAACTGGAGTCTGTATCTCACCGCGACACTTGTCGCCATTGTGTTTTTTCTCACGTCGAGAAAAGTGATGGGCTATTACTATGTCATGCTCTTTCCATTTCTCATCGCCGAACTGTTATCCAAGCGGCGTTACACCCTACTCACGATTACGACGTTCGCGGTGACGTACATCTCGTTGTCGCCGTACTATGCGTCGTGGACGAATCACAATCATTGGTGGATTTACGCGGCGTTGGGAACGCTAAATAGTGCGTTCTTTGTATGGCTGTTTTTGAGAATGACCGCCGACCGCAGACGGACGACCGCAGATCCTTCGACGCCACTTCACTCCGCTCAGGATGACACGGTCAGCGGTCAGCGATCAGCGGTCGTAGTAATACTCGGTTTGTTTGCGGGCGCGGCTGGCGCAGCGATTCTGCAGCCGCTCATTTCCAACAATGGCAGCCCCATTCGTGCGCCGATTATTACCGCAGGATTAGAATCAAATGCGTTGATTGCATTCGCCGCATTGATTATTTTCATCGCGATTGTCATATTTATTGCCTATCGTGCGACGAAAAATATAGTTGAAGCGTCGCCACGCATGACATTCGTTCTAATCCTTCTTTTTGCGCCATTGTTCTTTTCGGTTTATACTCTGACTAAAGAATCGACTGCTGTACTAGAATGGGTGCTCAAAGCCGCAGGAGTGTAGTCGGCGTTGCCTCGTCACCCGTCTCTCGTCACTCGTTACATTTTCAGGGAGTTTGAATGACCGTTCGCTGTAGTGTGGGAATTACCGCATATAACGAAGAAGCCAACATCGGCAAACTGCTCGCCGCGATGCTGACTCAAGAACTCAAACAAGTCGAAATCACCGAGATCATCGTCGTCGCCAGCGGCTGCGCCGATAACACCGTATCCATCATCCAAGACTACGTCGCCAAAGATGCGCGCATCCAAATGATCGTTCAAGAAAACCGTGAAGGCAAGACCTCGGCGATCAATCGCTTTCTCGCAGTGGCGCAAGAGGACATCTGCGTGCTGCAAAGCGGTGATACGCTGCCGCGTTACGACAGCATCGAAAATCTGGTCAAGCCTTTTGAAAATCCCAAGGTCGGCATGACGGGCGCGCAAAAAATTCCCGTCAACGTTCCCGAACACATCGTCGGTTACATGTCGCACTTGCGCTTGCAGATGGAGCACCAACTCTGTCTGGAAATCCCGCGGCTCGGCGAGTTGATCGCGTTTCGCAAAGTGTTCAATCAACTGCCGCCCGATGTCGCGATGGACGAAGCCTTCGTCGAGGCGATTGTCATCAAGCGCGGCTTGGATGTCCACTACGCGCCTGATGCGGTCGTTTACAACATGGGACCAGAGACACTCGGCGAATTTATTTTGCAGCGCCGACGCAACTATGCGGGACACTTGCATCTCGTCCACAAATACGGTTATCGCGTTTCCAGCTTGGAATCCGGGCGCGTCGCGCGCATCGCTCTCGACGAAATTTGGAAAGCATTGCGTTTGATCTTTACCTTGGTTTGGCTCGCGCTGGTGGAAGGATTTGCGCGGATGCTCGGTGCGTACGATTACTATGTGCATGGCAAAAAGCATGTCGTGTGGGACATGGCATGGACGACGAAAAAAGTTACAAGTCCCAAGTCCCAAGTCGCAAGTTCCACGTCACAGGTCACAAGCGGCAAGCTACAGGTCTCAAACCCAAAGTCACAAGCCACAAATTCAGAATCCAAAGTCGAAGACCTAAGATCTGGCACATGAGACTTGCAACCTGCGGCTTTGACTTGGACCTGCATCCTGCATTCTGTGACATGAGACCTGCGACATGAAAAGTATAACCTGGAATATTCTCAAAATCGGCGTGACGCTTGCGATTATCGTGTTCCTCTTTTCGCGCGTCGATCTCGCCTTAATGGTGCAGCATCTCGCCCGCGCCAATCCCTGGCTTTTGCTCATCGCGCTCTTGTTGTATTTTCTCGCAATCGCCATTGGCGCATTCAAGTGGCAAGTTCTTGTCAACGCGCAAAACTTGACGGGATCGTTTAGCGAGTTACTCACCTACTCGTTCGTCGGTTTGTTCTTTGGTAACCTGTTACCCACTAACGTCGGCGGTGATGTGGTGCGCGCGTACGGACTCGTGCGTGCCTCAGGACGCGCGGAAGCCGCCGCCATTTCGGTACTCGTCGACCGGCTGATGGGCTTGGTCGCATTCTTGGGGGCAGCCGTTGTGATGGCATCGCTCGCCACGGCCACCTTAACGCGTGGAAATGAATTGGAACAAATCGAAATCGCGACGGTAGTAGCGGCAACGTTGCTCATTTTGGGAGCTGCGCTGATGTTCAGTCGCCGCGTTGGACAGCGTATCAAATCGATTTTCGATCTTGCGCCGCTGCGTCGGCTTCAGCCGATGGCGCAACGCGTGTACCATGCGCTCCAAGTCTATCGGCACAGCTATCGTGCGCTGGCGTTGAACTTGATGCTGTCGGCAAGCATCGTCATTGTGACGACGTTCGTATGGTATGCTGTCGCATTGGCACTCGACGTGAACATATCGATATTTTATTTCTTCCTGTTCAATCCACTCATCGCCTTCGTGCTGTTGATTCCGATTTCCTTCAACGGCTTGGGAGCAAAAGAAGCGACCGCCTTTTTCTTCTTTGGACTCGTGGGCGTGCCTGGCGAACTAGCTATATCGATGTCGCTGATTTTTCATCTCATCGTCGTGTTGACTAGCTTGCCCGGCGGTGCATTGTGGTGGCGCGAACGGTCCCTAGCTCCGGCGAAAACTGTCGCCGAATCGCCGCTCCAAATCGAAAACTAGTACAACTGGTTTGTTGACGATATATAAAACTATGGGTATAATGGCAACTAAATAGGTCAGGTTGGACACATGGCTCTTAAAGGCAATCTCAAAGACGTAGGATTGAATCAGCTTCTCAACCTCATCTACCTCGCGCGAAAGACAGGCGCGCTCACCGTGCAAAGTGATGGCGGCGGTGGTAGCGCGCACCTTTTTTTCCGCGAGGGTAAGCTCATTCAAGCATCGATGGGCAGTCAAGTGACACGTTTGACTGACATTATGATGAAAGTGGGAAAGCTGACCGCCGATCAAGCCAAAGCTGTGCGCGCGCGTTCGCAAGTCGATACCGATAAAGAACTGGGACTCTTGATGATTCAAAGTGGGATGCTGAATCAGAACGACATCATTCAGGGCGTCAAGAGTTATCTCCTGGAATCGGTCTATCAATTGTTCACGTGGCGTAACGGTGCATTTCGGTTTGATGCGAATGTGCTTCCGCCGGAAGAGCGCATTACCGTCGCGGTCAGTCTGGATCATTTGATTATCGAAGGCAGCCGCCGCGTGCAAGAGTGGGAACAATTGCGGGATGAGTTGCCGGACTTGGACGTTCCCCTGCGCTTTGTCGAACGACCTGAGACGAACCTGCGCAACATCAACCTCAGCGTTGAACAATGGAAAGTCATTTCTTTTATCAACGCCCGTAATACCATCCGCCAAATCGCTAATTTTCTAAAGATCGATGAATTTCAAATTCGTCGTGTTGTATATGGACTGCAATCTGCTGGCTTGGTCGAAGTGATGGCAACGGCAGGCGGCGGTCCGGTTGCGCCCCTACCTCCTCCCCCTCCGCCACCCGTCGGGCGCAGCGTGCTTCTCCGAGTCATCGATCGTTTGCGCAAAATATAATTTCCGAGCCGTTCGTATTCGTTTTCGTTTGGACTAGTCATGCAAACAGTTAAAATGGTGGTGACGGGACCCTTTAGTTCCGGCAAAACCTCCTTCATCGGAAGCGTCAGCGAGATTCCCGTTGTGCGCACCGAACGCAAAATCACAGATGCCACGCGCAACGTCAAGGAACAAACCACCGTGGCGATGGACTTTGGGCGCATCACCATCGACAAAGATTTGGCGCTCTATCTTTTTGGTACGCCTGGGCAAAAGCGTTTTGATTTCATGTGGGAGATTCTCTCCGAAGGCATGCTGGGCTTTGTTGTCCTGGTCGACAGCGCGCGCCCAGAAACTTTTCGGGAAGCTCGTCGCATTTTGGATACGTTTCGCAGCTATAGCAATACCCCGTTTGTCATCGCCGCCAACAAGCAAGACGATGAAGACGCTTGGCCCCCTGAGGATCTGAAAATTGCACTGGGATTGGATGCCGAAGTCAAAGTGTTGCCCTGTGTGGCACACGATAAGGACAGTGTCCGAAATATTCTATTGGAATTGCTCTACGTGATTTTGGAGAACGCCGCCGACGAGCCAATCTCACATCGTGCCAAGTAATTATTCACGCACAGTTTGACTGCCCATAGGTAACGGACAGAAAGGACTTGATTCCATGCCTGAAGATCGAATGATGCCTAATGATGCGCTGCGATTACTTTTCTTCTCCATCGAAGAGGTCATGGGCAAAGACGGTATGAAAGCGGCATTACGTGGCGCAAAGCTAGAGCAATACATCGACAATTATCCGCCCAAGAACCTGAGTCTTGACGTGAGATTTAGTGAGTATGCACACACCGAGCAAGCCGTGGAAGATTTCTACGGGCCGCGCGGAGCCAAGGCAATGTTGCTTCGCGTCGGGCGCGCGACGTTCAACTATGGGATGAAAGAACAATCGGCGGTGCTGGGTTTGGCGGGACAGGCGCTCAAGTTGATGCCGTTGCCGATGACGAGCAAGATGAAATTGTTGCTCGAGCAAATGGTCGCCGCAGCGAACAAAACGGTAAATCAACCCACTCGCCTCGAAGAGGATGCTGATTCCTTTACCATGATCGTCGATTTTTGCATGTGCCAATTTCGACCGAAACATCAATCGCCATGCTGCTATGTTACCGTGGGCGCATTGACTGAAGCCATGCGTTGGCTCACCGACAAAACGTTTGCGATTCAAGAACTGACCTGCATGAATTTGGGAGCCGACTGTTGTCGGTACCGAATTCCGAAAACACCGGAATAAAAAACGAACGGCGGGATGAATTTCCCGCCGTTTATATTTTGCGTCGCCGCCAATGTTATTCATTTGCAAGGAACCATCGGATCGGCTTGATACGGCACACGCGGATCGACTTGGATCAATCGTATCCCATCAACCCACAAAGTGCCAAACGTGTTGAACAATCCTACTTTGACGAAGAGTCGTTTCGTCGTTGGGAGCGTTGTGATTGTGCCGCGAAATAGTTGCCAACCGTGCGTTTCGTCCATGATCTCAATATCGGTCGAGCGCTTATCCTCCCAATTGCCATTATCCTCAATAAGGGTCACCACACCATAGCCCGTTCCATAAATCGAAGAACTCTTTAGCCAGCCAGACAATTCGTATTGCATCTTCGGATTGACTTGAATCGGACTAGAAGTAACGATGGCTGTGGCATTTTGGTCGGTTAACGTACTAAAGCGCATTGAAGGACTAGCGCCAATCACCTCCACCGGATCATTTTCGATCTTGACGGTGCCGGTGATATCGGTCCAACTCATGTAATCCTCTATTTGAAGCTGCGTTCCTTTTGCTAGTGGAGCGAACTGACTGATGCGTGTTGTCGCCTCATGTTGAAAAGTTGTTCCCCAGTCCAGTGCCATCTCATACAACACGACTGCCTTACACGTTTCCCCGGCCCCTGAATAATTTTGAGCAGCATTCAAGCGCACATTTCCTTTGGCAGTTAGAATTCGCGAGTAAGGGACAACGATCCAAGCTACGAAGCCGCCTAGCACAACCAAGCTGAACAGAATTAAAAAAACAGCATTGATCGGGTAGGACGGTTTCGTTGGCGTGAAACCTTGTGCCCAAATGAAAACTGCCAGCAGCAAGATTATTCCAATGAGCAAGATACCAAACGGATTTACCTGAACAAGCGGAGCGGTCGGCGAAAAATAGATCACCAAGGAATCGATCAAGCCATGCGCGAGAAAATCAAGCTGTCTAGCCAGAGTAGATGCGCCGCCAACAATATTTAGAGCATCCCGTTCACTGGTAAATGCGCCAACGATCTGAATCCAAACGCCAATCGCAAAGAGAGCGCCAAAGGCAAGCCGAAACCATTTCTGATTTGCACTAAACGATGCTTGCAACAGACTGCCGACGCCAAGCATACACAATGGAACAATTTGAACTAGATAGCGAGGTCCCCACCACGAACCGCCATCCCAATCCGGTCGAAGAACAACTTCCACAAATTCAACGACAACAAGTACGCCAATGACCGCCGCTTCCAATGGCTGACGCCGAAGCCAGTAGAACCAGCCAAGCACAAAAAGCACGATAATGGGTGAGTATAAAAGGAGACTTTTTTCTTGAGAAAAGAGCAGTCCAATTGTCGCAGTGAGTGGCTCGCTCAATGTCACCAGTTGGAGGACCCAATCGACCGGATTGAATTTGGTTCCAGCAAATCCGATATAGACATTTTGAAAACGTGCCCATGAATAAAGCGCTTGGGCTACGCCGAAAAACAAAATCGGAGACAAAAATATAAAAACGTACTGCAACAACCCAACGATGCGAGTGGATGTGCTCACGCCTGAACGCTTTTGTTTTTGATAAGTAATAATCAAGATATAGATCAGAATAATCGGGATGACCACCCCGTGAATAAACTTTGAGAAGGCAAGATAACCAGACGCCAATCCCGCAATCCATATCCATCGGTTGAGTTGCGTCTTTTTGAAAAGATAAGCTGAATAAAATGATGCCAAAATCAACAACGCCAATAACGGTTCGCGCGTATAACTGCGCGAGTAGGGCCAAGCAATCGTGCCTAGTCCAAAAGCAAGCGTAACCCATAGTGCAGTTTTGCGTTGATAATCCAGCCCTAGGCAGGTATGGTAAAGTACGACACAAGTTAAGGCGGTGAGAATCGGATTGAGCAGCCCGACAAAAAGCATCGCAATCCAATTGGCATCCACTGTCGGATAGATTGAATAAGCAACTTTGCCAATTGCATAAAAAGGAATTTCGAGGATGGTTTGTCCCAATTCATAAATGGAATAGGTCCTACCGCCTACCCCCGCTTCATTCCGAGTCGCCGTCGGGCGAAACGAAAATTGTTGGCGCTCGACAATACTCTGTGCAACGCGATACTTTTCGATCTCATCACCGAATTGGATCCGTCCGGACATGGTGAAAGCATAAATCGAAAAGAAAAACAAGAAAAGGAGCGCGCTCATCGAAATGCGCTGCCCCCCTGCTTGAAATAATTGCACTGCACGCGCAACTTGCCGCACTATCTACCCCTCAATGCCAACATATCGCCCATCGTTCTTAAGAGGATAATGAGATCCAACCACAACGATTGATGCTTGATGTAGTACAAATCATACTGCAGCCGAATCTTGGCGTCATCAACGCTTTCGACGTAACCATGATTGACCACGGCCCAGCCCGCCATCCCCGGCTTGACCGAATTGCGCAAGCGATGAAACGGAATCACCCGATCTAACTCGGCAAGGTGTTCTGGACGTTCTGGCCGCGGACCCACCGCGCTCATATCGCCTTTCAAAACGTTGAGCAATTGCGGCATCTCATCTAGACGGGCTTTGCGCAACAAACCACCCACGCGCGTGATACGCGGATCGCGTTCTTGCGCGCGCACCGCTTGCCCATCCGCTTCGGCGTTCGCGACCATCGTGCGTAGCTTGAGCAATTGAAAGACCCGGCCACCTTTGCCCACGCGCTCTTGCGAATAAAAAATCGGACCGCGTGAATCAACTCGAATTGCAATCGCAATAAACGGAAAAATTAGCGCATACAACACTAGCCCAACGGATGCACTTGTAATATCAAACACTCGCTTCGCCGCCGGGTAGAATCCGCTTGCTTCCGCCGAGTCGAGCGGCAAAGCAATATTCCAATAATCGCCAATGTGTTCGATGGGGATACGCCCGGTCAATTGCTCGAACAATTCCGACATGAGCGTGACTTGGATGCCGCGTTCTTTGCATTCGAGCAATGCACGGAAAAGCAAAGGCCGCGTCTCATGCGAAATTGCCAAGATCACTTCAGGAATATTTTGCTCTTGGACAATTCGGACCAAATCCCTTGCCGTTCCGAGAATTGGAAAATCGACCTTCGATTCTTCTAGTCGGACACATTGCCCAATTTTGTTGGGATCATCGTCGATGAAACCCAGGATGCGATAATGGATACTCGCATAATCTTGAATCGTCTGAGCGATGGTCTCGCCTGCCCAGCCCGCCCCGACGATGATGATCTTGCGTGCAAAGACAGGACGTTGAATCACTTGCACATAAGCGAGACGCCACAATCCAATCAAAATAAAACTGGCGACACCCTGATAACCGACGATACCGCGCGGAAGCGTACCAGGCGTTGCGAAGAAAAAGTAGATAACGACATAGACAATGACGACGAAAGCCACCGCGCGCACAAGCGCACCTATCGCCGTCGAGAGGTCGGTGATTTTTTGCGGATCATAAAAGCCCGTGATCAGCGCCGAGAAAAACCACAAAGCCGGTAAGAAAATAAACCAACCGGCTTGATCGACGAGATATTCAAGGTCAAACACCCATCCGGCGCGGAATGCCATGATCCAAAACGCCAAAACGGTTGTCAATTCGACGATGATTAGATCGATGACAACCAGAAGTGTTTTACGCTCGGCAAGACGAAAGGAAAACATGGGAAGAGTTAGGGCTTGCGACTACCTGCAAATTTTTCTTTCCGAAACAAGTTCACCAAAAGCGCCACTCCAAGCTTGATCGCCATGACAAGATAGTAAAACCAGTTGAATAAAAAGATATAACGGGACGCCAAGTTTTTTCGGTAATAGAGAAAGTACGAGCGATGCCATTCAAAAATCGAACGATAGGGATTGACGCGCGAGCCACCGTGACTGGCGTAATGAATGATCTGGGCTGGCGGATAATAGTAGATTTGCCAACCTGCCCGTTTTGCACGAAAACAAAAATCGGCGTCCTCTTGATAAGCAAAAAATCGTTCGTCGAAAAGTCCAATTTGATCGAGCACCGCGCGGCGAATCAACATGCACGAGCCAGAGATGGCATCGGCGGCATGAATTTCGTTTTCGCCTTTGTAGGTCATCAAGTAGCGCGCAAAGAGCGAACTCTTGGGGAAAATGGTCGCTAGACCTGAAAAATAGCAAAACAAATCCCAGGGCGTCGCGAAACTGCGGCGGCATTGCTTTTGCAGCGACCCATCGCGATTGAGGACCTTGGGTCCGCAGATTCCAATCTCTGGATGGGCATCGGCGTACGCAATCAACTGATCGAGCGCATTCTCCAAAACGAGTGTGTCGTTGTTCAGGAGTAGAACGTAGCGCCCTTGACTGCGTTGAATCGCTTGATTAACGGGTTTGGCAAATCCAAAGTTTGAAGCGTTTGCGATCAAACAAACACTTGGAAACTCGGACCGCAACATCTCGATCGTGCCGTCTTGCGAATTGTTATCAACGACGATGATTTCGAACTGGGCGGTGTGAGTATGGGCATCGATGGACTGCAAACATTCGCGGAGAAGCGTCTTGGCTTGAAGAGTTGGAATACAAATGGAAAGGTCAAGCATCATCGGTTTCTGAATGACTGTTCGTAAACTGCCAAGGTTTCTCTCGCCGTACGCTCCCAAGAGAACGATTGCGCCCGCTTCAAACCTTTCTGCGCTAATGTAACACGCAGTTCACTATCTGTCAAAGCACGCTGCAATGCAACCGTCAATTCATCGATGCTATTCGGATTAATCAAGAGACCGGCATCACCGGCAACCTCCGGCATCGACGAAACATTCGATGTGATGACCGGAGTTCCACAGGCCATGGCTTCAAGAACCGGCAAACCAAATCCCTCGTAAAGCGAAGGATAAACGAACACGCGACTGGCTTGATAAATCAAAGGCAATTCGTCCTGGGTCACATAACCGAGAAAATGCACGCGATCAGAAATTCCTAATTCGGATAACGTCGTGAAAACTGCATCATCTTTCCATCCACGCGAACCGACGAGAACAAGGGAATGTGGCAAGCCCTGATGGACTAGACGAGCAAATGCCTGAAGCAGAATAGGCAAATTTTTTCTTGGTTCTAGATTTCCCACGTACAAAGCAAATTCAGCCGGAAGATTATATTTGTGCCGCGCCTCATCGAGGCGATTGCAATTCTCAGTTAGATGGAATTGCGATGAAATTCCATACGACACCTGATTAACCTTTTCGGATGGTGTCTTCAATAACCGCAGAATATCCTGGCGCGTGCTCTCGGAAATAGCAATAATCGATGTGGCGCGACGTGCGGCGAGCGGAATCATCGTACGGAAGAATATTCGTTTGTATAGCAAATGAGCTTGCGGGTAAAGAAAAAAAGTCATATCGTGAAATGTGACGACCGTAGCGCAAGGCGCAGCGAGGGGAAGCGAATAATGCGGCGAATGCAACACGTCGAGTTTGTACTGGCGTGCCAGAATCGGCAACGCTGTTTGCTCCCAGGCGATTCGCAGCGTGCGCATTGGAAGCGCGACTTGAATTGTTCGCGCTCGTTGCAGCGTTTTAAAAAGCGAAGCATGGAATGGTTTAACGAACACAACGTATTCATTCGGCGTATCAAGTCGTGACAACGCCGCGATTAGATTGACGATATAATTTCCCGCGCCAAACAAACGCTCTGGCAGAGCCGTGGCATCTATGCCAATATGCATTGGATTCCTATTCCCAGAATATCCGAATTGTTGTGTGTGAACTGCCACTATTTTACTCTCACACGCGAAAGCGACAAAATCAAACCCGGCAGCCGTACGACCGCCGGGTTGATCCTTTTATCGATGCTGGAAATTTAGATTTGTGCCAATCGCCACTGAACGTATTTCACGATTCGATGCACGAGAGCTTGCGATCCTTCATTGCGCCAGATCAAGCGAACGCGTACCCACCAATTTGATCTAAGCTCTACCTTCGCAAATTCGACATCAGCAAATTCTGGAAGTGTGCGAGTTTTGCCAGAAAGAATCAGAGGTAGATAATAGTGCTGAATCAAATCCCAAGTTAGTACCGGCAAGCCATGCCAGATCAATGGTGGTGGAACTTGTTTCTGCCAAGTAAAAAGTTCGCGGTCACTTTGTCTCCGTTCAACTTGCACAATTCTTCGCTCACTCAACAACTCGGGCAGATGTCGCATCAAATTACGCCAGGCACTCCGATAGGCTCGCAGCGCCCCAGTCTTCAACTGTAATAAAGCAACAACAAAACCAAGCAAGTCTTCCAAAGTATATGATAATAGGAAACGTAAGAGAAAGGGCCGGCTGAGAAGCTTAATCGCAAAACGCAGGCGACCATAGACGACATTCTCTAACTTACTTGGGCTCATCCCCTTTTTAGTTCCATCAGGAACTCGACCACTAAATGCGTGATAGACAATGGCTTTGGGAGCAGCACGAATCGTGTACCCCATCAAGCGTGCGCGATAGCACCATTCGTTATCCTCATAGTAAAGTGGAAATTTCTCATCCAACTTGCCAACCTTCTCCCATGCTGAACGAGAAATTAACGTGGCGGCAAAACATGCGGACGAAATGGTATCCCAATGATCGAACTGCCCCAAATCGAGGTAACCTAATCCGTTATCTGCTCCCCAAGCAAATGCGCCAACATGATTGCCAATTCCGTTCAAAAAAGCAGGAGCCCACATGAATTTGAGTTTCGCCGCAACGGCAGCGCAGGTTGGATCGCTTTGTGCCACCTGCACCATTTGAGCAATTGCATCCGGTTCAAGTCGCGTATCCGGATTGAGAATCAAAAAATATCGGCCCGACGCGGCGGCAATGCCGTCGTTAATAGTGAAAGCAAGAGATTGGCGATCATTTGATCGAATAAGTCGAACCTGAGGAGCATGAGCAAAAACCCACTCGGCCGAATCATCGGAAGACGCATTATCAACAAGAATGATTTCAAGAGGTGAATAATTTTGGGTGGAGAGCGAGGTAATGCAATCTGGCAACCATTTACGGCTATTATACCCTACGACGATGACAGAAACCAAGTCACCGACCATTCCTGGTGCCGCGGCAGGCAAATATTTTTCGCCTTCACGAATTAGGAAACCCGCTTCAGCAAGACAGGCAAGCGCAGCGTCACAAATAGTGTACGCCGCGCTATCTGAGCAAAAATCTTGAACGATTGCGGTCAATCGGCGCGCCTTAGCTTGTTGCCAAAGCGAAAGGAGAATGGAATCGATGCCAATCCTGCCACCTTCTTTGATGGAAAGATAGAGAAGCGAAGATTTGCCAAGTTCAAGGACAGTGGAAGCGTGATCGTAACGGATGGTCATCAACGAATTGCTCGATGAGCCAATCAATCAAGAGCTCTTAAATTGAACCTCGAGTCACTTTTCTTGCTGGCAATTAGAATCAAACGTCTCTCCATCACATAAACCGGAGCAGAGAAATACTTAAAGCCTGCAGTACGCAACATTCCTATCACGCATTCAGTATCTGGGACCCACCAATTGGATGGATCGCCATTCAATTCGTCACCTTCGATAAATTTCATAAAGCCCTTGTGACAGGCGGTCACGCGAATACCTTTATATGTACCCTGCCCGACATACAAACAATTTCGAGGGTCTTCAGGTATAATTTCAGTTTCCACCCAAATGGTATCTTCGCACAAGCGCCCCATTTGTTCCAAGACTTGTAAGGGATTCTTAAGGTGATAAAGTACGCCAGCAAATATCACCAGATCGAATTTCTCTTGCATCGTATCAAGCGAATGCGCATCCTGAAGTCGATAATCAATATCCACATTCCAAATCTTTTTGCACCATTCGGCTTGCTTATAGTAATCTTCCCAAGATTCGATGCCAACCACTTTGCCTGCGCCGAGCAGCTTGAGTTGGATCGAAAAGAAACCAGCATTGCAGCCGACATCCAAAACCGACATTCCATCAAGCGCGCGCGGTAAACTGGGACACAATTTTTGCCACACTACCTCATGGAGTGCCGGATTATCCAGGGTGTAAATGCCATTCCCCACATAAATCCGATGATACCAAAAAGGGAAGGAGCGAATAAGAGAAAGGGTTTCTTCGCGACTGAGCGCATTGGGCGGCTCCGCCAAGCTGCCTAACTGCTTACTAGCAGATTCTTCTTTTGTTACATTCACACTTGTGGTCGTAGCTGGAGCAGACGTTTTGAAAGTTCCAAATAACCTTTTGGTGAACTGCATGCATTCCTCCAATATTTTATTTGTCTTATCGCAAACAAGATTTATTTTTGGATAGTTCTTCCGATATACTGCCACGTTCGATGAATCAGCACCCCTAATCCCTTTTCACGCCAAATTTGTAGCGCTTGGTTCAGCCAGGTTTTACTAAATGGCAAACGGAACACCGAATTCGATGTTTCTGCACGATTCAACTTGGGAGAATTATCCTGGTTACGAAAAGTTACCAGGACGGGAGCTGTAGCAAAGTTATCGATTGAGTTAGCTTGAAAGAATTCGGTGAATGCTTGCGGATTCTCAAGCAAACTAAACGCTCGATACAATAGAGGTTCAGTGTCCTGATAAACATCGAGAAAGCGCTGTCGCACTTGATCATCGTTAAAGGAGTATTGGTTTTGTATATCGTGCCCATAAGGACAGCGCAGGCAAAGTGTATCCAGTTTCTCCAATCCTTTGACTCGCTTACCCGCAAAAGCCCCACGGGATTTTCGATACAGATTATTATTCCAAATATCCGTGAAACCGATTTGCCCAGGTTGAATCAACCCAAAGTCATGTTTTTGTTCCCATGGCGCACAACAAGGCGAGATGGAACCATTTGCATTGACCATCGAGTAATTATAATGCCAGGCACAAGGAGTCGTTATCCGCTTTTGAGTTGCAGCATTTTCAGAGGCAGTTGGGACGGTTGGGTTGGGATCCAATTCACCTTTTCTGTAACTGGGCAGCCATTCTGGTCGATCGATAAATGCTTCGCGCCGGTTAAACGTAATGCCAATTTGCTCACAATATTTTCGAGTCGATTCAATATCATGTTCATTGAAACTGAACACCAGAAAATTCCAAATGATATTCGTTTTCAGCCCCAGCCGATCGCGCGCTTTGGCTAATCGCTCGATATTGTTTTTGGCAAGTTCAAAGTTTCCTCCGCGACGATAAGTTTGATACGTCGCTTGCGAGAACCCATCCAGAGAAGCTGCAACATCGTCAATCCCGGAATTGAGCAAGTCATCGATAAATGGGTCGGTCAAAGGGAGGGATAGATTGGTGTGAATTTCGGTCGCAATATCGAACGACTTGGCTTTTCTTATCATTGCAGGCAACTCTTTATTTAAAAGAGGTTCGCCCCAGTTGTAAAACATGACCAAGAAAAGATATTCGCCCAGTTCGTCAATAAGGGAATCAAAGATTTCCAGGTTCAAAAATGTCCTCTCGCGAAAAGATATGGAACGTCCGGACTTTTTTTCATCATTTTCGACACCGGTTGGGCAGAGAGGGCAACGTAGTTGGCAAATGGAAGAGGGATCGATTCCCATATAGGAGGGATGGGTTCTGACTAAAACTTCGCCAGTCCACATCTCGTATTTCGATCTGAGGAAGTTTACAAAGGCAGATCGATTGGATTTCGGAAAATACATAATGAGCGATTTTTCCCTTCGTTAGAGACAAAGGTTAATTCTAATTCCAAAGGTAGGCGCAAGCATTATCGCACTATCCATTGAATCGCGCAAATCGGATATGCATCTAATGCGCCGTCATTCATTTGACATCTGAAATTGCCAAATTGAAATTGAAAATAAAAATGCGATGCATTATATCGATGCATCGCACATCTCAAATAAACAATCAAGGTCTGTAGCTTTCAGCAAAATCAAAAACACCTATCGCAGAACGAGCGGTAAATGTAGCGAGTAAACTGTTGCTGGCCAATACTCACTTGCCCCCAAATCAGGGATAAGGTTATAAGGCCGGCTTGCCCCGTACACATCAGTTGATACAGTACTACCTGTCGCTTTGTCCACAGCCGGCGAAGTAGCAAGTAAGCGATAATTGTAATTGGGCACCCCCGGCGATACAAATCCTGCTGACGACGCAGACAACATTGTGTTTAACCCATTAAAAGTGCCAGGCAACGATGGAGACCCGCTCACGTTTGTGTCTTTAGTGTTTCCAGCGAATAATCCTTTGTTGAAGGTTATCGAGTTATTCTGTTGAACTAGTACAGCAGAGGCACCCCCGCCGCCCGTAGTATGTTCCGCAATGATGCTATAATTCACAGTGGCTGAACTGGTAGGTACAACATTGGAGCCAAGGACAAGTAATCCTTGACCAGAAACAAGTGTGGGACCCAGACGATTTCGAGCAATTGTGGTTTGATTAAATGTCGCCTGAAGACCTTGAACAGCTACACCACCACCACCACCGCTCATGGTATAACCTATGCTTCCTGCGGTCGCTAAATTGTCAGCTACTAGTGTGTTCACGACAGTGGCTAGTGGCATTCCAAAAATTTGTGACCAAAAATAAATACCTCCACCTATTGCGCCACCCGCAACGCTGCTATTAGTCGAATTGCCTCCTGTGGCTGTGTTTGCGATAACGCGCATACGAACAAGATTCGTTGACGAATCCGCGATGAGTAACCCGCCACCACCTGCAGTTCCGCCGGTTGTGCCACGTCCTCCTGTGCCTACGTTTCCACTGACATAACAATCGGTCATTGCAATAGAAGTTGCACCCTCTGAATATAAACCAGCCCCCCAGGCACCCCCACCGATTGAAGTAGCATTTCCACCTGCAATGGAGTTCCCGGTAATAGTCACATTTTGCATGGTGATGACAGAGTAAAATTCAATCCCTATCCCACCGCCCAATGCGTCTGAATTTAATCCGTCGGAACCTAATCCAGATCCCGATCCGTTACCAGCGATTGCCTGATTGTTTGTAAAAGCAGAATCGCGGATATCAACTGCTGCGCTATAAATAAAGAGCGCGCCAAACGCCAATCCTCCTCGATCTACCCCGGTACCGCCATAAGATTTATTATTCGTAAAAGTTACACGTTGGATGAGCGAGCTGGTTCCTTGTGGAGAAGATTCTATTCGCAACGCCGCCCCAACTCCAGCACCACCTGCGCCTGAGCTTGTATTGGCTCCAAAAACCTGGTTATCTTTGAAAATCAAGTCTCTTAATGTGACTGTAGCTTTTTGCACCCACATACCACCACCAATTCCACTCGGATCGTATGGCGATAGGTAGGTTGGACCTAGGGCATACCCTTTCTGGATGGTAAATCCTTCCAAATCTAGATTAGCAGTTGTTGTGTTGTAACCAATTACCGCAACACCACGATAAGCATTTTGCCCATCAATAACGGTCAAGTTTACAGACGGATTGGCAACTGACCAGTTACTAGTGGTATATCCACCTAAGATTTTAAGAATTTTGTCCACATAACAAACAACAGCGCGTGTTTGGAGGAAATTGCATGGATCGACAGAAGCTCTGTAATTATAAGTGCCTTGAGCAACTAAAATTGTGTCGCCGGAGGTCGATTGATTCACAGCATACTGAATGGTGCGACAGGGTACGGCAGATGACAAACAATTGCCAGTATCTGCGCCAGAGGTAGCCACGTAACGGGTTACTCCGTCTGTCATGGCTTTGGCAGAATTGGTGTTAACGATAACAGTTAATCCAAGTATCATCAATATGATGGCTAGCTGTAAACTCTTGCGGAAGATTTGTGCGATCATGTTCTTGGCTCTTTCATTTAGTACATCACACCTTGGATGAACCAAATCGCTAATAGTTTCCCTAAAATGATCTGACGTAGATTGAACCGTCAATCATATTTTATTGTGGAACAAGATGAGCGTCTATGGCACTTTTGGGGGATACATTAACTTTTAATATTGAACAAATTAGGAAATACCAATTTGATCAAGCAAAGTTTCCAAATGAGTATTGAAATGCGCCCGGTCATAGAGTTTGCTATCCGCAATAGCACTAAGTGCCAATCTTTGCCTAAGTGTATCATCGTTGACCAGTTGTCGTGTTTGCTCTATCAATTCGTTGACGGTATGCCACAAAAATCCATTATGCGCATTTTTGACAATCTCTGTTTGCCCTCCTTTTCCAAGTACCACCGGCACACAACCTGACGCCATCGCTTCTACCGTGGTTATGCCAAAATGTTCAAACTTGATTGGTTCTTGATCTTCATTCTCACCAAAACCACCCGCATGCCAGTAAATAGCACTTGAACTATAGAGATGCTGTAACCGCTCAAACGGAATATCCGTATGAATTACAATAGGATAGCTCTTTGCTTCCGCAAACAATTGGGCCAAATAGTTTTGATGTTCCTGCCCCGGTGATGTACCACCTACAAGATGCAATTCCCACCCTGTCAATCCTTGCTCGATCATCATTTTGAACGCAGCAATCATTACATCATGCTTTTTATTGTGACTGCCAGCAAAAAAACGCCCAACGCTAAGAATTTGTTTGAGCTTGTTAGCTGGATGAAACTGGTCCACGTCAACCGGCGGATAGAGCAAACTGCTAGGTCGATTCCAGTAATTGGTTACCCAACGTTTGGTAAATTGAGAAATCGACCAAATTACTTGGTAAGTATCAACGGAATCCAAGATGGGTGCCATCCGATAAGGTGTCCGATGAAGTCGAATACCCCAGTTTTTCAACCAGCGTTCAAACAAGAATTGATATATTGAGTATCGCGGATGAACAATTGCAAAGTTATTCAGTGCCAATTTGATAGGCAAATCATGCCGTGACGAATCATCAAAACACGCCTGAATTGACAGCATCGCCGGTAGAGTACCGGTCATTCCAGGAATTTTACCTTTATAGCTAACAAAACCCTGGTCAACCGGCAAAGCAAGTGTTTCCACAGATCGCCCATTTAGTTGAATAGCCGCCGCGCATACATTGGGTTCTTTGGAAGCCAAATCAAATCGGACCCAATATCCTTCTCGGGAGTAAGGTAACTCAATCTTGATTCGAGAACCAGTGAGACGCATCTGAGAATTCTCATATGCTTGATTATCCAAAACTCCCATAAATGAAGGAACCATCAAAAGCCGCTTGAGAATCCGTCCACCCCAGGCATATATACGTTTCGTGCGATTGACACTCAGGGGAATTGGGAAATAAACTACAAGAGCACTATGTCTTGCGAAGGAGGAAAACATATCCAGGAATGAAGCATTGATGAAAAAATCAAAGTCGGCTGTGATAGAAGCCAACTCAACGGTCGGACGATCAGGAATGGTAACGAACTCGACATTTGCTAAATCAAGATTCAGGCGTTCAGAAGCGAGTGCATTAGATACTGGACGGTGGCTAATGACTTGGACTGCATGATTCCGTGCCAGGAATTCAGCAATTGCTAAGGAATATTTTTCTCCACCGCCCAATGTTGCTAACCAACGGTTATAGATGCCTACTCGCATATGAATCTATTCCACAAACCATTTTTGAATAGCATCCGCTGAGACCCGGCGCCTGCTTTGGATCACACGACGCTTGCGATATAGTTTTGGAAGCCATAAGATCAATTTACCCATCACTCGATACTGAATGGATTGAGTTTTCATTTGGCTCTTCCAATTCACCTTTCCTTGCAAGCTCAAGATCAAATTGTCGAATGTGTTCTTTAGTGTTCTTCCCAGGTATTTACACCAAGCTATTACAATTTCACGTATCTCCGCGTTTTTAAACAACATGGCTAGTCGATTTCGATCGGCATGATAGACAAAAGATGGAGACCATTCTATTGATGAGCCACAATGAATATGTCGCACGATTGCCTTAGGAGCATACAAGATTTTCCAACCGCGTAGCCTTGCTTGCCACGAAAGGTCCGTATCCTCGTAATACATGAAAAAATCATCATCGAATAAACCGACATCATCCAACAGAGCGCGGCGAATAAGCATATTGGCACCACAAGCTGCAAACACTTCTTCTACTCGATCGTACTGATGCTTATCGACCTCATAAAAAACTTCGGCACCGCGCACAAAAGTTCCGCGATCTCGTCCTGCGCCGCTTGAAAATATGACCGAGCCAGCATTCTGTACTAGCGGAGTTGCCAAAGCACGTTTTGATTCAGGCAATTCGACTGTATAGAGAGTAGGACTAGACCCTAACAATTCCCATTGGGCTAACACCTCATCGCCAAGTAAGACTTGGGCATGCACTGGAGAATTGATCGGACGAGAAGCCGCCAAACAAAATTGAATTCGCTGCAAGTTTTTATTATGAGGAAGAGGCACGCCAAGAATAGCGCGCCCCTTCGTCCAGCGAAAATACTGTCCCTCAAAAAATTCACGCCCATAGAATCCGTCCAGATGCTGAACAACTCCCCTTTGGGCTCCGGTATCCACACCAAAGACCTGAATTCCTAATGTGCGCCCGTCATTAATGGGAATAATCGTTTCGGATTCGATAACCAACTCTAGCTGATCGTAGAACAACTGCAGGTGTCCAGTGATTATACCTGCCTCAGGATTATTTTCAGCTAAAGTCACAAGACTTGCCAGCCACTGAGCAGTAGGCGCTGTGTCGTTATTCAGAAGTACAACATATTGTCCTTGCGCTTGCTTAATCCCTACATTATTTCCCGAAGCAAAACCGAGATTACATTGATTATCTATAACCTTTACCCAAGGATAACTGGTTTGTAGTAATTCTAGGGAACCATCCGTCGAACCATTATCCGAAACGATGACCTCAAAACATTGGTTAGGATACGTTTGAGCGTGCAGTGCATTCAAGCAATCGGTCAAGAAATGCGCACCATTGTAGTTCACGATGATAACAGAAACAAAAGGCGTCGTCATCTATCCCAACCCAAGAATCGCCGAACCTTTATATATGCGCGAACGAAACGATAACTGTATAACCGAGCTAACTCTTGATCGTTGGCATTTACACGCTGTTGTAAAGCTGCATTTTCACTCATTTGCCGCTCCAATTGAGCATCTTTCTCCATAATTATATTTTTCCAGAAATCATCTTTTTCTTTGATGACTTGTTCTACGAACGCATCTTTACTTTGAATCACTTGATTGAGGAACGCATCTTTACTTTGAATCACCTGATTCAGAAATGCATCTTTTTCGGTGACAACTTGGGACAGAAATGCATCTTTGGCTTGAGCCATTCTTTCCGTTTCGGTGAGGTAATGCTTTTTGTCAGGTGCTGGATTAGGACGCAAACAAAAAGTCAACAAGGGAGAAATTACTTGATCCCATACCAAAGCATTGCGAGCATTTTCAAAAGACGCATTGAATGCCTGTCGCCCCGCAGAGAGGACTTTGATAATAGCTTCTGACATTGCGGGAACATTTAGCGGTGACACAACCTGACCCAAGTTGTACGATACGACCCAATCTGACATCAAGTCCCCCGACGTGACAACCAAGGGTAATCGCGCCCAAATACAATCTAATATCCGCGTCCGAAAGGAGAAGTGGGTCTCCAAATGTTCGGTGTGAGCTACTATACTCAAATCGGCTTCCAACAAATAATCTGCCCGATCCTCATAAGGCGTCCAATCGCCAAAAAAAATATGCTTTCCATACAAGCCCAGTTCTTTGCTCAACTGGATTGCTTTGTGGGGCATCGTCATACCAGTCAAGACAGAATTGGGATGTTTCGTTCCGAGGAAATATAGTTTTAACTCAGGATGAGTAGGAACCAGTTCTGCCATTGCTCGAATTACTGTAAGCGGATCAAGCCAATCCCATAGTCCACCTGCCCACAGAATCACACGATCAGTCGAACAAATTTCGGGCAACACACCTTTGAGTACCGCTTTTTGATGAATCGGCTCATCCATTGGCAACCCAAAAGATACAACATCGATCAATTTCCGAAAAGTTGGATCGTCGCGAAAAGTGTGAGGATTGATTCTCTTCAAAGCATGCAACCAACCTAACCAATAGTCACGTTGGCGCTCACTAGCACAGAAGAAAAAATCTCCGGCTCGGAGTAATTCGATCTGAACACGAAGGTACTCTTCGTAAGCGGGTAGCCATGTATTCCAATCATCGTGATCGTGCCATACCAGCCCTTCCAGCAAGCTTGGATCATATAGATCAACCACTAAGGGAACGCCCAACTCTCGAAGATAAGGATGAAAATGCAGCACCGCTCCTTGAAGAATGATAACCTTGGAGTCTGTTGCCCATTGTCTAAGGTCACCCTTCATCAAATCAAACGACACAACTTGAAGACTATCGGTTGATAATTCGGTTTGATTGGGAACAGCCAATGTTACTTGGCAATGCTTTGCAAGGGACTTGGAGATCTCCCAATAGCGAACTCCCATACCCCCCATATTTTTATCGACAGTGTCACTACTAATCACTAGAACGCGATTCATGTGTCCTCAAAATCAGACCGTTTTCTTGCCCATCACGCGCTGCCAGACCGAAAGAAAAATTCGCTCGCGCTGACTTTGACTTGGCGCAAGGCGAAAACGCAGCGCACGCATTCGTTCTGCCCAATGCGAACTACGCGCGCTCGTCATTTCCTCAATCCGTTGATCGCGTTCGTCCAGTTGCAATTTCAGCGACTGGATCGTTTCTGCCTGTTGCGCCGATTGAGTCGTCAAGTCGTTGATTCGACTCACCAGCTTTTGCGTGCGCTCATCTTCGCTTGCATACAAGCTGTAAATCCATTCGGAGAGCGGAGACCCATCCGGCGTGGAAGCATTCATATATCGATACATATCGTTGCATCCTTGACAAATTGGAAAATCTACGCCCTGTGTGATGATCGCTTGCTTTTTCTGCATGATTGGCGCAAGCTCGTCCGTAAGCAAGTTAGCAATTTTGTTTTCGCCTGAAAGATCATGACAACAAGACAACACGTCGCCATTCCACGCAACGAATAACGTGTTTTCGAAAATATCGCAACGAGAATCGTTCACGGGTGGCAAAGGCGTCGTGCAAATACGAGAATCGTTCAAATAGGTACCGCGATTGTGACATTTGGAAAAGAAAATCGTATCGACACCGACACCTTGCAGGTACTGCCTAATTTCTGGCAGATGCGTTTGCGTTTGCTTACTAACGCTGATATTCGCGGCGACCTTCATTCGCTTGCCCTTGGACATTTCGACCGCCGTTCGCAAGTAACCGGCAGCGCGTTCAAAGCTCAAGCCGCCCATCATCAATTCGTACGTCGCTTGGTCAGTCCCGTTAAAACTAATCGTCAAACGATCCAAGCCAGCATCGATAAGCCGTGCTGTATTTTGCGGAGTCAACGCCGAGGCGTTCGTCGTCAATGAGATTGGGGTTCGATCAGAAATATATTCAATGAACCGATAAATGTTCGGATTGAGCAACGGCTCGCCCATTCCGGCGAACTCGACTGAGACGTCGTTAACATTAAACGCGAATGCCTTGTCCATTACAGTTTGAAATGTGCGCCACTCCATTTTGCCATATGGGCGCGTGATGCTTTCGTGCGGACAATGCAAGCAACGCGTATTGCATTCGTTCGTCGCTTCAATTTCTATATGGAACATCCACATCGATTCTAGTCGCGTTCCGTATCGCAGCAATATGCTCCCATTCGCCTCGCAACGTTACCAAGCCATAGCGTTCTCGCATCGCGCCGTCATAATTGACCACGCGAAAAGGGTATGCTCGATCATGATAATCGAAAATTTCGGTGTCATCCTGATTGACCACGGCGACCGAAATGTGATATAAACCTTCGAGCAATGGCAAATACGGAACTCGATAAATAACTGTCCCCTCCCCATCCAAAGTTGGCATTATTACTCCGGCGAAGGATGAATTGGGACCTGTGATATGAATCCCATCTTGACGATGGATCGCCATGCCGAAAAACGGCGACGGAACCGCTTCGTGGCATTTATAATCGATCTGTAATGCGAGCGGATCGCCGGTTCGGAAGATCGTTTTCTCGACATCCTTTTCATTGAACAGTCGAACGTTCACGATCTCGATTCGACCGGTACCCCAGCGTTGATTCGCGGCCAGATTCCCAGTCACGGACAAACGCTTGGACTCGACGTTCGCATCATCGCCACGGTAGCACTGCACAACTGCCGCAGGATTACCATCTGCCATCAGCTTACCATGATCGAGCCACACGCCGCGATCACACATCGCTTCGACGGTGTCCATGCTGTGCGAGACCATCAGAATGGTTGCGCCTGCCGCACGAAAGCTCTGAATGCGCTCCGCTGATTTTTGCTGAAATGCCACATCGCCCACTGACAAAACTTCGTCCAGAATCAGAATATCTGGATCGACATCTGTGGCGATTGCAAATCCAAGCCGCGCGACCATGCCGCTGGAATAAGTTCGCAACGGCGCGTCGATGAAATCCCACAGCTCGGCAAAATCGACAATGCCTTTGAACTTGCTTTCCATCTCGGATCGTGAGAAACCAAGAATCGCGCCGTTTAAAAATACATTCTCGCGTCCGGTCAATTCGGGATGAAAGCCCGCGCCAAATTCAAGCAATGGTGCAACGCGCCCTCTCAAACGAACTCGTCCATTCGTTGGAAGCAATACGCGCGAGACGACTTTGAGAAGCGTACTCTTACCTGCACCATTTCGCCCGATGATACCAACCACTTCACCAGAGCGAATACAAAGATTGACATCGCGTAATGCCCAAAAGTCATCGTACTGAACGCGGCGTTCCAACCAACGGATCGCATGTTCTTTGAGCGTATTGTATCGCTCGTGCGGAACTCGATATCGCACTGAAACATTGTCAAGCTGAATCGCAATATCATCCGACGATTTAAATTGCGTGACCTGACTACTTTCAAACACGGTAAGCAAACTCGTTGGATTTTCTGGTAAAGAACCACCAGCCGATAACCAGAGCGGTCAGGGCAACCAATGCCGCACGCAAGAGCAAGTACGTTTCTGGCAAAACACCTTGGTAAATTGGTTGGCGAAAGATTTCGATAAAGTAATAAACCGGATTAAGGTGGATGAAGAGCAAATATTTTTCTGGGACAATATCAACCGGATAGAATAATGGAGTAAGATACATTAAGACAGTGAGCGCAACCTGATAAATGTCGATAACATCAGCAAAGAATACTGCCAGTGCTGAGACAGCCAAGCCAACGCCTAATGCAAATATGAACATCAAAAAAATCGGAATCGGCAAGAAAAATATCGTTGGCGAAAAAGATTGTCCGGTGAAAAGCATGATCAAAGACAATGGAATCAGTGCCAACAAAAAATTGACCAAGCCAACGAATATCGCTGACACCACAAAAACCGACTTGGGAATGTAAATCTTGTTGACTAAACCACCTGCCCAAACCAGGTTATGCATTGCCATCGACGTGCTTTGCGCGAAAAAATTCCACAGGATAGTTCCAGAGAGCAGATAGACAGCGTAGTGCTCGATAGAAAATCGGAAAAATGTGGAAAAAACAATCGTCATGACTAACATGACGAGGAGTGGGTTCAACATCGTCCACAAAAAACCAAGCACCGAGCGCTTGTAGCGAACGGTCAGGTCACGTTGGACGAGACTCCAAAGCAAATCGCGATAACGTACTAGCTCCGCAATATCGGCAAATAGAGCAAACCGATGGCGCTTAGAATCGTAGACAAGATCAGGTGCGTTCAAACTTGGACTCCGTCGACAAAATCACACAAGGGTCTAAAACTGCGGCGATATTCTACCTGTTTTGAGTCGATTAGGCAAATGGTTCAAACTCAACTCTCCCCAACGGGAACAAAATTTGACTCTCATCCAAAGAATGAGTATTCTAGTGGCGGAATAATTGTTCATGCCAGAAAACGATCAGTTGAGCGAGCGCGAGCGCGAACTTTTGGAGCTAGTTGCCACGGGGGCATCCAATAAAGAGATCGCGCAAAAACTATTTATCAGCACCAACACTGTCAAGGTTCACCTTCGGAATATTTTTGCTAAGACAGGCGTTTCTTCACGTACCGAAGCTACGTTATACGCTATTCAACACGGCATGGTCGCCATCAATAACGCCGTCACCGACAAAACCGCAATCGCTTCGGCAAGTGATGTTGCGTCCGATCAAGATACTATCGAACCAACGATGGTCGAGTCGCAATACCCTAGTCCAGCATTGGCACTGGAAACAACTTCTTCTCTGCTTAAACCGAGCGTCGTAGCTGTTCCTCATACCAAGTCACTTAACTCGATTTGGATCATCGCACTCTTGGTTATCGTGGCAATCACTATCGGCAGCATTGCCCTCTTTGTCCGCCAATCGCCAACTATCGTTTCAGCTAGCCCAGCCGCACCAACTATGCAAACTGCATCAACCCGATGGCAACCCAGAAATCGGATGCCAACAAGCCGTGCCAGTGCAGCGACAGCAAACTATGAAAACAAAATCTACGTGATCGGTGGAGAAACGGACGAGACGACCATATCAACTACACAAAGCTATGATCCCATCCAAGACACTTGGACAACACTGCAACCCAAACCAGTTGCAGTAACTGATATAAGCGCTGCCATCGTAGCTGGAAAAATCTATGTGCCCGGTGGAAAACTAGCCGATAGTTCGGTGACCAGCATCTGTGAGGTCTATGATCCCCAAGAAAATGTCTGGAGCCAAGCCGCCTCGCTTCCGATTGCTCTCTCCGGTTATGCGTTAACTCCGTTTGAGGGAAAACTTTATCTGTTTGGCGGTTACGACGGAAAAAATTATGTGAACACTGTTTATATGTATGATCCAAGTCGAGATCAATGGTCAGAGCGAACGCGTATACCAACTGCCCGCGCATTAGCCGGCGTTGCGATTGCAGGCGGCAAAATATATGTCATTGGTGGATTCGATGGTAATAACGCATTGGCGACAGTTGAACAATATCTGCCGGAACGAGACAATGGTAAGGATACCCCCTGGCTAAGAATTTCGCCAATGCCCGATGGTCGCTATGCGATGGGCATTGCTAGTATCGCGGACATAATTCATATCGTCGGAGGTATAGGCAATTCTTCTAAACCTCCTACTCCTATTGAGTACCTATATCAGCAAGACAAGTGGCAAGATTTCGATGCGCCGCCCACCCTCAATTCTTGGTCTAATCTTAACTTAATACCGATTGAATCGTATTTATATGCGATAGGCGGAAAATCGGATGGAAAATTATTGGACACGAATTTAGCTTATCGCGCGATCTATACGGTTATTGTGCCTGCATTCAAGTAATTATCGCTAATCACCCAAAGGGATTATTGATACTATGGCTTGTTGTGTTATTATGAGGACGCTGAAAAGCGTCATATTTTCGATATGACAGTTCATCACAATAAAAGGAGCCGATTATGTTAGCCAAAAAACACATCTCAGTTATTATTGTGTTATTGCTCATGGTGATAGCGACAGCCATGATTGCGCCGAGTGTTTCCGCACAAGGCCGAACACCCCCAACGTTGACGCCGACTGCAACCGCGACCAAAGTGCCGCCTACAGCAGTTAAAGTAGTTCCAACTGCAACGGCCGTGCCGCCCACGGCAGTTAAAGTAGCTCCGACGGCAACGTCTGTGCCGCCCACAGCGACCAAAGTACCGCCAACTGCAACCAAGGTGCCAACGGCGACTCCAGCCCCGAAGAAGCCATTAGTTGTAAATGCATGTGCTACGTGTCAGACATGGAGTTCTTCGATCACTTACTACACCTCAAGCGCTACAGATAGTGTCTCAGGACTCTCCATTACGTATTATAACGGCGCAACAACGTATATAGCAGGTCCGCTTTCTTTGCCTGCTCACAAAGCCGGTTCATTGAACATTGGCTCGACTTCGGTTCCAGCAGGATTCGCTGGCTCAGCTGTACTGACATCGGATGTGCCTATTGTTGCCACGTATGTTCAGATTGCCAATGCGCCTGAAAATGTCAACTTTCCACGTATGATGTACAGTGCGTTCACGGCGGATGTGGGCGGATCAACCTTCTATGTTCCAACGATTTTGAATAGTGCCTTTGGCACAACTTCACGCGTCGGTATTCAGAATATCAGCGATGCAACGATTAGCGCCAATCTCAGATTCTATGCGGTTGGCTCAGTTTCACCGACCCTCAACGTTACAAAAACGATCCTTAGCCAAGCATCATTCGTCTTCTTAGCCAGTGATGCAGCTACCTTAGGCGGAGGCGGATTGCCTGCTGGTTTTAACGGTTCATTAGTCATCTCTGCGTCAGGCGGGACAGCGCCAAAAGTTGTTGCATCTTCGGAAGAAACAGCCGATGCTGGACGTGGCGCAACTGCGTTTGAAGGTTTAGCATCTGGTGCAAACAAATTCTACATGCCCACTATGCTTTGCAACTTCGGAGCTAATAGCGCAACGTCGAATTACGCAATTCAAAACACCAGTCTCGTCAGTACCGCCAATGTCACTATTTCTTATTACAATACATCGGGTGGATTGATCACTACTTCACCCAGTTTACCAGTGGGTGCCGCGAACAAGATTTCCCGCAATCCTTGCACAGACGGTGTCCCCAATGGAACTTCGGGTTCCGCCGTGATTAACGCAACGGGTGCACCAATTATCGCTATCGGCAAAGTTGCTGGCACCGATGGTCTTAAGACAGCTTTTACCGGAATAAGTACAGGTAGTACAAAAGTTGCGGCTGCATACATTCGCTGGGCGGCAGATACGACCACGGACTTTCGCTCTAACATCGCCATTATGAATGTTGGCACTAGCAATGCAACCAACATTGTTGCAAAATACTACGACAACGCAGGCAATGTGTACACCGAGAACGTTGCGACAGGTGCCAATCCATTGGGATCGCTCATCAAGCGGAATACCAATCCTACAACAGCAGGTGCGCCTGTGGGCTTTGGGATTACTCCGGCTTTTGGTGGCGCTGTAGAAATCACAAGCGATCAGCCAATTGCGGTAGTTATTAGAAATGCCAAGGATGTCAGCCCAGCTTTGGACAGTGGCACTATCACGAAATTTGGAGAAGATTACAACGCAGTTACGGTACCTTAACTAAAATCAGTATTCAAGCAGGAGAGGGCTGCACGGAACTCTATGCCTCTCCTGTTTTTTTATGAGAGGAATTCTATGATTAAATTCAAGCAATTAGCTATCATCATGCTTGCACTGCTTGTATCGCCTTCTTGCCAAAACACATCTTCGGGGGAATCTTCAACTTTGCCAATTCAAGCAACCCCAACGCTCATTTCTCCCACGGCAGGTTATGGCGGGATTTTTGGAACAATACAAGGCGACGCTCCTTTGTGGAAAGGAAAATCACTTTTCGTGTATGCAGCACCATTCTCCGGTGACTCGGCAGGGCAAGGAATTTACATTTTGGAATCAATATTACACGCCAAAGCTGAGGTCCAGTTCAATGGTCAATTTCAAATAAATAATCTCACACCGGGATCTTACGTCCTGGTTATAGGACCAAATTCGAATGATGCAAGAGCTGCGCTGGATGAAGGCAAACCCTATGTCTTTCAAGTAACCAGTGACGAGCTTATTAACGCAGGAACAATCATCATCCAACCCTAAAGACACCTAGGAAAACAGTTATTGCATAATGATCATTAAAGCAAAGTAATCTTTCAAATGGTTAATACCACCCAACGAACTCTGCGCAAGAACTTGAAACTAGTCCATTTATTAATCACAGACAAATCTTGTTATCGAATTGTCAATCAGGTGCTTAAAGACCATCTTACGTACTTGGATGCTTCGGCATTAGCCGATTTATATGATTGTGTCTCTAATTTGGAAAAAGAAAATCGAGCGGGAATTCTTATCGAAACAGGGTGTGCGCTTGGCGGATCGGCATTAACAATTACAGCCTCTAAGCGAATCACGCGGCCTTTCTACATCTATGATGTGTTTGGAATGATACCGCCTCCTTCTGAATTTGATGGAAGCGATGTACACACGCGATATAATGTTATTGCGTCTGGGAAATCACACGGATTAGGTAAAAGAAAATATTACGGGTATGAGGAAAATTTACTCGAACATGTGCGTGAAACCTTTGAATCTTACGGATACCCTGTAGAAAAACATAAAGTTCACTTAGTCAAAGGGCTATTCCAAAACACACTATCTATTAACGAACCAGTAGCTTTTGCGCACTTGGATTGCGATTGGTACGAATCTGTTCTACTTTGTCTGCAACGGATCGAACCGCATCTTGTTAAAAGTGGAACTCTAGTTATCGATGATTACTACCATTGGTCAGGTTGTCAAAAAGCGGTCGAGTATTACTTTGCAGACAAAAAAAGCCGGTTTAAGTTTGTAAAAAAATCGCGGTTGCATATTGTCCGGATAGTGTAATTAGTTCTCAAAAACCGAACGGACTATTTCCACATATTCAAATCACGATGCAAAAATTCAGCCAGCTTGGTATTTTGTTGTCGATACAAATTTGCAAGTTTGGCAATAACATCCTCCGAAATTGGCATTTCTTTCTTCAAACCCAAATGACCAAGGATTCTGACTAAATAATTCACAGGTTTGGTTAATCCATAATGCCATGCCCTATGAAGCAAGTGCGTACCAACTAAAGAATACTCGCCGGTCAATTCCTTTGCATTGATGCTCGGCGGGATAAACGAATCATCTACCTCAAGAAATCTAAATATCGTTTGCAGCCAGTGCACAGGATTAATGCAAATATCTTCATAGATTAAAACCAGAATCTTTTCTCGCGGAAATAAATCAAGATATCTCATTAATTGTTCATAGTAAAAGCCCATTTCCAAAATTGATTCATAGCTTGCCTCCGCTAATTGACCAGATTCCTCCGAAGTAACGCGTTGTGAATTACGTACCGCTTTCCGAACACGTTCACTGACGTAATTCACCGATCGCCAATCTCCCCAGTTAGATTCCCGAAACCACTCATTCGGGTCGCGAATTGGAATATATCCCATGCGCATGATCCAAAAATATGCTGAGATTGCTCGATCAACCGGATCGCGCAAACTCACGATTAAACGCGCATTCGGAAGATGTTTGTAGATTAACCCCGGCGATTCCTTTCGGTAGAGGTATGACGGTCTCGCCTCACCGATAGCTTTCTGACCCGCATATTCAGCAAACCATTGTTCATACCACTTTATATCTTGATTGTGTTCGGAGTAATAAGGTTCTTCAAAGAAAGGGATTTCCTTTTTACGCGGCATGAATATGTCAGGGTGTTCTCTCATACATCGATGCATCCAAGTTGTAGCAGCTTTTTGAGTTCCGAGTATGAGAAAATTGGGCAAGGTCATGGGTTCATCCTGTTCCTAACGCATTTGAAAATTAGTTATCATGAACAACGTCTTGAAATAGTGCGATATACTCTTGAGAAATCCGGGGCATGGTAAAGTTCTGGCTCATCCGCTTACCACGTTCCGCCAGCCCTTGTCGTGTTTGAGGATTCTCGAGCAATTCCACAATGGCATTTCCCAACTCAATTGGGCTTTGCAAAGGAACCAGCCAACCAGTAATTCCATGCTGAACTAACTCGCGCGTTCCAGGAATATCTGTTGCCAAGACCGGTATGCCACATGCCATACTTTCTAAGATAACCGTAGGCAAACCCTCCCAAAGCGATGGAAGAACAAATAGATCCAGACTTTTTAGGAATGGAACCACCTCTCTAGTTTGTCCAGCGAACAGCACATGGTCAAGTACTTGCAATTCCTCCGCTGTTTTCTCCAATCGACTCTTAAGCTCCCCATCGCCTGCGAAAACAAAATGTACATGTGGAAATTTTTCTATGACGTAAGGTATCGCTTGAATCAAGTAGAGATACCCTTTTTGCTCAGACAATCGCCCCATACATCCAACGATCAACTTATTCTCAATCCCGAACCGTACCCATTTTACAGCTGCTTGGTTTTCGTTTTCAAGAAAATCCGCAGGTAAGGCATTGTGAATAAGATAGATAGGCTTGCCGAGCCAGCGGACCAACGTGCGCCGCTTGAGCTGATCGACCGCCGCTTGGGAAATGCCCACTTCGGCATCAACACATAAAGAAAAAAAACAATTCGTTATAATTTTTTCGAGAACCCAACCGATCGATCCCTTTCCCCATTCCAATCCTGAGATATGCAATGTGCGGATGACAGATGTGTATCTGAAAAGTTTAAAAAAAACTGCCGCCAACGATGCCATCTGATAATGACTGTGAATTATATTTATCTGATGCGTTTGGCAATAATTAGCAATTTGACGTATCCCTAAGAGATATTGAAGAAAACTGAATTTGTCACGACATTCTCCAGCAAAAAATACCTCGATCCCTTCGAGTTGCAAAACCTGACACCAATGCATTTCTGTTTGTCCACCCCGTTTCCAAAAGGCACACACCGAAACATCTACCGCATCGCGTTTCAATTGCCTTGCCAGCTCGATTCCAAACCGCTCTCTGCCTCCATCGACATTACCAATATCCAAGCCGACGATTATTTCCAGAACCCGCAAACTATTTTCTGGCATGGTGATAATCCTGAGAAATCATTTTACCTACGCGATTTGTTTGGTCAGCAATGCGCGGCATAATCTCCGTCAACAATCTATTGACCGCCTCTCTTTGACGCCATAATTGCTCAAGCTTGTCATATAACTTGTCTTCGGTTATGCTATCAAGTTCGACCAACCACTCTTGCAAATGGACCGACTCTAATATGCCACGCGTCTTGCTCACGTATCCAACGAATAAAGTAGGAACCTTCATGTTCAACGCAAAAATACCGGAATGCAGACGCGTGGCTAGAAAAATATCCATGAAACTAAAGAGCGCTTGCAAGTTCGAAGGGGACAGTCTATCGTCCAAATGCACAACACACGCTTGCAAACTCGGCATCCGATCAATGATAAGTTTTACAGCGATTCGATCATCTTCAATCGGCGATGGACCGGTCACTTGGGGAAAAAAGTAGATTCTCGCTCCGTACTTGTCTGAAATCCGCGCAAGCGCACAAGCCATCGCCGTATAATACTGATCGAAGCTCTTTTCATCAAATGCGCGAGTCCATCGACTGATCGCCGTTACCCCAATGGCGGGATGTTCAGCAGCATAACCGGATCGCTGTAATAAACTGCGCGCGTTATCGCGATCAATCCGTGGACTAAAACCGAATGCCAGGTCAGGAACATAAAACACTTTATTTTCAGGCACGTGCAATTCTTTGGCGACTTGAAGTGACAATTTTTCTCGTATAAACACGATCCGAGCACGCGCATAGAGTCGTCCCAATAAACCGCGCTCCCATCTTCGCTTCAATGGACCCAGGGTCTGCGGCATAACATAGAAAGGCTTACGATACCAATGCGCCAACAACACTGGCAATGCAGATAGAATAAACGGTAATCCAAATAGTCCTAGGGTCAAAAACATGTTGCCAGGGCAATTAACCACCAGATCGGCTTCCTGATACGCCATCAGGACTTGGGACCATTCCTTGGGTAGAAATCGTTTTAGATTAAATCGGGATGGAACAATAGGAACAAGCAGGATAATGGCACTGTACAAACCAGCGGCGACAAGACGAAGTATCAGCGACAACCCATGCTGAGATTCAAGCAACGCACGAAAAGATGGAACAACCTCGACACCCAGTGAGTGCACATATTCTTCTTTAGGATAATTTGCAGAAACAATTATCCGCGCCGTGCTCCACACTGCCCTTAATTGCGAGATTGCAGATTCTAGTAATGCAGCGTCACCAGCATTGTATGACGAATGAAAATTTAAAATGAGGATGCTAGGAATTTTTTTTTCGGACATTCGACTGATCATGAATAATGGAAAGGGTTACATAGATTTGAACCACTTGGTAACAAGCCAAATGTAACCTGTAACAAGAACAAGTTCGCTCACGACATAGACGTATGAAACGCCCCACACCCCATAGCGTGGTATTACCCACAAGTTCAAAAAAACATTCGTTCCCGCCGATAAACCTTGCGCCACGAGTCGATACTTTTGCCATCCAACTGCTACAAGAACTGCCGAGCTAGCAAATCCCACGCACTTGAAGAAAACGATGGGGCTAAGAATTGCCAGCAATCCACCCGTGACACTGTACGCATGCCCTAATAACAACTCGATAAAAAGTTGGCTGCCCGCCCATAATCCAACCCACAGTAGAACGCCCAGTGCAATATAGCCAAGGTACATTCTTTTGACCGTTGGAGCAAACAATTGGGCTTTGGCTTTTTGCATTTGCGTCAAAATCGGCACCATGACCGTAAATCCTGCCGCGAGAATTACAAATAAAGAATTGACGAACCCCGATGCAGGCGCGTACAGACCTACCATTTGCTTATCGGCGAGCATCAGCGCTAACATGGTTTCATCCGCTTGAATATAGACAGTGGATAGCAATTGTGATAGTGTAAAAGGTACCGAGTCCCGAAAGATTGATGACAACGCCGAAAACGGTGTTAGAAAATCCGGTGTAACAATCACGATAGCAAGGCAGAATCCGATAAACGTTGCTATCAATCGCGCCAGAGCAAATTGAGATGGTGATTGAATACCGCCCAAAACCAAAAGGATTGCGCCGACTAACCGCCCCCCGCGCGAGATAAATAACAAACCTGAAGCAATCGGTGAGCGCCTCGTGGCGTTCAGAGAAGCAAGCTCAGTATTGAAAAGACCATCACACAATGTATCCAGTGCGCCAACAAGAACTAGCGATGCGGGAAACATCTCAGGAACCAACGCTGGCAATACTACGAACAAACTCATCGACCAAAGCGTTCCCAAAATAGATTTGACCGCTAGAATTTGCCCGGTCAATCTCGATAAACTGCTCGTTATAGCGCCTTGGCGTAAAAGCCAAGAATCAAATCCCCAATTAAAGAAAAAAGAAGATAAACCTGCTACTGAATAGGCAGCAACAAATAATCCATAACTGGATGGAGCGAGATGGCGTGCAATAACGAGCGTATAAATGACCGTCAAAAATTGCGCAACGCCTGTGCCACTCCAAAGTAGCGCAATATCTCGCAGAGTTTTCTGCGCAGACAAATTAATTTGATGAATGGACATGAGTCTACTAATATATTTTCAATAAGCGTTGGGCCAAAATATTCCAACTATACTGGTGGCGTAGGGTCATCGCCACAGTCCGCATTTGTTCAACAACTTGCGGATTATTCACAATCTCCAAGATACCTTGCGCCAGTGCATTAGCATCGCCAGGCGTAACAATTTTGCCCGCTCCATCTAAAACTTTCCCCGTATCACCCGTATCAGTGGCAACACAGGGTATTCCGGTGGCTATGCTCTCAAGAACCTTAAGGGGTAAGCTGGCCTGTGCTACTGCTGAATCACGACGCGAATCAACACTCACCTCACCTAATCGATAATAGTAAGGAACTTGCGCGCTATCCACTTTTCCCACAAAACAGACGCGCGATTCTATTCCAAGTCGTCGCGCCATTTCTCGAAGAGCATCATAGTCTTCGCCTCCACCAATCATCAACAAAAATGCCGATGGCTCACTCTTTAATATCATGACAAATGCTTCCATTAAAATATCGACAGCGTGCAATACAAGACTCATACTGCCCACATAAACAATTACACGATCTTTGGGAGTTATACCCAACGACTGCTTCAATCGATCAAGAGTCTGTGCCACATCCTGTCGATCCAATACAGCGAATCGTTCTTCATCAATTCCATGAGGAATAAGATAGATGCGATCTCGTGGATACCCCAACGACTGAAATCGTTCGGCGAGAAAAGTAGATTGCACAGTAATTCCAGACATGAAGGAGGGAGACCAGTCCTCAAACCATGCCACAATCTTTTGTTGCCAAACGTGCTGAAAACGATTTACGAGAGCTTCGTAATCACTGCTATCCAAATATACTGGTGTTCCACGAAGTTTATGAACCATCCAAGCGGCGAGCAAATTCATGGGTTGTGACTTGCAAACGTGAATAATATCGCCGTTCAATTTCCATGCCGCTCGAAAGAGTCCCCAGGTTGCCCAAGCCGCAATCCACAGCATAGTCAACGGATTGAAATAAATTTTGCGGCTTGCCACTTTGCGCACATGCATCTGTCCAATGTACCATATCTCTACGCCATTAACAGCAAATCGATGTTGTTTCGTAGAAGCATAATCATGATGCAATCCAACCCATGTAACTTGCTGCCCCAATCGAACGAGCGCGCGAGCAAGCGGAAAATATCTTCCGCCGCTACCGGGACTTGATAGACTGTCAGTTGCCAAGAAAATTATTTGCATTTAGATTGAATTTCTAACTTGGATCGCTGATTTGTTATGGGTTCCGACAGCTTATCAATTAAGACAGACCATTCAAAGCGGGCACGGTTTTGGGCGATTGCAGACCGAAAACTCGCCGCATATTGACCTCGAAAAAATCTTACGATGGCATTAGCAAGTTCCTCTGGATTTCCTGAATTGACAAGAAATCCATTTTCTCCGTCTTGGACTTCTTCTGCCATGCTACCAACACGACTTGCAACAACGGGAACTCCAAGACTAAATGCGAGTTGAAGAACTGCACTGCCAGTTGCATGACGATAAGGCAACACCACCAAATCAGCAGCAGAAAAATACATGGCGGCTTGGGCATTTGAAACATACTGATCTATTACTCGTACCTGAGACTCCAAGCCCAGTTCTTTAATTTGACGTTGGTACTTTTCTAATGACTCCCAAAACTCGCCAACGATCAAGAGCGTCAAAGGAATTTCGGATAAAATGAAGGGTAACGCATTTAACAAATCTCCCAAGCCCTTGTACGGGCGCACTATTCCGAAGAAAAGCGCCACGTTGCCTTCAATGTTCAGCGTGGCGTGGGCCTTTTCTCGCGTCCATGTTGACAAGTCAAACACTTGATAACTTGGTAGCGACACTCGCTCAACATGACTATGTGGTAACAGACGATGTGCTAAAACCTGATCGTCCAAATTATGCACAAAGAGATGATCGGCTTTACCTAGTGTCCAACGCGCAAGCACTGCATCAAACCAATTTCGCTCATGTGGCATTACATTATGACAGATTACTACTGTCGGAATATGCAACAAACCAGCTTGGCGGATCAACCAAGCAGTCATAGGTGCCATGAATGGCACCCACCACTGCAAAACGATTAACCCTGGTTTCCACTCCAGCCAATCTTGTTTTACCCGAGACCAAGTTATTGGGTTCCATGGAACCAGCCATCTTCGTGAATCTATATCAATTAGCGGAGCTGGACTAGGATCAATTTGACTGCGTCCCGGGAATAGCCAACTTGGATATTGTTTTCGGAAACTGTAAAGACGAGTCGAACCCCTTTGACTGAAGTTAGTGGCAAGCAGAGAAGTGTAATGCGGTATTCCCCCCCGAAAGGGATAACAAGGTCCCACAATTCCAATATTCACGGTATCGTGGTCTTGCGCGTTACCTGATCTCATAGATTAGAACACCACCCACTTCTTGAACAAATTCCAACCGATTTAAAGAATTCAGGCCGGATTCAAAACGAGACCAATCATCTTGAGGCGTGAAAACAAACGGTGACACCAACACATATCGTGTTCCCCACACTCTCAGCGTATTCAAAGCATCCTGCGAAGGAAAACCGCGCACTGGATCGAGTCGTCCCTTAACCAGGGAAGTTTGAAAAGAAGGTTGCATGCCCCCGTATATCATGAGTTGGCGATTAAAGGTTTGATAAAGCATAGCGATTGGATGGATGTTCTGTCTGAGTGGAAATTCAATGATCAATGATTGACTGGTTTGCGTAGATAGCCAAGCATCGACTGGTCTTGGTTTTGCTGGAGTCCAAGAAGAAATCTCATTGGGGATAACACTCCAGATTTCAAATGTCGCCAAACTAGCAATAATGAGAATAGCTATATATCGTGGAATTCGTGTTGACACAGCATGCACGATTGCCAATATTCCAAAAGCTGCCAATACGATAACTGCCAAATCTGTCACCACACCAAATCGCAGTATAGCTCGAAGAGAGGAAGTATAGGGTACAACGGCATACATTATCATGGCAGGAAGCGGAATAAAACCATAACCTGTCTCCACCAAGTTGGATAATGACTGGTCAAATCGACTTGCTAATAGCATGGTCAAGCCAGATTGATTCGCAAATTCTGTTACAGCCGAAGGCAAAGGAAACACGATCCTTTGATTATTCCAATGTAAGGTTGGGCCCAATGCAATGATAAAACTCGCTAGAGCTAACACCAACCAAACTTGCACACTCCGCTTGCGGCGGTGTACCCACCCACCAATCACCGCAAGCACTAGAAATAACGAGCCTGTCATCAAATTACGCTCAATTCCGGCGCTCCATTGAAAAGGAAAAATCTGACGCACTGCTTTTCCCCATAGAGGATGTAAGGGATTTGGCTGAACAAAATCAGTGATGTTTGCCGACCAACCGTCAAATTCGGAAAAAGAACGCTGCAGAGTTCCATTCTGATTTAATTGGATATAAGGTAAAGCGAACGGTAAGATGATAAAAGTTGCAATGAAGAAAAAAAATGTTCCTGCGCGCCACAAACGTCTGTCGCTTAGCGATTCACGCCATGGGTACGTTCGAATAGTCGTAAAAATAGTTAGGATCACTAGACTAATGTAAAGATAATACCATGCTGCCAACGCATTCAAACCCAAAAAGATTCCAGCAAGGACACCATCCCTAACGCGGCGAAATAGAAGCAACCGATCGGTGAATATCAACGTAAACACCAACCACTGAGTAGTCAGCAAGTTCAAATGACCAAAGAATCGCATCATCCGATATGGAATAATTGAAAAAGCAATACCGCCTATCAAAGCGATCAAACGGTTCCGCGTAAGCTGAAAGATCAATTGATAAGCGGCGTATCCCGATAATATGAAAGAGCTAAGAGCCAGAAGGTTATATGAAACGACAGGTCCAGCCAATAGAGTAAATGGCAAGCCAAGGATCGTGTTTGCAGGCGTCATTTCATCACGCGCTAATTCCAAACCTACAGGATAATACACTTCGTGGTTCACAAACGGGGACACTTGAAGCTCAAACAATGCTCGCTTAAACCACCATATCTCCCAGAAAAAGTACAGGTTATCACCTGGTGATCCCGGAATTTGGTCCGTCAAATGCAGAACGAGTGGAAAGGTAAATACCAAAATTACCATGGTAATGACGAGCAACACCCCAATTTCGCGCCATCCATCTTTGAAGATTAGACAACGCTCCTTCACCGGGAATGCAACCTTCACAGGGTTAACTCTGTCCAAGATTGGGAACTAGAGACGGCAACATCCTTTTCTCCCCGACCGCAAATTGGTTAGCGCCAAATTGAAAAGGACGATACACACATAATCGCAATCCAACAGCTTCAAACGATTGTCGTAACTTATTCTCGTTTACGATTGAGTGGTGTTCGGCTACGGCTTCACGCGAAAAAATTCCCCAACGCGCGCCCAATCGATGAATTTCGTTTCCAAATGGAGTAGGCGTTGTAAGTACTACTCGTCCGTCATCTCGAAGGTAGATCACCAAAGAACTCAAGACTTTTGTGGGATTGAACCAGTGTTCAAAGACTGCAAGCAAAACCAAAGTATCAAATCGTCGAGTGCCCAAATCCACAACTTGATGTTCGACATCAAGTTGTAGAAATTCAAATGATGGGTAGGTTAAAGCTAACTTGGTAATAACCTCTGGGTTGTAATCAATTCCGACATAGTGATCCTGCAAAGTAATCATCGGCGGAATAGGAGTATAACCGCAACCGACTTCCAATACGTCGCCACGAATAAAAGGCATTGCCATTTGATATCGCCTGCGATTAAGATATTGTGACACGTCACGCATTTAATTCGCCACCTCAAAGATCCATACACGATCCTGCTGATAGGCAAGTCGATAATGAGCACTGGCAAGCAGTTGTTGAGGATTTAGAATAGAGGGTCCATCATAATTCACGCGCCCTTGGCGTTGTCCAATATAGACATAGGTAATACCTCGCTCACGAAGCATCGCTAATACGTCTGAATGATCGATACCCTTGCGAAGAATTTCAGCAGGCAGAGCGTTTATCCATTGACGATAATCCGGACGTATTCCCACTTCAGTACCATAGTTTAATGGTGGTAAGTTTGTTTGACGTTTCGTAAGCAGAGGCAACCACCAACCACCGTCTGAACCAACAATCAGAGAACTCCCAAACGCTGAAAATGAATTCACTAGTATACGTGCATTATTGGGCGTATTGAGTTGGATCCAATTTGCGGCGCGAATATCGGCACGCGTGACAAGAGCAGATTGCATTGGGATTATATCGTCTAGACGTTCGCTTGCGCCCCATGCAGAGCCACCTATCATCAATAATAAAAGACCGAGTGATGGAATTGTCTTGGTCATAGCCAGAGTCCACGTGGCCGTTATACTCCCAGGATTGAACTTCTCTTTCCATGTGTCTAGTATCCAACTTAGTGCACTTCCGAGTAAGATGCCAGCAGGTAAATATGACATAATAAAAATTGTAAAATTATTGATCACACCTTCGCCCGGTAAACGTAACCAATGTGGATTCGATGCAAGCAGGTTGGCAAACCACCACAAACAGATTACGGCAACCTTTCTGTCACGTCGCCACAATCCCCAACCTATAGACAATAACAAAAGTAACCAAAAACCATTGGGCAAATAAGTTCCTAGGTCCCCAATCCCATTATAAGCTTGCATCCATGCTGATTCGGGTGCGGCTGCCTTAGTCAATTGATTGGCAAAGTTGGTAGAGATTTTTCCTGCAAACGTGTGAATATACCATGGCAGAAAGATTAAAGCTCCACCAATTCCCATCACGAACGTTTCCCTAATAAAACTAACCAACGATTTGTGTCGTACTTCAATCACAAAATATACGATCAAGAAAAATATCGCAATAATCAAAATGCGGTAATGAGCAAGTGCTAATCCGCCCCATGACAACCACGCCAAAACAGCAAGTCGCCGGCTGAAATCCTGCGAATCAAATATAGTCCACGCGACCAATACAGTTAACGGTAAAATTACTTGACCTGCCAACTGAGTATAACGTCCCCAGTTCACATAGTACATTGGCATCGGCGACAATAAACCAGCGATCAATATTGCAATAATTCCTGCCCATTGATTGCCACCGCTAACTCGAATCGTCAAAGGATAGATAGCCAGAACCGCTAGAACGTTCAAGATTTGCCCTACCCACAGTGTTGCGCGCGGTAAGCTAGTATCCGTAATCCAATGGAACGCTGTAACGGCTGAGTGAAATCCGAAATGATAAGTAAAAGTTTGCAGGTCAGCATAAGGTTGCCAAGAATCGAATAGACCGCCATGGTCGACCATCAATTGAGCGATCATCGTATGCTGGTATGAATCACCCCACAGCGGGATATCAATCGAGCGAATGGCCAAAAAACGGACTCCAATAATCAGTGCAATCAAGAGAATGAATGCTAGATCACTCCACATTCTACTCGATTGTTGCCACCTACGCCATGTTATGTTCCGATCGCTCAGTCGCGCATTTCGATTCCGCCAGACCAATCCACCGATTGCTAAAACCGCTGGCACCCACGCGTACAGAAAACCCAAATGCAAATCAAATATCGCCGTCCACAGTAACAATATCGGATAGAGAGCAACACTCGCTCCGCCTGCCAATCCTAAACGCTCGCCCCATGATAGGGATTCCCAAGCAGGGAATAATAGCGCAAGAATTGCCCAACCCGGCAAAACAAAAAGTAAAATTCCAATGACAACAACTTGGATCCAAATAAATACTTCGAACATCCAACCAATTATTCTCTGAAACGGATCATAAATCAGGTGAAACGACATCTGCGCATCGACAGGAGTACCATTCTGATATAACGCACCATCGAGATAAGTATCACCCACAGTTGTACCTACTTCATACTTGCTATTTCCTTCAACATCGAGAAGCAAAAAGTAATCGTGTCCACGTGAATCATTTTGAGGAGCAAAATCAAAATGATAAAACGCCGGCATACTTATGACCGACGCTGAAATACTAGTTGTGATAATATCTTGGTCCGCTTGAGCGCCTGCTCGCAGATGTAAATGAATCTCGCCACTGACTGGTCCATCCGGCGCAATAAAAAGCTCTATGCCGGTCAATCCCTGATCGTGCGTCGTGAATGTTTGACCAAGAATTTGATCAGATTGAAGGGACTGGCGCATTGGCGGCAATGTGGTTTTTATATTTTGCGGAAGAAGCGAACAAGCTGCCAAGGGAAAAACTAGCAAGGCAGCTAATATAATGCGTCTTTGGAAAAAATAAATCATTGAGTGTCGTCGGACTGTGATTGGGTCTCAGAGAAATTATCCAATTCGAGCTTACGAATCCGGTACAAAACCTCTTCCAGGATTTTGCGATTAAAGCCAATCAAATCAGCTAACAAGCCGATGAGCAGAATTTGAAAGCCAACAATAATCAAGATGGCTGCCAAGATAACGGACTGGACATGGCCCATACCCTGGTTATTAAAATAGAAAAACAGAAAACGAATGCCGAAAAAGAGTCCTCCGATGATCATGATCAATCCGGAGGCTGAAAAAATTTGCAAAGGACGATACATGGTGTAAGCTCGCAAAATGTCCGCCGTTGAATGGGATATATAGTCGGAGATTCCTTGCATCAAACGCGACGGACGGGTTGGAGGATTGGTCCGAACGGGTACAAATTCGATAGCCATCCGCCGGCTACCAGCCTGAATTAATGTTTCTAGTGTATAAGAGTAATTACTTAACACCAAAGTACGTAATGCCGCATCGCGTGTTAGTGCACGAAAGCCACTCGTTGCATCGGGGACTCGATAACCCGAAGCTTGACCAATGACCCAACTTCCCAACTGTTGCAATATGCGCTTGCTTGATGAAAAAGCAGTCATTGTCGCTACGCCTCGATCACCAACGACCAAATCTACGCCCTTGCTCAGGATGGGTTCGATCAAGCACGGAATGTCATCCGCCGAGTACTGGTGATCTGCATCTGTATTAACAATGATATCCGCACCACATTCCAATGCTGCTTCCAGCCCAGCGACGAAAGCTGCCGCAAGCCCCATGTGCCTCGGCAACTTGATAATGTGATGCACTCCAGCGAAGTGCGCTACATGAACTGTTTCGTCGGTGCTTCCATCATCAATCACCAAATATTCGATTGAATCAATCCCTGCAATTTCGCGTGGGAGCGCCTGTACCGTTTCACCAAGAGTTCCCGCTTCATTGTAACAGGGAATTTGAATAACCAGTTTCAAAAAAACCTTCAGTATTCTGGGAGACTATGATATAATGATCGTCATGTCTACCGCATCAACGCCACACCGCTTGCTATTAATTCTAATCTATTGCATCTACTGTCTGTTGGCAACTATGTATGCAGTTCTAGTGCCACCGTGGGAAGCACCAGACGAACCGGCGCATTATCGGTATGTGTCTGAGCTTGCCTCACGTTGGCGACCTGCGGTTAATTCAGGGATTAGGCAAAAAGCATCTTTTGCTAAAGACTATGACTTTATTTCTTCAAATTACGAGTGGACTTATCCAGCTCTAGGGTATGTGCCTGCAGCTCTGGCATATGCAACTATTCACGCCCTCGCTCCTCAAAGTTTGCCTACAAACATACCACCTCAAAATACTCGATATTCCCAGGACTCGAAACAACTCAATCTATTCCTTCATCCCAATAATCGTGTGTGGGATGTCTGGTATGGCAATGAAGGGTTGCTCGCCATCCGCATATTTCTTGCACTTTGGGGATTGGGTGTTCTCTATGCAACCACCCGAGTAGGTAATCTGCTTGATTCTAGCGGGTTACTTGCTGTCGTTGCCTCCGGGCTCGTCGCGTTTCTACCTCAATTTACTTTTATAAACGCTTCGGTGCGCAGCGACACGATCACTAATGTGGTTGCTGGATTCACCTTGTTACTTGCAGTTCAACTGCAGTTCAGACCTAACCAAATCAATCGATCTGCCTTGGTATTAGGTATCCTGATAGGCGCCGGCACGCTATGCAAGTATACTTTTCTTTTTATTCTTCCAATAGCTATTATCGCAATTCCCCTTAGCCAACCACGCTTTCCGACTAGTTGGACTAAGCCACTCTTTTGTATGCTCATTCCCTTTGCAATATTGATCGGCGCTTACTATTTGTCTTTTGAAGAAGCAAGAATCGCTCTGGCGTACACGCTCAATAACAGTCTTACTCCAAAAAGTGCTGCCTTCTTCTGGGAACATCTGGGACTGGCTCTCGAATTATTTTTTATTACTTTGTTCTATGCGGGCTTTGGCTGGGCAAATGTAATTCCCCCGGCAGCGTGGGCGCGGTTGGCATTAGGCGCTTGGCTCATTGGTACAATCATCACGTTAGTCCAAGCTTTCAAGTGGATAAAGATACAAAATTCCCCAGCTGCGCTTCGCGCCATCGTGCTCCTAACCCTCAGTTTGCTTTTTGCCATAACCGGGGTATTCGGATTGAATCTTTCTCAATTTCAACCCCAAGGAAGATTTCTATTCCCCACATTGGTCGCTTGGGCAATCGTGTGCCTCTGGGGTGCCTGGCAGATTCTCTCTCTGCGTGGAAAGATAATTCTTGGCATCTCTTCCGTCGGCTTTATGCTAGCATTTAATCTATATGCTATCTTTTTTACCTTAATTCCGGCCTATTACCACGGAATACCCTAGTCATTCGAATTCGCTACCGCTTTGCGGGAAGACAAATCTTCGACTCATTTTTCAGCTTTGGTGCGAGCCCTCGGTTTACCACGTTTCCCCAGAACCCCGGAGAAGGTTCATAAAACAAAAGACGAATTTGTTTGGAATTGTCACAATCACTGAGAGACGTTCCCCCACCTGGCTTTGCCATTATTGGATTGTGGACTTGAGATTGGATAGGCAGCCTCTTTCCTAGTACTAGTGCATATGGTTTTGTCGCACCTAGAGGCAAGGACTGAACATAGTGCGTCCAGTAATAACCCAGAGCTGTAATCCCTTTGGGATTTCCTCCTTTTGCTACATATAACCCAGAGTAAAAAAGAGCCCCATTAAAGTCCATTGCGAATCCGGATCCATTTCCAAAATCTTCGATTTTCCCAGCATCATAGTCAAGACTCCACCAATTCCACCGTTGCACCAAACGATAACCATCTAAAGGATAGCCGAGATTGACATCCGTATGATTCAAAAAATAGTCGAACGATGGGTACATCATATTATCGCGTACTTGCTCTTTGGTAAATGGGCAGCCCGATGTATTTGGCCAAGTGTCGCACAATATCCAATCTGGCATATTCACGCCATACTCAGTCATAATCAGAGGTTTATTTTGCTCGCCATGTGCTTTCATCCAGGATCGGAATGAAACGATTTGGTCGGTAACCATAGAGAAATTTATGTTGTCCAATTCGGTATAGGTCATCCCAATTGTAGCCGAAATGCCAGCGGGGATAGCTGCCCCCCAACTATTAGGATCTTCGGGCAAAACAAACACATGGATGTTCCAAACATCTACTGGCATTGTTTGACTAAAAGTTTGCGAGTAGGCATTCCAAACCCGATCAAGATACTGAAGCCGCAAGGGAGTTACTTCGACCAATCCAGCGATGGCAAATTGAGCTGTAGGATCGATGCTCAAGACACCATTTCGTATATCGTTATAAGCTTGAGCATAAACCTCAGGCAAAATCTCGTCTTGGCGTCCACTACTCCAATCCCTTCGCTCGATTTCGTTGCCAATTACCCACAACATACCCGGTCGGGATGTCGCCGCCAAGTTAATCGTATTCCAGCTTGGTGACACTGTGTAGGTATAAGGTTCCACGTACGGACAAGTTATGCACCACGTAGTCCAACTCACGCCATCGCTAGCTAATTTCCATTGCTTGAGACGTACCATCGGAATATATTCCGTGCCATAAGGTTGGGGGGCATTGTTAATAACTTGCCAATTCGTATACCACCCCAAGCGCAAATTTTGAGCTCCGTAGACATCATAGTCCGCAAGAGGAACTTGCGCGACCGCGGTACCAAAACGCCACAGCGGTAATGGAACCGAGTAATTCTTCATCACAAGCGGCAAATAGACCACGCTGTTTTCCGTGGCTCTAGTCAATGAATTGGAAGCACCTTGACTTGGAATAGACGCAGCTTTACTATTCTCGCTTTGCTTCACGAAAAGTGCCAAGCTAATTAAGAAAACCAAGAGTAGTGCCATAACTCGTTTGAACATGTGCAAATTACCTTATCGAGATTAGTTAATGCTGCGACGCATAGTCCGCCCACGCCGTTCCGGTCGCAGTTATTTGTCTGGTCGCCAAATCAAACAGCCGCCCGGTCGCATAGTTGGTATCATCCAAGCTGTACCAACACCAGCGTTGGACTAAACGGTTGTCATCGGCTGGGTAGCCGAGGAATGAATCTTGCGCGGTCAAAAAGAATTTGAATGTGTTGTACAAGAAATCGGTCACGCGCTCCTGCGGAAAACCATAATCCTCCGGCATCGGAATGCCGTATTCGGAAACGATCAGCGGATAATGGCGGTAACCGCGTTCTGCCATCCAACGTCTAAAGTCGACAATTTGTTTTTTGAATGCCTCCAAGTTTCCGCTATCATCGACTTCGTAGAGCAGTCCTTGATTATCGGTTATTCCCGGCGGAATATCGACACCCCAGGATCCGCGTTCTTCGCGCAGAATAAAATTGTGAATATTCCAAACATCGATCGGCATTTCCGCATGGAATTGCTGCCGATAAGATTCTAATACCTGTTCCAAATACCGCAACCTTAACGGGGACGGCTGCGCCACACCACCTATTGCCATCTGCGCTGTTGGATCACCTAACCTGATCGCCTGGTATGCTTGATGATACAAGCGCGCATAAGCCGTTGGCTCTACATTGTCTTGCCATTTGACATCCGGCTCATTCCCAATCAACCACAGTGACCCAGGATTTCTTCGCGCAATTTTTGTTAGTGTGTCTGCATCGGGATCGAGCGTTCCGGTCTTCAATCGCACTACTTGGGCGTAATCAGTATTTGCCGACTGGAAGGGATCGAGCAAAGTCTTCCAATCAAGATACCATCCTAAGCGAAGAGGAGCCACATTATACCGCGTTATCGGTCCGAGGGCTACTCCAACACCCCAACGGGTTCGACCTTGATAAAGCGTCGAGTCGATTGGTTGCGGTGTACGCGTTGGCAATATCGGCGTGGGCGTGAAAGTGATGGACGTTATCGAAGGAATAACTGTGGGCGCTTCAAGAGTTCGAGTTCGCGTTGGGACGATGGGTTCGGATACTTTGGTTGGATATACAATTGCGCGTGACGCATGTGAGTTTCCCCAAAAATCTAATCCGACTAGAAATAGCCCAATGACGATACAAAACACACTCGCAAAAATTACCCACTTACTTTTGCCCACGCATTCTCCAAAGCAAAAGGAGTACTCCTCCAACAATAATCAGCGACACGCCGCTTACCAACAGCGGCGATGGACCTCCGGTAGCAACTGACATCTCGTTTGCCGCTGCCGAAGTCGATGATGAAGAAACTATCATCGGTTTTTCGGGGGTTACCGTCGCTGTCTCTGTCGGCACAAAAGTTGACGTGGCAGTGGGCGAACTCGGCGCCGACGTAACCGTCACCGTCGGCGAACTGGGCACGAGTGTAGCTGTCGCCGTCGGATTGACCTTGGTCGGTGAAACAGTTAGAAGCGGCGTAAGGGTACTGGTCGCCGTAGGTGTCAATGTGGGCGAGGGTTCCGGCAAAACGGCTTGCGCTGAGGATGACGACGATCGCTCTGGAGACTCTCGTTGCGATGATTCGGCGGAAGACGCCGATGACGCGGACGATGATGAAGACACAGATGAAGATGATGAAGATTTTGATGATGATGACGACACCGACGATGAGGAAGATGAAGATTTCGATGACGATGACGACACCGACGACGAGGAAGATGAAGATTTCGACGACGATGAGGAAGATGAGCGCGTCGGTACCGTCTGCAAATTGGGACTCGTATTAGGCGATGCCCAAACGACCGGCGTCGCGATGGCGATCAGAATGAACACGGCCAATGCCCCAAGTGCGATAATTCGAAATTTCATTTCGATTGTCTCCTAAAATGCAAGCCGATGTCTTGGTCACGATCGAGGATCATCTGATAAACAAACCATTCACCATCTAGCGTAAACTGCTTCGAGGAAGACCCTATCAATGCCATTTGATCTGGAAGATGCACGCGCACACTCACGGGGTATCCGGCGGTGCCCGGTTGCTTTTGGATTCGCAACGAGTATGTGCCATTCGGCTGGTCCCATTTTACCACATTTGCAGGAAGCGCATAATTGAAACTGCGGGTCTGCACAGCTCCAGTCGGCAAAACGCCCATTACTTCAAAAACGGTCCATGCCCCTTCGTCCGAACGTCGCACTATAACATCACCCGGCTCAGATGTGCCTGACACAAGGGCTTGCGCTGGCACCGGAATGCGCGTCGCATCGTTCAATTGACTACCCGCCGGCACATAAACGCGCAAATCGTCAAAATAACAGCGATCCATCATCGTTTCATAGATTGGATCGTAGCGAATCTCTGGTTTACACGGATAATTAACCTGGCTCGTATTCGTGTACGTGAGCGTCAACAGCGCCTGCGGAGTTGAGGAGCGCAAATCGACTTGATAATCAATCGACTGGCGCACGCGCGCGTTAGATTTGTTATAACCGATATTTGCATCCACCACCATCAAGGCATCGCTAGACGATGGACGTAACGAACCATCCCAGCCCTGCGCAAGCAACTCTTGTGCCAACTTGGCGTCACGTGCATAAATCAAAATGTGTTTTTGATCCAAGAGGCGCAACATCGTTTGCCCCAACGTCGTCGGATTGAACTTGCCGCTCTTGACCCGCTCCCACACCGCTTCCGCTAGCGGTCCCATGAACGACTTGCGATTCTTCCACCAATCGCCCGAAAACTTGCCACCAGCGGGAGCCCATGCGCCGCGTACGTAAGCAATGATATTATCGCCCGTCACCGGCGCATCATTGCCTTTAATCGAAATCGGACCGAGCGCGCGCACCACTTCTTGCATCGCGAATTGATCGAGGGCAATCACCGCGACCGGATCAACTTGATAGCCGGGGCGATATAACGGCAACGCCTGACGCACGACCGTTGGAAAATCCGGCGACCAGTTGCTATCGCGAAAAACCCACTGATCGATTTGCATGTACCGCTGCAACGGTTCGGGTGGATAAGGGTACGGTTGCGAAAAATCATCGACGGCATAGCTGTCGCGAAAAACCATCGATGCGAGCTGTCCATTCTTGAATTGAATCTCGCCCACGCCTGTGATATAGCCACCCGTCGGACGCAGTTCATCTTCGTTTTGCGCGATCAATAAAAATGTACTGGCATCATTTGCGCCGAGCAAATCCGGCGCAGTTGCCAACGCGGTCAGTCCCGTTTGAATCAATGGCAAGCCACGATCTATTAGCTTTACTTTGTTCGCAATCGAAGGCGACAAACGTTGCACATCAACCTGTGCCCATGCGGATTGCGCACGATTGGCTGCCTGCGCTCCACGCTGCAAATCTGCTTGGTTCGTCGAAAGCAGTGCTACCGTTTTTTCGATTGAAAAATCTGCACTCGACTTGCCGAACGCATCTAGCATTGGCGCAAGCGAAGAGCAAACGATTGCCCCAGCTTCGGTCAAGCCATCGGCGGTTGCCAACAACTGCGGAGCCGACTGTAAATCGCCGCCGACACTGGGTAACCAAGCAAACATCGGCGCAAGCGTCACCAACGCGCCCGCCTCTTGATTCAAGCCAACAATATCATCGCGAAGTTGTTGCACTAGTTCACAAGCGGCTTTTGGATCCACTTTTTTTGTGTCCGCCATGGACTGCGCTTGCCCAAGATGACTGGACAACGATTGTGCCATCAACGCAACGCGCGCACCCCAAACGACAATGAGCAATACGCCAATTGCCAACAGCACCTTGCTGATCTGCTTAGGGTGCATTATGGAAACGCTCCAACGTCGATTAGTGGGCGTTGCAAATCGCGCGCGAGATTATCCAACGAGAGTTCGGGCTTTAGCAAATCTTTCATCATATCACGATACGATTTCCATTCCCAAAGATCACGATCGACGACGATTACGTCCGGACGCAGAGCTAACACATCATGAACGTACCACAGCGCAAAAGTGTACTTGTCTTCGGCAGTGACCAGAATCGCACGAGGTGGCGCATCCCTCAAAACTCGCTCCGCCCAATTCATCGCGGTCCGATCGCCATGCAAATCGATTCCGTTCCAAAAGAATACCACTTGCAAAAGCGGCAAGAGTAAAATGAGCACACTGCCCCACTGCCATCGCCCGCTCAACCATGTAGCGATTTGCGATAACCCGAACGCGAGCGCCAACCCAACCATCGGCATCGCCAAAATCATATAGACCTGCGAATCGACGGTGTTATAGAACAATGCAAATGCAACAATCACACCGACGGTCGCCAGCGTAGCGATACTCAATGCGCGTCGTTCTCGCCAAAGCGCGATCCAACCGACGATGACGATGACCGCGCCGACTGGCGTGAGCTGCTCAAGCATCGCACGTAACAGCATCATCGATTTGGGCAGCAATGTATCGAACGGTGCACCAAACACATAACCGCGATAAATCTGCGCGGTCGCGTACGACCACCATCCATCGACAGTACTTACGTCGCCCCACGGCGATGCAGAGTTGGCTTGCAATAACAGCAATGGTCCGAACACCAAGTCCCAACCGATGAACGCACCCAACGCAACTTCAATGAGCCCGTAGGCGCGATTTCGCCATGCTCGCCAAACGATCAAGGGCGCAAGCAAGACGATACTGGGATGCGCGCCCATTCCAATGCCCCACACGATTCCAATGAGCCACATCGGGGCATCGATAAAAATCAAAAAGAGAATTGTCGCGATGAACGCAACTGCGAGCGCATACACTTCGACGATAAGCGCCTGAGACCACACGAGCGGCGCGAGTCCGAAACACAGTCCAGCGCAAATTGCAACAGTCGGTTGAATCGATTCGCGCAATCGACGAACGGCTGCAACCACCAAGCCGCCTGCAATCGCCATCATGCTTGCCGACAGCAAATTGAGTCGCCACGCCGGATCGCCCCAGGGGATTTTAAGGAACAGTTTCGCAACGATCAGATAAATTGGATAACCCGGCGGATGAGGCAAGCTGCCGCGCGCAACGGCGGTTACGAGATCGCCGCCATCGCTGCCATCATGCGCCCACGTGAGCGAGGGCGGCATCGTCGTCAGATAAACCGCGAGCAAAACGACGATGCAAATCGCTTCAGGAATCTTTGTGCGCTTGATGGCCATCGAGCGAGACAGTCTCGGCTGGGCGCAAATTCTGCCGCGCGAGCAAGCCGTGCCAAATCAATCCCAATGCCAGTCCCATGCCTTGTACTGTTACGCGCGCAAATGAAATCGGCGACCACACCAGCGCGACCACTCGATCACGCGGCCACGCCCACCGCACGAACGGCAGGATCGACCATTCAAAAAGCGCAAGCGGAATCAAGCCGACCAAGAACAATGGCTGCCAGATCACACCGGCTAGAAAAAATGCAAGCGCGGCAGCGACCAACACAAATTGCGACTTGAGCGCCGGGTCGGTGTGAGCATCGCCGGACGTTTTTTCAGGATGGCGCAAATAGGCCAGCGCGCGCCACAAACCGTACTGCCCCTTGCGCGTCAAGTACGTTTTTAGCGATGTAGGATGCAAATGCCAAACGCGCGCCTCGGGAACGAAAACCAGAAGATGGTTCGCCACGGCGAGACGAAACGAAAGGTCAATATCTTCTGCCGATGGAATCGGATAAGCACAGTCAAAACCGCCGTACTGAATCAACACGCTGCGACGATACGCCGCCGAATACGTATCGATAAAATCGATGCGCGGCAGAGCACGCATCCGCTCATATCGCCGTTCGTATTCCATCTGCACGAGTCGCGCCATCAGCTTTTGCTGGCGAGTCCGATATGCGCCCTTGGCACCCGTAACTTGCGGATCGGAAAACGGCGCAATCATTTTTTCGACCCAATCCGGCAACGGTTCGCAGTCCGCATCGGTAAAGAGAATCACATCACCGCGCGCGCGCTGGATACCCAGGTTCCGCGCCGCCGCCGGTCCTTGATGCGATTGCTTGACCACCGTCGCCCCACAGCGCCGTGCAACGTGTTCAGTCTCGTCGCTGGAACCATCGTCGACGACGATAATCTCGTCGGGTCTGTGCGTTTGATGTTCGAGCGCCGCCAAACAAACCGGCAAAACCTTGACGGCGTTATACGCGGGAACAACGACCGAGGTCGAGAGACTCACGGATTCACCGTCTTGGTTCGTAGCTGAAAAATTTTGACGCCCTCTCGATTGTAAATCACGTTGAATGATTCCGGTTGAAAAATAAATTCCGACTTGGTAAGCATTCCCGCGCGGCGACCGAGATAGACAAAATCGATTTTGTGTTCGGTCATCCACGGCGCAATGTCTTCGTCGTGATTCGCGCTGAGAAAATCAATCGTGCGCCCGGTGTGGATGGGAATCCATACGCCCCCGTCCGATGGCACATAGGTCGAATCGAACCATGCGTACGAGTTGACCAGAAACTTGGCATTCGGCGGAGTGTGCGCTTTGATCCACTCCATCGCGCTGCGGTCTGCATCGAAAAACAGAATCGTCGCCGGGTTGACCACATTGACCATGTCGCGAATGCCAGCCAAGCCAATCAGCGAAATCAATAGGATGCCAATCATCGATGTCATTTCGAGCGGAGCGAGAAATCTCAGTCTGAGCAGAGTGAGATTTCTCGTCGCGCAATCCTTCGACTCCGCTACGCTCCGCTCAGGGCGCGCTCCTCGAAATGACATGCAGAGTAGTAACAACTGCGCCAAGTTACCGACGAAAAGCGCGACCGGCAAGAACGCCATTAAAACAACTAACGCTGGTTCCAGGTATGGTCTACCGCCAATCATTTGCGCTAGAAAAGCAATCAGCGCGACGCTAATATACCATGATGAAACCATTGTGGCAAAAAACGTTCGTCGCGCCAAACTCACCATAATACCGACGATCGCCAGCACCAGCAATTCAATGCCGTGATGCGAGAACATCACCGATCGTGCCGTTTCAAGATCGATAACGGGTCCAGCGGCGTTTAGTGCCAGAATCGATTGGATGGTCGAACCGCGCGCAATCAATGCACCCAGCCACAACATTCCAAATACACTGGCAACTCCACCAAGAAGTAGAAATCGATGGAGCAATCTACGCCCGATGGCATCGCGACGACGAATGAACCAGAAATGGATCGCGTAAGCGGCGACAAACGTAAAATAAAAAACGATCAAGCGTATTTGCGAAAATGCTAACGCGGCAAACGTGAGCGCCGCAAAGAGAAATGTCCACCCCTCAAGACGCTCGCGCTCGACGAGCGAAATCGCGGCGAGAAACGCGAGAGGCAAGAGCGCGCAACCCAATACCAACGGATAGCGTCCCCACGTCACAAAGTACGCTGGTGTTGGCGACAAGAACCAAACGGCAATCGCACTCGCCAAGCCCGCGAACGAACTCGCGGTGAGTTTGCGGCTAAGCAAAAAAACGCTCAGACCCACTTGAACCAGCAACAGTTGACCAACGATCAACATCGCATCCGGTATGGAGGCACCGGAGAGACGAACGACAAACGCGACGATGACGTGATAACCAAGGTGATAAAATCGTTCGAGGGGAATTTGCGCTTGCTGAACAATACTCTGAACATACGCGGCGTGCGGCGGCGAATCGACCCACAGCGGCGCGGCGACATCGCGAATCTGCAATAACGCAACGGCGAATGCGATCAGCATCAGAATGAGCAAAGAAATTTTCGTTGCATCAATCTCGTGTGGCTTGACCGCGAAGAATAAAATCAAACCAGGAAGGAGCACGACGAGAACTGCGAAGATGAGAGTACGAAGATATTTCTGAATCGAACCGCTGAGAGCTTGTACCAACTGAAATGCATTGGGTTCGTAGAAAGCGCGGAACGCCAAGTCTTGATTGATTGGCTTGCTATCGACGTACAATTGACCGCCGGGATAAACATCTTCCCCGCTCGCCCACATGCTCAGCGTACCGGTCGAAATACTGGCTGCCGTCGCGTCGAGAAAAAAGTAATAGCTTTGCCCAGCCGAGTGCTCAATCGGCGCAAATGTAAATTTGCTGGACGCCGCATTTCGAACATCGGATGTTTTGAGCGAAGCCGCCGCGAGATCGATCGTATCGGTTACACTGCGGCGCAAGTGAAGCGTGATTTGTCCCGTCGGGTCCGCGTCAATTTTGGGCGACGCGACCCAGGAAACTTGAATCGCGTCGAGACGATCAGCGCGCGCGGTGAACGTCTGCCCAATTGTATGATTCGCGTCGAGTTTACCGGCGGGCAGCGTTAACGTGTCTTGCACATTTCCAGCGTCAATCGCATCCGAATTGCCGGTCAACGCCGTGAGATAAATCAATGCCAAGGCAAAACTGAATCCGACGACCGCGCCGAGCCGCTTCATTCAAGACTAGGGATACGGACGCGATGTGGGTGGGGCGCCTGGTCCCACCACAGGAATCAAATCCAGTGGACCGCTGAGTTGCGCATATTGCGCGGAAATCCAACCACGCGCATCAGGATTGCTGGGCAATGGAATTTGCAGCCAATCGCCCGCTACATTTTTCCCAACGACTTGAATTTTGTCGTTCGTGTTCAACTTGTCGACAATTGCGCCGGAGGTTGATGGAGCAGAACGAACCCGAAGATTATTTGTTGTGATCGTCGCAACGATGGGCGCGGGCGTGTCGGTGGGCGCCGGTGGTTGCGTAGGAGACACTAACATCGCAATCGGCGGTGTCAACGTCGGCGCTCTGGTAGCAGTTGCTGCGCGCGTTGACGTTGCCGTCGGTGCAGTCGCTTGCATCAAAGCGTCCAACTGACATGCCAAGAGTGCGAAGACTGCGAACAACGGTATGATTTTGAAAAAGGGGCTTGTTTGTTTTTGCACTTGAACTCCAATTCCATATTCATCCGATCGTGCTGTGAAGCGATTATACTACCAGATGGGTTGAGGACAAAAATCAAGTTTCTCCGGTCTGGAGAAACTTGATTTCATTCTCGTTCAAATCGACTCACGCTTTCGATGTGATATGACTGCGGAAACATGTCAACCGGCTGTACTTGTACTAAGCGATAACCCCCGTCGATGAGTTTGCGTGCGTCGCGCGCGAGCGTGGCTGGATCGCACGAAACGTATACAATCGTACGCGGCGCTTGGGCAATCATTGCATCGAGCGCAGGCGGTGCGATGCCAGCACGTGGCGGATCGACCACAACCAGATCGATCCTGAGCTTGTCGAAGGATGGTTTGAGTTTAGGTAACACGTCCTCAACTTTGCCGCGATAGAATTCGACGTTTTCCAACTCAACCGCGTTTGCTCGCGCATCGTCCACTGCAAACGGATTCTCTTCGATTTCGATCACACGTGCCACCCGCGAGGACAGCGTCAAGCCAAACGTGCCCACGCCGCCGAACGCATCCAGCAGCACATCGCTTGCGCGCGGCGCAAGGTATTGCTCGACCAACTCGATGAGCTTTTCCGCCATACGCATGTTGACCTGAAAGAACGATTGCGGCGAAACGCGGAACGTGCGCCCGTGCAATTGTTCGTGCAACGCATCTTTACCAACCAACGAAATCGCTTCGCCGTCCGGCGATTGATAGACAATCGATACCGGCTCATCGACGGAAATCTCTGGCGGCTCGTTATCGCGCCCTTCGAGAATCAACAGCTTTTGTCCGGTGGCGATTCCCGCGCGCAAGGTTACGCCCGCGAAATCCGAGCCTCCCAATTCAAGCGAGCGAAACATTTCGTCGATTGGCTTTTCGATGATGTGACATTCGTTGATCTTGACCAAGCGATGCGACTCGAACGCTTGAAAGCACAAGTGTCCCTCGTCGTCGAGTTGAAATTGCACATTGTTGCGATAGTACCACGGATCGGCCATGCCGATCATGTCGCGCACCGGCGCGTCCGCGATCTTGCCGATGCGCGCAAACTGCTCGCGTACAATATCGGTCTTGAATTTCAATTGCGCATCGTACGCAATATGTTGCCATTGGCAACCACCACAACCCTCACCCCCACCCGCTCCCTGGAAGGGAGAGGGTGTAAAGTGCGGGCAACGCGGCGTCACGCGCGACGGCGATGACGTCACCACCTCGACCAAACGCGCGCGCGCGTAATTCTTTTTCTGCTCGACGATTTCGACGACGACCTCTTCACCGGCAATCGCGTACGAAACAAAGATGACTCGACCGCTCTCATCGCGCCCCATCGCCTCGCCGCCCTGCGTCATCGAAGTTAACTGGAGATTTGAGATTTGAGATTTGGAATTGCTCATTACGTCTTACGCTTTACGTTTCACGCATCACATATCACTTTCACTTTTTACTTTTTACTTGATCACATCCATCTTCACGTACGGTTGTAACACATCCGGCACCACAATGCTGCCATCTTTTTGCTGATAATTTTCCATGATGGCAATCATCGTACGCGGCAACGCCAGCCCCGAACCGTTGAGTGTGTGAACAAATTCGGTTTTCGCACCGGCTTCGCGGCGGAAGCGAACATTCGCCCGCCGTGCTTGAAAATCGCCGACGTTCGAGCAGGACGAAACTTCGAGCCACTCTTTTTGCGCCGGAGCCCACATCTCCAAATCGTACGTCTTGCGCGCGCCAAAACCAATGTCGCCCGTGCAAAGAATTTTAACGCGATATGGAATCTCCAGCAACTTGCAAATCTCTTCGGCGTTCTCGCGCAGCGTTTCCAATTCCGCTTGCGAATCTTCGGGCAAGCAGAATTTGTACATCTCAACCTTGTCGAATTGAAAGCCGCGTTTGATACCGCGCACATCCTTGCCCGCCGACATTGGTTCTTTGCGGAAGCATGGCGTATACGCGACATAGTTCAGAGGCAGTTTTTTCGCATCGAGGATTTCGTCGGCATGCAAGCTCGTCAGCGGCACTTCGGCGGTCGGGACCATCCACGCGTCGCGTTCGATATCGTGATATAAATTGTCGCGAAACTTGGGTAACTGTCCTGCTGCAAACACAACCTGCTCTTTGACCATGAACGGCAAATAATATTCGCGATAACCCTGCGCGAGATGCGTGTCGAGCATCCACTGAATCACCGCACGCTGCAATCGCGCGCCCGCACCGGTCAGCACGTAAAAACGCGAGCCAGCCAGCTTGATGCCGCGTTCAAAATCGATGATGCCGAGTGCAGGTCCCAAATCCCAATGCGGCACCGGTTCAAAATCGAATTGGCGCGGCTCGCCGATAGTGCGCAGCACAACGTTCTCGCTGTCGTCTATGCCAAACGGCACATCGTCGTCGGGAATATTTGGCATAACGGCAACCAAATCGTTGAGGCGCGTGTCGGCAGCATTGACGATCTTGTCCAGCACATCGATGCGCGTGTTGATTTCACGCACCTGTGCTTTGCGCGCTTCACGTTCGGCTTCGTCCTTCACACCTGCACTTGCGTGCGGTGCAAGTGTCCGACCAATTTCTTTCGACGCGGTGTTACGTTGCGCCCGCAAGCCTTCCAGTTCCGCCAGCGACGTTCGGCGTTCCTCATCGACCGCCAGAATCGCATCGACGCGGGTGGGATCATCGCCGCGTTTGCGGAGCATCTCACGCACGCGGTCGGGCTGTTCACGAATGAGTCGAAGATCAAACATGGCGTTCTCCTTTCAATTGATCGCGCAGAATTTTTAATTGCTTGAACCAATCATTGATATTTTTTCGATAACGAGCATTGAGCGGACTGGTCGATGGTACGATAAACAAATACGATTGTTTCCACCGCGCAGGCTGCAATCCCAACACCGCCGTTCGATCAAACGCTTGGCGATAGCCATACAAACCGACAAAGCAAATGATCAGCGGCGAAAATTTCTCCAATTTCCTTTTCAGCTCTTCGCCACCCGCGACGAACTCGCGATCGGCGAGCAAGTTCGCGCGCGCTGACGGACGCTTGGCAATGTCGGTCAATCCAAAACCGAGTTGCGGTAAACGATGATCGTCCTGCGGTGTCAATTCTTCGGACAGCAAACCCGATTGTTTGAGCGCGGTCCAAAAGCCATTTTGCTTGCGTGCGAAATAGTGTCCAACGCGCGCCGAGTATTCGCCAGGGTTGATACCGACGAACACAATATCCAAATTTGGCGCAAGATAATCGGGTAAGGTTTTAAATGATTGCATTTCTTTATATGGCGCGGACAGCTTGTCCGCGCTTGTTCGCGAGCGCGGCACCTTTGGTGCCGAAGCCGCTCGCGCAACAAAACAAAAATCCTCTCATCCCAAAGGGCGAGAGGATTCGCGGTGCCACCTTCATTTAGTCACCAGTCTGGTAGTCGCCTAGTCTCGTGGTCAAAATCTGACAACCTGACTATTCGACTAATTGACTATTCGACTGCTCTGCGCAATAACGGTGCGGAGCCGGCGGGACTTGTGTCATTCTGAGGAGCGGTTGCGCCATCGTTGATGGCGATGCGACGAAGAATCTTGCCAATCGGAATAGAGAGATTCTTCGCTCCGCTCAGAATGACATTTGCGTTCGCAACTCGGGAGTGGATTTCCGCGCGTCTCGTCATCGCCTTGCACCCGTTGAATTGGCGACTCTCTGAGATCGAAACGCCGCGTACTTGTCTCCGTCCATGTTTTTATCGTTTCAGTTGCCGCGATTCTAGCATGAATGAATATGGGTGTCAAGCGCGTTGACAGTCTTTTTGACTGTGATATAATCGAAATTGGAATATACAGCGAAATCACGCCGATTCATCACAGGAGATGACACAATGTCGAAGATTAAATTCGGTTCACCAGAGTGGGTCAAGGCGCTGGAAAATGAATTGAACACGAGTCAAGCGTATGAAGACGCCGCCAAGACCTGGGAAGGCGATTTTTATTTTGTCGTCGATCCAGAAGGCGCGGTGACCCAGCCCATTTATCTCTACATGGACTTGTGGCACGGCAAATGTCGCGAATCGTTTGTTGTCGCCGACAAGAGCGCCAAGACGCCGGCGTTCGTGATGTCCGGTCAGTACAGTAAATGGAAAAAAGTCGTGATGGCGCAACTCGATCCGATTCAGGCGCTGATGACAGGTCAACTGAAACTCAAAGGTAACATGGTCATGGTGATGAAAAATGTCAAAGCAGCGCAAGAAATCGTCCGAGCATGCACCCGCATTGACACAGAGTTTGAAATGTGAGATTGCGTATGGCAGATAGCAAATGGCGAATGGATGCTATCTGCCATTTGCTGTCTGCTAATCGCCTTTAGAGGTCGCCATGTGGTTTTTTAGCAGTCCTCAAATTGTCTTCGGCGAAGGTGCACTGTCGTACCTCGCGCAGATTCACGGCAAACGCGCGTACATCATCACCGACGAAATGATGAGCAAGTTCGGCTTTGTCGATTTGGTCAAAGCGCAGCTCGCCGAAGCAAATATCGAAACACGGATATTCGCCGAAGTTGAACCGGAACCTTGCCTCGATACGGTCCGTCGTGGCGCGCAATTGCTGTGCGATTATGGACCCGATTGGATCGTCGGTCTCGGCGGCGGCTCTGCGATGGATGCTGCCAAAGCGATGTGGGCGCTGTACGAGCGTCCTGATTTGCCGCCTGATGGAATCAATCCGCTCGAATATCTTGGGCTGGGGAAAAAAGCAAAACTGATTACGATCTCCACCACGAGCGGCACCGGCTCCGAAGTAACCTGGTTCACCGTTCTCTCCGACACAAACGAAAAACGCAAACTCGGTCTTGGCTCGCGCGAAACGCTCGCGACTATCGCCATCGTCGATCCGGTCTTTGCGCTGAAAATGCCGCCGCGTCTCACCGCCGATACCGGGCTTGATGCGCTCACTCATGCCATCGAAGGTTACACCGGAACCTGGCACAATGATTTTGCCGATAGTGTGTCGCTCAAAGCAATCGACCTCGTTTTCAAATATCTTCCCAAAGCGTACGCCGACGGCAATGACACCGAAGCACGCGAAAAGATGCACAACGCAGCCGCGCTCGCCGGGCTAGGCTTTGGCAACTCGATGGCGGCACTCGCGCACGCGATGGGGCATTCGTTGGGCGCAGTGTTCCACGTTCCGCATGGTCGCGCCGTCAGTTTGTTTCTCCCCTACACAATGGAATTCGCCGCGAACGCAGGCAACTATCGCTACGCCGACATCGCGCGCTTTATCGGGCTGAACGGCGATGATGACAAGCAATTGTCGTACGCGTTGATTGCAGCCGTACGCGCGCTAGCGAAAAATCTTGATTCGAACGCAAACATCCAATCGTTGGGGATCACGCGCAATGAATTTTCAAAATCGATGGAGCATCTTCTCTTCAACGCCGAGAACGACAACCAAATTGTGCCAAGCTCACGCCAGCCTGATCGCGCCGAGTTGGAAAAATTGTTCTGGTACGCGTACGAAGGTCGGTCGATTGATTTTTAGCAAGGAGCGATAAACGTGAGATCGATTGTATTGAATTTGATCGTCGAAAAAACAGAGACAGGCGAATACTGGGGTTACAGTCCTGATCTGCCGGGCTTGCATGTTCTCGGCGAAACGCCGGCCGAAGTCGTAAATCTCGCGCCGGGTGTCGCGCATACACTCTTGCAAGTTCGCCGCGAAAAGAAACTCAAGACGCCTGGCAAGTTCGCACACTTTGACGGCTCACAAACCATCACGATTCAACAAGGAACACCGGCTCATGCGTTATCGCGAACTCATCAAAAGATTGCGCGAACTCGGGTGTGAGTACTTGCGTGATGCGCCTGGCTCGCATGAAGTTTGGTGGAATCCGATAACGGGCGACACCACAACTATTGCGCACCATAAGGGAAAAGAAATACCCACAGGTACATTTCACTCGATTCTACGCGACTTGGGAATCTCTTATCAGGATTTTCAAAGGCGTGGGAGAAAGAAATCATGAACTCGTACGCTGGCAAACTTCTCATCGTCAACTTGTCCACCGGCAAAATCCACGACGAACCGCTTAATGAAACCTACGCCGCGCAGTATATCGGCGGCGCGGGGCTGGCAGCACGCTATCTGTACGATCAAATCGCTACGAACACCGATCCACTTGGCGAAGACAATCCGCTGATTTTCATGTCCGGTCCGCTGGGCGCAACCGCCGCGCCAAGCTGTGGTCGCTACGTCGTCGTCGCGCGGTCCCCACAGACTGGAATGTACGGCGAAGCGAACGGCGGAAACTTTTTCGGTCCCGATTTGAAACTAGCGGGCTACGACGGCATCATCGTGCGCGGCAAATCGCCGACACCGGTCTATTTGCTGATTCGAAATGGGCAAATCGAACTGCGCGATGCGACGCACTTGCGTGGCAAAACGACGTTCGACACAGGCGATGCTATTCGCGCTGAGTTGAACGATCAAAAGGTCACCGTTGCCGCCATCGGTCCCGCCGGCGAAAACCTCGTCAAGTACGCGCTTATCCTGGCGACTAACCCGCGAGGCAAAAAAGGCATCGCCGGTCGATGCGGCATGGGCGCGGTGATGGGATCGAAAAATCTCAAAGCGATTGCAGTGCGCGCTGGCAACACCAAGATCGCGCTGCACGATACGGCTGCCTTCAACGCGGCTCTGCGCCCTGCGATTGAAATGCTCCCCGACGATATGGCAACCCAGATTTGGCGCTCGGTCGGCACAGCAGGCACCATGGATTTCCTATCGCTGCTGGGCGATGTGCCAACCAAGTACTGGACGCAAGGCACGTTCGACGTTGAAAAGATCAGCGGCAACAAACTCGCCGAAACTATTTTGACCGGACACGCGACGTGTCATTCCTGCATGGTAGCCTGTGGGCGCAAGGTTGCGCGCGCGGCCGGCCATGATTTGCCGCATAGTGAAGGTCCCGAATACGAAACGCTTGCCGCGTTTGGCTCACTCTTGCTCAATGACGATCTCGAAATGCTGACGTACATCGGCTCGCAGTGTGATGCGCTCGGCATCGATTCGATCAGCGCCGGTTCGACGATTGCGTTTGCAACCTTTTTGCAACAAGAAGGATTCGTGCCTGGGTCCACTTTCGATGGAACTGCTTTACAGTGGAACCATCCTCAGCAAACTCTGCAACTCGTCGCAATGATCGCGCGGCGTGAAGGTATTGGCGACACCCTCGCCGAAGGGTCGAAATTACTCGGCGCACGCTATGGCGTAGAAGGACTCGCCGTGCAAGTCAATGGCATGGAAGTGCCCATGCACGATCCGCGCGCTGAAGTTGGAATGGCGGTCGTGTATGCGACCTCGCCGATTGGCGCAAGCCATAATCAGTCCGAATATTTTCTCGTCGATACGTCCGGAAAACCGGTGGAGGATTTGAACATCGTCACGATGGATCGTTTTGAATCGCAAGGGAAAGCAGGCAACCTGGCACGGCACCAGGATTTCCGGGCGGTGACGTCCTCGCTCGTGCAATGCATCTTCCCGAATCCACCGGTCAAAAACATGATCGATATGCTTGCAGCGGCGACAGGGTACAACATCACGCTCGATAATGTGCTGTCGTACGGTGAACGTAGTTGGAATTTAAAGCGGGCTTTGAATATCAAACTAGGGTATAATGCGCGAGCGAACGAAAAACAACCAGAGCTATTGTTGCATGCCTTAGCGGACGGCGGCACAGAGGGTCACGTCGCCGAACTGGAACCGATGCTGCGCGAATATTACGCCTATCGTGATTGGGATTGGGACACGGGCAAGCCGCGCCGCGAAAAATTGCTTGCCTTGGGAATGTCTGAAATCGCGAATGATTTGTGGTAGAGCAAACGCTTCGCGCAATTTGCTCAACAGGAGATAAACATGCAGATTCAACCGACACCAAGCAATCCCGAACTCTTGAGCGCAATGGTGACCATTGCCCAGAAGGATTCACCGGAGAATCGACGAGTCCTCTATGATGCACTCATCAACAGTCAACTTTTGGTGCCGATTGCAAAACCCCTCCACAACCCCAACAAGACCGGATTGCAGCAAGTCATTGGCACAACTGATGTGGAATTTATCGTCGTAACGAACAAGCAAGATCAAACCGCGTTGCTCGCCTTTACGGATGAACCCGCCGTGAAAGCGTGGAAACCGGAGGACAGCAATTACATCGCATCGAATGGAACGGACTTGTTTCAAATGGCGCTCGAAATGAATGTCGCCGCTATCGTGCTGAACGTGGCGGGGCCCACCGCACGCGGCGAGTTGATGCGGTGGGAAATCCAATCATTGGCATCCGGCATCATTCCAGAAAGCGGTGGGCAAGTAGGAACGAGTGTCATCACGCCGCCGCCCGATGCCGAAATCAAGTTTGCGCCGCTGCATACCAAGCCGTCGGAAAAATTTCTCACTGGTTTGAAAGATGCCTTTGCTTGTTTTCCTGAAATCGCGGCGGGGTATCTCATGCAGGCGCAAATTGGCGATGCCGCACCGCATCTCGTCGCGGGTGTGCAGCCAGTCGGAGAAATGAAGGAAGACGAAATCCACAGCTTGATGAATCGATTAGGCGATAAGGTTTCCGGTTACTTGTCGCACGGTGAGTTCATCGATTTCATCTTCATCGAAGATGAGACTAACGTCCCCGTGATACCCGCATCCGATGCGCTCGTTTTCAAACGGGAGTAAAAATCGTTCGTCACTCGCATTAAAACACATGTGCCGATTTTCCAATTAGGAGAATCGGCATAACTTGTGGTAGAATTGCCTCCGATGGTGCGCCAACTTGATCCAGCATCATAATGTCTGCGCACTCTATGATTCATTAATTGACCAAGTGCAATCAAGAAAGTTTTGTGGGTTCGTAGTCTAGCGCCTTGTCCGCAAGGGGGGCGTTGCTCTGCGCGTTTAACGCCCACAAGGGGCTAGGCTACTCCACATGATTTTTGTGATTGCACTTTGACCTGCCATGCCGGTAGGTGCCAGAGTCAAGTTGTTGCACTAGTAACCCCATGAAAATTACCTTCCATGGCGCTGCCCGCACGACGACCGGTTCGATGCACCTTGTCGAAACAAACCATCAACGCATCTTGCTGGATTGCGGGTTATATCAAGGACATCGCGACGAAGCCTTCCATCGCAATGCGCACCTGCCGTTCGATGCCAAAACAATTACGGCGGCGATTTTGTCGCACGCGCATATTGATCATTCGGGCAATTTGCCATCATTGGTCAAGTCTGGCTTTGTTGGTAAAATCCATTCCACGGCCGCGACCCGTGATTTGGCGATGTTGATGCTGCGTGACAGCGCACGGATTCAAGAGCAGGACGCAGCATACCTTAATCAAAAAAAATCCCGAAGCCATTTGCCGCCCATCCAACCGCTCTACACGACCGCCGATGCAGAGCGGGCGCTGACTCATCTGGTTGGACAATCGTACAACCAATGGTTCGATCTACCGGAACGCAACGGCGTCCGCGTGATCTTCCACGACGCTGGACATATTCTGGGTTCGGCGATCACCGTGCTTGAAATCAACGAACAAGGTCGCACGCTTCGCGTTGGCTTTACGGGCGACCTGGGTCGGCCCAACACGTTGATCCTGCGCGATCCGGAAATCGTGCGCGGACTCGATTACCTCATGATCGAAAGCACGTACGGCGACCGCGAGCATGGCATGCTCGTGGACAGCCAAAACGAATTGGCGCGCATCGTGCGCACGACGGTGATGCGCGGCGGCAAGGTAATTATCCCGGCGTTTGCCGTCGAACGCACTCAAGAAGTCGTCTATTCGCTCCATCAAAAAGTCGATACGCGAGAGATTCCGGATGTCACATCGTTTGTGGACTCGCCGATGGCGCTCAATGCGACAGATATTTTTCGGCTGCATTTCGACTGCTTGGCGGACGACCTGCGCGAGCATTTATTGATTCACAATGATCCCTTTGGGTTCGGAAAATTAAAGTACGTGCGAACCGTCGATGAATCCAAAGCCATCAATTCGCTCCAAGGTTCCGCGATCATCATTTCCGCGAACGGCATGTGCGAAGCTGGGCGCATTTTGCATCATCTGAAAAATAATATCGAAGACGAACGAAACACCATTCTGTTCGTCGGCTATCAAGCCCAAAATACGTTAGGTCGCCGTCTAGTGGATGGCGCAAAAAAGGTCCGCATCTTTGGCGACGAATATCGCGTGCGCGCGCAGATTCAGGTCGCCAACGGATTCAGCGCGCACGCCGACCGAAGTGAATTGATCGATTGGTTCACCCAGGTCAAAGACAATCTCAAGGGTGTGTTCGTGGTGCATGGCGAAGAACAAAGCTCTTTCGCATTTGCCGAAACAATCCGCACCATGGGTACGTTCAACGTAACCGTGCCTGAGCCAAACCAGACCATCGAACTGTGAGGAGTTGACGACAATGAACTTTGAAGAAGCCGAAGCAAGATTTAGGCAATTGCAGGCGCGTGTCCAACGCGGTGAGCCAATCAGCCGTGCCGAGTATGAAGAACAGGTTAGCCAATTAGCCGTCCAAGACGGCAATGGCGTGCTGTGGGAAATTAATCCGCGCACCGGTAAATGGATGTACTTTGACGGTGCCGAATGGATATCAGGTACGCCGCCCGGTCACGATACCTCTGTAGTTATTCCAATGCCTGGCGCAAGTTTGACTCCTAGCACACCACCGCCTTCAACGGTTGCATCTACTTTCCAAGCTCCGCCTCCTCCGATCATGCCGCGTACATCGGCAAGCTCGAACACGCCGCCAGCTCCGGAAGCCGTGCCGCCTTACAAACGTGTTGGACAAGATCGGAGAGTGCCTGCGCCGCGCCCACCCATGAATCCACCTCAAGCCAGCGAGAAAAAGCCCGCCGCCGCAAAAACCGGTGCGTTGGGTCGTCGCGAATGGATTCCGCTTGCTATTGGCGCGGTTGTGCTGCTCGTCTGCGCGATTCTGCTTTTTGTCGGTGGCAATTTTGCCATGACGGCTTTCAGCCCGACTAAAACGCCAACCCGCATTGCTATGCCAACGTCCGCTAGCTCGCCCGTCGCCACGCCGGTGCGTCTGCCATCGCCAACACCGATTCCGCCAACACCTGCGCCGGTCACGGCGAAGATCAACACCGATACGCCCGCCAACGTTCGTAACAAGCCATCGACGAGTGGATCGACGATTCTCGTCAAGCTGAAAAAGGATACGCAGATCACTTTGATTGCCGCCGGTCCCAAGGACGGCACGAATACATGGTATCAGATCAATCTACCCGATAATCCGACGCCGGGTTGGATCCGGAGCGACACGTTCCAAGTCGTCGGCGGCGACATCAACACGGTGCCACCGGTTGGCGGCGCAGCTACGGCGACCAAAGCCCCAGCAGCACCCCAATCCACTGCGACGCTGACACCGATCGGTGCAATTCCACCGACACCCAAGCCATAGGACCTAGAAGTTGGAAGTTGGAAATTGGACTTTAGAGAACTTAGCTAATTTCCAACCTCCAATTTCCAATTTCTATTTTCTAATTTCTAACCTCAAGGACTAGATTCGTGGACATTCTTTTACAGCTCGTAAATTTCGTTTTGCACGTCGATGTTTATCTGAACGACATTATCACGCAATATGGCGCATGGACTCTGGCGATCCTGTTTGTCATCATTTTCCTGGAAACTGGCGTGGTTGTCACACCCTTTTTGCCAGGCGATTCGCTCATCTTCGCGGCAGCCACCTTCGCGGCGCGTGGCGCGCTCGACCCCCTGGCAATCTTTATTCTGCTTTCGGTCGCCGCCTTTCTTGGCGACACCGCTAACTATTGGATCGGGTACCGCATCGGCGCGAAAGCTTATACCGGCGAGGTCCGATGGATCAAGAAAGAATACATGGAGCGGACGCACAAGTTTTTTGAGAAACAAGGCGGCAAAGCCATCTTTCTCGCACGCTTTGTGCCGATCATTCGTACATTCGCGCCGTTTGTCGCTGGCGTCAGCCGAATGCCTTACAGTTTTTTCGTTCGCTGGAACCTGATCGGCGGCATTACTTGGGTCGGTATCTTTACCTTGCTCGGTTACTTTTTCGGCAACATTCCCTTTGTCCAAAAGAATTTCGAGTTAGTCATCGTGGCAATCATTCTCATCTCGGTTGTTCCGATCGGGATCGAGGCGATCAAAGCGCGCCAAGAGATTCGAAAATCCAAAATGGAACCAGAAGGATAAGACAAACCGCCGACCCCATGTGGCATGGGGTCGGCGGTTTTATTTTAAATCGATCCGATTTTCAAAAATGGCGTTGACAAATTGAACCCAATCGTGGTATCTTGTAATCAGTAATTGGTTCTCAGCGCGCTCATTCATTCTTGCAAGGAGGCAATCTATGGACAAGCCCTGGCTCAAACATTACGAATCTGGTGTTCCTTCCACGATCGACTACCCCGATGTTCCCATGCCCCATTTTCTCGAAACCACTGCAGCCAAATACCCCGACCATGTTGCCACGATCTTTGGAAACGGCAGCAGTTTGGATGCTCGCTTGTTGTACAAGCAGTTGAACGAGCAGTCTAATCGACTGGCGAACGCACTGAGCGCGATGGGCGTCAAAAAAGGCGACCGGGTAGCGCTGTACTTGCCGAATTGTCCCCAGTACGTGATCGGTTATTATGCGATTCTCAAACTCGGCGCGATTGTCGCCCCGAACAACCCGCTCTACGTTGCGCGCGAGTTGGAATTTCAGGTAAACGACGCGGGTGCCGAGACGATCATCTGCCTGTCGCGCTTTTATCCGAACGTTCAAAAAATCCGCAAGAACACAAAGCTGCGCAACGTCATCGTCGCCAACATCAAGGAATATTTTTCACCGGTGCTCAAACTCTTGTTCACACTGGCGAAAGAAAAAAAAGAAGGGCATCGCGTTACGCTAGACCCAGGCGACCGTTGGTTCCCCGAAGTGGTCGCAAGTGGTTCGGCAACTCCGCCACAAGCACAAGTCCGTTCCACCGATACGGCCTTGCTGCTTTACACCGGCGGCACCACCGGTGTTCCGAAAGCCGCCGAAATCACGCATCGAAATTTGGTTGCCAATGCGCTTCAATGCAAGGCATGGATCAAGGATATGAAAGAAGGGCAAGAGATTACCTTGACCGCGCTGCCACTCTATCACTCTTACGCCATGACGACGTGCATGAATCTATCGGTCATGCTGGCGAGCGCGATGGTCCTCATTCCCAATCCACGCGAATTGGAAAGTGTGCTCAAGGCAATCGATCTACACAAGCCGACGTTGTTCCCTGGCGTGCCGACGATGTACACGGCAATCAATAACTTTCCCGAACTCTCCAAATACAATTTGAAATCGATTCGCGCGTGCATTAGCGGCGCATCCGGTTTGCCGGTCCAAGTGCAAAGTCGATTCCAAGAAATGACGGGCGCTCGGTTGGTCGAAGGATATGGCTTGAGCGAAGCCTCGCCCGTCACGCACGCAAATCCGATCTTTGGCGAAAATCGAATCGGCACGATTGGCTTGCCCTGGCCCGACACGACTGCCAAGATCGTCGATATCGACACGGGCGAAAAGGAAATGCCGGTGGGCGAATCTGGCGAATTGATTATCCAAGGTCCGCAAGTGATGAAGGGCTATTGGAACAAACCAGAGGAAACGGCAAGGACGTTACGCAACGGCTGGCTGTACACCGGCGACATTGCCAAGATGGACACCGACGGTTATTTCCAAATCGTCGACCGCAAGAAAGATATGATTATCGTCGGCGGCTTTAACGTCTACCCGCGCGATGTCGAAGAAGTGCTGTACAAGCACCCGAAGATTTTGGAAGCGACCGTCGCCGGCATCCCCGATCCCAAGAGCGGCGAACGCATCAAAGCGTACATCGTCCTCAAGCCGGGCGAGACGGCAACCGAAGAGGAAATCAAAGAGTATTGCAAGGAAAATCTAACGGGGTACAAGCGTCCGACGTTTATCGAGTTCCGCGAATCGCTGCCCAAAACAATGATTGGCAAGATTCTGCGACGACAACTCGTGGCGGAAGACAAGGAAAAAGCAAAGTAGAAACAGGCGATTGAGAGAAAAAGGGAATCCAGGTTTCCTCGAAAGAAAGAGACCTGGATTCTTTTGTTTCAATAATGGTAGCGACAAGCCAAGATTCTGATTTTGTCTTCAAACACTTGGTAGACTAGACGATCTTCGCGGTTTATTCGGCGAGACCAACAACCCGCCAATTCGTGTTTTAGCGGTTCTGGCTGTCCGATGCCTTGAAACGGATCACGCTGCACCGCCTCGATCAGTTTGATTATCCGTAGTGCTTGCCTGCGATCCCTCTCAATCCACCACGCCAAATCTTCAAACGCCGCGGGATCAAATTCCAAGTTTTTCACGCGCGACCTCAAAGGGTATTCCCTCAGAACGATGTTTGGCTTTCAACAGTCGCTTTTTCATTGCTGGGCTTTTGAGCAAGTGCGCCGTTTCGCGCTCCGATTGAATTTCGTGCCACAGTTGAATTGGCACAATTACACCTTTCGGTTTCCCGCGCTTATCTAAAACATATTCAATATCTGTTTGTGCCATCTCGATTCCTCCTGACTTGACCCAGTATATCAGCAATCACGATGATATGCAATGAGATGGAATCGCATTCTAGCGGTTTGGTAACACCTCAATCGCGTCACCGAGTTTGATTTCGCCGCCTTCGACAACTCGCGCGAGCATTCCGCGTTGCCCCTCCATTTTCTCACGCAAGCCCGGTTGAATATCATTGATGAATTCACACGGCGCGCATGATTTAGTCAGCTCAAACACGGCCGTACCTGCGCGTACGCGTGTACCCTCCGCCAGCGATTGCATCGCGATGCCGCGCGTGGTGATGTTCTCGCGCACACGCCCGGCGTTCAAGCCAAACGTGGTCAATGTTTCCTCGTCCATGAACAACACTTGACGCGCGCTCCCCCGCTTGGCATGGATGTCGCCCTCCAAGCCCAGGTCGGCAATCGCGCGCACGGACTCTTTCGATTCCATTGGCGCGTGACGCGCGGTGACAATTTGCAAACTAGCTATCGTTCCTTGTGCCATGATCGTTTCCTCCTTTTGATCTTCCCACAAATCTCGCGAATCTTCACGAATTTTTTCTTTTGTATTCGCGTTGATTCGCGTTATTCGCAGGCTATTTTATTCCGACGTAAATAGCCATCGATCCCAAAGCCCAGCGACGAAAGTACACATCATGAAATCCCACCGCGCGCATTAAATCGACGACGGCTTCGGGCGCAAGAAAATCATGCACCGATTGCGGCAAGTAGCGATAGGCGTCGGGATTACCGCTCAGCCAGCCGCCGATGCGCGGCATCATGTGATCGAAATAGATTCCGAAAATGTCTTTCCATATCGGCGTGCGCGGCGACGTGATTTCCAAACTAACCGCGCGCCCGCCCGGTTTTAGCACCCGATACATTTCTGTAAACGCCGTCCGCACGTCAGCGACGTTACGCAGAACGAATCCATTCACGGTACAGTCAAATATATTGTCAGGCATCGGCAACTTGAGCATATCGCCTGCGGTGAATTGAACTTGCCCATTGTATTTCGTTTGCCCCAATCGCATCATCTCCACCGCAAAATCGACGCCGACAACGCGACACGTTGGCTCTACCTCTTGCAACGCAATGGCAAAATCGCCCGTGCCCGTCGCCAGATCGAGCGCGAGTCCATTGCGAGGCGGCTGAGCAATGCGCGCCGCAGAACGACGCATCGATTGATGCTGTCCGAACGTCATCACCGCGTTCATCAAATCGTAGCGCGGCGCGATGCTGTCGAACATTTTTTGGACGTAAGTGGATTTAGCAGTACCGGAAAGTTTAGTCATATCAAGATCAATTTCAGGACACTGATTGCCGCAGACAAACGCGGATTTTATTTTTATCAGCGTTCGTCCGCGTTCATCCGCGTCTAAATTATTTTGCAAAAAGGTACGGACAGAGCGTCCGTTCGAGATAATCGACGACGAAATACAAAATCAATCCGAGCACGCTCATCGCGACGACACCGGCGTACATTTCGGGATAGGCAATCCGCTGAAACGTATCGACGATGACATAGTACCCCAAGCCCGCGTTGGTTGCAAACGATTCGGTGAAGAACAACACGGCGACGGCAGTCCCAATGCTCAATCGGATCGACGTGAGCACAGCGGGCAACGTGGCAGGGAGATAAACATAGCGCAGGAGCGCACGCCGTCCCGCACCGAGCGACCGGACGGAATACATCAACTCTGGACGAATCGCCGCCGCTTGATCGCGCACGACGACGAGCACTTGGAAAAACAAAATCAAAAAGATGATCGCGATTTTCGATGCGTCGCCGATCCCAAGGAACAAAATCACAATAGGGAGCAAAACAATTTTTGGAATCGGATAGGCCAGATAAATCACTGGCGCAAAGAATCGATTGACTTTGGGATATTGCCCCAACACTAGACCCGCGGGTGTGGCAAGTATCACAGACAGCGCAATGCTTGCGACGACGCGCCAACCGCTCACGACAAAATGCCAGCCGAGCGAGCGCGGTACTTGAGTGGCGAAAGCAACGAGAACCGTGGTTGGCGCAGGCAAAATATCGCGATTCAACATCAACGCGATGATTTCCCAGAGAACTAGAAGAGCGAGTGCAGCGATTAGGATGTCGAGTTTACGCATAAGCTCAGAATTCAGGAGTCAGAATTCAGGAGCCAGAACCAATTTTATTCTGAATACTGGCTTCTGAATTCTGAATTCTGTCCAATGGTTTCATCATTTCCCGCAACAAGTGCGCTTGCTTGGCGAACTCTGGATCGTCGCGATATTCGACGTGTCCAGCGTGTGCATTATCTACCACGCGTACCGGTGAGCGATGCGGCGGCATACCCAGCACGAGAATCTTTCGTCCGAGAAAAACGGCTTGCTCGATGTTGTGCGTCACGAAGACCGTCGTCGTTTTGGTTTCGGCTTGCAAATCGAGCGTAAGTTGCTCCAAATCTTCACGCGTCGGCGCATCGAGCGCGGAGAACGGTTCGTCCATCAGCAACACATCGGGTTCGAGAACAAGCGTGCGCGCTATAGCCACTCGCTGCCGCTGTCCACCCGAAATCTGCGCCGGATATTTTTTCGCCAGCGACGCAACGCCGAATCGCTCAAGCCAAAAGTCGACGGTGGACGACGGACGGCCGACGGCAGATAACTCGCGGTCGGCGGTCGGCGGTCGGTGGTCACCTTGCCCATAAAACCCGCGTATCTTCAATCCTAATTCCACATTCTCGCGTACAGTCGCCCACGGCAGCAATCCGTAATCCTGCAAAACGAGTCCCGTCTTGCCGCGATTTTTTTTGCGCGGCACGCTTTCGCCGTTAACAGTGATGGTTCCTGAATTCGCCGCGCGCACGCCGACGAGCAAATGCAACAGCGTCGATTTGCCGCAACCCGATGGACCAATCACTGACCAAAACGCGCCGCGTTCGATGTGCCAATTGAAATCGTCGAACAGCGGCGTGGTCTGTCCCGCATAAGTAAAATTCAAATTGCGAATCTCGATCACGCCGCACCGCCAGCCATTCGCAATGCCGCCTGCAACAGTACATTCGCACCGTTCACACAATCACACCACTCGGTAAACTCGCGCGGCGAATGGCTCGCCCCATTGACCGACGGCACAAAGATCATTCCGACCGGACACAAATGCGCGAGCGATTGCGCATCGTGTCCCGCGCCGGATACAAGTGGCATGTGCGACAAGCCCAACTCATCGCACGCATCGGCAAATGCTTTTTGCGCGACCTGGCTCATCGGCGTTGGCGAATGCTTGCCAAGGAATTCAATCTCCAACCCCAAATTGAACCGCTCCGCCTCAAGTTTGGCGCGTTCAATCAACGCATGATCTAATTGCACGATTTCGTCATCGCTCGGTGCGCGAAATTCTAACGACACGACAACACTGGCTGGGACGATGTTGAATCCGCCCGGAGCAAACTCCATCTTGCCAACGTTCGCGACACAGCGCGGAAAATCTTTTAGCACGATTTCGCGCGCTGCCAACGTGAATGCACTCGCACCCTGCCCTGCATCGCGCCGGTCTTGCATCGATGTGGTGCCCGCGTGGTCTGCGCGCCCGATGAATTTTAATCGATACGCCATAATGCCGACGATAGCGGTGACGATGCCAATATTTTTCTGCGCGTTGATTAAGCGATTGCCTTGCTCAATATGCAATTCGAGATAGCCAGCAAGCGACCTAGCAGGTCGCTCCACGGAAAGCATTCCTTGCTCGGTTAGTCCTGCGCGAGCCAGTCCCGCTTCAAAGGCATCACGTCCGCCGCGTGGTTTCTGCAAATGCTCTGCTCGCAAATGTCCACCCACCGCCGAACTACCCAACAACCCAACCAATGTTCCTTCCTCGTCGGTAAAATCCATCGCTTCGAGATTCATCGACAATTCAATATTGTTTTCCTTCAAAACGCGCAGTACTTCGAGCGCAGCCACCACACCGAGCGCACCATCAAATCGCCCGCCGTACGGGACTGAATCGGTATGCGAACCGACTAAAAGCGTTTTGGTAATTGGTAATTGGTAATTTGGAGATTTGAGGAAGGCAGAATGATTTCCCGCGCCGTCGATGCGAAATTCCATGCCCACTTTTTCGATTTGCTCACGCAGCCATCGGCGCGCGGCGAGATGCGTTTCACTCAGCGACGGACGTTGCACGCCGCCGTCGCCAGTCGAACCGAATTGAGCGAGCGCATCAAAATCGGCACGCATTCGTTCAGAGTTGATTGAAAGCTTTGTCATTTGATGTTGGTGCTGACCTTTTGCTTGGCAAGATTCTTAAACTGAGTTTCGATTTGCGCATTCGGAAACACGCGACGCGGAATGAGCGCAATGTCTTGCTTGGAAAAATGCAGTTGATAAAACGAACCATTGAGCGTGATCTTGTTCAATTTTTTCCAAACAAAATTCGCCGAGTGTTGACCCGACGCGAAAGTGACTCCATCGCTAGCAAAAGACCACGTTTGTTCCTCAAACATGCGCGGGTCGGTACGAAAGCGGACGACGAGCAACGGAAAGATTGCAAAGAGCGCAAGCGCGATGGCAATCCACGGCGAAAACACATTGCCATCGGGAACCCCGCCCAGCGTGACGATGTAATAGAGTTCCATCGTAAGCCGCAGAATAAAGATACCGAAAATCAGCCACAAGAGCCAGGATCGAAACGCTTGCTCGCGCAATGCCGAGACCAAATCGTTCCGCGTCATTTGAAATTTCAAATCGATGGTGTTGGATGCCGTCATCAATAAAAGACCGTCCTTCGCACCGGTTGAAACAAATCTTTGTGATGCGCGCACGCTGGGTCAGCCGCACAGTTCGCGCAATCAGGTTCGGTCATTTCGGGACAGCGTCGCCGCGCGCCGAAAAAGAACCAATCGACTGCGCCCATGCTTTTTCCACTCTTGCGCTGCAAATGTTCAATCGCCGTGTACGCCGCACGCCGAATCGCCCACTCGTCATCGGCGGCAAGCAACTCGCGATTCACCAACGCTTGCCGCAAACGCGAATCCTTCACGTCGATCAAGCCCATGCGCAGGCACGAACGCTGCAAATGATAATCGATGATCGGCGGCACACTTTCGCTCGCGTCGATTCGCAGAAAATGTTCGGGGCGTTGCTGCAAAATGATCGCCAGCAGCGTTGATTTTTTCCGCAGCGGGTCTTCTTTGTATCCGCCGATGTGATCCAACTGCGCGAGAAACGTCCGCAACGGTGTAGCGGATGCATTCGCGCGCTCGACGATTTGCGCGGACGTCCAGCCGAGCGCAACCATATCGCGTCCATAGTTTTGCGCGCAGCGAAAATGCTCATCGAGCATCGGCATCATGACTCCGTTATCAGTCGCATATCGACGCGCGAATTCATCTTGGGTAACCAATGCTTGCGCGGCAGGCATCAATCCGTTTGCATCCGAATCGAGCCAGCGCTTGTACACCGCCCACAAATAGTCACTGCCTTTGAGCGTGCGACCATTCAACGCTGCGACGAAGGGTTGAGTATAACGCTTGCCATCGTCGAACCAAAATCCAAATTGCTGAAGCGTGCTCGCAAAAAAGAAATCGATTGCGTGTGGGTCGCCGAAACTGGGTGCATCCTGACCAGTAAAATCGAACGGCTTGATCTCATCTAGCTGCGCAACAAGTTTTGCCACACGCTCGATTTGCGCTTCGTCGGTCTGAACCCGCGCATCGATTGGAATCGACGGCAATGGCTTGAACAGCATCGTCGGACCGACCGCCGTCACCATTTCGGCAGCGGCGATGGTCGCTTGCTGCGCGGCGAGAATCGGATGAACGCCCTGCGCGAGCAATGCCATCGTCGTGCCGCAAAACGTATCGCCCGCGCCGGTCGGATCGAGTTCGTCAACCATCATGCTCGGCACGCTGGTGCAGTAATTGCCTTGAATCACCATCGCACCAGAGGCGCTAAGCGTGACAAACAATAATTTCCCAGGCGCAGTCTTGGCAGCATCGACATTTCCGAACAACATCGTCGCTTCGTTCGCGTTGCAGAAAAAAATATCCGCCTCGGCGAATATCTGTTGAATGGTATCGCGATAATGTTGGACGGCATGACCATAGGTCCCCACCGCAACGCGCTGACCGCGCGCTTTGAAATATCGAACAAAAGCCAATTGACGCGCAGGATCAGCAACAGGACCGCAATAAAAAATATCGGCACGCAAATCGGTGTCGGGCAAATTCTCTGGAATCAAATGCGATTCCGCGCCCCAGCGCGCTTTTACCAACTCGGCTTTGCCGTTGCCGTAATGCGCGATCTCAAACATCGGCAAATCATCCGGCGCAACGATCGGTCCGATCCAATCGATGCATTCGGCAACCGGCGCAAATTCAATCGCCAGTGGGCTGGGTCGCGGCGCAAACATCGTCACATGCGCACCGGCGCGATGTGCAGCTAATGCGGTATACAATCCCGCGCCGCCAATCGAGCGCTCGATCCGACCCGCAAATTTCAAAACATCGATGGATGCGCCGCCGATGACAAAGAGCGAAGGTTCATTCGTTTGATTAAAAATTAAATTTCGATCCAGTGTATTGACTCCGGGAGCATATTCGTTTATAATCGGAATAGAACAAGAGTTCTAAATAAATAGGAGTGTCCGATGCCCCGACCACGTAAGAAGGCCAAGCACCTCGAAGTATCGTACGATCCAGAAAAATATAAACGAGAAACGTCGACCGAAGATTTCGTCGGACACTTTCTCGTGGGACTCTTCACCGCGTTTGTAACCGCCCTCCTCAGCCAAGCCGTGTCAAACCAAATCAACTGGCTGATCGTTGCGCTCGTCGCGCTGATTGCCGTAGTCGTCCTGGCAATATATCAAATGCGGAAATGAATCAGCGATGATTGTAGAATTCGACCTGCCAGCGCCATTCGCTGTGATCGGACGCGTGCCACCACGCTTTGAGAATCCCCACTTCGCCGCCGGGCAACAGAACGGTTTCGCCGATGGATCGTTCACTGGGCCATTGGTCTTGGCGCACGATTTGATTGCCGACACGCGTTAGCTTCGTCATTGGCAACCCTTCGCTTGCCGTCCGCTTTAAATCTTTCCCTTGCGCCAAGAGTTGTCCGTCATCCGAACGAATCTCGACTGTGATCGCATCTGGCGCAGCGTGCAGACACATCACATTGGTTGGATCGCACCGTCCGCGCGCAAACGCGACGCCCGTTGCCGCAGCGAACGGGTACCACACGTCCCAGAGTTCAAGTTGTTGGTTGGGCATCGTATTCCACTCCGTCTATTTGCTTCTTGGCAATTTGCCTCGAACAAACTCGCGGACTTGCTTCATCGCATTGACCGCATCATGCGCTTCGTCCTTTGAAGAAAACTCACCAGGATAACGAATATCAATCGCATAGGTCATCAAAGCATCGAGAAAGGGATGAATTAATTCAAACGAACCATCTCGCGCAGAACACAATCTTAGCAATTCGATAAGATTGTGACTTCTCGGCGGATTGGTGCGCGTGAAAACACACGCCGTCGTAGTTCGGCTTACGCCGCACCGCAATTTCACGTCGGGCGGTATTATAATCGCCTTCGACTTTGGCGATCCATTCAACGAGTATCTCGTTCATAGAGTACTTTACCTCTCGTCGTAATCTCACGCAAGAAATAATCTCCCATCGGTATACGTTCTTTGATCTGTTGCGGCGTCCGCACTAGGATATCCATGCCAAATGGATGTGGCGATAGCGCGCGCGAAATCTCGATTTGCTTCGCACGCGGACGTCCTTTGGTATTCAGGATAACCAGCAAATCAACATCGCTATATTCATGCGGCTTGCCGTACGCGTACGATCCAAAAAGGATAATGCGCTCTGGATCGAATTTTTCAGCGATGCGCCGAACGACCGCGTTGATCTCGCGGCGCGGAATCCGCTTGGCGCGCGTTGCTGCTTTCATTTGAACTGCCTCATCTGCTGCCACACTCGTTCCGGCGTCATCGGAATTTCGTGCATCCAAATGCCGACGGCATCGTGAACGGCATTCGCCACCGCAGGCGCGACGCCGTCGAGTGGAATTTCGGCGACGGCTTTCAAGCCGAAGGGATGCGATGGCTCGTACGTCTGCACAAAAATCGTTTGCAGTTCGGGCATTTCATCCGCAGAAAAAATTCGATAGTCGCCGAATTGCCGCACGACCGAATCGCCTCGTTCATCGTACAGCATTTCCTCACACACGGCGTAACCCAACGCTTGCGTCATGCCACCTTCGATTTGTCCGGATGCGGTCACGGGATTTACGATCACGCCGCTATCGACTGCCATCACGAGTTTCTCGACCGTAATCTGTCCAGTCTGCGTATCGACCAGGACTTGCGCGAACTGAGCCGCGAATGGCGGCGGCGATTTGGGCGACACGTACGATGCGACCGCCATGATTTGGAATTGATCTTTGTGATGCAACGATTCAAGCGCGACGTTTGCCAACGTGACGAAACGACCATCAGGCGCATACGCACATTTGTTACGCAAGACGATTTGTTCAGGCGTGGTGCGCGGTGCGTGGTGCGTGATGCTAGTTCCCTGAGTTCCTTCATTTCCACTAGTTCCCTTTTCATTTAGCATCTTCGCCGCAACGCTCTTAATTTGCCCCGCGACTTGCTCCGCCACCTTGACGACTGCGCCCCCCGAAATGTACGTCGTGCTCGACGCGTACGCACCTTTGTCGAACGGCGTGAAATCAGTATCGCTTGAGTACACGAGAATATCGTCAATCGGACAGCCGAGAATTTCCGCCGCAAGTTGCGCCAGCACCGTATCGGAACCGGTACCCAGGTCGGTTGCACCAACGAGCAGGTTAAACGAACCATCGTCGTTGATCTTGATCGATGCGCCGCCCATGTCGAGATACGGAATCGCCGTGCCTTGCATCACGCACGCCACGCCCTGCCCTCTTCGTAAATGCGGTTTACCATCGACGATATGGTGATCGCCTTGTTGCGTGTTGCGTGTTCCGTCTCGTTCTGACCACTGACCACGACCCACTGCCCACCGAATTGCTTTCGCCCCTTGTTCGACACATTCCGGCAACCCGCAAGTCTCAATGATCTCCGGATGCGGCTCGCGTCCTTCGCTCCACGCTTTCGATGTGGGCAACTCGTCGCCGGCTTTGACCGCATTCCTTAATCGAAATGCCAGCGGATCGAGCTTGAGTGCGTGCGCAATTTTCTCCATGTGAACTTCGAGCGGGAAAAATCCTTGGGGCACGCCATAGCCGCGATACGCACCCGAGGGTGGTGTGTTGGTGTAAACAACGTGCGCATGAAATTTGATATTCGGAGCGTTGTACAGCCCCATGCATTTCTGACCCGTGTTACCCGTGACCGTCAACGCGTGACAACCGTATGCGCCCGTATCGCTCAACGCGTACATTTCATTCGCAACGATCGTGCCATCGTTCTTGACGCCGGTCTTGACGCGTACACGCATCGGATGACGCGAACGTGCGGCAATAAATTCTTCTTCGCGCGTGTATTCCAAACGAACGGGACGCCGCGTCGCAATCGTCAAATGCGCGGCGGCATCTTCGATCAAGACTTCTTGCTTACCGCCAAAGCCGCCGCCGATACGCGGCTTGATAACGCGAATGCGTTTGGGCGGCAGACCCAGCACCGGCGCGAGAATGCGGCGCGCGTGAAATGGGACCTGGGTCGAGGTGCGAATCACCAAGCGATCATCTTCGTCCCAGTACGTCACGACGATGTGCGGCTCGATACTTGCCTGCTGCACCTTCGGCACGACATATTCGTCTTCAAAGATTTGGTCCGCCTGCTTGAACCCTTCTTCGATATTGCCAATTTCGATTTCAATTTTCGCCGCGATGTTTTTCGACGGATCGGACTCGGCAAAGTTCACGTACTCGGCTTCATCGTGGATGCGCGGCGCATCTGGTTTCATCGCATCGCGCAAATCGATGATGGCAGGCAGTTCTTCGTACTCAACGTCGATTAGTTCCAACGCACGCTGCGCAATCACTTCCGATTCGGCTGCCACAAATGCTACGCGGTCGCCGACGAATCGGACTTTGTTGTCGAGCGAGAATGAATCGAGTGGACCTGGGATTGGATCGGACTGACCCGCAGTGGAATAAACGACACGCGGAATATCTTTGTACGTGAGGACCGCATGAACGCCTTCCAGCGCACGCGCCTTCGACACATCGATATTTTTTATGCGTGCGTGCGCGACAGGCGAATGCAAGATTTTGCCGTACAACATCCCGCGCAGTTCGATGTCGTCGGTGAACGCGGGCTTGCCCTGCACGAGTTTTACCGCATCGACTTTTTTCTCTGGCTTGCCGACAACGGTCGTCGCCGGTATTGCCGGCGCGACGAGCATCCGAGGCAAGATAGTTTGTGTCGTGGCGGTGGGAGGGAAATGAGGGAACTGCGGGAAATTAGGGAACTCTTCACTCGGAGGTTGGAAAACTTGAGATGGAACAAGGATTCCTTCATTTCCCTTATTTCCTTCCGTTCCTTGTCCCAAACGAATTCTTTCTGCCGCTTGCAACACCGCTTGCACCGGTTTCACGTATCCGGTGCAACGACACAAGACGCCGCTCAGTGCGTCGCGCACCTCATCTTCGGTTGGCGTGAGCGTTTTGTCGAACAATGCTTTAGCCGCAAGGACCATCGCCGGCGTGCAGTAGCCGCATTGCAGCGCGCCCACATCGACGAACGCTTGCTGTAGGGGATGTAAACCTTCGGTGTGCTTCCAACCCTGGTCTTGTACTTGACCCAGCGATTCGATTGTCGTAACGCGTTTGCCTTCTGCTTGTGCCGCGAGCATCATGCACGAATTAATCGGCACGCCCTCGACCAACACCGCACACGCGCCGCATTCGCCATTATCACAGCCAAACTTGACGCCGAAATAGCCGTTAGCACGCAAAGCGCGCAAAAGTGTTTCGTTGGGTGCAATGTCCCAGGTTTTCAATTCATCGTTAATGGTCAGACTGACTTGCATTTTAGACCTCGATAATGAAGACAGATGCAACTAAACTTTGGCGGCTGAACGCCGCGTTTTATTCGATGGTCGTTTTGCTCGATAAACGGCTTTGGATTCCGCCACGACTCGCGTTTTTCGCGGTTTACTAACTGGTTCAAGGGTTGCATTGATTGGAACACTCAATGGCGATTCCTTTTGCGCAAAACGCGCTGCAAAATCAATAATCGTAAATCCGACGATACGGCCCGTTTTCGGATCGTGCCGCAAAATCAAGTTCTCTCCGACTTGTTCGTAATCTGTGAACTCTGGATGACCTATGGAAATATAAAGGACCTCTGCCTCTCGATCGTACAGCAGCCGCATTTTCTTATCCATTTTACCTCACGCGTTTCGGGCAGGCGGTAATGACGAATTTATTGGGCAATAGTCGGACGATAACCAAAATATGCGTGTAACCATAAGGCGAATCAGAGAACTTTTTCAAATCGCGATATTTGTTCGGATCGGTTTCATTCTGCTTATGTGTTCCAAGCCGAACGGTATCCAACACCTGGTCGCACAAGTTTGCTAATTCCCAATGACCGTTAATGATATGTTGCCAGCGCTCGTTGGCAAGAATGATTTCATTGTTCCAACGATCTTTGACAGACCAAGACTGAGGTCTCCACGATGCGTCGATTAGTGCGTCGGTCTCTCGACAATGCATTTTGCGTCTATCTCAGTTACTCACTGCCGCCACAATTTGAACCATACCCCATAAAAAGACTGCCGCGATCAAAAAATCAAGACTGTAGCGGATGCGGAGAAATTTCTTGCGGGCTAACCGCGCCGTCGTATACACTTCGGTCAAAAGCGATTGGCGAAATTCGTCCGGAGATTGACTGGCAAATTTCGCCGCGAAATCGTCATACGTCATCTGCGAAATTCTGCCAAAAAAGAACAAGGTACCGCCTGTCTCATGCGCCTTCATGACCGGGCGCGCGACCATCAAAGCAAACAGAGTCGAGCAGAGCAATGCGCCAAACGTCATGAGTGTGAAAAATGCGCTGGCACGAACGTTGAAAGGCATCGCATCGTTCAACAAGTTGACGATCGTGCTTTTGCTCCATAAACTTGCGCCTGTCGCAAGAACCGTATCGGCGGCGATAATCAAACCAGCCTTGGTGTCCGCGCGCGTAATTTGGTTTTCGATCAAGTTGAAAAGATTGACCGCCAAATCGTTAATTTCTTCTCGCAGACTCGGCTTGACCAGCTTTTCCGGTGCGCCTAGCTCAGGTATGTCATTCAATTGAACTCTGCCTCGTTAGATATTCGTTTATGCACGTGCAGCAATGTTCTCATTCACCGACTCGGCACAGGACGTTGTGATGGCGGCGGCGCGCAATGCAAGCGCAAGCGTTTCGTCCAACGGTTTCCCTTGAAGATGACACAACAAGAACATGGCGGCTAATGCATCGCCTGCGCCCGTCGTATCGACAACGAGTGTTGGCAACGCTGGTGCGTACCGCGTAAGATTTGAATCGGCGTAAACAATTCCATCCACACCGAGCGTAATAATCGTACGCTGTACGCCGCGTTGAACAAGAAACTGTGCCGCGCGAATTGCATCGTCAGCATGGCGAATCGATTGCCCCGTCAACACTTGCGCTTCGAGCGCATTCGCCGTGACAACAGTAAAATCGCCGACGCCATCCACAAGCGTTTGCGCGCGCGCGACCGATGCTGGATTAAGGTAAATCGGCACGCGATTTACTTTCGCGAGCACCATCACCGCATCGATTGTCGCGCGGGGCAGCGTGGCATCTACGGCAATCAAATCGACGTTGGCAAAGAGCGGCGCGCGTTCGCGAATCGCAGCGGGAGTAAGCGCGTCAAAAATCACGCCGTCAAAAATACCTACCTCGAGATCGCCCGTTGCGTTCAGCACGCCGACCCAGGTTGCACTGCGCTGTTCACAATCCACAATCAAGTTGTCAATGTTCACACCGGCGCGCGAAAGATCGTTGCGAATAATTCGCCCAAACTCATCGTAGCCAACGACGCTGACCATCGTCACAGTTGCGCCGAGCAGGGCGAGATTTTTCGCCACGTTTCGTGCGACGCCGCCCACCATCACGCGCGCATGTCCTGGCACATCGGCAGAGCGCACGAGATCGCCGAAACTTTGCGCCTTGACATCCACCGCTGCCGCGCCGACCACCACGATGCGTTCTTGGCTCATTGTGTTTCGATTATACCACAAAGCCCAACCTCGGAAAAATGGTTTTGAGGCTTTTGACAATTTCATTCTTTTTCTGGATAATGGAATCAAATCTTTTAGAAAGGAAAAAGGATGTCACCCCGCAGAGTAGCCCCCAAGTCCAAAGCCACATCGAGTGGATTGCCCACCTGGGCAATCGCCGTTGGCATAGGTGTGGTCGTCGTCCTTGCAGCCGTTGGTTTATTTATTCTGCAAACGCCTGCCACACCCTCCCCCGCTGTTCGTGATTCGAGCGCCCCGGCATCGGGACGCACAAAGGGCGACCCCAACGCCAAGCTTGAATTGGTCGAGTATTCGGATTTTCAGTGACCGTACTGCAAAGATTTTGCGTTTGGCGCGGAGCGCCAACTCGAGAAAACTTATTTTAGTACTGGTAAGGTCAAGTTCACGTATCGATACTTTCCCGTCGTCGATCAAGGCAAGGTTGGAGAATCGCATTGGTCCGCGTACGCCGCCGAGTGCGCGAACAAGCAAGGCAAATTTTGGGAATATCATGACAAGCTGTTTACCGAATGGCGCGGTGAAAATATCGGTACGTATACCAAACCGAATTTGAAAAAATACGCCGCCGACATCGGTCTCAATACCACCGCCTTTAACCAATGCGTCGATAACGGCGAAACGGTTTCAATTGTCGAGACGGAGTACAATCAAGCCCAAGCGATGGGAATCTCCGGCACGCCGACATTTTTGATCAACGGTAGAGCACTGCAAGTTCGCACGCTCGACGCTTCGGAATTTAGCCGCACGTTCGATACCCTGTTGAAATAAAAAAAGAGACCTTGCCACACACATCGTTTGGCAAGGTCTCTTATTCGGGAGACAAGGATGCCGCCCAAGTTTTTTCATTTGCTTTTCCTCGTCACGCTCTGCTTATTTACCTCATGTAGTTTCGTCGATCAATTTTCGCCCACGCCTACTCCCACCCCACTCCCTACGCGCACTCGCCTACCCACCGTTACACCCGATCCGAGTACGACTCCAACTCCACTGGGCAGAACGATTGGCAACGTCAACTCCAAAGTGTCGCTCGTGCTTTACGCCGATTTTCAAGACCCGTACTCTAAGCGTTATTATCGCGACACGGAAGAACAACTTATCAACGACTATGTCAAGACCGGAAAAATCAGCTACACGTACAAATATTTTCCCGTCATCGATCAAGACCGGATCGGCGAATCGCATTGGGCCGCGTACGCCGCCGAATGCGCGAACGACCAAGGCAAATTTTGGGACTATCACGACAAACTGTATTACGAATATCGCGGTCCGAATTCGGGCGCGTTTACCCGCGACAATTTAAAAAAGTACGCGGACGAATTAAATCTTGATCTGAAAACATTCAATGAATGTCTCAACTCGGACAAGTATGCCAAGCTGGTTTACGACCAACTCTTTGAGGCATTGCAAATAAAATTACCCGGCACGCCGTATTTTCTGATCAACGGTCGCAAGCTCGATACGCCGACGCTGGCTTATGATGAACTGTGGAGACCTATTGAGGCGGAATTGAAATTGCGCTGACAACGAAACCCCAACTCGGACAAGCTGAAACCAAACAAGTCATCCGCGAATTACGCGAATAACGCGAATGAACAAGAAAAAATTAGCCCTTCGGGATTCGCGAGATTCGCAGATGAAAAATTCTTTGCTTTTTGTGTATCGATTTCACTCGTAAGGCGCTACCGAATCACGCCCTGCACGACCACCACGCCATTCCCCCATTCCGCCGAGGTAAATCGCACCGGCAGCGCATCGGCGCGGCGCAATTGTTTTGCCAGTTCGTCCTCTAGCGCGCTGCGAATTGGGGGCGGTAACGGCAAACTCAGATCGAGAATTTGCACGACCGGCAGACCATTCGCCAGCGTGACGCGCGCTTTGCCGCCGACGTGAACACGCAGCCCCGCAATTGTCGCATCACCTTCGCCGCCGACGTACTCCGGCGTGATGTGAACGCGTGGATGCGCGAACGGAATTTGCGGATAACGCTGCAAGTACCACGTGATCGTTTGCTCTGCCTCTAGCTCCGTTAACGTCACCTGCCACGTCTCGCCCGAATGCCCACCTTCGCCGATTTTATCCAGCAGCGCAACAACTTCCGCATCGCGAATCGGCTCGACGATGTACGGCGCGGACGCAGCCAGCAACGTATTCGTCCACAGATACAAATTCGCCACGACCAACGCGAGCGCGATCCAGAAATTTTGGCGCGCGACGAAAATTTTTCGCAATGCCTTCATCGTTTCCCTTTATCGCAGCAGCAAGCGCAACGCCGTCACACCCATCGGCACAACGGTCACCAAGCACACGAGCGCCCAAATCGCCATATGCCGGTCCGACAATGCAAAGGACGTATCGACAATTTCGATTTCAGTTTCGCCGCGCGCCTGTTGCGCAGTCGTGCGTCCCAGCCACAACGCCGCGAGTCCCAGTACGATCAACAACGCCAGCACGACGCCTGCTGTCGATAAACCCAGGATGTTGACACCCGACGGTAATTTCCCAAAGAACTGCGCGCCTGCAAGCGTCACCACAAACAGCGAGCCGCCATTCCACAGTGCGTGCATTCCGACGGCGATGCCAAAGCGCGCGAGACCCTCATGCCAATTGCGCTCGCCATTGAGCCAATCGCGCCAACTCAAGCCGACCAGCCCCGCGCCGAGTGGATGAATCGCGCCGCCAATCGCGCGCACGATAAGAATCCCCGACCAAAGGTACATGCCAAAGCTCGTGTAGATCACATTCTCCAGCGCCGCAAAGCCTGCGCCCGCCATCGCCGCGACGAGAAACGCATCGCGTCGCGCCAATCGACCGATCAATGGCAACGTGATGAGTGGTTTCGCGATTTCTTCGGCAATCGGCGCGATGATCGCGAGTTGGATGAACGAGTAGATGAAACCTGGGTTCGCGATTGCGCGCGCGATTTGCTGACCTGCTAAATCGGCGAGAAGATTTTGCACGCTCTTGAGCGCAACGTTGCTCAAATTGAACACGAGCGACAGAATAATAACGGGCAACAAAATTTCTAGCACGATCGCAATTGCCACGCTCACGGTTGCGCCGCCTGCAAATGCGACCATCCCGCGCCGAAACGTCAATCCATCGGTGGGCATCCTTCGACTTCGCTCAGGATGCGCGAACCAGGCAACTGCGAACAACGGTGGAATCGCTGCGGTGATGAGCAACGCCGGCGGAAAGACAAATGCGGCAAGCGTAGCATTCGTGCGCGACACGATACCAACGACGAGCATCAAACCGAATATCCCAGCGACAATCCAGACGGGCGGCAAGCGCAACGGCTTGGAAGGTTTTCCTTGCAACGAACGCGCCGCGTGCCATGTGACTACGCCGCCCGCGCCGAGTGTCAATGCTAACAACACAAAGCTTGCCGTAGCAGGACCCAACGCCGTGCGCGGAGAACTCAAGATTGCGAATGGCACGATGCACAAATTCGCCAAGGCGATCATCAACCCGGGCAACAACAACACAATGCCCATTATGAAAATAATAGTCTTGGTAGAGCGAGACATTTGTCCAGTAAGAAAATTCATTTTGCTAACCATCAACTAAAACATAAATCGTAATCACGCAACACGCATCACGCATTACGTTTTACGCATTACGTCTCACGCATCACGCATTACGTTTTATTCCCACGTCTCAAAAATCTGCCGCAACGCTTTGACATCTTCGATACGCCGCTCGATCAAAATTGCTGCGATGACGACGATGAGACCAATGATGCCAAATACCAACCACTGATTGATCGATTGCAACGCGTTAATGAGCTGTGCGAGTGTCGCCAGTACAACACCCATCATGCCCGCATATAGGAATCGGCGGAGGCGGCGCGCGCTGCCCCACCAAAACGCGGCAAAACCCTCCGCGCCGAGCAACAGCGCATAGCTCCATCCATAGAGAAGCGTTTGCCAAAAGAGCGAACCCATCATCAACACGACAGCCGCATAATCGATCCAGCGCGCCAAATTATGATTACCCCGCTGCCATTCCAAGAACGAAACGCCGAGCAAGTACAAACCCGCAGGCAACGCGTACCACTGCACGTTCGTCGCGCCGTCCCATCGCTGCACGTAAAACGCATGCAGCATCCACGCCGCCAACAGCATTGCAATCGCGAAATAGCCCGAACGCATCATACGATACGAAAACGCGGCGGCGAGATAAAGCAAGCCCAGCAACGCGAACACGCCGACGAGCATTTGCACCGTCGCCAGATCGACGATGTTGCGGAATGAGAAACCGAAGAGCGCGCGCGCCGTCCACCGCGCAATGTCAACGCCCAAAATCGCGGCAAACATCAGGACGCAAAACGAGAGAATGAGACCGGTTTGCTGTAATGGTTTTTCCCAAATGCCAAGCCAACGAGCAAGCGATTGGCGCTCACGATAGAATTGCAACGCAAAGCCGTTCAAGCCGTATGCCAGCGCCAATTGCGCAAGTGGAATTGGTGCATCGACGATGTACCCAGCTTGCGTGCCCATGTATTGCAGTAACGCAACAATGCCAAGCACTGCGCTGACGTACGGCAACCAACTCGAAAGCCAAAACGATGCCAGCACAGCAATCAACAACGCGTTCGCAAGCGAGACGACGCCGTGCGCTTGCGTTCCAGAGAACGCGAGTGTCTCGGTGAGCCAAATGTCGAATAGAACGATCAGATAAAGCGGGTACGACCATCCGGGCATGAATCGAAAAGTGAGCGGCGATTCTTCCTTACGCCAACGTTCGATGATGAGCGCTAGGATCGCCGTGATGATCGTGATGGGCACGAATCGCAGCGCAAGCTCAGATGGAAGACGCCGCCATCCCAAATCGACGAGATAAAGATATGCTGCACAATGCGCCGCGACGATGGTCGCGAACAACCACAGGCGCAATCGAAAACGATAAATCGCCCACACGCCAATCGGCATCGCCAACAAAAAATTCAATGCGGCGAGATTCTGTTTGCCGTTCGTAAAGAATGGACTGACCGCGACGAGTCCAAATCCAAAAACGTAAAGCGGCAATGCCCACCAATTCGACCAACGTTCGGCGAGCGCGATGCCCCAACGCAGCGGACTGCTCCACGGAAATTCGCGCCATGCGCCGAACGATTTGTCCAAGAGCCAGCCAATCGCGAACAGAACGAGTGCGCCTGGGAATAATGCCAAGCCATAGTATTCGGGTAACATTGTCGATTGTTGCAGACCAACGGCGTACGGGACGAGCGCGAGCGCACATGCGGGTGTCAACAACAATGGCTGACGCAACCAAAACGCGGTGATGGTGTAAAGAATCGATGCGCCCGCGTAGCCCAAGAATGCGCCAGTTTGGTCTTGCGTCGATGGCGGCAGCGCGAAGGCGATCAACGCAAACGCAATAGTGAGTGGCGCAGTGTCGTACATGGCGAGGCGAGTGCGGCGCAATGACCATGCCAGCAACAAATAGATCGATGCGAGACCCAGGAGCCACCAGCCATGTCGATTGCCTGGCACAGTACTTGTATTCAAAGCAAGCCAAAACGAAAATGGCGCAATCGCTGCCGACGCAAATGCCCACAACGGGTCTTTGAACAATCGCGTCGATACGAGCATAAGCAGCGCATCGTACAACAGCACCAACGCAAGCAACCCAGGTTCGTGCGCCACCAAAAGCGTGCCAACAATCGTTGCGACGTAACCGGTGAGATACGCGGGCAATCCGAAAGAGCGAGCCATTTCGCGACGCGGCGCAATCCGTTCAAATAGTTGACCAAAGAGCAAACCCAACACGCCGAAGGTGAGCAACAGCAAACCGTAATGCTCGTGCCGCGCGCCGGAAACCAAATTGAGGAGATAGACGTACCAAATCGGAACGAGTCCGACGGCGGGATACAATAACGCGGTGCGCCACAACGATGATGGAAGCGCGGCGTTGCGACGTAACTCGCGCGCGTCGCGGAACGCTTCAAGCGCGTACAACAAAATCGCAAAGAAAAATGTGATGCGGCTCGCGTCCGCATTCGCAATGCCCCATAAGAGCGCAAACGGCAGCAAAAGATGAGTGAACACTCGCAATGGCAATGCGTACGACGATGGCGCAAATCGGCGGACGAGCCAGCCGACGAGGTACGCTAACCACGCGAGCGCCACCCAACCAATCGCAAACGCCGACGTGCGCGGTCGATCCGTGACAAGCCAACCCAGGTTGGTCATGATCGTCCAAGGAATGAATGCGAGGAACCCCGCGAACCAAACAAAGCGCGCCAAGCGAAACATGCGCGCGGACAGCGCATAGAGCGCAACGATCATCGTCAGCGCGACGACTGCCCAAATTTGTTGCGTCCGCCCGCCGCCTAGCAAAAACAAATTGCGAACGAGCGCGACGCCGATGACGCCAATCGAGACGAGCCATCCCGCAATCAACAACGGGCGTCGATACAACGTCCACGCAAACCGAATGCGTTGATTTTGTCTCCACCAAAACAAAATGCGCTCGCCCAACACATACACCATCGCACCAAGCGCCGCGCGTGCCGCCAACGACCCTGTGCCCGTGCTGTAACTCAGCGCGACCAGTCCACCGCCCGCCGCAAATAACCACGCCGCCGCGTGCGCCCATCGTTCTTTGATCGATGCCCACGCATAGCACGCGTAAACGACGCCAAGCAAAATGCAACCCGCCGCTTGCCACAGGCGCATCTCGTCCGTCCATGCGCGGCGATAGAACAGTGCGACCAATGGCGTATTGGCAACGCGCAACAACACAATGAACGCCAGCGCATGACTCGCCCAATACAACGGAGCGATAAATGCTGCGGTGAGCGTAGGTGAGCGGCGGTGCTGTAGCCACAGTCCAACGAAAACGTAAACGGTGATGAGCATGGCTAACGCAAATGTCACCGCATCGAAACTGATATGCGCGCGGTCGAGCAGCCACGCCCAACCCCACGCGGTAACGAATGCGCCAGGGATCAACTCGAAGCGTTGTCGATTCGTGACCGCATCGGCAAAATAGAGCAGCCCAGCCGATAAGAGACAAATTGCTGGAGTAAATCCGTTACGCGCGATGAAGAGCGATGCAAAGAATGCAACGATGCTGACGATGAGACCAACGGAGTACCATGGCACGTCCTCTGCCATTGCGAGGAATACGCTTCGCGTGAATGGAGCGCCCTTAGTCGTAGTTGGGGATTGCTTCGCAAAAACCGCTCGCAATGACACACGCAAGCGATAACTCAGCGCGACCATGCCCCATGCCAATGCCGCAAGCGCGAGCGGCAAATCGTAGCCGATCGGACCGCGATTTGCAAAGACAATCCAAATCCAAACCGGCAGCGGCAGCGCGGTCATCCAATCGAAACGGGCGCGCGCGAACCATTGCGTCGATGCGAACCCAGGTCGCCCCGCATGTGCCAGTCGCGCCGACCACGCCGCCAGTCCGAGCCAGTTGCCGAGCGCATACGCCAACATCGATCCGTTGTACGGCAAGAAAGCTGGGACGAGCGAGAGTGCGGCGATGATAAATGCGATGTTGATGAACGTCGAAACCAATCGCGCGTGCCAATCGGCCGCATCGAGCTTGTACGCGAAGATGAGACATGCAATCGCCAACGACGCCCAGCCGACTGAGAACTGATTCGGCGACAAGTTCAACTCGGTCATGGCAAATGCCATCGTCGTGAGCGCAAAGATCGATGCGGCGTACAGGATCCTGGGTTGCCGCCACAACCACGTCGCCAACACCATCGCGCCGAACAAGACCGCATGAGTGCTGGCTGCTGCTGTGCTGCTCGTCATGTTCGTCAGCGACCACAACGCGGCGACAATCGTCAGCGCGACGCCCCACCCTGTCGCCGTGCGCCCATGACCTTTGAGAATTTTATCCTGACGCGCGAGCAAGCGATTGCCGACGGTCAAATAAATCGGCACGAGCAGCGCGAGACCGAACGCATGCCATGCTGGACTGATCTGCGTCTGATTGAAAAGCGCGGCTTGGGCAAAGAACGTCGCAATCGGCAAAGACATCGCGGCAAGTATGCCGAGCGTGCGACTGCGATAATGAATCGCGCCCCAGCCGAACAGAAAACTACCAAGCCACCAACTGAGCGTCATCGCATAATGCAGCGGGTCGTACGTCGAGCGATTGATATAGCGCCAGCCAAAAGCCAGCAGCATGATCGCGCCCGCCGCAATCAACGCGAGATTGCGGAACGGTTCAGCCATCACGCGCCAGCGCGCGTTCGCATCGACTCGCGTTGCTATCAGCATCAATATGACCGCAAGGATCGATAATGCCGCAACATTCCAATCGCGCGCGAGCGCAAAATGCTGATTGCCGATTTCGATCAGCGATACGACGATGCTGCCTGCCGCCGCGCCGACGAGATAACCAAACAGTCCACTCTGCGTCAAGCGCGTGATAAGCACATACGCGGCGAGACACACGAGCGAGGTGACGAACCAAAATATCGGCGTGTGATCCGGCGGGATATTAAAGTTGACGTAGAGCGTGTAAAAATCGACGGGGATGAGGAGCGCGGCAATCGTCGTCAGCGCGATGCCGGAGCGATACATGCGCGTTTGCTGGCGGACGTACCAACCGAGCGCGAGAAAAATCAGCGTAAAGAGCGTCGGAATCGCAACGCGCAGAGGGGCAGAAAAATTCTGCCAACCGTAAACGACAAATGAAATCGCGGCGGAGAAAAGCAAAAAGATGCCGAGAAAGAGCATCGCTTGCAAGGTGCGCTCGGAAAGCAACGTGCGCCAAAAGCGGTCGCGCAGGGGAAGTTGGGGTTCGCGCGGCGCGGGCGGTTGCGGCGGAACAGCTTCAGGCGAGGGGACGGCAATTTTTTCGGGCGGTCTGGAGACTGGGATAGGTTGAGGCTTGCGAAGACCCAGTTTGATTTCGAGTTTTTCTTTTTCGGCTAACAGAGTCGCACGCGCACTTGTTTCTACCTCCGTTGAAGCAAAGCCATTCACTTTGCCGATTCTTTCAACGGCGGTCAAAAGAAATTCGACAACGGCGAGACGATTCGAATCGGTGCGAACCCAGGTCGAACGCGCATGCCCTTCGAGTTGTCTTTGCAGTTCGCGAATTTCACCGTTCGTTTCGGCGATGATCGGTTGAACGGCTTCACGCGTGAGCCAGCCAATCGCCAACCATGCGTCGAGCTGATGCAACAGCGCAGTATGATGGGCGAGCGCAGTTTGCATTTCACGAAGTTGAGCAGGCGTGAGTGAAGCCAACCGCAAGCCGAGTTGAATTTCTAATTCGCGTTGTCTCGCGGTATAGTGTTGCACGATGCGAACCGTGCGAATGCCGAGCCGATTCAATGTTTCGACTTGACCGAGCAGCCACTTGACGTGAAGCAATTCTTCGCCGAGCGCTGGGTCACCTTGAAAGTGGCAATGCGCGCACGGTTCGTTGAGATTGCGAATTGGCTCATCACATTTGACACAACGCATCTAGCCGTCTCCGATGAATGCACTGTCCGTTCCGCTCATGCCATTCTATCAAGTCCACCCGAATGCGCAAGAGCTTGAGTCTGGAATTCGAGCACACGAGTACTTGACAAGCCAGGATTGTCTCTGCTATTTTATTCGATTGCTAACAAACATGTCATTCCGCCCGCCAGCATATCCCAGCCCGATGTATTGCCAACATTGATAAGACGTTGAGCCAGGGTTATGAGTTCCTCCGACCCTTTGCCGATCAAGAGTGCGTTCATCAAATCATGGAGCGCATCGACGCTTTGACCACTTGCATGATCGCGCAGAATTGTGTAGCTGATAGCATTTGTTTTATCGCGCGCCCACGCCAGCAAATCGTCAATCGATTTCTGCTTCCATTCGATGATTCCAGGAAACGCGATTTTGAGATGGTACGTGGCGAACAACATTCCGCCGATAAAATCATCGCCCGATGGCGTCAGCCCCTGCCCCAATCCGATCAACGCGCGACTAGTCTGTAGCGCGTGCGACATATCTCTGCTTCGCCAAGCGCGCGCGACTTCGATAACTGGGTTCTTCGCCGCGTCGATAAACGGATCAAATGTCGGCGCAATTGCTGCGTGAGAACGAATCAACGGAATGATCTGGGCGAATCCACGAGGAGAATCAAACGAATCGATCAATTCTCGAACGCGTGTCGCAACAATTCTGCGGGCTGCCACATGTTCGCGCGCAATCGTCGATGGCTGCCACACCGATGCGTTCGCCCAATCCGACAGCATTCCTTTATCAAAACGCATTCCTACGTGCAGCGCGCTCGCATCGAATGAGCACCGCACCGCACGCTGATGCTTCACATCATTTTGCGCGAGCCAAATCACTTCTCCCTCTCCCTTCCCAGGGAGAGGTGACTGTGGCGGGCTTTGCCACAGCCAGGGGTGAGGGTAGACACTCAAATACGCCGCATTCGACACAACCGCGAGCACTTGCGCCGAGAAATTCTGCCGCCCTAAAAGTTCACTCGCCTTTGTGCCGATGCAAGTGACTTGAATTTCGCTCACACTGGCAGGTTCTTGACAAAATCGAACAGAGCGCGCGCGGTCGCTTCCGGCTGCTCGATCATCACCGAATGCCCCGCATTGTCGATCGATACCAATTGCGCGCCACGAATTTTCGACACGAGATGCTCCGAGTATTTGATCGGCGTCATGCGGTCTTGCTTGCCACAAATCACCAGCGTCGGCGCGCGAATCTCGCCGAGACGTGCCATTACATCAAATGCGTTGCACGCGGCATAATCGCCATGCGTCACCTGCGGTGAACACGCGCGCAGTTCCGCTATCGCTCGCTCACGCATTTCGTCGCTCAAATTCGGCGCGTACGCATTTTCGACAACAAAGGGCACGGTCTTTCCAAAATCGCTCAGTATGCCGTCGAGAATGGCAGGCAGTACGCGCAAGCGTGCGCCCGTGCCGACCAAGCCGATGCCGGCCACGCGATCCGGATGCGCGAGCGCAATTGATTGCGCAATCGCGCCGCCAAGCGAATGACCGACCACCACGGCGCGATCAAATTGCAGCGCGTCGAGCAGACCCAGGAGAACGTTGCCATAGTCATCGACAGAATTGCGCCCCGGCAAATCGGATTGACCGTGGCCGGGCAAATCAATCGCGACAGGTCTGGCAATCGTACTCAGCGCGCGCACTTGCGGCTTCCAAATCGCGTGATTGCTGCCCGAGCCGTGAACCAAAATCACCGGCCCGCCGCGCGCGCCTTCGGTCTCGTAATAAATTTTCTGTTTCGCAACACTTGCAAATGGCATGGTACCCTCCTGAATATTGGACGCGGACAAACGCGGACGAACGCTGATAAAAATTGGGCTGATGTCATTCTGAGCGGAGCGTCCTTTGCGAAGCGAAGAATCTCACTCTTGCGAAATGAGATCCTTTGTCGCTTCGATCATTCTAAATTCCAATAGGATTTTTCGAGTCGTTGCTCAGAAACTTCAGCCTGTCACCCTGAGCGGAGCGAAGGGTCTCGTTCTCTGCATAGAGAGATGCTTCGCTGCGCTCAGCATGACAAGTTTCTTTCCCTAAACATGCCCGCGAGGACATGAGTTCTCAGGATGACAGCATGGGCAATTACTGCCCACCAAACTATCGCACCATCGTACTACACTTGCCCTGGTGGTAACGCAAGTGCCAGGGTCTCACTATTGAACTATTTTTGCATTGCCAAGAAAATCTTTTCCGCCGTCAGTGGCAAACTTGGAATGCGGACGCCGATGGCATTGTAAATCGCGTTCGCAATCGCCGGCGCAGTTGGAACCATCGCGTGTTCGCCAATGCCGCGCGCGCCAAACGGACCATCGTCCTGCGGCTCTTCGACGATGATCGGAATGATTTCGCGGGGCGTGTCCACACTCGTCGCGATGCGATAATCGACAAAGGATGGATTGATCGGCTTGCCGTTGCGTAATTGCAATTGCTCGAACAGCGCGGACGACGCGCCTTGCACCACGCCGCCTTCCATCTGCGCGCGCACCTGATCGGGATTGATCGCTTTGCCCACATCGTACGCTGCAGCGACGCGCAGAATCTCGACCTGTCCGGTCTCGGTATCGATTTCTAAATCGACCGCTTGACAGCCGACGGTGTAATGCACGACTGCGCGCGGACCTTGCCCCGTTTCAGGATCGAGACCCGTGACGTACGTCGGCATGAAATTGCCCCGCCCGACAATCGGTCCGCCGCGCCAGCCGCAATCGCCTTCTTTGGGCAAACCGTAGATGACCATGTTTTGCAATGGCATCGATTCTTCCGATTTGTACGAAATCACCTTGCCGTCTTTGATGTCGAGGTCCTCGACTTTTTCATTCCAATGTTCCGCGACCAAATCGAGAATTTGTTGGCGCGCATGTTGCGCCGCCGCGACGACGGCATTGCCCATGCTCCACGTCAGACGCGATGCAACCGTTTGCCATTCGTACGGCGAGTACTGCGTATCGACCGGCGTTGCGATGCGAATCCAATCAATCGGCACGCCGAGCGCCTGCGCTGCCATTTGCGCCATCACGGTATGTGTGCCTTGCCCGATTTCTTGTCCGCCCAATCCCAGCGTCACCGTCGCATCTTCATTCAATCGCACGTACGCCGACGACCCAGCATTCGGCGGCATGGCGGGCGCTTTCCACATGATCGCCAAACCCTTGCCGCGTTTTTTGTTCGGCGCAGACGCCGGTTCATTTTTATTCCAATCGATTGCGGCGGTCGCTTTTTCGATGCACTCGTCGAGCTTGATCGGGTGCATTGCCCAACCGGTCACGACCTCGCCGCCAGTCTTGATGCAATTCTTGATTCGAAAATCGCGCGGGTCCATCGCCAACTTTTCGGCGACTTGGTCCATCAACTGTTCGATGCCCCAATGAATCTCCGGCATTCCAAATCCGCGCATCGGTCCACCAACCGGATGATTGGTGTAGCAACAATACGAATCGGCTTGGACGTTTGGAATTTCGTACGGCCCCGTCGACGAATATCCTCCCGCGCGCGTCATGTTCACGCCGTATTCGGTGTACGCGCCTGCGTCCCAGAAATATTCCGTCTTCATCGCGACCAGCTTGCCGTTTTTCTTTGCGCCGATTTTGGTGCGCGCGACCAAGCCCTGCCGCACGAACGTCGTGAAAAATTCTTCTTCGCGCGTGAGACGCAGTTTCACTGGTCGACCTTGTACCTTCAGCGCCATCACCACCGCGCACGCTTCCATCGATACGCCCGCTTTGCTGCCAAATCCGCCGCCGAGGTACGGCGCGATCACGCGAATATCGCCCTGGCTGATGTGCAACGCTTTGGCGATAAGGTTACGTTGCGCAAACGGCGATTGGCTGCTTGCCCACATCGTAATCTTGCCCGATTGCTCCGCCAACGCGACGGCGACATGCGGCTCGATGGGAACGTGTTGAATCTGCGGAACGCCAAATTCGCCTTCGACAATCACATCGGATTCGGCAAACGCTTTTTCGACATTGCCCTTGCGCACCTTGAAATGATTTGAGATGTTCGTCCCAGGTTTCGGAAAAATAAAATTCGCGACATCGTAATTACCAAGCTCTGGATGCAAAATCGGCGCATCGGGTTTGATCGCATCAAGTGGATCGGTCACCGCGGGCAACACTTTATAATCGACTTGCACCAGCTTGATCGCTTGTTCCGCAATTTCCTCGCTCGTCGCCACAATGCCCGCGACTGGATCGCCAATATAGCGAACGCGGTCGGTCGCAAAGATGTGACGATCCTGCAAATATAATCCGATAAATCCCGGCGTGTCCGCGCCCGTCGCAATCGCTTTGACGCCGGGCAACGCCAACGCTTTGGTCGCATCGATTTTCTTGACGAGCGCGTGTGCGTGTGGGCTGCGCACCAATCGACCATACAGCAACCCAGGACCGAATTGAAAATCGTCTGCAAATTTCGCCGCGCCGGTGACTTTATCTACAGCGTCGATACGTGGAATGCTTTCACCTATTACGTCTGTCATATTATTTCTCCCGTAAACGTGTTGCGTGTTGCGTGTTCCGTTACGTGCCACGTAATACGCAACACGCACTACGCTGCCTGCTTCACTGCCTCAATAATTCTTGCATACCCCGTGCATCGACACAAGTTGCCACGCAACGCATCTTGGATTTCTTCTTCGCTAGGATGCGGATTGCGATTGAGTAACGCGCGCGCGCTGATGAGCATCCCCGGTGTGCAAAAGCCGCACTGCACGCCGGTCAAATCGATAAACTTTTGCTGAATTGTGTCGAGCCGCCCATCGTGCGCTAAACCTTCGACGGTGACGATCTCTGCGCCGTCAGCTTCCACCGCAAGCACCATGCACGAGTCGACCGGCTCGCCGTTCATGAGAACCGTACATGCGCCGCACTCGCCCGCCGCACAGCCATTCTTCGTGCCAGAGAGTACCAGCACTTCGCGCAGCAGCGTGAGCAACGTCATATTCGATGGAATAGTTGCGCGTTCGTGCGAACCGTTGACAGTCAAAGTAATTTCGTGTTGAGACATGTTTATCTCCGTGAGGCGTGATGCGTGAAATGTAAAGTGTAAAACGTGACTCGTAATGCGTGATACGTGAATATTTATGCCGAGTTGGCTTGGATCAGGTGCTGTTCCAATTCATCCATCGTTCGCATAAAAGCATCTTCCAAATTTATTCCGTGAGCGTGAGCCAGCACAATGACCGACCAAAGACAATCGGAGAGTTCGTGCGCGAGTTTGGTTTCAGCGTCTGGAATATTTCGCCGCCCGTTCACCGCCATTACGAGTTTGACCAGATCGCCCACGTCGCCAACAAAACCCAGTGCCAACTCTTCGTTTGTCCAAGAAGTACCGTAATGTTTTTGCTCGTACTCCGCATAACGAGTGCGAACCGCCATCGCTCGTTCGATCAGTTGATCAAATTCCATCGGCGCACTTTCTCCATGAGCATCGCGAATCATTCGGATTGATGAAACGATTCAGACAGTCCGTCAGCGCGAAATCGTTTTTGTCTCGGCGAGTTTTAGCGGAAATGGCAACGCACCATATTTCAACTGAATCACTAGTTCGTTCGCTTCTTGACGCGTAAATTGCCCTTCGATGATACCGCTGCCGCCGGTGATTGGGCTTTTGATGATCGGCGACATGACCACTTTACTATCCATGACGATCACGAGATACTTGTTGATGTTCTTGCTCGTGAAATCGGCGAGTATATTGGTGCCATCATCAGTCAATGTGAATTGAATATGTGGTTGATTCGTCGTTTGCCCAGAAGCGGCTCGAACCGAACGCAAATACTTGCCTGTCAAAACCGTTCGATAGACCTTTGAACTTGGGGTTCCATTGTGCGCACCCACTCCCGTCGAGCCAGTCGTTTGAATCACCTGACCGATTGCCAGCGGTGTGTCGCCCGCATCGACAAACTCTAAAATTCCCACGGCCATCACACTCGTAATGCGGTTGGGCTCTACGTTGCTTGGCACGTCGATTACCAAACAACAATTCTCTTGAACTCGGACGACTGCATCCAGACCCAATGCACGCAATCGGTTGCTAACAATTGCTTTCTCGTCTTCCAGGTCTTGAGGGGAAAGCGTGGTCCCCGGAGGCACATCGAGATCGAACACGACGCGCGTTCCGCCCTGAAAGCGAATTAAGAATTGTGCGCGGGATTCTGACGAGAACGGGCCACCATCAAAATTGATACCATAGTAGAGGATAAGACAAGTTACGCAAACCAAGCAAACCATCAAACCGGCAAATGAAATCGCTGGTACCAAGATTCGTCTGTTCATCTATTTCCTCAAGACTATCAATAGAGTCAGTCAATTGATTTTCACGAATCACGTCTCACGTTTTACGTTTTACGTTTTACGTCGTTACCTCACCTTCAACAACAGCAACAGAAACACCGGCGTGCCGACTGCTTGCAGCAGCACGAAACGCACGAGTACTTGAGTGTTTGACCAGCCCAGGCATTGGCGAACGTGATCGTGCAGTGGATAGCGAATCGTTCGGAAAATGCCGATCTTGAAGAAGCGCAAGAGCGCAACCTTGAGCAAACCCGTTGCGCCATTCACCAGCACAACGCCCGCCACGACGAAAATCAAAAACGGATTTCCGCTTGCGAGCACCAACACGCCCAACAAAAACCCAATCGGGCGCGAGCCGGAATCGCCCATCAACACGGCGCTAGGCAACGCGTTGTGCCAAAGGTATCCGGCGAGACAGCCGACCATCACGAACGCCATCATCGCCCAGTAAGCGCCGTCGGCATAATGCGGAAGGAGCAAATAGCCAGCGATTCCCTCGTGCCCGACGACGGCATACAAAATGCCTCCCAGGAACACAAACGCCAATCCCGACAGACTACTCGAAAGTCCATCTACACCATCGGTGCAGTTCGTCGCATTGATGGTCAGCCAGATCAATCCGGTCGCAAGCGGTATGAAAATCCATGGCGAGACTGACACTGGAGTCTTGATCAGCGGCAGCCAAAGCTGCATCGTCTCAAATTGGCAGATCGCAATCGCGCCGAGCAAAGCAATCGCCAAATCGATCGCGCCCAACTTGTATTCACTCCATCCCGTTTGGCTCCGGTCGTCCATGTATCCTTCCAGCATCGCTAGAAACACGCCGAGCGCGATTGCGATAAAGCGCAGTTGCATCGGCATGATCAAAAATCCCAGGACGAGAAAAATCGGGATGAAAATAATTCCCGCGCTGACCGGTTTGCCAACGCTTTGCTGTGCGCCGACCGCATGCGCGCGACCGCGATCTCTTGGGAGGCGATCCCAGAATCGCGGCAGCAAATACCAAGCGGAGACACCTGCGAAGATCGTTCCCAATCCGATCAGGAACAGATTCGAGGTCAATAAACGAAACGGACCATAAATTTGAACGAGCTGTTCACCAAGCCAGGGAAGCAATTGCTCTCTCCTATTTCAGTTTATTTACAATTGGATCGATCGCGTGTCACATCAGTTCTTGATAGCGCATGATGATTCCCGCGATTCGGAAAACGTCATAGATGATCGCGAGAAGGTTATGTCACAGCCGATACAGGCAGATCGGTTGTCTTGGTCACATTCTTGCCAGTCTCGACATGATACTTGAGACCAGCCAGGTTTTGGATCAGCAAATTGGATAAAGTTGGTCTTATTGCAAGATAATCGAGAATGATTCCACCCAATCCCCAGCGCGGTTTGTAATGCATTCTTACCGTGACGCGAGCGTCTTCGGCAATGCTTTCTACTGCCCAAGTCTCGCTCAATGTTTCAACTGGCTTGAGACCAGCAGGAATTTCAAAAGTAAAACTATGCCCTTCGTCCCATGCAACGACAAGTTCCTCGGTCACTTCACCGGAGTGAAGCGTAAGCGCTCTTTTTGCGCCAACGCCTTGACTCGCTCCGATAGAATGAGATTCTGCGAGAGTAGGTGCCCATTTAGCGACGCCGCCGAAATCGGCAATCGTCTTCCATACCTTGTCTTTAGGTGCGGTAATCGATATCCGCTTGACAATCTCCGTCACAATCTGCTCCTAAGCTTTGCGCTCTACGTTTTCACACAATGCGCAATGCTTCACCAATGTCCATCGCAATCATCTTGCGTTTGCTCTTTTCGACAAAGAAACTCGGACCCGCTTGCAGATACGATGGAAAGCATCGCCTGCCTTTCCAGAAATATTTGTCGCCGCGAATCTTGTACGTCGAGCCAGCCGGAATCACTCGTTTGTCCCCTGCTCGCCGCGCGATATCATTTACCGCTTGTATCGCGACATCGCCCATGAGCAAGAACGCCTTGACGTTCGGAAACAGCGCGAGTTCTTTTTCCAACAGCAACGAGCATTCCTTGACGGTACTCGTTGCGATGCCATAGACGGTCTTGCCGCACTTGACCGCCGTCGTGAGATAGACGCCCAGGTTCAGAATGTCGCGCACGGTCGAAACGTCCGCGCCCGCATCTTTGAACGCTTGCACCGTCGTTTGCTGGAAGAGCGGATTACCTTTGGCGTAGTAATAATCCGCTGGGTCAGGCGGTGCGGCTTCGGCAATCAAAATGATCGAAACATCGTCGGGCTTGACCTCGACGTTCGGAACGATAAAGCACTCGTGTTTGACATCGGTGCAAGGGAAGTCTTCACACGCGATTTTTCGATTCACGCGCATCGCTGCCTCCTTACGTTTTGCGCTTTACGTTTTGTTCAACGTACTCCACACGTCATTGATAGCTCTCTTTGTGAGCACACGCACCATCGCCTCGCGATATGCTGCGCTCGACCGCACATCGTCGATAGGTTTCGCCGTCTCCATCGCGGCATTCGAAGCCCAGCCGATGGTCTCGCTTGTGATGAGCGCATTAGCAAGAGTCGATTCGGCTTCCGGCACGCGAATGGGCGTGGGCGCGACCGATGCAAGCGCAAGGCGAAAACGATAACCGGAGATCGTCTTTCGATCGGGATAACCCAGCACCGCAACGCCGACGATTGCCAAATCGCCGTGAGCGTTGCGCCCAAGTTTGAGATAGCGACCGACTGCGCCTCGTTGCGCGGGCATCGGCGGAATTTCGATGCGCGACAAAAACTCGCCAGGTTTCATCGCCGTCTTGCCAGGACCGAGAAAGAATTCTTGGATCGGCACCACGCGTTCGCCGCGTCGTCCACACAACACAAGATTCGCATCGAGCACAAGCGCGGCGGGTGCAGTATCGGCAGCGGGCGAGGCGTTACACAAATTGCCGCCCAGCGTCGCGCGCGTGCGCAGTTGGTAGGATGCAACGCTCTCAATCGCTTGCACGAGCAGCGGATAATTTTCGATAACGGCGGGATGACGCGCGATCGTGTTCATATCGACGCCGGCCCCAATCGTCAAACCTTTACGTTTGCTGAAGCTGATCGTCGTCATGCCGGGCAAGCGTTTCACGTCGATTAAAATTTTCGGACACATGAACCCATCGCGCATTCGCACGAACACATCGGTACCGCCCATGAACAAGCGCGCCGCATTTTCGTGCTTGAGCAATAATTTCGTCACCTCGCTCGGCGACGATGGTTTGATGTAATCGAAAGAAGGCAGACCGGGAGTAGGAAGCATAACATTTCCTTTGTCGAATAGTCGTGTAGTCGAGTAGTCCAATAATTAGTTGACTACGAGACTATTCGACTATATGACTAGCCGACGATTTTACAAGAAGCAACCATATCGCCAAATTTCGTTTTCGCCATCGACTCTTTCTTTTTCATCAGCGCCGCGTACTGATCGTCATCGACAAATGCGACAAGGCGGCAGATGCACGACTCGCCATCCACAAAACGCCAGGGAAAGCAGCCAATCGTCGCGCGCTGATTCAACAATAGATCAATGTCGCCGCCCGCGCATTCAAGGTGAATGATATGATACGGAAACATTTCAATGTGCATCAGTTGATACTTGTCGTCGGTGAAAACTTCTTCGATAGTTTTGCCGTACTTGTTCTTGAAATGTTTTTCCGCTTCGGCGGCTTGGCGCGGCATCCAATTGCGAATGATCGTGTTCATCGGATGATCGGCGCTGCCACAATCTACGCCGATCCATTTGATTTTTTTCTGCTTCGCCCATTCCGCAAATTCGCGGTCGGGACCGGGGTGCTTGACCATGTAGCGCACTTCGTCGGCGAGCGGTTGATCCCAGCCATAGCGATGATAGCCGGTGTGAATGATGAGGATGTCGCCCTCGCGCACCTCCACGCGGTCTTCGACCATCTTCGAGGTGTAGATGTCGTAATCGCCCGCGATGTCCGAGAGATCGACGACCACGCCGGGACCGACGAGGAAATCGTTGAGGTCGAGCGACGCAATATCCTTGCCCGGCGTGTAAAAGTGAATCTCGCCGTCAAGGTGCGTGCCGAGGTGATTGGAGTGCGTGAGCAGTTGCCCGTTCGCGCCGTTGGGAGCCAGGCGCTTGAAATACTTGAGTTGGAGCGGTTCGTACGTGGGCCACGCCGGTGTCTGAATGCCGAGCGGGATCGTGAGGTCGATCAGTTTCATGGTTCTTCCTCCTTTGGAAGTTGTGGAAAGTAAAAAGTGATGTGTGTTACACACATGTATAGCAACTCTCCTGACAATTATTGATGATCAGGATTTTGGATTTTTCTTATTTTCTCCATGTCTTCAGTTGACAATTGCAGATTTGCAAAATCCTCTTCTTCGAGCTTTTGTAAAAGCAAAAGAGCAGTATCGTGACTCCAACTAAAATCATCAATGGTCAAATTTTCAATTCCAAGCACATTTTGAAATGGATCACTTCTGAAAAGAAGTTTAAGCATTTTCTTCGCTCCAGAACGCGAAAAGCCCATACGAACGAAACGGCAAGCAAGAGGATGCGGAACGCCGTATTTGATAATTGATGGTAAATATTCGAGACCAGAAGGAAGACTAATACCACGCTCCACGGCTAAGTTAGAAAGGAATCTGCTAATTGCGCTCATACCCCAGGGCAAACCTCTTTCTAGTACTTTCTCCCGGTAACTAGTAAAATCAACGTCTTGAAGAAAGTGAGCTATCTGGGATTCTTCATCTCCTCGTATCCATGCCTTGTGTGCTTCCAGCCGAGTATTTGACAGGGGAATCATTGAGACATCAAACAACATTGGCGTGCTTGTTTCTAGCGGTGTATCATCTGACATCGTCTTATCATTAACAATGGTCAATCCCGATATGAAATTCATAAACTTGGCAAGATTCTCAATGAACTGATTGAGACTTTTGACAAAAACTTACATTCCCTATTGACAAGCAGAAAACGTTGTGCATGTGCCGTAAATTGTGAGAGAATTTCGATACACGAACGACCGGACTGTAAGAAATTTCGCGATGTGCCCATTATCGC
>JACRMI010000132.1 GCA_016215025.1 Chloroflexota bacterium
AGAAGCATACCACAACCTAACGGATGAGATGACGATACGGAGTGGGGCATTATTCCGATTAGAAGTGGGACATTTTACACGATCATATATGTCCCATCCCGGTTGATCATAATTGGGTCATTTTATTGTATCACTGACAACAGTCCACGCGTACACCCATCACAAGGTCTGACAATTCGGCAAGAGTCGCAAATCCATCGTTCGGTTTTTCCGCGCGCGGTTTGCCCAATGCCGCGCAAAGCAAACCAATGACGCCGCTTTTGGACGGTTCGCGTAATGTATCGCGCTCTTTGAAATCGCTCGCCACGCCCCACGACTGCATCGGTCCCACCAGTCGCAGTAACAGCGTGTTCATGCGTTCGCGTCTCCTTCGTCCAATGCCGCCAGCACTGTTGCGCGCCATTCCTCAAAACTGCTCACCTTGTCCGATAAATGCTTCACTTGCGCTTCTAAGTCGGAATTGACGAGACAAAACACGGCGCGCTTGACGCTCTGGCTGCCGTACGCCCGCGTCAAATCGTTCCAATACTTGTCCAATTTGGAAACTGACCTGGGCATCAATCCCGTTTCGACATTTACGGGACTCTCGAATGCATTCGCCAGCGACCATCCGGGTCCGCTCGTGCGAACGACTGCGAGAGCAAAATCGGGGGGATTATGTTGCCCAAAGCGATTCTTCATTCCACTTGGCACGACTTCTGTCAGTCCGCGCATAAAGCCACTCACCGTGCCGCGCAATACATCCTTGTCCGCGTCGGTCAATCCTTGCCCGCGCAAATTCAATTTCAGCTGTTCCCTGTCAATGGACGCATAGCGATAGTAACACGCACTGTTAAACCCCGTCAGATTGATTTGCCCTGCGCCTTGCTCACCTTTCGGTAACTCATCATCCATCGCCGTAAAATAGTCCACTTCCATTTCCTGAACAGCATGCGTTGAGGTAGCATTGGCGACGACACACGCGGCGTCCAGGGCAAACTTGGGATTGTCTGCGAGCATTCGCCCGAACAGTGCAATGTCGGGTGCGCTGGAGCGTTGTGCAGTTTGTGCTTCAAGTGCTTTGATGGCAACGTGAATGGGATGTTTTTCCTTTTTGAATGCATCCTTGGAATACTGTCGTTTGCCGTCCTTCTCTGGCACAGATTCCAAAATCGCTTGCCAATTCTCCAACATCGCATTCGTCATTGCGTCAATATCTTCTCGGCTCAAATACACCAGCACGCTGCTCAGATCCTTATTCTTGTCATCCAAACCCGCGTATGCGGTGGTAAACGCTTTCACAACCACTTCAATTTCTGCTTCTTTTTTTCCCGCCTTGTTCAAACGTGGTTGAAATAGCTCCATCATCCGCCGCGTGCGCGTTCCTCCGTCACCTGTGGGAATCTCGCTTTTGAAAACGTCGGAGGTACGAATCGCGCGTTTGATGCACTGCGACGAAATGCGCGCGCGGCGCGCGCCGCCGAACACGCCGCTTTTGGGATAGCCGTTGTCGTCGCGATTTAAATTCGACGGCACGAACGACTGGAGAAGGTGAAATTCGACAAACATGGTTATTGACTCCTTTCGAGTTGAGATTTGATTTTGTTTTGCGCTTCGCGTTTCCAGAATTGGTACGCCCACGCGCGGCGCACATCGCTGCGCGTGTCAGGGTTCTGCCAGCGCTTTAGGTCATACAAGAGTTGATACCAATCCAACGGCACAGTGCCCGCCTTCAGCAAATTCACGATGGGCTGAATCAATTTGTACATATCGTTTGGATGCGCCGCGAGCAACATCACAAAACGACGTTCGATATTCGGCGGTGGCTCATCAGCACCGCTTTGCCGCCACAATTTGCGTAAATGTATGCCCAGATTTTCGTTCCGCGCAGATTGTGGATGCAGCGCAAACAATGACGCCACCAAAAAGTACGGTGCTTCGTCCTCGACGGGCATCGCTTCCAATTCAGGAACAATGTACGGATACATCAGCGGTTCGCTGCCAGGTGGTTTGCCCAAGCCGCGTCGCAATGCCGCGAGCGCGGCGCGATTGTTACTCTTCTCCAAAATCTGGAGATAGTTTATGAAATCATGGTCATGTTCTTCGTTCATCCAGTTCCTCCTCTTGAACCGATTTCATCTGAGGCAAGATACGTCCCAATTGCCACGCCAAGTAACCGCGCGCGTCCACACCTGCGTGCAACGCGCCCGCGCTGTCGCCCGCATACTCTTGAGCGAGGTCAAACGTTTGAAATGCGGTTTGCCGAAGTGCATGCTGCCATGCGACACGCGCGGCATCGCGTCCTTGTTCATCGTCACGCGCGTGATCCAACGCCCACACGAGTTTTTCAAACTCACTTTCGAGCGCATCCCAGAAACGCGCGTCCACGCCCCAGGCGTTGACAAGCTTGACAAGTTTCTCGTCCGCTTTCGGTTTCTTGTCTTGTTCTTCTTCTTCCTCCGCCGTTTCCTCCTTTTTGTTTTTTGCTTTGCGCGCACGCGGTTTCTCCTCCGCGTCTTGGTCCTTTTTCTCGCCGCCAAATGGGTTATAGTTGACATCCGCCAAACCCGACGCCAACTTGTACAGCGCGCGTTCCAACGCCTCGCCTGTGTCGTTCGCCATCTTGGTCACGTCGCTCAACGCGCTTACCAACCCTTCATTCGATAGAAATGAAACAGCCAAAGGCAATCGTTCGGCACGCGCAAAAAGAATATTTGCCGCTTGATCGCCTATCGCCATCCCGAATCCCATCAGCCGCAAACTGCGCGCATGGTCAATCACACCCGTTTCATTTGCGAGTACACTTATCCAGTTGCACACATGCGGACGATGCAAATTCTTGTCACGCCAGTCATAGAGCATCGAACTATCACGCCAGAGCGCGCGACCACTTTCAAACCGCAGGGGCGTGACCGGCTGCTGAGTGCCTTTTGGTTTTTCGTTGATACGATTACACTTGGCAGGGTCTTGCAAAGCGTCCTCGGCATTTTTGCCCTTGGGCAGCGCCAAGCCCTGCGCGAATTGAACACGCGTGACGCGCCAACCTTCCTCTGTCTCGACCGGCGGCAGCAGCCGAATGCGCCGACTCGGCCATGTCAAATAATCAACGTAACCGCGCGGCGTGTCATGTTTGCGCTTGAATGGGTCCTCGCGTTCCCAAACGGGAATGTCCTCTTTGGCATTATCGGATTGGTACTTGAAAACCGATGTGCGTAAAGGATACTCCACCAGATTCAACGTCAGTGTTTCAAAGAGCGTGTCGCCCTCCGCGAAAAAGACGATGCCGCTCGCCCAAGGCGCATGAGTAAAGTTTTTGAATCCGCCGCGGCTGACGCCGCCACCCAACTTGAACGTTTGTGTCATCACGAGCCGCTGTGCAGCTTGGGGCAAGGAAAGCGGAGCCGCATTGAGCGCAGTGCGATGGTCAAAGAGCGTTCCCATATTTCGGTCCACGCCCACCTCCAAAAACATCGCCGCATCATCTTTATCCAGCACACCTTCCTTTACCTGCCAAAACGCGTGCTTGCCAAACAACTCGAAACGCGGCGTCCATTCGTCCAGATACACGTCCAACCGTTTGTCCCAGCGTTTGTCGTTCCACCATTTTTTCCACTGCTTGGGGTTTTCAGGTCCGCGCAGTCCCGCGTGCAAAACGGCGAGACAGAGACGATACAGCGCGGCTGTCGTCAATGGCGAACTCGCGTGAATCGTAAGCCACGCCGGTGCGTAATTCAGGGTCTCGCGCAGTGAGAGCAGTTCGGGCGGCTTGCCCGCGCGCCGCAGGACGGGAATCCACTTGTCGTTCAACAAATTAAACGAAACGGTCATTTTACCTCCTTGCGATCAATGTATTGCAAACCCAATGGTTCGCTCAAGCGCAGTTGCAGTTCGGGAATTTCATCATATGCTCCATGCTCGAAAATCGCGAGCTGATGATAACGCAGCGCGTGGCTCTTGCGCCATGTGGCGGGCATATCATGGCGTTCCAGGAAATGGTCCACCACTCTGTGCTTGCGTACGTTCACGACGCCCAACAAAATATCTTTCACCTGTTCGGGTGAGAGTTCGGCGTTCTCGTCGAACGTCGGGCTGCCCGCTTTCGGTTCGAGCGCAAGCCCGCGCACCGTGCGATGCAAGCAGAGAACTGATAAGCCAGGATCATCATTCCGTGTCAACGCACGAAACGCTTTATGTAGCGTCGGGTCATCCTCATCCAAATCCAAGTTCGCGCCGTACTTGAATTGATAATCATTGGGTTCGGGGATTAATTTTGCGCGCGCCTCGCGTTTTTCCTTTTCGTTCTCGTTCTTGAAATCATCATGCGCCTTTATCAACATCGCCATTTCAATTTCCGAAATTTCCTCAATCGATTCTGTTCCATATACCTGCTCTATCAAGTGCGGTGTATCATCGGGCAAATTCAATTCCGAACGATGACGCAGCGCAAAATACGTTCCCAACAATGTGAAAGGATGATAGATATAAGTATCCTTTTCAAATTCGGGTGTACCGTCTGGTTTGAGTGAAAAGGCAATCACAAGGCGGTCTGGAAAATCGCGCGTTCCCCGGTCATGCCGCTGCAAGCGTCCCGCGCGCTGAATGAGAAAATCAATCGGCGCAAGTTCGCTAATCATCACATCGAAATCCAAATCCAAACTTTGCTCAATCACTTGGGTTGCGACGACAATTGCTTTGTTTGGACGTTCACTCTTTTCGGGTGGACCAAATTTTTCGAGAACGACTCCTTCTTTTGTACTCCGCCAAATGCGCGGCGTGCGCGCGTGGAACAGCAAAATGTTTTCGGGCGCGCAGCCAGGCTGTGACGCCAGAATTGCTTCATACACATACTGCGCGCGTTCCACGGTGTTGCAAATGACGGCAACGCACCCGTCCTTTTCCATCTCGCGCTTGACCCGCGCCGCAATTGTATCTACATCGCGTTCTATCCAATCCAATTGCAAGTGGCGCGCTGCGGGCTTTGGCAAATGTACAGTTTCGACCGTTCCATTTCCACGTGCAATCGTCAGACGCGGATAGTCCGCTTCTGGCAAATTGGCACTCCCCGCGTAAGCTTTGACGAGTTCGCGCCGAGTCGCATCGGGCAACGTTGCCGAAAGCAGTATGACAGAAGCGTCCAAGGCGCGCAGCCATTTCAAAAGCAGTTTGAACAACTCGGTCATATATGTGTCGTAGGCGTGAACTTCATCAAAGATGACCACCTTGCGATCTAGTCCGAAAAGCCGCACGAAAAAATGTTTCGTTTGCAAAATGCTCATCAAACTTTGATCCACCGTTCCCACGCCAAACGGCACGAGTAGACTACGTTTGCGCGGCAAGAACCAGGTGCGCACTGTGACGCGCGCTTGTCCTTGTTCACTCTCTTGTGTCGCGCTGTCTTCAAAAGACTCGCGTGTCTCACTTTTCGCCTCGCGCGTTTTCAACTCGGCTTGGCTGTGTACTAGCAATGTTTCTACATTCGCGCCATAACGTTTTGCCACATATTCCGCCGCACGTCCGTGCATCTGATTGCTCGTCGCCATCGTTGGCATTGCTACATATATCCCCTGCGCCTGGTGTTTTTGGTTCCATTGATCCGCGAGATACAATGCCGCTTCCGTTTTGCCGATGCCCGTCGGTGCTTCGAGAATCACCAACGCGGGTGCGTTCAATTCCTGTGTTGCCTGTAAAAATTTTTCTTGCAGCTCGCGTGGTTGGCGTTGGAACAATGTCTCGAAATCTGTTGTCTCCAATGCCGCCAACTCGCCCGCAAAGCCCACCGCCGCAACTGCCGCACGTGCCGACACCTCCGAGCGTTCGAGGTATTCTTCCAAATCCTGTTCGTCCTGCACATAGCCAAAGAATTCTTCATCCGAACCAATCCAATCTGCAATCGAAATGAACGCGGCAATCAACGCAAGCCAGTGATTTTCTTGTTCTTGGCTCAAATCGTCTCGAAAATGTAGAATGGGCGGCGCAAAAATGCGTTTGACCTGCACAAACAATTCTGCGCGCAGCGTATCCCAGTCTGCATCACCGCGATGAAGATCTGGCAATTGCGCGGAGGACAGCGCGTCCGCTTTTGGAAATTCGCCGTGATGTCCTCCAATCATAGCCGCAATCTTCTTTGCCCAACTTGCATCGAATTCGTCTTTCCACAGTCCTTTGCCGCCTTGTGTGGTCAACGACCAAGCCGAAATAATTTCATGACGCGTCGTTGCATCCGAAATCCACTGCGGAATTTTCACTCCCGCCGCGAGTAATTCTGGTTTAATTACACGCTTCAGGTCATTAGATAAACGGGAATGCCATTGAAAGATGGGACTCGCCTTGCCCAAATCGTGGAGCGCTGCCCAATACGCGACTAGCCGACTGGCATCTTCAGGATTCACTCCGCATGTCGTTGCCATGAATAGTTTGAATTCATCAGGCATCGCTGTGTCCCATAGTGTCTTGGCAACACAACCAACATCGAGCATGTGATATAAGAGGCGATGCAAACGTAAACTCTTGCGGTCTGCTTTTGCCCAAAGTCGCAAATACAACGGCATCTCTCTTTGCTTCATCACATCATACATCTGTGCCATCCGCTTCACTTCTCCCACCAATTCTAGTCGCAGTTTCTTTGGCTCCAACACTTCACAATCCGCCCCCCAGCCACGAATCCAATTCAGCATTTCTTGCGGCTCGGCAATCCGCGCTTGCCAGATCACGGAGCCGTCGCTTTCTTCGCGCACTTGCTCATTGTGATGCCACTGGGTCTGGCGCACGCGTTCCGCCACCTGTCGATTGAAGCGCAACACCACTTGCGTTGGTTCGTGTTCGGTGTACCAAATGCCCCAGGCATCCTTGAGCATTTCGCGTGGATCGAAATCGGGCGGAATCTTGTATGGCGCGTCGAGTAACGTCACCGTGCGAATCCGCTCGATCTTGAACGTTCGCACTGCATTCGGCGGCACACGCAACCCAATGACATGAATCGTGCGTCCAACCGCATACGGCTCGATAAAGTACGGCGCAAAGTCATACTCGAAAACCTTGCCATCGTCCATCTGATGCGTCAGACGCACCTTGCGCCCCAGCGACCATGCGCGCGTCAACGTCTCCAGCACGTGCATAAAAACTGGATCGCGGCGACGGCTAGCATCATCCAATACATCCGCCGATCGACCCAGGTGCTCGCTAATCAACGGCGCAAGCTTGTCCAACGATTCACCCAATTTGCGGAGCGCGGTCGCCGCGTGCGGATTATGCTTGTCGGTGCGCGTCGTCAACAAACGCGCGGCGAGATGCAGCGCCAGACTTTCGTGCATCGTCAATTCAACCTCGACCTTGTATGTATCACGATTGATCGCATACCGTTCCGGCGATGGTTCATACAAAGTCGTTCGTTCTGTCAGATCATCGATGTACTCCGCCGCCGTCGAGCGATGCACACCCAGCCGTCGTGCGATCTCCGCTTTGGTCAATCCTTCCGGATGATCGAGCAGGAGATACTTCAAGTCATCCAGTTTGTCGATCTTTTTGTCCAATCGTTCGCCCATAATCCCAGTTTCCCTCATCTGTTGTCTTTGCGGCTAACATACCATACCAAAGACAAAAATAACGTGACATTCGCCGACGAGTTTTCCCTATCAAGCTGAATTCTTGTCAAAGGGCCACAGCCCACCATGCTTATCTTCCGAAACCAAAATGCTTCGGTCGTTCAGCGTGACCAATTTACGACTGACCTCTTCCCTGGACCAATTGAACAAACGCGAGAAAAAGCCCGCCCGCTTGCCGGGGTGTTGAGCAATCGCTTGTTGTAAATTTTCCAACCGAGCCTGATTCGCTTTGCGTGGCATGGCAAACCTCCAAAAGATTTGCCACCACCATAAGCTGCGTTTGTTGCGAGTAAGGCAACAAATGACAGCTTCTTTAACCAAAATGAGACCAATCTACGAAATTTGGCGTATCCACGCTGTCATGCGCCATTTTCCCATAGCAATAATCGCTTTTTGCCAATTTTCCTTACTTTCGTCTTACCTACTTCTTACCTACTTCTTACCTAGCTCCTCCCTACTTGCTTCTTGTGGCGTTCAAGACTATACGAATGATTTTCCAATCTTCCGCTAGTCATCCTATACTCATCCTTCGCTCATCCTTTGCCCATCCTTTGCTCATCCTCTGCATAAGCTCCTGTCTGGCTCTGGTATTATGCAAAATGGGATGCGTGTCATATTTTGGGAATCGGAGAAATGGTTATGCCCTAGAACGCAAAATCGCCGCACACGCAAAAATCCGCGCGTCGGCGATTGTTCACCCACTGTAGATTCCGAACGATTCAATTGCCAGGTTAATTGCGATGATGTTACCGGTACTCTGCCGCACTGCACCTTCCGCTGGGACCGCTGCTAATCAACCTGCCAATACTATACCACACCTCTCTGCCTTTTGCATTTTTTCCACAGCAACTCGACTTGCTATCAGCCCTCTATGGTCAATAGCAATTCGTTTATTTCTCAATTCGCTGTTGTTCCTTTTTTTGCCAGAATTTGCAACTAGCAATATAATCAAATCGAAACGTGATGACGCGCTCAACCTGCCCGCCTCGGCAATCTCTCGCTAGGATTGCGCTTGCGGGTGATTTTTTTGCTTTGATCCGAAAATTTCAATTGGACACTGATAAACACTGATGACACTGATTAAAATCGAAATCCGCGTTTGTCCGCGTTTGTCCGCGTCCTATTTTTAGGAGACTCTATATGACTAAACCCATTGCACCCACCTTTGAACCCGCGCACGACATTTACCATTACGAGCCACGCCCGCTCGACGCGATCTTTGCGCCCAAGAATGTCGCCGTCATCGGCGCGACCGAAAACCAGGGAAGCGTCGGTCGCACAATTCTGTGGAACCTCATCAGCAATCCATTTGGCGGAACCGTCTTCCCCGTCAATCCGAAACGCCCCAGCATCCTCGGCATCAAAGCGTATCCCAGCATCGCCGCCGTGCCAGAGCAAGTCGATCTTGCCGTGATCGTCACGCCCGCGCCGACAGTACCCAACATCATCGGCGAATGCGTGAATGCCGGAGTAAAAGGCGCGGTTGTGATTTCGGCAGGCTTTAAGGAGATCGGCGCACAAGGCGTCGAACTGGAACGCCAGATCATGGAACATGCGCGCCGCGGCAAGATGCGCATCATCGGACCGAACTGCCTTGGCGTGATGAACGCGACCACCGGACTCAACGCAACATTTGCGGCCGCGATGGCACGGCCTGGCAATGTCGGCTTTCTCACTCAATCAGGTGCACTCGCCACCGCCATTCTCGATTGGAGTTTTCGTGAGAACGTTGGCTTTTCGTCGTTCATCTCTATCGGCTCGATGCTCGACGTGGATTGGGGCGATTTGATCTACTACCTCGGCGACGACCCGCGCACCGAAAGCATCGTCATCTACATGGAAACGATTGGCGATGCGCGATCGTTCTTGTCGGCCGCACGCGAAGTCGCACTCGTTAAACCGATCATCGTCATCAAGCCCGGTCGGACCGAAGGCGCGGCGCGCGCCGCCGCATCGCACACGGGATCGCTCACCGGTTCCGACGAAGTTTTGGAAGCGGCATTTCGACGCAGCGGCGTTTTGCGCGTGAACACCATCGCCGACCTGTTTCACATGGCAGAAGTGTTGGCCAAGCAACCGCGGCCCAAGGGTCCACATCTTACGATCCTTACCAACGCCGGTGGTCCTGGCGTCATTGCGACCGATGCGCTCATCATGAACGGCGGCGAACTCACCGACATTTCCGAAGAGACAATGAAGAAACTCAACGAAATTCTTCCGCCGCAGTGGAGCCACAACAATCCCATCGACATCCTGGGAGACGCGAGTCCTGAACGCTACGCCAAGTCGTTGGAGATTGCAGCGCAAGACACCAACGCCGATGGAATGCTCGTGATTCTCACACCGCAGGCAATGACCGATCCAACCGAAACGGCAGAACAGTTGAAAAAGTACGCGCAATCGACGGGCAAACCGTTCTTCACCAGTTGGATGGGCGGCGCAGATGTCGCGGCTGGCACGGCGATTTTGAATCGCGCAAAAATTCCTGCGTTCGGTTATCCCGACGAAGCAGCGCGCATGTTCAATTACATGTGGCGCTACACCGACAACTTGCGCGGCTTGTACGAAACGCCGGTGCTTCCCTCCGAAGTCGATACCGACACCAACTCAACGCGCGCACAAGGCGAAAAGATCATCAACGCTGTGCGCACGTCAGGTCGCACGATCCTCACTGAGTTTGAATCGAAACAATTGTTGGCGACGTACGGCATTCCGATTGTCGAAACGCGCATCGCGACAACAGAAGACGAAGCGGTCAAGCACGCAAACGAAATCGGCTATCCTATCGTCCTGAAACTTTATTCGGAAACGATCACGCACAAGACCGACGTCGGCGGCGTGCAACTGGATCTCAAAGACGCGAACGCTGTCAAGAATGCGTTCAACGCAATCAAGCAATCGGTTGCCGCGGTAGGGCAAGTTGGCAACTTGCCCAACTTTCTCGGCGTCACCGTTCAACCGATGATTCGACTCGACGGGTACGAACTCATCATCGGCGCAAGCATCGATCCGCAATTCGGTCCCGTGCTGCTCTTTGGCTCGGGCGGTCAACTCGTCGAAGTGTTCAAAGATCGTTCGCTGGCGTTGCCGCCGTTGAACACCACGCTCGCGCGCCGCATGATCGAGCGCACGACAATTTATAAAGCGTTGAAAGGCGTGCGCGGTCGCAAGCCCGTCGATCTGATCGCATTGGAACAGTTGATGGTACGATTCTCGCAGCTCGTCGTCGAGCAACGCTGGATCAAAGAGATCGACATCAACCCGTTGCTCGCCTCGCCCGAACGACTCATCGCTCTGGACGCGCGTGTGGTCATTCACGGCGCAGAGGTAACACGCGAGCAATTGCCGCGGCTGGCAATTCGACCCTACCCAACCCGCTACGTAACGCAGTGGACCAGTCCGCAAGGAATGCCCGTCACATTCCGCCCCATTCGTCCTGAAGATGAACCGTTGATGATCAAGTTTCACGAAACCTTGTCGGACCACACGGTCTATCTGCGCTATCTCCATCCGATGATGTTGAATCAACGCGTCGCGCACGAACGCTTGTCGCGTATCTGCTTCAACGATTATGATCGCGAGATTGCGCTCGTCGCCGAGAGTGAAGATGGCAAGACGGGCGAGAAGCGCATCATGGCGGTTGCGCGCCTGAGTCGCACGCATGATGTGGACATTGCGCGGCTAACGATTTTAGTCAACGATGCGTTCCAAGGTCACGGACTAGGCACCGAACTAGCAAGGCGATTGCTTGAGGTCGCCCGCAACGAAAAGTTGTGTCGCGTGGTGGCGAACATTTCGCAAGACAATCTGCCGATGCAAGATTTGTGCAAACGGCTCGGCGCGCGATTGAATCCGCCGAGCAACGGAATGGTGGTGGCGGAACTGGATTTGTAGATTCCCTGGGAGACCCTAAAGGTTTCTTTCTCGACCAATATCTTTATCAATCAACGCATCTTTCCTTACATCGATATTGGTCAGGCGAAGAAACCTTTAGGGTCTTTTTTCGCCTTTGCAGAAATCACCCTCGCCGGATATAATGGAATCGATGTTATCCCTCACCGAACGCGATCATCACCCCTGGCAATTAATTCGTTCTTCGCGTTTGCGTCTAGCACAGTTCTACGAAAACCCATAGAATAATCCGCAAATCTCGCGGAGTTAAAAACCCGTTTTCTGGAAAAGCGTTTCAAATTAGATTTGACTATCCGCCGAGAAAACGGGTTTTTGGCGGAGATTCGCGGATTAAAAATTTGGAGAAAACTTGGATGTCTTATCGCATCCTTTCCATCTGCATATCCTGCGGAATGTGCATCAATAAATGTCCGAACGGGGCAGTGTATGTGACCGAAGAGGAATCCTACGATATCGAACCGAGGCGCTGCGTCGAATGCATCGATTTGCCGCGTCGCCGCTGCGAAGATCTTTGTCCGGTCGGCGCAATTCAGCCCGATCCCGAACATCGCGAGACGACAACTCAGTTGTGGGCAAAGGTCCGCAATCGAGCGAGGACGCAATGACAGCGCAACGCCTATGCCCCCAGACCATCGACGAAGCGACCCAGCTTCTTGCGCAACATGCCAACGAAGCGCGCGTCATCGCCGGCGGCTCCGATCTCTTGCCCGAAATCGATCAAGGCACTCTCACGCCGAACTACTTGATCGACCTGGGAGAAATCCCCAATCTCGACTACATTCGCGAAGACGGCGATCACGTTCGACTGGGCGCGCGCGTCACGCATGACCAAATCATTCAATCGGAGTTGGCGCAGCGACTGGCTCCCCTTCTCGTTCGCGCGTGTTCGATGTTCAGCGATGCCGATATTCGCAAAAAAAGTACTGTCGTGGGCAACATCGCGAGCGGACTCTCGACGAATTTGACCGTCGCCGCGCTGTGGGCGATGGGTGCAGAAGTGAAATTGAAAAGCGTGCGCGGTGAACGCACGGTCACCTTCAACGATTTTTTCAAAGGCGTTCGCCAGACCGTACTTGCGCCCGACGAACTCATCGTCGAAATCGCCTTTTCCAAAATGTCGCCAAAAGACAAAGGCGCGTTCGTCGCCACCGGCTGGTCGCGCGATGAAGCATCGCCCCAGGTGACGGTCGCCGTCGTGTTGGAATTTGATGGCGACGAAATCTCAAATGCGTGGATCAACATCGGCGGTGTTGCGCCAACCGTGGTGAATGCCATCGAAGCGGAGCAATCGCTCGTCGGTCAATGGCTCAGCGACGTAGCAATCGATGAAGCGGCAGACCTTGCGATGAACGCCGTCGTCACCAATCCCGATGCAACCGAGATAGTGCGCGAGTTGGTGGGGAAGGCGATGAGGGAGATTAGAGATTCGTAGGGGCGGGGTCATCCCCCCAAAGTAAGGCGAGACAACCTCGCCCCTACCAGGAAAACGAGAAGAATGATGCCAAAATCGGAATCGGTTCCCGGTGAAATGCTCGCGACCTATGATGCAGTTGTTGCGCTGACCGACAAGGTGTGCCACGAACATCTCAACGAAGAGTATGCCACGCTTTGTCGCCAACTTGCGGCGGCGCTCGCGCGCAAACGTCCCTCGCCCATCGCGCGCGGCAAGCCCGAAGTGTGGGCGTGTGCTATTGCTTACACCATCGGCAGAGTCAATTTCCTGTCCGACAAAACGCAAACACCGCATATGCGGATGGACGACCTGTGTCGATTGTTCGGCGTCAGTCCCAGCACAGGCAGCGCGAAATCGCAATTGATTTGGAAAATGTTCGACCTGATGCAGATGGATCCGCGGTGGTGTTTGCCCAGCATGATGGACGAGAATCCGATGGTGTGGATGCTGAGCGTCAATGGATTCTTGATGGACATTCGCTATGCGCCGCGCGGCGCGCAGGAAGAAGCATTTCGCCAAGGGCTGATTCCTTATATTCCAGCGGATAGACCCAGGAAAGGTTGAACCCTGTGCCCGTACCCAAACGCAGTGAAATTAAACCCGGTCTCGTCGTGCAAATCGTCGAGAAGCAAAATCAACGCAGCGGCAAATTGACCGAAGGCATAGTTGCACGTATCTTGACAAGCAGCCCCAAGCATCCGCACGGAATCAAAGTGATGCTGGAAGACGGCAAGGTTGGGCGCGTGCAAGCGATTGTGGGTCAAGGTGAATAGGTTTGCAAATCAGGGAAGAAAAGAAAATGGCGCAGTCGAATTGACTGCGCCAGCGTTTTTAGTCACGGACACACGGACGTTGGTTTCGGTCCGTACAAAACTCTTCCGTCCGGTAATCGGGTGGGAATCGGTGGCGGGAACACCGGGGCAACCGATGCTTCAAATGTTATTTCGTCGCCTGGCTTTAAGGTCGATGTATATTCGGCACGGTCGCGACCATACGGAATGAGATATTTCTCGTACTCTCCATTGCTTCGACGAATCACTATCTCGCGCTTGCACCGTAATGGAACGTTCGGACCCAAATCGATAGTACGAGCAAACGGAATCGGTGTGAGGGTTGGAAGGATAACCGCAGTAGGAACCTTGTCAAGACTCGGCACGGGCGTACCACACGGACGCCCAGGCACTTTTGGACTAGGCATCCACTCACTGTCACACATTGGAACCGGAGTAGAAGGTAATTTGAAACCGAATCGCCAATTTGATTGCGAACATGAACTGTTGCAAGTTACCTTCTACATCATTGATGTTATTGTTCCCGCCCGCTCGGATACCTCCCCAAAATCCAGCCTTACTTCCCACATACGCATAGAATGGCTTTTTGTACCAATTCTCTGACCAAGGAGTATCGCGCAGACTTGGATCATCAACCCAATCGATAAGTTGTGTCATCGGAACATTTATCGCGACAATAATAACTCCATCGCGATACTGGCTTGCTACCCAGTTTTTGTCAACGTTGGGCAAACTCAACTGGTGTAGAATGATAGCATCGGGCTTGGATTGTGCCACCAAACGCTTCAAATCGTTGAAATCATGCAAAACCGTAATGCCTTCCGCTTGCAATGCCGCAAAGGAGCCAGGTGTATCATCAAAAGGCAAGAGAAAAGTCGGAGCAAGATAAAGGATCCCCGTATTAGGCACTAGCACTGGCGACGTTGAGATAGTTGCCGTTTGGAACGATAGAAAACCAATCCCGACGCCAAGTAATACGATGACCGCAACAAGCCCTATTCTCAGCCCCATATGTTCACCTATTCTCGAATTTGGGTTTTCCCAAAATCGAATACTTGGCGGAACCAGAGCGCGATCTGGTTAGCAATGGGAGAGGAAAAACAGGGGATAAGTACATCCCCATGCTACATCTAACCAACAGGATGTCGATCATTCTTGAATTTATGTCGATTCGTGTTTAACTATTGGCAGAAACGAATGCCTGGGCAGATGCGAATCGAAACAAGTAGATTATCCCACTCTGAAAACAATGGAAAAATCATGCGCTCTCTTAATCCTTATCGCTCTATTGCTGACCTGGCTTGTGGCTTGTTCTGCGCCGCGTGCCCAAACGATTTCGCCGGCGGGACCGGTTTCCCCTTTATGTTCTTCCATTCAGCGTGGTCTCGGCTATCTCCATGATCGATTCAATCCAAATCTGGGTTTGCTCAACGAGTCGCCCCAGGTTGCGCCGCACACCTATTGGCTAACTAACGACAATGCGTTGGCGGCTTTTGCGTTCGCTCAACTCAATCAACCTGAAATGACCGCGACGCTAACCGGTTCTTTGCAACGCTATGGTCATAGTACGAACGGTTTAATCGAAACTGTATGGGGCAAAACGGTAGCCTGGCCGCCGTACGTGGAGCAATATATTCCGATAGAGGATGACGGTCAAGACAAAGTGTGGCAAGAATCGCATGAACCGTCGCCAAATGTGAGGCGATTCGACGACTGGGAGGACTACTCCAATCTCGCATTTCTCGGCGCGCTGAACAAACACAATCAAGGGGATGATAACGAAGCGCGCGCCATCTTTGCCAAAGCGATAAAGAAATTCGACGGGATTGGATTTCCAGACAAGGCGTTCACAGACAATCGATACGAAACGTACAAGCTTGCCTTGGCTCTCTACGTCGGTTCCAAAATCAGCGCATCGCTAGACAACTCAGCTCCTGCTATGTTGGCTACCTTGAAAAAGATGCAAGCTTCGAACGGTGGTTTTTACACTCATTATCGCGATCTTCAGACACCCGATGGCGACACCAACACCGAAACAACCTCATATGCTTTGCTTGCACTTGCCCGCTACGGTTGCTCCGACTAACGGAACTTTTCGCCCATTTTCCGCGTCTTTTCTCCAGAATGCCACGGTTATTTCGAATGTAACACTATTGGCTCTTGAAATGTAACGGATAGTCGTGTAGTCTTGTAGTCAGATAGTCAGGTAGTCGAACCCAATTGACCACATGACTAATTGACTACAAGACTAGAAGACAAGGAGACTATTATGACCACCGTTCGCTCATTTCTCCAAGCTCTTTGGCTCCACCGCATCGCCGTCATGTTGGCTGTGATGCTCCTCCTCATCGTCGCGATGATTGCGGCGACCGTGTACACCTACAATCTTCCCAAGTTCGCGCTCGACCACCAGCAAACGATTGTGCTGGGCGCGACGCAATTTGCCCCCGACAATCCTAGCTCACTCCGCGTCGTCGTGCGCGATGACACCACCAACGCGCCGATTGCGAACGCGAACGTCGCGGTCAAGCTCGCACCGAAAGGCATTGGATTCGCGCAGACACTTTACTCCGGCAAGACCGATGCGAGCGGCAGCGTCCCCGTCGCGTTCACACTTCCGTCCAACGTGTCGGGCGATCAAACACTCGTCATCGAAACCGATTCGGGTTCAGGGCGCGACCACATCGAGCGGGCGATCAAAGTCGTTCGCAATTACAAATTACTGATTACGACCGACAAGCCGCTCTACCAACCCAGCCAGGTCATTCACCTGCGCGCACTTGCGCTCGGCTCACTCGACCGATTGCCTGCGAAAGATCAGCCATTGGAATTTCTCATCGAAGACCCCAAGGGCAACAAGATTTATCGCAAGACGATTCAGACCTCGGCGTACGGCATTGCGAGCGTCGACTTTACGCTTGCCGATACGATCAACTCGGGCGCGTACAAAATCACTGCAAGCATGGGCGACACCAAATCGGAAAAGACGGTGACGGTCAAGCCGTACGTCTTGCCGAAATTCAAATTGGCGGCGGAGACCGAGCGCGGATATTATTTGCCCGGCGAAAAGGTCAACGGCACGATTCACGCCGATTACTTTTTCGGCAAGCCGGTCGCCAAAAGCGATGTGACGATCAAGGGCATCGTCTACGATGTGGCGCGCGCGGAAACGATCAACATCACCGGCAAGACTGACGACCAAGGCGCGTATGCGTTCTCGTTCACGCTGCCAAATTATTTTGCGGCAAGCGGGCTGAACAAAACTACCGCCGATTTCGGTCTCGAAGTTTCGGTGACCGATCAAGCGAATCACATGGAGCAAACGTCGCTCTCGCTCGCGATTTCGAAAGATGCGATCACCATCGATGCGGTACCCGAAAGCGGTAAGCTCGTTCCTGGCGTCGAGAACATCGTTTACGTTCTCACCTCCCTGCCCGACGGCTCGCCCCTCGAAGCCGATCTGACGATTGGAAACGTCGGCACAACCAAGTCGGGCAAGTATGGACTCGCGCAAATCAGGTTGACGCCGCAGCGTGGCAACACGATTCTGAACATCACGGCACGCGATGCCAAGGGTCGATCCGCGACGCGCAGCATCACGCTGTCGAGCGACACCACCGCCAGCCAGGTCCTGCTGCGTCCCGACCAAGCGACGTACCAAGTCGGCAATACGATGCACCTCGACGTATTGACCGGTGGCAGCATTGGTTCCGTCTATCTCGACATCATCAAGGAAAAGCAAACGCTCTCGACACGCACGGCGGACATTGTCAACGGTCGCGCCACCATCGATGTGGACGTGACGCCGGATTTGATCGGCACACTGCAACTGCACGCGTACCAAGTCGAACGCGACAGCACCATTACGCGCGACACGCGCATTGTCGTCGTCGAGCAAGCGAGCGAGTTGAATGTCGCCATCAAAGCCGACCGCGATGTGTATCGTCCCGGCGATCCGTCGAAGGTTACGTTCACCGTGACGGATTCAAAGGGCAAAGGCGTTCAATCCGCGCTCGGCGTGACCGGCGTTGACGAAGCCGTGTTTGCGATGGCGGAGCAAGACCCAGGATTCGCCAAGTTGTATTTCCTCTTGCAGCAAGAATTGCTCGAACCGAAATATCAGGTCAAGGGATTCTCGCTGCCCGAAGTGGTCGCGCCGAAACCGACGGCGATCCCCGCCGATGTACGCGCCGCGCAAAACCAATCGGCGCGCGCGGCATGGGCAAACGCAACGCCCATCGATTTTGTTTTGCGCGCGAACTCGCAGCCGGAGAAAATCGATGCCGCGAACAAGGCGCAAAAAACTGGCTTTAACAATCTCGCCGCCTGGCTTGGACTGTTCATGTCGATTCTGCCGCTCGTTCTCATCGGGCTAGTCATCGCAAGTCTACATGCGCGCAAGGTGTTGGGCAAATCGTTGGGCGCATGGATGGCGGGACTCTTGGTCTACTGCGTCGCGTCGCCGTTCTTCGTCGGCGGCATCGCCATCATCGGCGGACTGTTCGTGCAAGCGAAATTCGGCGTGATTCTCGTCGCCATCGTTTTTCTCGCCTGGTTGATCGCGTTTGGTATTTTGGTTGGTTATGCCATCGTCAAACGCGACCGCTGGCTGCAAGGCGCGTTGTTGCTTCTCGCCGCATACTTTGTTTTTCTCGCGCTGTTTGCGTACGTCGCGCAGCGTGCGACGAGCATTAGCGACCTGACCGCAGTCGCCGTGATTATTACGTGGCTCGCGGGTATCGCCGCCGTGACACTCATGGGCATGGGTTATTTCGTGCAAAAAGAAACCACGCCCGGTATCGCATCGATCTTGATCGTTCTGCTCTTCATCCCCGCAACGATTTTGCTCGCGCTAATGCCAAGCGCAGGACCGTTCTTGCGCGTGATGGGCAACCCTGGGATGTATATCCCGCCCGCGTATCTGACCGGTTGCGCGGCCGCGCCAACGCCATTCCCAGGTCAGAGCGATTCGAATGCGTTCAAGAGTTTGGAAAAGACGTTTGGTGGAGTACAGCAGTCTGGACTAGCTGCTGCGCCAACCGCCGCGCCGATGCCCGCTGCACTTGCCGCGACACCGGTTGCTGGCCAAGCACAACAAACTGGAACCGAAGCGCCGCGCTTGCGTCAGTACTTCCCAGAGACACTGTACTTTAATCCGCAAGCCATCACGAACGAAAACGGGACCGTCACGCTCGATATTCCGCTCGCGGATTCGATCACGACCTGGCGACTCGCCGCGACTGCCTCATCGCAAAAAGGCGAACTGGGAACGGCGACGACCGGCATTCGCGTGTTCCAAGATTTCTTTGTCGATCTCGATCTGCCGGTGGCGCTAACGCAGAACGACGAGATTTCGATTCCGGTTGCGGTCTATAACTATTTGCCGCAAGCGCAAAAAGTGAAATTGCAAATCGATCAACAGTCGTGGTTCACGCTGCAAGATGAAGCAGAGAAGACCTTGTCGATTGCGTCGAACGACATCGACGTGGTCTATTTCCGCATCAAGGCGACGAGTTTCGGAATGCAGAAACTTAAAGTGACTGCGCTCGGCGAAAAAATGTCGGATGCGATTCAACGCGAGATTCGCGTTTATCCCGACGGCAAATCCATCGAAGCGTCGCAGAGCAACTGGCTCAAGGATGGCGCAGCGCAAACTATCGACATTCCCGCGCCGGCCATCCCAGGCGCGACGCGTCTCGAAGTGAAAGTTTATCCGGGCGTGATGAGCCAAGTCGTCGACGGTCTCGATTCGATTCTGCGTATGCCCTTTGGCTGATTTGAGCAAACAACGTCGGTGACGTTCCCAAATGTTCTCGTGCTCAACTACTTGAAAGCAACCAAGCAAGCATCGCCCGAAATTCAGATGAAGGCAGAGAATTATATCGCGCTCGGTTATCAACGCTTGCTCACGTTTGAGGTACAAGGCGGCGGATTCTCGCTCTATGGCAGACCACCCGCGAGCATCATGCTCAGCGCCAAGGGCTTACTCGAATTCAGCGATATGGCGAAGGTGTACCCCATCGATCCCGCGCTCATCACGCGAACGCGCAACTGGATGCTCGCGCAGCAAAAGCAGGATGGGACGTGGGGCGCGGCGTACTCGTGGGACGCGCCCGCGAGCGGCGGCAGCGATCCCTTGCCCCTCACGGCGTACGTCACATGGTCGATTTTGGAAAGTGGATTGAAGGACGATGCGCGCGTCATGCGGTCGATTAATTACATCAAGGAGAACGCGGCGCGCGCGACCGATGGTTACACGCTGGCGATGGTCGCCAACGCGCTCGTCGCTTATGATCCGAATGACGGAGCTGCACGCGACGCGCTGGCGCGGCTCGATCAGATCAAGGTCGCCGAGGGTGATGGCACGTATTACCCGACCAAGATCGGCTCGTTCACCGGCGCGTACGGCGTCTATGGCAACATCGAAACGACGAGTCTTGCCGCCTACGCGTTCCTGCGCGCCAAGACCAATCCCGAATCGGCGCAGCGCGCGCTGACGTATCTCATGCAGAAAAAAGACCCGCGCGGGACCTGGGGTTCGACGCAAGCGACGATTCTTGCGCTGCGCGCGCTCGTGCAGTCCGTGATCGACGGCGGCGACGCAGTGACCGATGCGACGGTGCGCGTGTCGCTGAACGGTCGCGAAGCCAAAGCGATCACGATCAACAAAGAAAATACCGGCGTGGTGCAGCTCGTCACGTTCGACGACATTACGCCGGGCGCAAATCAGATTTCGTTCAAGGTCGATGGCAAGGGTTCGCTGGCGTACCAAGTCTCGGCAAATTACTATTTGCCCTGGTTGGCTGTGCCGCCTATGCCAGAGAAAGATAAGCTGGTCGATATTCAAGTCAAGTACGATCGCACGTCGCTGGCGGTGAACGATCAAGTGGGCGTGACCGCGAAGATTGCGTTGACCAAGCAAGGCACGGCGCGCATGACGCTGGTCGATTTGGGCGTGCCGCCGGGCTTTACAGTGATGAGCGAGGACCTGGAAGCGGCGGTGAAAGCGAAAACGATTTCGCGCTACGAGTTGACCGGGCGACAGATCATCGTTTATTTGGAAGAGTTTGCGTACGGCAAAACGATCACGCTGAACTATCACTTGCAAGCGCGTTTCCCGCTCAAAGCGCAGACGCCCAGCTCGACGACGTACGATTACTACAATCCAAGCACTACGTTTACGCAAGCGCCGACGCTGTTGACCGTCAGGTAGTCGGATAGTCGCGTGGTCTTGTTGTCGTTAGTTGCGGGTTGCAGGGGACAAGACACAAGCCGCAGGTCTCAAGGATGGGACCTGCGGCTTGGATTTGCGACTGCTAGGTTTTGCGCATAATGGCAAGCACGCATCATTTAGCTTTAGGTGTGGGGGTAATCGCATCATCAACCGCTGGAGGATAGCCCAAACACAGGGTTATGAACGCAGACTGCGCGGTTCGTTGTCCGTATCTCACGTCTGTTTCAGAAATTAGGCCGGCAATTTGCAACGCTTCATGAGCATACTCCTTTTGCGGCAGCTGCCACTTTACATTGACTGTTTTGGATTCGCCCGGCTGCCATTCGACGCGGTGCTGAACCTGGCCGGGATTTTGCTCCGCCCAGGCATAAATGGACCTTCCGTATTCTCTTATGACTATATCAAGCACAGGGCTGTCTTTCGTTTCAAGGACGAATAGTTCATTTCCTACGTTGCTGACCGTGAAGCGGATGTCCAGAGAGTCGCCACTTTTCAAGCAGAGCTGTTTTGGATGGTTCACGCGAATCCGAAGCACCAGAAGATCAAATCTTGCTGCTCCCTCTGTGTAAGTGTCGGCAGCCGCTGAGCAGGATGCTAGGATCATACTCAACCCAACTATAATCAGTGGAATCAAGGAAAGTTTGTTCTTGCCTTTCATCACAAAATCCTTTCTATCATATGCGAATGGCATGAGCTATTGAAATGAGCAAGGAGCGCCCAATGGCAGGTTGCACGGTACAAGTCACAAGCAACAGGTCTCAACCGTGAAACCTGCGGCTTGTCACATACAATGTTCAGAAGTTGCCCCACTTCTACGGTGATTACCTTGGGGAGGGAGTTATGTACGGAAGGTCAAATTGATGCAGAGGCGAGCCCAAACACATCTCTACTATGGCAAACTGCCCGTGTTCCGGGTTTGTTTCAGAGACTAGTCCGGTAATAATCAACTCTTGGTGAGCATATTCCTTTTGCGGAATTTGCCACTTGAGATTGAGCGTTTTGGATTCACCTGGTTGCCACTCGACACGGTGTTGAAGTTTGTCGGGATTTTGGTCTGCCCATGAAGAAACAATCTCCATGCTTGGCGACTCGACTATGGTCAAGTTAAGCACGGGCTTATCTTTCGACTCATGGACCACTGGCTTTTGCCCTTCGTTGGTAACCGTGAAACTGATGTTCAGCGAATCGCCGCTTTTCAAACAGGGCTTCTCTGAATGGTCTACCCGAATCCTGAGGAGCAGATAACCAAGACCTGATACACGCTCGGTATACAAATTAGTCATGCTTGGAACAGTCGCATATGAGCAGGATGCTAATAATATGCTCAGCCCAACGAGAATCAGCGAAACGATGTGGAATTTACTATCGGCATTCATCACAAATTCCTTTCTAGCAGACGATTGATAACATGCGCTATTGCAATGAGCAAGGTGCGCCCAATGGCGAGTTGCACGGCACAAGCCGCAGGTCTCAAGGTGGGGACCTGCGGCTTTGGTTTGCGACATCAGACTCGCAACGAAAGGTATCGCTATACATTTGCCATGTCTTACGGATGATGGCAGAATTGCGCGGCAGAGCACCTTGCTACGCCAGACATACAAAATCATCCCCTAGTCATGCACTTTGGGAATGATTTGCCCAACTACCAATCCTAAACCGTGCAATAAAGCTCCTCTACAAATACTGGACGCACAAATCGTGACACCGGCACTTTGTGACCTCCCTGGACCCCAATACAAGAGACCCGTTAGAAAAATGTTGTGAGTTGCCCCAATGTAGACATCACCCTCTTTTGGCGTCCAAGTTAATTCAATGACTTTGGATTCGCCAGGTTGCCATTCAAGGTGATGGGACACCTTGTCCGGGTTTTGTTCTGACCATGTGAGGAGAGTTTCACCGCCAACTACTCGCACGATGATATCCATGACTGGCTGATCTGCCGATTCAACTGTATCCGGCTTTTGCCCCGTGTTTGTGACGGTGAAGCGAATCAACACCGGTTCACCCACATGCGCCTGCGAGCGATTAGATTCCACTTTCAATGTGAGTTCATCGAGTGCATGGTAGGCTGTGTGACTAAGACCATTGCCCTTTGTCTGGTCACAGCCGGTGAGAGCGATTAGCAGACACGCACCAAGTAGGCAAATACTTTTGAAACGAATCGGACGTCTTGTCAGAGCCAGGTTCATGCTCAACCCAAATAGAATCCGTAAAGTCAGATAGGGTTTGTTCTTGGCATGCATCACAAATTCCTTTCCAGCAGATTGCTGATAAACGTCCGCCATTGAAAAAATAAACCCGGACAATTGGCGAACAATGCTTCAGCGGTTGAATCAACCGCTGAAGAACATATCTAACCAAATTGCCGGGGTAAGAGAATAGAAATGTGTCAGATGCTGGCTTTGACTATATTCCGAAACCTGGGTTGTGTCAATTTCAAGAGCGTTTCTTTTTCCGTGTTGGCTGTGACAAAGTTCGTCACAGTCATCCGTGAAACGCGAAGCGTGTGGCTAATCTAACTCGTCCAACCTACTCCAATTTCCAAATCGCAAAATCTTCAAAGTGGACGTGCGTTGGCTGATCGGTGGTGCCTGCCAACATGCCGGTGCGTCCCGCTTTCAAATCGGGATCGCTGAGCGTCGTGAGCGCCTGTCCGTTCAAGCACACCGTCATGCGCGTGCCTTCCACCCGCAACCCAATCGCATTCAAGCCGCCGCTTTTGACCAACGACGTATTCGTCCACGCCGTCAGGTGAGACCATTGCGTATCGTTCTTTTTCGACACGCGAAAGGTCCCCGTGTCGGTGATGCGAAAAATGAAATAGACTGGGTCTTGCCGCGCAAAGATCAAGCCATAATCATTATCCGTGTCCGTGCTCAGGCGGCGCGCGTGCGTTTCGACGCGATAGCGCGTGCCAAATTCGCCGGACTTGGCGTAAGCAAATTGCAGCGTATTCGTCACCGCGAGACTGATGTGATACTCGCCGTTTTCATATTTCGTATTCTCCTCCATCGCCCAGCCCATTCTCTGGTTCTCGAAATTGTCAAAGAAAACGATCTGCCCATCCGCCCAAGGACAAGCCCGTGCCAGCAACGGCGTCCGAATCGCCGTCGGAACGGCTAGCGTTGTCGGCGTCTGAGATACCGCAAGCGTCTGCGTCGGTTGGGGCGACGCTGTGGCTGGCGCGTTCACGCCCAACATCGAACCGATCCAACCCTGGCTTCCAAACAGCGATAGTCCTCCCGTCGCGATGACGCACAATGAAATGAGCAAGCAGCCGATCAAACCAAACGCAACCTTGTCCGATGTGGGCAATCGTCGACGAACTTGGGCTGGCGTTACATTTGCGTCAAGCGATTGCATCTGCGACGCAGTAGACGACGGCACAGGTGTCGCGGTTGCGGACGAGGGCGCAGTCGACGGCGTCGGCGTTGTGGATGGCACAGGAGTGGGCGATTGCTCGATTACACCTAGCGGCGGCGGCACGATCTTTTTTTCTTCGCGAATCGTCGGCACTAACAAATCGACATCGCCACACTGAACAGGCGCAGTCCCATGCAACGCTTGCTCGAATGCGCGCGCGAGATCGCCCGCCGAGTCGAATCGATTATCGGGGGGCTTGGCCAGCGCCTTGAGAATGACGGCTTCAACCGCCACAGAAATATGCGGATTGAACTGGCAGGGCGAGGGCGGATAGGTCGTCAAGTGTTGCAGCAAGACTGCCGTCGGCGTATCGCCTTGAAACGGAACGCGTCCCGCCACCATTTCGTACAGCACGACGCCGAAGGAATACACATCGCTGCGCGCATCGACCGGTTTGCTGGCGGCTTGTTCGGGTGACATGTACGCCGGTGTGCCGATAACGTCGCTGCTCGCGCTCACTTGCATCGACTCACCCAAAAATTTGGCGATGCCGAAATCCGATAGGACCGGATCGCCGCCCGACGTGAACAAGATATTCGCGGGCTTGATGTCACGATGGATCGCGCCCTGCGCGTGCGCATAATCGAGCGCGCCGCCCAACGCCGCCATCAAGCGCGCCGTTTCGCCAAACGGCATAATGTCGCCGCGACTAACCAGCTTTGTCAATCGTTCCTTGAGCGTGCCGCCGTCAAGATATTCCATCACCATGAACATCGCATCATGGACCACATCGAAATCGTACAATTGAACGATGTGCGGATGACGCAAGCTAGCGATGAGTTTCGCTTCGCGGCGAAAACGCTTTTCAAATCCGCGGTCGCTAATGAGGTGCGGATAGATATTTTTGATCGCGACCTTGCGTCCCAGGATCGAATCGCGCGCCAGATAGACCTCGCCCATTCCGCCGCGACCCAGGAGCCGCATCACCACGTACTTGCCAAATGTCGTCGTCGACATCAGACCTTGTCCTTTTGCAAAGTGAGTTCTAACTTGAGCCGCATTTTTACATCGTTATCGATATAGAGCACGCCGTGATTTTGCTGCACCGGATGTATTTCCGATCCTTCCAAGACGGCGCTCCGCACCGGTACCGCCGAGTCGCCGACCGTCTCATTCACAGAATCGATTTTCGTCCAACGCAAGTCTGCATCGCGTTGAACATTGACGCCCGTGACCGTCTTGATGCCATAACCAAAAATCGAAATCGCAGGGACCTTGGATCGACCACTGACCTCGCGCCAGAAATCGCGCGCGCATTGCAAGAGCGGACGCTGCTGATCGTTGACCCAGGATGGGTCGGACAAAATGTCGATGGGTTGGTGATTTTGATCGAGCACGCAGGGATAGTTCGGAAGGATTTGATAACACGAAGGAAACGTCGATGCGACCTCGCGCACGCGATCACCCATCAAACCGAATGGCAGCACTTTAGGGCCGAGAGCCAATTGCGCGAGCGCGCCCGGCGTGCCGATTTGCGGACCGCCCATCAAGATGAGCCGCCCCACTTGACGGTCGCCGCCCAAGCACTGCACATAGTATCGACTCACGAGGCAACCCAGGCTGTGCGCGATGATGGTGACCGGCGCCGTGACCGACCACTGGTCAATCGCTTTTGCCAACCGCTGCGCTGAGACGCGCACATCCTGCCGCCAATCGTAACCGAATTCGAGCAAATCTTTTCCGCGCTCATAGCCCAAACTCTCTTCGAGATAATCGCCGATGCGAGAGTACGCTTCGATTTTGATCAAATTGGGAACAATGACTAGCTCGCGAATGATGCCGCGCGCTTCGATGGGCGTGTTTGCGGTCAAACGGAAAAGTTCAGGCCGCGTGAGCAAGAGCCGGGGATTGGGCCAGACGCGTTCGTTACCCAGCCATAGTTCAGAGCCGGTCAATCCTGGGATGAAGACGACCGGGGGATGCGTAACCGCACGTGCAGGAACATCGACCAACGTGAGCGCATCGGAAGAAAAACCCGGCTTGAAAACCAAATGCGCTTCGCCGATGCGGATGACATCGCCGCCTTGCAACGTCCGCTCTTCGATGTGGCGCTCGCCGAGCCAGGTTCCATTTGCGCTGCCGAGATCGCGCAAAATGAAAAGACCGCTGCGCTGTTCGATGCGCGCGTGGCGGCGTGAAACTTTGGGGTCGTCGAGAAAGATGTCAGAGCCAGGATCACGCCCCAGCGTGACTGCATCGGCGACGAGAGGAACTTCCCAGGTCTTACGAGGAGTGTGGATAGCGAGACGCGCCATGCGGGTGTCGGTCAGCGTCATGGGGATGGCGGCTTGCGTCAGCGTGGCTTCGATGTCATGCGCCGAATCGATCCGTGTGACTTCGGGTTCGCTGCGCGGGGGGCTGACCTCAAAGCGGAGCGTGGAATCGCCCACCGTAATCACATCGCCGGAGGCGAGGGTGACGCGTTCGATGCGTGTTCCGTTGACGTGAGTGCCATTCGCCGAGCCAAGATCGACGAGAGCGTAACCGGCATCGCTCGCTTCGAGACGCGCGTGAACACGCGAGACCTTGGCATCGCGCAGTACAATTTCGTTTGCGGTACCCCGTCCCAGACTGACACTCGCGGCAGACAACGTGAATTCTTGTTCTTGACCACTCGCCATTGTGAGGACAAGTTTACTGGGCGTTGTCATGGTTGCTCCGGATCAGCTAAAACAAACCTATCGACTGCGATAATCTTAACACCATTTAGAAGGTGCGTCAATAATTTAGAATTGCGCTGTGAATGTAACTTGCAATCCAAAACTTGCAACTAGGTTTGTTTGACTTTTCGCTTTCTTGTGGTATCATGGCGACGCAAATCACTTTGAGGTCTAGTGACTCATGCGCAAAATTTGCGTCATCGGGGTTGGATACGTTGGGTTGGTCACTGGCACTTGCTTCGCCGATCTCGGCAACCAAGTGACGTGTCTGGATATTTCCGCAGAGCGCGTCGAAAAGTTAAAGCGCGGCGAGATGCCCATCTATGAACCTGGGTTGGAAGAACTCGTGGGGCGCAACGTCGCGGCGAAACGCTTGCTGTTTACAACTAGCTATCCAGACGCCGTACCCGGCGCAGACTTTATTTTTATCGCCGTCAACACGCCGCCCAGTCCAGACGGCGAAGCCGATTTGCAGTACGTGCGCATGGCAGCCGAAAGCATCGCTCAAGTCTTGTCGAACTATGCGATCATCGTCAACAAGAGCACGGTCCCCGTCGGCACGGGCGATGCGGTCGCCGAGATTTTGCAAGCGCGTGGCAAAAAAGTCGGCGTCGATTTTGATGTCGTCTCCAATCCGGAATTCCTCGCCGAAGGCACCGCCGTGTACGATTTCATGCAGCCCGATCGCGTCGTGCTGGGCGGGACGAATCGCGAAGCTGCCGAAAAGGTCGCGCAACTGTATTTGCCTTTGCGCTGCACCATCATGACGACCGACCTCCGCACCGCCGAAATGATCAAGTATGCCTCGAATGCTTTCCTCGCCACACGTATCTCGTTCATCAACGAAATTGCGACCATCTGCGAAAAAGTGGGCGCGGACGTCAAAGAAGTCGCCGCAGGCATGGGCTTGGACAAGCGCATTGGTCGCGCGTTCCTCAACGCCGGTATCGGCTACGGCGGCTCATGCTTTGAAGGCGACGAGACGGTTTTCGTGCTGAACAGCCCGAACGTCGCTACGGAATCCCTTGAAGCTTTATTTGCAAAATCGGGAGAGGCATTTCAGGGCGACGAGGTACAGGTCATCACGCCCGAACACCGTCGCGTCCTCGCTTTCGATCTCGAGACAGGCAAGCCAACTCTCGCGCAGGTTTCTGCTATCACGCGTCGTCCGTACACCGGCACCCTCGTCTCCATCGAAACGAGTATGGGCAGGCGGTTGCGCGTAACCGCCGATCACCCAGTCGTGCTTGCCAGTGGCGATACATTCAAGGTTGTGCCTGCGCTCATGGTCTCACCCGGCGATCAACTGCTGGCGTTGTGCGAATTACCTTCCGTCGAACAAAGTGCATCGCTCAACCTGATCGATTTGTTGCGCGGCACGGCGCTGGAAGACGATGTCTACGTTTCGCCAGTTGATTTTTCGTTCGTCGATCAGTACGCTCAATTCGCTCCGCACATTAGAAAAGAGATGCTGCGCTACCCAGATGAAATCAAGCAAGGCAATCGCATGTCGCTGCGCTTGTTCCGTGAGTTGAGTGAACGCGGCGTGCTCGATGTGCCAGCGGAACGTCTGCAACTTTACACCGCCAAAGGCGCAGCCACCAAAATCAACGCCGTGATTCCAGTCGATGCAGACTTGATGCGGCTTTGTGGCTATTACCTCGCCGAAGGTTACATCAGTCAGGACGCTGGACGCGCGGACGCAGTACGGGAACGAGTTGGTTTTAGTTTCCATGAGAACGAATCCGAATATATTGACGATGTTCAACGCATTCTCAAAAATTGGGGGCTGAAACACATCACGCGTCACAGCACTCACGCGATCACGACCCTCGTTTCGTCGCGCGTGTTCGCATGGTTCTTGCGCGATGTGCTGCAATGCGGAATCTGTTCCAGCGACAAAGCCCTGCCCCGCTTGGCATTCAATGTGCCAACTGAGTTGCGCTACGAACTTGTCCGTGGCGCGTTCAGTGGCGATGGCGCAGTGACTTCAGTCCAAGATGGCAAAAACCTGATGTTGGAATATGCCACCGTCAGCAAGCCGCTGGCCGATGGTATGACCTTGTTGCTGCAAACCCTAGGCATCGTTCCCTCGATTCGCCAACGCTGGATGAACAAATCGACGCGCATCGCTTTTATCCTGCGCGTCAGCGGTTACGCCCAGCTATCGGCATTGCAAAATGTATTCGGCGAAAAGCACCGCGCAAAAATAGAGCAAGTGTTGAGCGGCTATCAGCGGCACATCCAACAGCACGGCTTTACCAAGCGAGGCGCTTACGCGCAACTCACTGTATCGAGTGTTCATTACGAAGATGTAAAGACAAATGTGTACAGCATGGAAACCAGCACGGGCACGCTCATCGCAGCGTCTGGATTGGTCTGCCACAACTGTTTTCCCAAAGACGTAAAGGCATTGACGTGGATGGCAGAGATCAACGGTTGTCATCCGCAACTCTTGCGCTCGGTGCAAGAAATCAATCGCGATATGCGGCGTCAAGTGATTGCGCGATTGCGAGAGCATTTGGGGCCGCTGCGCGGCAAGACCGTCGCTATTTGGGGACTCGCTTTTAAACCAAACACCGACGATGTGCGCGAAGCCGCTTCGCTCGACATTATTCACATTTTGCAAAACGAAGGCGCAAAAGTTCGCGCATACGATCCGGTCGCAATTCAAGCGGCGCAGCGCGTTTCCAAAAACATTGAATTTTGCGACAATGCCTATTCGACGGCGGAGGGCGCAGACGCGCTCGTCCTTGTCACGGAATGGAACGAGTTCAAGCAAGTGGATTTGGCTGAAGTCGCCGCATCGATGAAGCAAAAGATATTCATCGACGGACGAAACATTTACGACCCACACCGAATGCGCGATCTGGGTTTTGTCTATCGCGGCATCGGACGCGGTTTCTGATCGATTCGTAACGAATGTTAGCCGTTGGGGTTGATTTAATCGAGGTTGAACGCATTCAAGCCAGCATGACCCGCTATGGGGATCGATTCCTTGCGCGAGTTTTTACAAACGCTGAACGGGCGTATTGCCAGGAACGTTCTCACCAACTCGCGGCTCGTTTCGCGGCAAAAGAAGCGGTTAGCAAGCTATTAGGCGTTGGCATCCAACATGCCGATGGCGTCAGTTGGCAAGACATTGAAGTTATTTCCGATGCCCGCGGCAAACCGATGGTTCAGTTGCATGGTCAGGCGGCGCGGCGCGCTCAGGCAATCGGTGTTCACGATCTAGCACTCTCACTTTCACACACACGCGATCATGCCATCGCAATGGTAGTCGCGGAACAAACCGGAGGTCATTGATGAATTTCCAAGAAGCGGAAAAAGCTTACAAAGATTTAAAAGCCCAGCATGATGCGGGCAAGCTCAATGATGCGCAATTTGAAGCTGAGGTGGGCAAACTGCGCATGCAAGACGAGCAGGGTCGCTGGTGGCAAATCGGCGTGCAGACCGGCGAATGGTACATGCACGACGGTCAAAAGTGGAACAAAGCCAAGCCACCGACCGCCTCTCCCCCTGCCGCGATGGTGACACCTGCTCCAGCCCCAGCACCGGTGCCGGAGCCAGCCAAAACCACGCCGCCGCCTAAAGCGACTGCGAATAAAAAGGAAGAGCCACCCAAAGCGGATAACAAGCAGCCGCGCGCCAGCACCATGCCGCGCTTGTTCTCGGCAAAACCCGCCGGACGCGAAGGCGGTCTATCTCGCCCCATGCTCATCGGAATTATTGCCGCAGTGGCGGTTGTTATTTTGTTGCTCATCGTCGGTGGCTTTTTCGTGTTCAACAATGTTTTGGGCACTGCTTCTGCTAAACCGACTAGTACCGCAACCCGTGCGCTGGCTGTTGTTCCAACTTCCGTATCGCCATCGCGCGCGCCAACCGTCGCGCCGACTAACACCCTCGCGCCTCCGCCCACCGCAGTGGTGACCGCCACCGCAACAGTGACGACGACCGCGCCAACGCGCGCGCCATCCGGTCCGACTGCGACACGACGACCTGCCGGTTCGCCGACACCTACTGTAGTGAGAGGCAGCCCAACACCGAACGTGCCGCCGGGCGTGTATGCGATGAAATTGGAAACCGATCCCGCCAAGCTTAGCACCGACCCATCCCAACTGGTCGCCTTCAAGCTAACCATGTTCAACAACACGGGCAGCATGCAAACTTTCAAGGGGTGGTTTGTCCGAGTCTTCCAATGCCCTGAGCAATGCTCCGACTTTAAGAATTCATATGGCGAATCGCTTAAAGCCGATGTGAATGTGGCGACGGGCAGCAGCGTGATTGTTACCGCGCCACATGTCCACTTTGGACCTGGTCGCTGCGATTACATCGCCGTGCCGTACTATACAGATGTGAATAACCAAGTTATCCAATTCCAAACGACCAAAGGCGGCGGACTGTACTACAACTTTAGCATCTGCAACTAATCGAATCACGATTAAAAAACAAGACCCGAAGAGTCTCTTACGCGAAACTCTTCGGGTCTCTTTATTTTTGCGTTGGGATGTACCGCTCGATGCCGTCTCTTTTTTCCCGCCGCACGCGCCCTTCCATTTCAAGAATGTCGAGATGACCAATCACCTCTGACATGCCAAGAAAAATATCGAACGATTTTAGTTTTGGAAATAGAATGCCGCAAAGCTCATACGCCGTCGTCGCGCAGCAATCCAATTGTTGTTCGATATGATCGAGACGCGAGCGATGAAATGCCACGCGCGCATCGACGAGCGCACGCACATCGTAAATCGGCTCGCCGTGCGCGGGCAGCGCCAAGCGAATGTTCATCGCCGCAGTCATTTTCATTGATGCGATATAGTCGACAAGAGCACGCGGGCGTTCAGTTTCGCCATGCACCGGTGGCTCGAAGACCGGATTGGACGTGATGTCGCGCAGCAAGTGATCGCTCGAAATCAGCGTTTGCGATGTCGGTTCATAAAGACAAATCAATCCGCTGGCATGTCCGGGCGCAAATAAAACTTGCCACTCGTCACTGCCGAGCATTATTCTATCGCCATCTTCAAGCGGAACAAATTTATCGGCGGGAATCGAATCGGCGTGCTGCGTCATCGAGCGCATTCCATGGCCGAGTCGTTCAGCATAATCGAGAGGTACGCCGTTGGCGACAAACGCATCACGATAGAATTCGTAACGCCCGCCCCATTCGTGCTCAAAATTGGTTAGTCCCCAGAGATTGCGCGAATGCGATAACACGCACGCGCCCGACTCGGCGACGATTTGAGCCGCGAGTCCAAAGTGATCGACATGCGCGTGTGTGATGATGACGCGCTGAATGTCTTTGAGCGCCAAGCCGCGCGTGTCCAATTCGTGGCGGAGCGCCGCAAGCGTGGGGGCATCTTTCGGTCCCGTGTCGATCAGCGTTAACTCATCGCCCTCGGCAAGATAGCAATTGATGGGACCGACACCGAACGGAGTTGGAATCGTGATCGTCTGCAAATAGTCTAAGATGGGACACCTCAACAAAAAATTGTTTGAATCGATAGAGTTCGATCGACGGTCTATCCCATGCCGAGTGCGCTAAAGAATCCAGGAAACACACTCGAAATGACGAGAATGACCGTCAAGAAAATGAGCACAACAACCATTGCCCACGAGATGATATTGAAAACGCGTCCATTCACGTACTTGCCCATGATGCGTTTATCGTTGATGAGGCGCAGCATCGTGATGAGAATGACCGGCAAGAGTACGCCGTTCAGTGTTTGACTCGCCAGCATAACGTCGATGAGCGATTGGAACGGCAGCAAAATAATGGCTGCGCCCAAAACGATCAGCGCCGTATAGACCCAGAAGAAAATCGGCGCGTCGGTCCAATCGCGGCTGACGCCGGATTCCCAGCCGAATGCTTCGCACACCACATACGCCGTCGAAAGGGGCAGAATTGCGGCGGAAAAGACCGAAGCATTCAGCAAGCCCAACGCAAACAAAATCGAAGCGTACTCACCCGCAAGTGGTCCTAATGCCTGTGCTGCATCCGCCGCCGTTTCGATTTGCTGTCCACTGGCAAAGATGGTCGCCGCGCAAGCAATCGTGATAAAAGCTGCGACGACCACTGCAAAGATCGAACCGACGATCACATCGATTCGCTCGTACGCAATGTCATCGACCTTGAGTCCTTTATCGACAATCGACGCTTGCTGATAAAACTGCATCCACGGTGCAATCGTCGTTCCGATGATCGTTACAAAGATCGTGATGTATGCGCCATCGAAATGAAAACTAGGTATGACGAACGCCTGCGAGACCGTTCCCCACGGCGGCTTGGCGAGGATTCCGGACAGAATGTACGAGAGATAGATCGCGCTGGCGACGAGGAAAATGCGCTCGACCTGTTTGTAGTTGCCTTTGACGATGAGCAGCCATACGCCGAGCGCCGCAAGCGGCACCGAAATATACTTGCTGATGCCAAAGATTTCCATGCTTGCGGCGACACCTGCAAACTCGCTGACGGTGTTCGCGAGATTGACAAATACGACAATGCCAATAATCGCGGCGGTGGCGCGCACGCCCAAACTTTCGCGAATCAGATCGGCAAGACCCTTGCCAGTCACGATGCCGAGTCGCGCGCTCATTTCTTGGATGATGATGAGCGCCAGCGCGACCAAGCCCAACATCCACAACAACGAATAACCGAAATGCGCGCCCGCCACGGAATATGTCGTGATGCCGCCTGCATCGTTATCGACGTTAGCGGTAATGACACCCGGTCCAACCACTGCCAAGAGCAACAATAATCTAGCGCGTAAAGGTCGAATTCTCCGCAATGATGGCATGATGGTCTCTCCTAGAAGGCACGCGGCATCTTAATTTTCCATTCTTCGGGCAGAATCAAGTCCAGTGCATCCCCCGCTGTAACGATACCGAGCAAATGATTTTCTGCATCGACGACCGGCACGGCAAGCAGATTGTACTTGGCAATCGATTCCAAAACATCTTCGTGACTGGCATCCACTTGAACGCGAATCGGCTTGTGATGCATGATCGAATCGACGGTGGCTTCGGGACTGGCGAGCACCAAATCGCTCAGCGAAAAAACGCCTAGCAAATGCTCTTCGGCATCGACCGCGTAAACATAGTAGATCGTCTCCGCTTCTTTCGCGGGCGCTTCGACGCGGACACGCTGCAATGCTTCGGCAATGGTGATGTGAGATGGCACCGTCAAGTATTTCGGCGTCATCAAGCCGCCCGCGGTATCTTCCGGATGCTTGAGTAGTTCGGCAACTTCGGCGCTTTCCTCCGGCTCCATCAAGTTAAAGACTTGCGCGCGTTTGTCTTCCTCCATCTCTTGCAAGGCATCCGCCGCTTCGTCGGGTTCCATTTCTTCCACAATATCCGCCGCTTGTTCGGAGGGCAGTGTTTCCAAAACGTCTGCTTGAAACTCTGGTTCCAACTCCTCCATGACATCGGCAGCTTGCTCATCGGACAATTGTCCGATCAACGCGCCGGCTTCGCGCGGTCGCATGTCTTCGATGATTTCGGCTATATCGGCGGGGTGCAATTCCTTAAGTTTGTGGCGTGCAACGCGCACTTTTAAATCGCCGCGCGGGATGAATTCCAAATCGGTGAACGCTATCGAGTGCGCCGCAATTTCGCGATGGAACAATGCGGCAAAGTTTTCAACAATGTCTTCCCAGCCCAGACGACGCAGCAAGCCGCGTCCGCCAATATCGACATTGACCAAGCGATAATCGTCGCCAATCTTCGCCAACTCCAAGTCGTTCACGCGCACGACGCGAAAACCATGCGTATCGATCACTTGCTTGTCCATCACATCGCGATCCAAATAGATTTCAGTTCCGGCCGGTGGATAGGATGTTGAGGGCGGACGCTGCAAGATAATTTTATTACCCGCGAGGTCTTCCGTGCCGCCCCAAGGAATCAAGGTGGGTTCATTGCTGCCGCGCTTGACTGCCAACGCGACAATTCGTGGATAAGGGTGTCCATTTCCTTCGGGCGCAATCAAAACGTCTTTCAATTTGCCGATGAGCGCGCCCTTGACATCGCGCACATCGCGTCCGAGTAATTCGCTGAGATAAGCCATTCTTACCTCCGATAAAAAATTATGATCCAGTAAAAAGTTGCGGGAAATAAAGAACCTCCCCGTTCAACCGGGGAGGTAAGCAAATACCAACTATGGCTAGCAATTACAGCGTGCAGTGCCAAGCCGCCCCCCACTGGTTGAGCTTTGGCACTGCGTAGCGTAGGGTTTCCCGCCAGCCGCTTCGGGTAGAGCCTTAAGCCGGCCCTGCCTGGTCTACCCCTCGGCATCTTTCGATGTTTCGGGGCAGCGGCTTGTGTCTCGCGCAGACGCCTCGCCTAACGAGGGTCTTTCTATTGGTCGGATTATACGACCGTCACCAAGTCAAGTCAAGGATTTCGCAGAAAGGGATACCTTAAAATTCTGTTACATCGCGATTAAATATTGTCTTCGCCGCCATCGACTCGGATCACCGTACCCGTCATCCAATCAACGCGCGAATCCATTAATGCGACCAACGTTCGCGCGACGTCTTCGGGCTGGGTCATGCGTCCATCGGGATGCAATTGCAAAATATGCTCCTTGATTTTCTCGTGATTGGGAATCATTCGAAACGCAGGTGTGTCCGTCACGCCCGCTTGAAAACAATTGACCGAAATACCTTTCGGCGCAAGTTCGAGCGCAAGCTGGCGCGTGTGCGATTCGAGCGCGGACTTGGCGGCAGACACCGCACCATAACCAACAATCACGCGATGCGATCCGGAACTCGTCATCGAAAATACTTTGGAACCGCGCACTAACAGACCCGCGCGCACCAGGTCTTGCGTCCAATAGACAAGCGAATTCGCCATCACGTCGATCGTCATTTCCATCGCCTTGCGGTCAACCGCATCTTCGGGATTGCTGGCGATGAACGGTTTCAAGTTCCCGAACGCGACGGAATGCAGAACGCCATCGAGCGAGCCGCGGCTCTTGAGTTGCTCGTGCATTTTGAGAATGATCTCGGCGCGATTGCGGTCGTCGGCGACGTTCTTGTTGAAGAACACGGCTTTGCGACCTTTCGCTTCGATATCTTCTTTGACTTGTTTGGCTCGCGGCAGAGTCGTCTTCAAGTCAAAATGTACGCCGAAAATATTATAGCCCGCATCGGCAAGCGCGCGCGAACACGCCGCGCCAAACCCGCTCGATGCGCCGAGAATGAGTGCCCAACGATCGTGATGTGACATATTGTCCTCCGTGTGATATCAATTTGTGCGATTACCCAATTATTCAGGGTCTAACTTGGAAATTTTATCGAGCGTACTCTGTATTATTTCTAGCCACTTATCTTGAACCGCTACCACCTCATCAACTGTAGCGTAACGCTCTCCTTCCCTTGTTTTTATCTTTACTGTCCAATGCGTACGCCTTTCAGAACGCTTTACAAAGCCATTGTTTAGAAGTTTTGCAAGTTGATTAAGATATTCTTCACCAACCTGGGGCTGCCCTATTTGTTCGGTTGTGGATGCAATACGGAAGTTGGAGAATTGTCCATTCGTCGCAAAAATGCCGAAGTTGATATCAAACGAACTCGACTTCAATATCATCGAATTTTGTCCGGGTTCCGTATAGAGACCAATACTCGAAGCTTTCTCGAAGAACGTTTTCAATTGAACTTTTGTCTTTGCATCTGCGTTCAGTTTTTCAAAGAAGATTTGTTCGCTGATCTTCGTCCGTTGTGGTAATGAAGATGCAGCACTTGAAATCGGTGAAGATGACGTTATTTGACCATCTTCAATTCTAAAAACTGCGCGTTCGATTTCAACCGTCTGTGCAATGATCCTTGGTTGAACGAAATACTCACACTCTGCTTTACTTGGGAACTTGAATACTCCAAATTCAACGAGTGCGAAACCAAAATTCAAGTGAGCACACTCTTGTAAAAAGTTTGCAATCTGCTCCACATTTTCTCTTATCCCATCGCCAATGATGAGCAACAAGAAACGCCCACGGCGCAAATTACGCGACACACTGTCAATAAAATCTCGTTCATTGAAATCGTCGGTATCACCTGCGACTAATTCATGGAGTGATTTCTTACCAACGTTTTGCGCTTTACTTACAGCACGCTGCAAATCCTCGTAAGACCATTGGCTAATTTCTTTGGCGTAATCAAGAATTTGTCCTACTACTTCGCGTCTCGCTTCCGGGTTCTTCCAAAGCTTGCACTCAGCTAATGTCAGCAAGCCAGCGCTATTTACAAACAGTAACCGCAAAATTCCACCTACACGCCTCTGATGCGGTATAATGGGTTCTCAAGAACCCTACGACGCAAAGGTGTGTGGATGAGACGAGCCAAAGACAATTCCGAAGTTCCCAAGCGTTACTATCGGCCAGAGCA
>JACRMI010000133.1 GCA_016215025.1 Chloroflexota bacterium
CATGGAACTGCGAGACAATGTTATGGCTGGGGTGGCGCGCACGCGGCGCTCGTCCAAGCGTTTATGGGCATGCATCTTTGCTTCCGAGTTACCCTGGGAACGCTAGGCGACGCGGACATTAATTTTTGAAAATTCAATAAGAATAGCATCGCGGATGGCGTCTCCGGCTTCTATTGTATTCGCCGTGCCACCCAAGTCGGGCGTGAGTGTTTTGCTCGCTTTGGTAACAGAAATAATTCCATCCAGCACCAATTCACTCGCTTTCTTTTCACCCAAGAAATCGAGCATCATCGCGCCTGCCCAAGCTGTTGCGATGGGATTGGAAATCTTTTTGCCGTAAATATCCGGTGCCGATCCATGCACCGGTTCAAACATCGATGGATACTTGCGCTCTGGATTCAAATTCGCGCTGGGAGGCGTGCCCAAGCTGCCTTGAATCGCGCCGCCAAGATCAGTCAGAATGTCGGCAAAGAGATTCGATGCGACGACGACATCCAGCGTTTGGGGATGCGTGACGAATCGCGCGCACATGGAATCAATGTGCCACTTGTCCGTCGTGACATCGGGATATTCTTTGGTCAGCTGCGCGAACACTTCATCCCAAAAGACCATGCTGTACTGACACGCATTCGATTTGGTGACGCTGGTCAATTTCTTTTTCACGCTCTTGCGCGCCAACTCAAAACCGAATCGCATCACGCGTTCGACGGCATGGCGTGTGAACACGCTCGTCTGAATCGCCACTTCGTGTTCTGTATCGATATGGACGCGTCCGCCCGCGCCAGCATATTCGCCTTCTGAATTCTCCCGCACGCAGACAAAATTGATGTCGTCCGGTCCTTTGCCCTTGAGCGGTCCTGTCAACCCGGGCAACAGCCGAATCGGACGAAGGTTGATGTACTGCTGAAACGATTTGCGAATCGGCAGGAGCAAACCCCAGAGCGTGACATTATCCGGCGCGAGTTTTGGCATGCCGACTGCGCCAAGATAGATCGCATCGAACTTTTCCAGAATTTTCAAGCCATCATCCGGCATCATGCGCCCGGTCTTCAGGTAATATTCCGTGCCCCAAGGAAATTCCTCAAAGCGCATCTCAAATTCGCCGATCAGTTTTTGCGCGGCTTGCAACGCTTTGATGCCTTCAGGCATGACTTCCATTCCGATACCGTCGCCGGGAATGACGGCGATGTTGTACGTTCGCATTAGTTCTCCGTTACAGCAGGACGCGGCGCTAGCCCAAGTCGCTTGACAATTTCCGGAACCGCTTCCGCCCAATGCACCGCCATGATATGAATGCCCGCCACGCCGGGAATCTCACGCACTTGCTCCGCCACCTCGACGCAGATGCGGATACCTTCTTCGGCTTGCGCGGCTTTGGGTGTCCGCGCCATGCGGTCGACAATAGATTGCGGGACGTCCATCCCCGCAACCTGGGTCGCCATGTACCTGGCTTGCTCCGCCGATTTGAGCGGACCGATGCCCGCCAAGACATAGACTTGTTTGTCGAGTCCAAGATCGCGGATGCGCTTCATGTATTCGCGAAAACGATCGACATTGTAAATGAGTTGCGTTTGCACAAAGCGGGCGCCCGCAGCAATTTTCTTCGCGAGGCGCATCGGTCGATAATCGTACGGCGGCGCAAAAGGGTTCGCCGCTGCGCCGATAAAAAACTGGGGCGGGGGCGTAATCTTTTTGCCATTATCCATGCATCCTTGCTCGACCATGTTGCGAACCATGTTCAGCAAATGAATCGAATCAATGTCGTACACACTCTTCGCATAAGGATGATCGCCCCAGCGTCCATGATCACCGCTAAGACACAGCAAGTTGCGAATGCCTAGCGCCGACGCGCCTAACAGATCAGCTTGAATCGCCAGCCGATTCCGGTCGCGCACGGTCATCTGGCTCACCGGCTCGATGCCATGTTGGATCAACAACGCACAAACCGGAATGCTGGCCATGCGAACACTCGCCGCCTGATTGTCGGTGACATTGACCGCATCGGCATAGCCCTTGAGCAGACGCGCGTCGCGCGCAATCGATTCGAGATTCACGCCTTTGGGCGGTGATATTTCTGCGGCGACGGCAAACATGCCCGATTTCAGTATCGACGCCAGGTGACTGATTTCAATTGGCATGCTTCGTCACCACGTCCAACGCCGATTTGCGTTCCACCGCGCAGCCGCTCTTGATTTGATCGCGTCCAGTCAATACATTCACCCACGACGCGCTTCCTTGGATCGACCAATCGACCGGTGGTCGCAGATCGTGGAATTCATGTGCCCACCAAAAGCGCTTTGAACCGGTGTAGGCACGCACCCAGACACATTGCATTTCCGGCTTGACTTCGCAATGATTGTTGAGACGCACGCCGCCGCACGGACCGTTCCGCAAATTCTTAGGACACGCCATCGGACAGACCATGCCGGTCGAGTGCAGAACACACTGCCCGCACATGTGACAATCGAACAGCGGAACTTTGACGATATGTTCGACGGGCCGTAGAACGCGATCAAGAAAACTCGTCAGGCGTGGGTGCTTGAGCAAGAATTGCCGCAACGCCAATATCATAGTTCCTCTGCAATCGCTTGACGAATCGCTTGGTCGGTCGTCGCGCCAAACAGTTTTTGCTTTCCGTTGATAAAGATGCCGCTCGCCGTCCCAAAGTGGCGCAAGGTTTCCGGAGTCAATCGTTCCTGGCGCATCACGACCTGATCGCCGAACTCGCGCGCAATATCGATCAATTGAACCTGGGTCGACACGTCGACGGGACACAAATATCCGCTCAACACGAGAATTTCGATTGGCATGCCGCGCCGTACCGCAATCGACGGAACAAGCGGCTGGGCTTTGATCGACGATTGACTCAACGGCAAGTAAAGCAGTTTGCGATGTTGCGATGGGTGCAAGATTTGAAAACCGCGCACCGTGTAATGGTGGCACGCCATCATACTTTCCGAATCGGTACACTCGACCAAGATGCCCTTGCTCGATTGATTCCGCAAATCGGCGACAAAAGTGTCAAAGAGTTTGTGCGCGACGCCGTGCCCTTGATAGTGACGCTGTACCCATTCGCAATAGATGACGGTCGCACCCGGCTCAGCATCGTATGCAAACAGCGCACGCTCCGAAGGCGCATAGTAAAGATGCCCGACGATACGGTCATTCACCAGCGCGTGATAGCCTTCGACGTAGCGATGCAGATTCTGCGAGACCCAATCACGACACACGCAGAGCGAATCGACCCAGGGTGTGGGCACTTCGGTCATGCAGCAATATGCCTGCTGACTATCTTGTTCCGTTAGTCGCTTGATCACGACGTCATCAAGTTTCATGGTTTGTTTGTTGGAAGGTTGGAAAGTTTGTTGGTTGGTTAGCGATATAGCCAAGTAACCAACTAACAAACTATCCAACTACAAGACTGCTTCTTTATAGCGAGCTGAATGGCACTGCACATTCACCCCGACCGGCATACTCGCGATGTGACACGGCACCGCAATCACATGGACATCTAAGCTGGTGATGCGACCGCCCAAGCCCATAGGTCCGATTCCCAGGTTATTGATTCGCTCCAGTAATTCTTTTTCCAATGCGGCAAGCTCTTCGTCGGGATTCGTGGTGCCGAGTGGACGCATCAGTGATTTTTTCGCGAGCCACATCGCTTGATCGGCGGAGCCGCCAACGCCGACACCCACAATCGTCGGCGGGCAAGGATTCGACCCAGCTTTGTCGATGGTGTTTACCACAAAATCGATCACGCCTTGGCGACCATCGGCGGGCTTGAGCATTCCGAGCGCGCTCATGTTTTCGCAGCCGCCGCCCTTCGGCATGATCGTAATGTGCAATTGGTCGCCGGGAACAACTTCGGTGTGGATCATCGCAGGTGTGTTATCTTTCGAGTTGACGCGCTTGCTGAACGGCTGCCCAACCATCGACTTGCGAAGGTAACCGTCGGTGTAACCTTTGCGGACGCCGGCATGAATCGCGTCGTTCAGCGCACCGCCGACAATGTGAAGCTCTTGTCCTAATTCAATGGAGATGACCGCAACGCCGGTATCCTGGCAAAGTGGAAATTCACCTTGCTTGGCAATATCGACGTTCATCAATAATTGATCGAGGACTTGCTGCCCGGCGGGCGATTCTTCCATCGTACGCGCTTTCTTCAATGCAGCGACGACATCATCGCCAAGAAAATGATTTGCCTCGATGGCTAATCGCGCGACAGTTTCAGTAATTTGGCTTGCTTGAATCTCTCGCATAATTCACCTCATTGTTGAATAGGGTCATTCTGAGGCGCGGTCTTTGCACTCAGAATAACAGTCTTGAAGCATAATAAAGGGCGGGTTACTCCCGCCCTGCGGTTTTTAAAAAGTGACGACTGCCGTAATCGTCAGTTGCTGTAGCGCGAGCGGCTCGCTTGCGCTACAAAGTTAGAATGACTTGTGCGCTCCAACCTTCCAAAATCGTTGCAGTCCAGTCGCCTGACGTGCATCGACCATGTGTTTGTCGACGGCGAGCGCGTGCGGTTCCAATCCAAACGCCAACCCCATCAATTGTGTGATGAACAAAACGGGCATCGGTTGCTCAAGTTTTAGCGCCGCTTGGCGCGTGTCGAGGTTGACATGGCAGAGCGGGCACGACGTCGTAATGATGTCTGCGCCAACGGCGCGCGCGTTATCGATGATCTTGCGCGTGAGGTTCAGCACGATGTCCGTGCGCGTGAGGGAAAGACTGCCGCCGCAGCATTCGGTCTTGAATGACCAATCGATCGGGGTCGCGCCCAATTTCTCGACGACGCGATCCATCTGCATCGGATATTCGGGATGATCGGAGTGAGTCACCTTGGGCGGGCGCGTCAACAAGCAACCATAGTACGACGCGACTTTCAAGTCTTTCAGTGGTTTTCTGACGCGGCGCGCAATCGCGTCGAGTCCAACACGCTCGTCAAACACATCGAGCAGCGACTTGACCACAACTTGATTTTGATAGGTGTAGCCGATCTTATCATCGACTTGTTTCTTTAGTTCGGGGTCTTTCGAAACATCGTATTGAGCCGTTTTGAAACGCGCGTAACACGCGGTGCATGGCGCGACGGCTTCGCGGAAACCGCTCTGCTCAATAAGCGCAAGATTCTTCATCGGCATCGTGGTCGCCAGCAAATGATCGGAGCTGTGCGCCGGCGAACTGCCGCAGCATGTCCATCCCTTCGGCTCGTAAAGTTCCACGTCGAGTTCCGCGAACACGGCTTTGGTCGAGTGATCAAGTTCGGAGGATAGCGAATGCAATGAACAACCAGGATAATAGGCGATCCGATTCTCTTTTTGCGCCGCGGGTTTTGCTCGCTTCGGTGGGCGCGCGAAATGCGGAAAGATGCTGACCTTGCGCTTGAGTACCATTTGCAAACCCATCGGCACATCTTTGAACGGCTGCCGCGTGCGCAAGTTCATTTCCAGGATGAGTCCCAGTTCGTACGCACGTCCGAGTATGCGCGCGTTTCGCAGGAACACTTGGCGAAAGAGTCCGATTTCGGGCGCGGCAGATTTGACGCCACGCTTTTTCGCTTCCATCGATAGTTGATCGTTGATGCGCGGCAAGTCGATGTTTTGGGGGCAGCGGGTCAAGCACGTTTGGCATGATGCGCACAGCCAAATTGTCTTGCTGTGCAACACGCGGTCGTCTTCGCCGAGCTGCAACGCACGCATGACTTGGTTCGGCGCGAGATCGAATTCATCGGCGAGCGGACAGCCGCTGGTGCATTTCACGCATTGGTAGCACAAATATACATTCTCGTTGAGTTCGTGCGCGATTGTTTGGGCTAGCGTATTTGGGGTCTCGACAGGCACAGCTTGCTCCTTGAAGTATTCAGTTTTCAATATTCTGTTTTCAGTAAGACCAGGACTGTTGGCTGAATACTGAACACTGATTACTGGATACTGATTACTGAATTACTGAATTACCGGGCGCGGCAGTAATCCCGCTTTCTCCGTGATGATTGGCACAGCATCTTCCCACTCAATCGCCATGATGTGCACACCGGCGACGCCGGGAATCTCGCGCATTTGCTGAATCTGTTCGACGCAAATCTTGATGCCTTCCTCGCGCATCGCGGCAGCTTTGGCTTTTTTATCTTCGATGCCCTTGCCCGCGCCTTCCATGCGATTCACGATTTCGTCTGGCACATCCATCCCAGGAACCTGATCGCGCATGTACTTCGCCGCCGTGGCGGTCTTGAGCGGTCCGATGCCAGCCAGCAAGTACACTTTTTCGTGCGCGCCGAGATCGACTACGCGCTTCATAAATTCTTTGAACTTGGGAATGTTGTAAATCAATTGGGTCTGAACAAAGTTCGCTCCAGCATTCGCTTTTTTCAACAATCGATACGGGCGAAATTCGAATGGGTCGGCAAAGGGGTTTTCCGCTGCGCCGATCCAAAAGCGTGGATTCGCTCCCTTGATTTCTTCGCCGCATTGGAATTTGGCTTCGTCGCGCAGACCCTTGACCATCTGAATGAGCGTCATCGAATCCAAATCGTAGACGTTTTTTGCGTTGGGATGATTGCCGAATTGTTGATGGTCGCCAGACAGGCACATCAAATTGCGCACGCCGAGCGCGTACGCGCCGAGCATATCGCTTTGCATCGCCAGACGATTGCGGTCGCGGCACGTCATCTGCATGATCGGCTCCAGCCCTTCTTGCACGGCAATGGCTGCCGCAGCAATGGACGACATGCGCGCAATCGCGGTCTGATTATCGGTGATGTTTGCGCCGTCGCAAAAGCCTTTCAATATTTTGGCTTTTTTGCGAATCACTTCGGCATCGGCGTTTTTCGGCGGACCCAATTCTGCCGTCGCCGCGAATTTTCCTGCGGTCAAGACTTTTTCAAGCGTACTGCCTGCTTTGTAAGCGTTAGTTGTTGCATCAGCCATGGTTATCCTCCAGTCGTCAGTGAACAGTGAACAGTTAACAGTTAACAGTAAGCGTGACTGTTGACTGTTGACTCTTGACTGTTGACTGTCTAGTCCTTCGCCAGCATCAAGTCTTCGCGCGTGATTCGGCGCGGTCCACCATCGCGACTCGTCTTCCAGTTCTTGGCGGTTTGAATCTCCAACAGTTTGTCGAGTTCGCCACGCGCCATGAGTTTTCTGACGATCATATCCCATGCGCAATCGATGGTGCGCTCTTTGCCGCTCAGTTCGCATTTGCTATCATCAGAGCCGCCGCAAGGACCGTTGAGTAGACTCTTGGAGCAACGCGCGATCGGACAAATGCCGCCGGTCAGATCAAGAATACAGTTGCCGCATGCCGCGCATCGCTCTTGCCACACACCTTGTTCGGTCGGCAGACCTAGGAACGCCGTGTTCAATCCGGGCGCGACCCGCGCATCGGGGAAATGTTCGGCAATCGCTTGCACGCCGATGCCGCAGCCGATCGACAACACCAAATCATAATCGCCGATCTTGTCTTTGAGCGTGTCGAGATATTCCCACTCGCACTGGCGCTGCACCATCGCTTCGTCGATCTGCTTGGCATTGCCGTCGATCTTGGTCGCCATGCGCAGTGACGATGCGAGAATGCCGACTTCTTTTTCGCCGCCTGCGAAGCACACGGTGACGCACGTACCGCATCCGACGACGAGCACCTTGTTCGCCTTCTCGATCTTGGCTTTGATTTCCTCTAGCGGTTTCTGTTCTGCGACAATCATTTTGCCTCCGTATCTTTTTCACGCATCACGCATCACGTCTCACGTATTTCGTGTTGCGTGTTGCGTGTTCCATTTACGTTTTACGATCTACGCTTTAATCTTTACAGGATTGGGACCTAATTCTTTGATTCGTGCCGTCATCTTCGTCACAGCTTCGGCAAACGCACCACCCATCGCCGATGACATATGAAACATTTCGATGCGCTGTCCGCCAATGCCGATTTGGTCGAGCAAGTCTTGCACATATTTCACTCTGCGTTTCGCGTTAGTATTACCTTCCAGGTAATGACAAGTTCCTTCCAGTCAGCCTGCGACCATGATGCCGTCTGCACCACTCTCGAATGCTTTGAGCGCATAGAGCACATCCAGCTTGCCGGTGCATGGCAACAATACAATTTTGATGTTGGGCGGGTACTGGATACGCGACGATCCTGCCAAGTCTGCGGCCGCATACGCGCAAAAGTTGCAGCAGAAGGCGAGGAGTTGGGGTTCAAATCCGTTGGTACTCATGCCAGCATCAACTCCTTCCCATCAAATAATGCTTCGACTTTTGCGACCACCTGTCCGTCTTTGAAATGCAACAATTGAATCGCTTTTGCCGGACATTCTGCCGCACAAATCCCGCAGCCCTGACACGCTGCCGCTTCGATGTGCGCCGCGCCAAAGATACTTCCAATCGCCAGTTGTTTTGGATCGATGCGCGGAACGCGATACGGACAAATACGCACGCATGTCAGACAGCCCGTGCATTTCGCCGCGTCCACTTGCGCGACGATGCCACCTGCGTGTATCGCATCTTTCGAGAGAATCGTCGCAGCGCGCGCGGCGGCGGCTTGCGCTTGAGCAATCGCTTCGTTCGGAAACTTTGGATAGTGCGCCGCTCCGGCGACGAACACACCTTCGGTTGCAAAATCGACGGGGCGCAATTTCACGTGCGCTTCTAGGAACCAGCCATCATTATCGACTGGCACTTTGAGAATATTCGCCAGCTCGCGCGCATCGTCGTGCGGGGTCAGCGGCGCGGCGATTACTACGAGGTCGGCGTTCAATGTGATTTCCTCGCGCAACATAGGTTCCCAAACTCGAACCCTGATCGCCGACCGCTGACCGCTGACCGCTCCATTATTGGCGGTCTGCCGTCCGCCGTCTGCCGTCTCCACAACCGGCAAGTGCGCAGCATCGTACCGAATGAACACCACGCCGCGCTCGCGCGCCTCTTGATAAATTCGTTCGCGGAAGCCGTAGGTGCGAACATCTTTGGTAAGGATCGTGACTCGCGCCTTCGGATTCAATTCTTTCAACCGCAACGCGTTTTCCAACGACTCCGTGCAGCACAAGCGTCCGCAATATTTTTCGGCTGGACCGACGCACTGCATAAAGACAATAGAAGTTGGAAGTTGGAGGTTGGAAGTTGGACTTGCCCAATCCGCTAATCGCTGAGTAAATTCCGACTGTGTCACCACTCGCTCGTCTTTGCCTAATCCGTAGACATCGCCGCGCCATTCTTGCGCGCCCGTCGCGACGATGATCGCACCGTGCCGCACCGTTTGCTCGTCGCCATTCGCGCGGCGCAAGCGACTAGAAAAATTGCCAACGAACCCGGTCGTCTCGACCAGTTTCGTCTCTCGATGAACGTGAATCAGCGGGTGTGCGCCGATGTGCGCGATCAATTCTCGCGTGTATGCACTCCAGTCGGTCTTGACTGTTAACTGCCGACTGGCGACTGTTGACTGTTCACTGTTGACTGGCGACTGACGACTGACGACTGACGACTGTTCACTGTTCACTGGCAGTTGTCCGCCCAGATGCGCGCTTTTCTCAATCAAGTGAACCGGGAATCCCTGCTCCGCTAGATTCAGCGCGACGTTCATGCCCGCGACTCCGCCGCCAATCACCAACGCGCTGCGTTCGACCGGCACATCGACTTTATAGAGCGGCTCTAGCTGCGACACCCGCGCCACCGACATTCGAATCAAGTCTTGGGCTTTGTGCGTTGCGCCGTCCCAATCGCGCGAATGCACCCACGAACATTGATTACGAATATTCGCCATCTCGAACAAGTATGGATTCAGCCCAGCGGCGCGAATCGAATCTTGGAACAATGGCTCGTGCGTGCGCGGAGTGCAACTCGCCACGACGACGCGATTCAAATTCAGTTCCTTGACCTTGTCGGTGATCCGCGCAATCGAATCCTGCGAACAAGTGTAGAGATTGTTTTCGGCGTGAACAACATTCGGCAGAGTCTTGGCGTAATCCGTCACTACCGGCACATCGAGATAACCGCCAATGTTCGAGCCGCAATGACAAATGAACACGCCGACACGTGGAGCTTGTCCGACCAACTCACGTTCGGTCGGATATTCCTTGTGCCGCGCCAGTGTGCCGCGCACATGCGCCAACAACGCTTCGGCGTTCGCCGCCGCACCACTCGCATCGACCACACTTTCGGGAATGTCTTTCGGCTCGATGAATGGGCCCGCCGCAAAAATACCCGCGCGCGATGTTTCGAGCGGACGGAACGGAATCGTCTGACAGAATCCATAATCGTCGAGCGCGATGCCCAGCTTGGCTCCCAGCTCGCGCACCTTCGGCGACATTTCCATGCCGACGGAGAGGACGACGAGATCGAACTCCTCAGCAATCAGTGAAGACTGTTGACTGTTAACTGCTAACTGTTCACTGGCGTCAGGAGCGTATCGGATAACGAGATTTCCATTCCCCGGGTTTTCCTTCAGCGAAGAGACACGACAGTGCGAGTACTTGACCCCGTAGCGTTCTTGCGCGCGACGATAATATTCGGCGTAGCCCTTACTGAACGCGCGCGCATCCATCATAAAGATGTGAATATCCGCCTCGCGATCATGCTCTTTGGCGATCATCGCTTCTTTCGCGGCATACATGCAACACACCGCGCTGCAATAATCGTGCGTTTGATCGCGCGAGCCGATGCATTGCAAAAAGGCGATTTTCTTCGCGGGCTTGCTATCCGATGGTCGCTCCACGTGTCCGTGCGTCGGACCCGATGCCGACAACAAGCGTTCGAACTGCAAACTCGTGACGACGTTGGGGAATCGACCAAAGCCAAATTCCTCCGACAATTCGGCGCGATAGGCTTCGTACCCCGGCGCAAGAATCACCGCGCCGACAGTCACTTCCTCGATGCGCTCGACCTGATCGTGTTGAATCGCATTGACGCCACATGCATAGTAGCAGCTCAAACATTCCGAGCAGATGCCGCACGAAAGACAGCGCGCCGCTTCAGCCTTGGCTTCCGCTTCGGTATAACCGAGCGAAACTTCTTCAAACGATTTGACGCGCTTGCCCGCTTCGAGCGCCGCCATTTTGACGCGCGGCTGGACCTGGGTCTCGCCCTTGGCGACGCGCTGGTCGATTTCTGTATGGGTCAGTTTGACAACGGGCAGATCGAGCGCGCGGGGCGGTCGTTCGAGCGGCTTGTCTTGCAGATAGAGTTGAATCGATTCGGCGGCGCGATGCCCCGCCGCGACCGAATCGATCACGAACGCCGTACCGGTCGCCACATCGCCTGCCGCAAAAACGCCGGGACGAGTCGCCGCGTGAGTGTTGGGATTGATTGCAATCGTGCCGCGTCGCGTCGTGCCAACGCCCGTATCGGGAGGAATAAACGCGAGACCAGCCGCCTGACCAATCGCAAAGATCAAGGTATCGCACGAGATAACATGCTCGCTGCCTTCGTGCGTTGTAATATCGGGGCGACCGTCGCTATCAAAGCCTCTGAAATCGATATTCACACATTGGATTCCGGCGACATGTCCCTTGCCATCGTCAGTGATTTTTAGAAAAGAGCGCGCGGGAAAAATTTCGATCCCTTCCTCTTCCGCTTCGTCGATTTCCCATTTGTGCGACGGCATTTTTTCTTTCGATTCGAGACACGCCATTTTCACTTTCGCCGCGCCGAGACGCACCGCCGTGCGCGCGACATCGATGGCGACGTTGCCACCACCGAGCACAAGCACATCGTGCCCACGAATATCGGGGGGATTGCCAAGTCGCGTGTCGCGCAAGAATCGCGTGTTGATCAGCACGCCGTCGAGATCGGAACCGGGGATACGCAGTTTCTTACCTTCGTGCGCACCGACGGAGATCAGCACCGCTTTGAATCCCTCTTGGAACAACGTGTCGAGATTCGTCACCGGTGTGTTCAAGCGCAACTCAACGCCGAGATCGACAATGTCTTGCACTTCACGATCGACGATGCGCGAAGGCAAACGATATTCCGGCACGCCGACGCGCAACATACCCCCCGCAACCGGCAGCGCTTCGAAAACGGTGACGCCGTACCCTTGTTTCACCAAATCCATCGCAGCCGTGAGACCACACGGACCGGAACCGATAACGGCGATTCGTTCATCGCGGGTTCGCGGCACGCGCTCGACTGGTTTGCGCGGCATGGCGTAGACTTGATCGACGATGAAACGCTTGAGGTCTTTGATCGCAATCGGCTCGTCGATCAGATTGCGATTGCACGCCGTCTCGCAGCGATGATTGCAGATGCGTCCGCAAATTCCTGGGAAGGGATTTTCTTCTTTGATGACGCGCAGCGCGTCTTCGTAGCGTCCTTCGCGCACGAGCGCAATGTATCCTTGCGCACGCGTGTTGACAGGACAAGCATCGCGGCAGGGGGAGATGCCTCGCTTTTCAATCGCATACGCACTCGGAATTGCTTGAGGGTAGAGACGAAAGGCAGCATGACGCTTTGCTAGTTTTTCGTTGAACGAATCGGGCACGATGACGGGACAAACTTTTTCGCAGTCGCCGCAGCCAATGCATTTCGACAAATCGATGTAGCGCGGCTTGCGAAGCAGAGTCGCATTGAAATTACCCGCGCTTCCTTTCACGTCGATCACTTCCGTATCGACCAATATATCGATGTTAAGGTGCCGACCAGCTTCGACCAATTTGGGCGAGATGGTACACATTGCGCAGTCATTCGTCGGGAACGTCTTGTCGAGTTGCGCCATGTGTCCGCCAATGGCGGATTTGCTTTCCACCAGGTAGACTTTGAACCCAGCTTCCGCCAGGTCCAATGACGCTTGAATTCCCGCGATCCCACCGCCGACGACCATCACCGCGCCGGTTTGCGATTGTTGGGTAGGTTGTTGGGTGCGACCGTCATCAGACATTTCACCCCACCTTGCGTGTTTCATGCGGCGTGTTCCACCCACGCTTCACACTTCACGCACACTTTGCGTTTTACGCTTTAGTTTTTATTGGACTTGGTCCCAGCTTCTTGATGCGCTCTACCATCGCCTCAGCTGCCGTCGCGAACGTCTTGCCTTGCCCGCCACTCATGAAAAAGATGTCGAGCCGTTCGCCACCGACGCCGATTTGGTCCAGAATCTTTTTTGCCCGTTCGACGCGTTTCTTGCCGCGTTCATTGCCCTTGACGTGATGGCAATTGCCCAGTGGACATGCGACGACGTACACGCCATCTGCACCTTGTTCGAACGCAGCCAGAATGTATCGGACATCGATCTTGCCGGTGCAAGGCAGTTTAACGTATTTCACATTCGCCGGATATTCCCAGCCGAGCGTGCCAGCCGTATCAGCTGCCATGTATCCGCAAAAGATGCAGCCGAAAGCAGTGATCTCTGGCTCAAATCCATTGTTTCCGTTGTTACTCATGCTTCTTCCTAGTTTTAAGTTTCAATATGAATGCAGACTTGCGAACTTGGAACCCCTAATGAGTCACTCGTCCGCAGCAGAGGCTAAGTTGTTCCGGTGTGCTCACAGACCCACAACGCAACTCAGCCTGTATTGCTGGTAGGAATCCTAACCGAGTTGCAAAGGAACGGGCAAACCCGTCCAAGCCAGGAAACAATGTAGCCTCAGTGATGTTGAACCGATATAGCCATTCTAATATCTTCTTTCGCAGATTCGCGTCTATCCTGAAACGTATGAGATTGAGGTTTGATTTCGGTAGATAATTTCCTGCGCTCAGGTTATCCTCAAAGGAAACGGTGAGATCACCAGGATAGAGAAAAACACCTTGCTGAATTGTTAATCGTTCATTGAGTCTCAGTGGATTAACAGCACATACACAAGGTTCTGGATTTTTCCACAAGTGATTCACAATCCCATTCTGAAGTAGAATACTTCGATCTTTGGTTCTTTCAGGGGGATCATTATTCACACATTCGACTGAGCCTGTTATTTCCTCATACTTGGACTTTGAAATAACACGATCAACTCCAAAATAACATGCATTCAGAGCCCACACTTCCGCATCGCAGTGTTCAGAAGGCTGAACCGCAAAATAAGCAGCAACAAAAAATGAATAAGTCCAATCAAGCAGGCGTGTTGGAGCTCCATGATGTTGCATGAGCGCCAACCATTCAAGCTTGTCGTCTTCCCCAGGCAAATCAGCAGTGTATTGATGAAGTCGACGCTTAAATTCTCTGAGCGACCAACATTCAATACAAGGCATCTCCTTTAATTGCAGCCCAAAGCTGCGAGCAACTCGTTCAAGACTCGGCATTAAATCTATCCGCGCTGAATCTATGGAACTATAGTTGCCCTCACATTTTTGTCCTCGGAAAATCCATTTGGGCGGCAACGGAGCGTTTGGAAGACACGCGTCGTAGTTGACGAAATCCGTGAATGTCTTTATTTCCTGCGTTGTATATTGATTATCCATCAACATAGCTTACGCCTCTTCACTATGAATTCTCGCACTGCTAGTCGCGCTAGTGAATCTTACAATTCGACTACGCCGGTACCCACGCTCCCAAGCCCGCTGTCTCTTTCAGCATGATTTGTTCATCCCGATAGTTGACCAATTGGATCGCGGTCGCCGGACATTCACCGGTGCATGTGCCACAGCCCTGGCATTTCGCCGGATCGATCCACGCTGCGCCGACGATGCTGCCGTTGCCAACCGCTTTCGGATCGATACGCGGAATCCCGAACGGACAAGTGCGCGTGCAGGTCAAACAGCCCACGCATTTCGATTGATCGACTTGGGCGACGACGCCGCCGATGTAGAGTGGCTCTTGCGATAGAATCGTGATGGCGCGCCCCGCCGCCGCGAGCGCATGTGAAATACTCTCTTCGATAAACTTTGGATAATGCGCCATGCCGGCGATGAAAATGCCTTCCTCCATAAAATCCATCGGGCGCATCTTCAAGTGCGCTTCCAAATAGAACCCTTCGGAGGAAAGCGGCACATGCAGCAATTCCGCGAGTTGCGGTGTCCCATCGGCGGGCGTGACTTGGGTGCTGATGACCAGCAGGTCTGGATTCAGTCCGAGTTCTTTTTTCAAGATAGGTTCATGCGCCGTAACTTGCAAAGAGGTGAGTGAAATATCGCTAGGCGTATCGCCCCATTCTTTCATCTCTCCTCTTTCATCTCTGATTTCTACTTTGGGTTGAGTCTCGTCTGTGTAACGCACGAACAGGACGCCGCGTCTCCGCGCTTCGGTATAATACTGTTCGCGGAAACCATATGTGATAATGTTCTTGAAGAGAACAATGACCTCGCAGTTGGGATTCAGCATCTTGATGCGGGTCGCATTCTTCATCGTGTTGGTGCAGCAAATACGCGAGCAATACTCGGGTTTATCGGCTTCGCGAGCGCATTGAATCATCACGACCTGTTTCAAATCGGCGATGCGCTCCGGCACATTGACAATCTGCTCCTCTAGCTGATGCTGCGATATGACACGCGGGTCTTTACCCAACAGATAATGTTCCCCATGATGTTCTTGCCCGCCGGTTGCGACAATGGTGACACCATGCTCGACGGGCGTATTGACCGGTCGGGTTGCACCTTTCACGTGTGTCGAGATGACCGATTGAAATCTGCCCACTGAGCCTTGGTGCTTGACGACCTGACTGCGGAGAAAAACTTGAATACGATTATGCCCGACGACCCGGTTGATGAGATCGCGCATCAGCCGCTGGGGATTGCCACCTTCAGCGGTAAAATAGAGATTGTTAAGATTGCCGCCCAGAGTTTCGTTTCGCTCGACCAGCGTTACTTGGTAGCCCGTATCGGCGATGGCAAGCGCGGCGCTCATGCCTGACACGCCACCCCCAATGATCAATGCGCGCGAGGTCGGCACGATACCTTCTTTGTACACCGGCACAAGTTTCGTTGCGCGCGCCGCTGCCATCCGCACCAACTCTTCCGCTTTGCGAGTTGCGCCCGACGGGTTCTTGCGGTGCGCCCAAGCGCAATGTTCACGGATATTCGCCATTTCGATCAGGTTTGGATTCAGAGCGGCTTCGCGCACAACACGCTGGAATAACGATTCATGGGTACGGTGCGAACAGGCAGCCACGACCACTCGATTCGCGCCGCGCTCTTCAATCGCGTGGCGCAACCGAGCTTGACCTTCCGCCATACAGAGGTACGAGACCTGGGCTGCATAGACAACATTCGGCAATTTCTCCGCGTAGGCGGTCAACGCGTCGGTGTTGACGACCTGGGAAATTGCATCGCCGCACGAACAGACAAACACGGCCGTGCGCGCTGGTTCGTTCGCGACATCGCGTTCGGGAGGAAATTCGCCATTGCGCGCGAGGAACGGATATTGACGACTGTGCGGCGCATTGCCGATCTTGTGCGAGAGCAAGCGCATCACTTCGGTGGCTGCACCGCTCGCGTCGATAATACTCTCGGCGATTTCCTTCGGCGATTGGAAAGCGCCGCAGACGAAGACGCCAGAGCGATTCGTTTGCAGCGGCGCGAATTTGTCGGTCTCACAAAAGCCGTACGCATTCAAATGAATGCCCAAGCGCTTGGCTATCGCCGTCGCTTGCGCCGGCGGCTCCATGCCAACCGACAGCACGACCAGATCGAATGTATCTTGATGGCGCGTGCCATCTTCGGTCACAAACTGCGCGACCAGATTTTTCGTCTGCGGGTCTTCTTTGAGACCGGACAAACGACAGCGCGTAAAGTCAATCTTGTACTTGTCGCGGGCTTGCTGCAAGTACGCCGTGTACTCTTTGTTGAAAGCGCGTTCGTCCATCGTAAAGATGCGGCATTCGACACCAGGAATGCGCTGCTTGGCGAGCATCGCTTCCTTGGTCGCATACATACAGCAGATCGATGAACAATACGGATGAGTTTGATCGCGCGACCCGATGCATTGCAGCCAAGCAATTTTCTTCGGTGGGGTGCTGTCGGAGGGACGCGTGACCAAGCCCTCTGTCGGTCCTGAACGACTGGCGAGCCGCTCATATTCCATGCTCGTAATGACGTTCGCGTATCGTCCGTAACCAAACTCTTCATTGTGATGCGGATCATACAATTGATGCCCCACGGCGAGAATGAGCGCATCCACATGCACATCTTCGTCATGGACCGATTCGTTCAAATCAATGGCACAAGTCGGACACACTTGGGCACAACGATGACAATCGTCGCAATAAGGTCCACGGTCGATGACGTACGAATTCGGAATAGCGCGCGGCGCAACCTTGTACGCGGCACGGCGTTTGGTCAACCCCGCTTCAAACCCGCGCGGTTTTTCGACCGGACATATTTCGGCGCAACGACCGCAGTTGGTACAGCGGTCCGGATCGACATACCGCGGGAAACGCCGCAACGAAATGGTAAAGTCACCCGCTTCGCCCGAGGCATCCAAAACCTGGGTATTCGTCCACACCTCGATATTCGGATGGAGGTTATGTTCGAGAAAAGCTGGGGAAATGCTGGGGCGTGTGCACCCGTAACCATGATCGGAGGTGCCGCGGCAGAGAACGCAATCGTGTGTGGGGAACATAAAACCCAACTGTGCAACGCGTCCTCCCAGCCCGTGAGACGATTCGACTAGTTTCACACGGATACCGGCTTCGGCCAGATCAACTGCAGCGCGCATTCCTGCGACGCCCCCGCCTAGCACCATAACGGTAGCCGTTTGTTTTTCAGAATGATGGTTCGTAATCACATGACCCTCAGCTCTCTGTCATTTCGAGCGAAGCGAAATTTCTCCTCACGAACGCTTTGCGGTTCGTCGAAATGACAGTCTGAGCAGTTAAGATTTATTTTCCGACGCGACACGCCGTTGGTGCGCGACGAGATCGACCAAGCGCGTCTGCGCCAGTGTTTCATTCAGTTTGGTTTGGGCGTTGCACCACACATCGAGCAAGACACAATCCTTGCTTTGATGGCACTGAATCGGATCGATGGAGCAGAGATTGAGCGTCAAGGGACCGTCGATCGCTTCAATGATTTGGAGTAACGTTATTTGATCCGCCGGCACGGCGAGGGTCACTCCCCCACTCGCTCCCAGCGATGTTTGCAATAAACCTGCGCGCGCGAGTCGTGGCACGATCTTGGCTAAAAAATGAGCGGGGATGCTTTGTCGCTCTGCAATCTCCGCCACAACCAAACGATTGGTAGGAGATTGCAGAGCGACATCCAACATCGCCCGCACACCATAGTCTGCCCGTCGACTCAACATCGCGATCCTCGCGTAAGAGAGAAATCAGACCTTTCTAGTCCGATTATAGACCGGAGGAGTCCGATTCGGGTTGCCTGAAAGTCAAAATACGGTCAAAAACCTTGTGGAGACGTTCGCGAAGCGTGCAACGTCTCTACATTTATCACAACAACCCAAACGCGTGCTTGGCACCCCGCAATGTGTTCTTCATCAACATCGCGATGGTCATCGGTCCAACCCCGCCGGGTACGGGCGTAATTGCCGCAGCGACTTCTTTCACTGCGTCGAAATCTACATCGCCGACGAGTTTCTGCTTCGGCTTGCCGGTCTTTTCGCTGATGGCAGGTGTGCCGTCAGGATTCAACACCGGAATCCCATTGACGCCAACGTCGATGACGTACGCGCCGGGCTTGACCATGTCAGCGGTCACAAATTTCGGCTTGCCGATGGCGGCGACGACAATATCTGCCTCACGCACGACGCTAGCAATGTCTTTCGTCCGACTATGGCAAATCGTCACGGTGGCATCGCGACCAAGGAGCAACAACGATGCAGGCAAACCAACAATGTTGCTGCGTCCCAAGACGACGGCGCGGCTGCCGCTAATTTTTGCGCCAATGCGATCAAGCAATTCGATGACGCCGGCGGGCGTGCAAGGCGCGAACAGTGGCTCACGATTTTTCATTCCCAGCTTGCCGACATTAACCGGATGGAAACCATCGACATCTTTGTTGATGTCCACTGCGCCAAGAATGATTTCTTCGTTAATGTGCTTGGGCAACGGAAGCTGCACCAGAATGCCATGCACTTGAGGATCGGCGCTGAGTTTATGAATCAACGCCAGCAGTTCTTCTTGCGAAACAGTTTCGGGTAATTCATTGTGGAACGATTCGATGCCAAGTTCCGCGCACGATTGGCGTTTCGATGTGACGTAGCTCACGCTATCCGGACGCGCGCCAACAAGCACGGTCGCAAGACCTGGCACGAGACCTTTCTCGCGCAATTTTGCCACTTCAATTTTCACATCATTGCGGACGGCGGCGGCGACGGCTTTACCGTCGATGATTTGTGCGGTCATAGTTCTCCTTCAATAGTCAGAATTCAGCAGTCAGTAGCCAGTAGCAGATTTTAGTCTGACTACTGACTACTGGATACTGTTTACTGGTTTAGTAGATATTCGTATGCGCTCAGCGAGGCTTTAGCGCCTTCGCCAATAGCCACCAACACTTGTTCGATGAACACGTCGGTGACATCGCCGGCAGCGAAAATGCCGGGGCGCGAGGTAGCACACTTGCTGTTGACGACGATTCGTCCGTTGGCGTCCGTGATGCCAAGTCCTTCCGCCACCTTAGAACCAGCGGTCAAACCCACTTCGATGAACAGGCCATCGACCTTGATTTCTTTGCCATCGACGGCAATGCCCGTGACGAATTGATCGCCATGAACTTCTTTCAGCGCGCCTTCGTACACTTTGACTTTGGGATTCTCTTTCAACTTTTTGCCGAACGCCGAATCGCTTTCCCCCTTGTCCGGCAAGATCAAGTGCACTTGCTTGGCGATGGATGCCATTTCGGCGGCGGCTTGCAGCGCGCGCATGTTGCTGCCGACAATCGCCGGCTCGCGTTCGATGAAGAGTTGTGCGTGGCTGATCGCCGAATAGGACAGACCCTTGCCGATCAATTTCTTTTCGCCGGGCACATCCAAACGTTTCGGCTGCGCGCCGGTGGCGATGATGAGCGCCTTGGCTTCGAATCGTTTGTTACTCTGCGTCAACACCGCAAAGTGTTTATCTTCGGGAACGATCTTGCTCACGCGATCGATTTGATGCGCAAAGTTGAGATATTCGAGTTGGCGTTTGAATTTTTCGATCAACTCGCCACCTCGAATGACTTCGTGACCTTCATAACCCTGTGCTTGGAAACCGTACGACGTTTTGCCGCCGAGGTCTTCGCTGATGACAAGGGTTTCCAGTCGTTTGTTTAATGCATACACTGCAGCGGTCAAACCCGCAGGCCCGCCGCCGATGATGATCAGGTCGTACATAGCATTCTCCTTTGAGTATGGTTCGTAGTGCGCGATTTATCGCGCATTGCTACGAACAAGATTCATCTGATCGATACAGCCAGCCGATGATTAACGTTTTTTCTTGGCGGCAGATTTCTTGGCCGCTTTTTTCGGCTGCGCTTTGGCTTTGGGTTTTACGGCAGTCGCTTTGACTACCGCTTTGAGTACCATTTTCGATGGCTTGGGGGCTTGGCTGCCCTTTGGTAACTCGATATAACCGGTTGCCATCGCATCCTGCACCATGCCCCGTCCGCGCATGATGATCTTCTTGGCGTATTCATACTCTTGCTGGAACGTGACATCGCAGATACGCGCAATGCCTTGCTCGATGGCTTTCATGGCGACGGCCGCCGCTTCGCGCGGGAACACATCAACATCGTCCATGGTCGGCATGATGTAATCGGCAGTCAGTCCTTTTTCTTCCGCCATCTTTGCCATTTCGACGGCAGCGGCAACGCACATTTCATCGGTGATGGTCTTGGCGCGCACATCGAGCGTACCACGGAAGATGCCGGGGAATCCAAGTGAATTGTTGACCTGGTTCGGGAAATCGGATCGACCAGTGGCGACGACGACCGCGCCGGCTTCCTTGGCGTCCCAGGGCCAAATCTCGGGAATGGGATTCGCGCAGGCAAACACGATGGCATCTTTCGCCATCGCCGAAATCCATTCTTTCTTGAGGACATCGGGACCAGGCGTAGAAAGCGCGATACAGACATCGACACCCTTGAGCGCTTGTTCGATTCCACCCGTGCGCCCTTCGGCGTTGGTGATGTTGCACAATTTCCACTTGTCAACGTACTCGGCTTTGCGCATTTCAATGTCAGTGCGACCTTTGTGGAGAATGCCTTTTGAATCGACCATCATGCATAGCGCAGGCGTTGCGCCGTACGAAAAGATCAAACGGCTGATGGCGACGTTCGATGCGCCGGTGCCGATGAACGCAATTTTGACTTCGTCGATTTTCTTGCCGACGACTTTGAGAGCGTTGATCAAACCAGCCAGCGTAACCGTCGCCGTGCCCTGCTGATCGTCGTGCCAAATCGGGATTTCGCATTCAGCACGCAACGTGTCAAGAATGCGGAAGCATTTCGGATTCGAAATGTCTTCGAGGTTGACACCACCGAGACCGGGTTGCAAAAGTTTCACCGTTTCGATAATTTTGTCAGGGTCTTTGGTGTCGAGCATGAGCGGGAACCCATCGATGCCGCCCAAGTACTTGTAGAGCAGCGACTTGCCTTCCATCACCGGCATCCCGGCTTTCGGTCCGATGTCGCCCAGACCGAGGACGCGCGTGCCATCGCTCACGACAGCGACCGTGTTCCATTTGTTGGTGTGGTGGTAAACGAGTTCGGGGTCGGCTTGGATCGCCTTGCAGGGGGCAGCGACGCCGGGGGTGTACCAAATCGCAAAATCGTTGAGATCGCGGACACAACATTTCAGGGTCGTTTCGATCTTACCGCGATAAAAGGGATGCAGTTCCATCGCATCCGCTGCGGGCTTCTTCGCCTTGGCGAGTAATTCTTCTTTGGTCACTGGCTTTGCCATGTAAATCACTCTCCTTTGAGTTTCGTTCAGTAGTCAGATAGCAGTAGTCAGTCGCCAGATGATCTGACTACTGACTACTGTTTCCTGGCTACTAGCTAGACGTTCAAGTACGCGTCAGCGTAGATGACTTTGTTGAGCAAAATCTGGATCGTCTTCCAGATTGCAGTCTGCTCTGGGTCTTTCATATCGACATCGTCCGGCGTGACTTCTTCGCCAGCGGCGGTGCGATCGTGCAAGGTCAATACCAATTTGCCAACCGCAGATGATTCATCGCGATCTTCGACGATGCGAATGAACTCTTTCAGGTTTTGATCGAGCGGATCGGCAATTGCCATGTCCAAGCCGACTGCCATCAACATGACCATGTAGGTGCGATTGATGAGCGGTCGCAATTCAGGCGGCACTTGATTGGATACATTCGAGAGACCGGCGTTGGTCAACAACGGCAAGCCCGATTGTTTCAAGATGCGGACCGCTTCGACACATTGCGGCACAAATTCTTGGCAACCCTTGACCGTGAGGACGAGCGGATCGACGATGAGATGATCGAGGGGCAAGCCAACTTCTTCGCAGCGCGGAACCAATTTTTCGAGCGCGAGCGAAACGCGCGCTTCGGCGCTGACCGGAATCCCTTCCTTCGCCATCGTCAAGCCGATGATCTTGGTGCCATATTCGACGGCGACAGGTGGGACGGCTTCCAACCGTTCCGCTTCAGCGGAGGTCGAATTGATGATGGCTTTGCCGCGTGGAATCTTTTTCAAGCCCGCTTTGATCGCTTCAAGATTCGTCGTGTCGAGCGACAGCGTAAAGTCTTGACCGACCGCTTCTTGCACAACTTCGACCAACCAGGGAACCACTTCGGTTCCGGCTTTTTTCTGCGGCCCCACGTTTAGATCGAGTGCCTTGGCGCCGTTCTGAACTTGCTTGCGCGCGAGATCGACAAAGAACGCGCCATCACGAGCTGCAATCGCTTCCTTGACTTTGGGGGAAATGATGTGAATGTTCTCACCGATAATGTACATTTGCTCCTCCTCTGGAGTAGAGTCTCAATTTGTCATTTGTCATTGTTAATTTATAATTGTTCATCTGCCAAACCACTTGACGTTCCACGGGTTTACTGCTGTGCAATTCTCCAAAGCCGTCCCAGTGCTTCTTGCAACGCTGCGCCGAGTTTTACCGGCTCGTCGGTCTTTTCGGGTTCGTTTTGGAATACGACAAAGGGAACGCGATGCCCTTTGATATTCATCCTGCCTTCCGTCTGACCACCGGACAATTTGTCCCAATCGTTTGTCTTGTAATACGACTCCATCTTGTCGTCGGACAACGAGTGATACAAAATTGAATCCTCTTGCCCTAGCTTGGCGCGTCGTCGATTGCGCCGCAGCGATTCTTCGTACGAAACGCTGACGTAAACGATCACCGCCCGCTTGAGGATGTCGTCGGACAGGTACGAGAATGCTTCGCCAAACCCGTTCTCACCACCGCGCGCAAATTCGATCAAGGTCGTATGCGCGCAAAAATGATTGGCGTCTTTCGCGATTATCTTTTCAAAAGCCAGATTGATCTTGCCAATCAAGAAATTCCACACGAACGGATCGAGAAAGTAGAACTTGGAATCGGTATTCCGCCGCGAGCGTCCCAATCGCTCCCAAACAAGATCATCCTCAAAGATTTGCCACACCCACAGAAAATCGTCGATCTCGTCGAAAGGAGCGATGTGAAGTTTAGCGCAGCGTTCGCCATCGGGCAAGTGTTTGAGATAATCGATGACTTCGCTCTTGCCCGCGGCGGGGCGTCCGATAAGGATGATGACGGGAAAAGTATTCGGCATCAAGTCTCGTAGTCTCTTAGTCGGTTGGTCAGTTAGTCAAACAGTTCGGACTGTCCGACTACCTGACTACACGACTATAGAAACAATTCCATCAATATTTCATCATCGAACTTGCCGTCGATTTTGACTTGGCGCGCGAAACGCCCGCATTCTATGAAACCTAGTCCCGCATAAAATTTCTGCGCGCTCGTGTTGCTCGCACGGACAAAGATGACGAGCTTTTCATAGCCATGCGCCTTTGCAAACGCGAGTGTGTGCTGCGCCAACGCATTGCCTACGCCATGCTTGCGCCACGCTGACAAAGCAAATGTGCCAAGCTGCCCAACGTGGTCCATCGAGTGAATGGAACGCGCCCACAGATCAAGCGATTGAAAGCCGATCACGCTGCCATCAATCTCGGCAAGGAATACGCCTTCGCGTTCCGACAGCGATTGGATGTACGCGCGCTCTTCTTCTATTGTAAACGGCTTGTCAATGGCTGAATAGATTTTCTCGGCGGCGATAACTTGCCAGATGGAATTGATGCTTGCCGCATCGTCAGGCGTTGCGCGGCGGATGAGAATTTGTTCTGACATTTTATATCTACCACGAAGACACAAAGGCACAAAGAAGAGAATATTTTTTGTGTCTTGGCGTCTTTGTGGTTTGATTATTTTGGTGGCGTGAGTTCAATATAGACACGGTTATCGTTGCGATTCGCCATGCTAAACAATGACCACTGTAAGCCGTATTTCTTTTTGAGCAACTTTTCCGCCGCTCTCGCTTCGTCGCCTTGGAGAATTTTTGCCTGCGCTTGCAATGTGTCACCTAAACATTTCCCACGCATATCGCACGGCGCAAGTTCGACCTTCGCATTGTTGCGAATTCGTTTAACTTTGCCTGCCGACGCATTGGTCGTCATCACCAAGCGATTGTTATCTTGCGCGAACCAAACGGCGGTTGAAACACCTGCACCCGATTTGCGAAAGGTCGTGAGATTTATGAATTGAGCGTTCTTAAGATTGGTAAAGTGACTTTGCATAGTCTGAATACTGAATACTGTTTACTGACTACTAACTACTGGCTCTTCCTCTTTCCCTTCCAACACTTTCGCCACACTTGGAAACTGCATCATATCCGTATGCGGCAAGAATAGCGCCGCCATAAATTGATCGCTGAAGGAATTGTCTGCCGACAACTCTAGATACGTCATCTTCTTTGCGATTTCCGCAATCTCCTCGCGCGCATCCTTGCGCAACAATGCCATGTACGCGCCGCGCGCGGCGGTGTTCCCCAGGAAATGGAAACGTTCCCAGGGCAAGTCGGGCAGCAGACCAATCTCAATCGCTTTTTCCACGTTGAGATACTGACCGAACGAACCACCGATCAACATCTGCTCGACATCGTTCATGGTCATGCCGACGCTGTGCGCAAGCACGACATACCCAGCATAGATCGCGGCTTTGGCACGCAACAAATTATCGACGTCGGGTTTCGTGATGACGATGTCTTTGCCGATAGCGGTTTCATTCGCCCAGGCGATGACGTACTCGGGACCATGCTCGCCCGTACGAACCCGCGGCGTTGGCAGCGACAGGTTGATATTGCCGCCCTTGTCCGTCACGCCCGTGATGAACATTTCGGCGATGAGACTAATCAAGCCCGAACCGCACAAGCCGCGCGCTTTTGCTCCGCCGATAACGCGAATCGTCGGCTCGTGCGTCTTTTGATTGATCCACACTTCTTCGATGGCACCGGTCGTGGCGCGCATTCCGTGGAACACGCCTGCGCCTTCGAACGCAGGTCCTGCGCTGCACGCGCAACTCACGAGCCATTCGTTCGTGCCGAGAACCATTTCGCCGTTCGTACCGATGTCGAGGAACAGCGTTACTTTTTCCGTGTGATGCGTTCCGCTCGACAAGACACCGGCGGTAATGTCCGCGCCCATGTAACTCGCCACGCCGGGCAAACAATCGACCGGAGCTTGCGGATGGATATTCAAATTCAATTCGGTCGCCAGGACGAGCGGCGGATGATTGATCGTGGTAATGTACGGAGTCAATCGAATCGGTTCGGGCGGCATACCGAGCAACAGATGAATCATCGTGCTGTTGCCGACGATGACCATTTTGTAAATATCGTGCGACTTGCATTTGCGTCGCGCGCAGGCACGATCGGCTAATTTGTTAATCGTGTTCGAGACAAGCGATTGCAGCTCGACCAAGCCGTTGCCTTTCGATGCGAACACGATGCGCGAGATCACATCTTCGCCGCGCTTGATCTGTCCATTGTAATCCGCTGCCGTTTCGACAACCTCGCCGGTGTACAAATCGACCAGGTAAAGCGTGACCGTCGTCGTGCCAATGTCCACGGCTGCTGCGTAAAGTGTTTCGGTTTTATCGCCCTGCAAAATATCGACGATGCGCGGGCACTCGCCGCCACGATCAATCACCACCGTCACATGCCACTCGGCGTTGCGGAGCGTTTGCGCGAGCGTCCGCAAAATCGGCAGCGGCGCATACAAGCCGCGAATGTCGCAGCATTTCGCCAGTTCGCGTTCGAGGCGCGCGAGGTCGTCGGTGTTATCGGCAAGATTCGGCGGCTCAATTTCGAGATAATGTTTGGTGAGCGTCGAATGCACGCGCCAATCGTATTCAAACGGCACGCTGACCTTGGCAGCGGTCTTTTCAGTCGTGAGATGCCGCGTGATTTCTTCTTGCGGCGGAACAAGAATTTCCAGGTCGCTCTCGACGACGGTTTGACACGCGAGCGCATACCCAGCTTCCAAATCGGCTGCGCTCAAGCGCATGGTGGAACGACGACGCACATTGCCTTGCTCAACGACAACGGCACAACGACCACAGCGACCTTGACCGCCACAGGGAACGTTCACATCGATTCCAGCGGCTTGCGTGGCGTCCGTAATCATTGCGCCGTATGGTACTTGGACGGTTATGTTGGATGGCTTGAAATGAACCTTCTGCGTAGCTATGGTAGAACCTCGAAATTCAGTAAACAGCAAACAGTAGTCAGTAGTCAGACTCACCTACTATCTGGCTACTGACTACTGACATCTGCTATCCTGTCCCTTTACGGCTTGAGCTTCAAATACGCTGGCACATCGACCGCTTCGCGCGGACCCACTTCGATTTGCCAACCCGCGAGCGCTTCTTCGACTTCGCCCATGAGCACGGCAACCGCGCCGGGGAGAACGATACGCTTGCGACTGATCTTGGATTCGACGCCGGTGGTCTTGACCGCTTTGGCGATGCGATCGGCATCGAACTTGCCGGCTGCCCACGCGGTCAACACCGACATGCCTTCTGCATCGGCGACTAGGAGCCATGCCGGCAATCCCGCGCCTTCGACTTCGTTCGAGATCGAGAAATACGTGATCGAGAAGTTGGTCGTGACGAGAATGGGCGACTCGGGCTTGGGCGCATTGATTTCATACAACCCAGGTTGAACCTGAATCGGTTTCTGCGGATCAGTGTAAATGTTTTGGCGCAAGACGAGCAACGCGTACGCAAGGGCCGGAGTGAAATTATCCAGCACGACAAAGCCGGCGTACTTGCCGATGTGTTGCGCGGCGAGCACGGGTTCTTCGTCTGCCGACGAAACGCCTTCGCCGGGGAACGTGATGATCGGATAACCGAGCGGGCGGAAATTTTTCTTGATCGCGAGACGGCGAATTTGCGTGGCGAGTGTCAAGGTGTCGAGGAAACCGCGCGCGCCAGGATCGAGCACAATATCTTCGACGCCAGCTGCTTTGACTTTATCAGTCAACGCGGCGAGCGCTTCGAGTCCATTCGCTTTGACGGCGAGCGACGCCTTGAATTTCTTGGCGACCTCTGCCATCGCTTGCCAATTCGATTCGTCGGCGCAATAGAGCATGGGAACCGCGCCATTTACTTTGGCGAGTGCCACTTCAAACGCCGCCGTGTCTTTCGCAACGAGAATCAGCGGAAAGTTGGTCGCGCCGCGCACGGCTTCGACGGCGGCAGCAAATTTGCCAGCATCGCCGGATGCGTTTTCAATCGCCAAGCCATCGATGTGCAATTTGATGCCGACGTAATCGACCGCGAACTCGTTGATCTCTTTTGCCTTCGCCGCGATGTCGACTTGCGTGTCCTTCAAACGCACGAAAACGGGTGCGCGATTGTAGAAGGTTTTCTCGTGGCGGAACATCACGATTTCATTACCGGCGACTGCTTTGCGACCATCAGTTGAAAGCGTAATCAAGCGCACGGGCGGCTGCGATGCCGCTTCGAGTTGCGCTTTGGATGCTTCGCTGACGAACGGACAGGCGGCGAGTTCGGCTTGCTTTGCGGCGAGCTTCATCGCGAACGCGAGACAGGTTGGGAACGCGCATTGTTTGCAGTTGGTCTGAGGCAAGAGTTTGTAAATCTGAAGTCCAGTTAATGCCATTTGTATCCTCCGGATTAGTGCAATAGTGCATTAGTGAGATAGTGCGTTAGTGGAATGGGTTAACTATCGCACGATCGAACTATGTAACTATTGAACTATTAGACGCCTTTCTTTTCCAGTTTCATCAATTCGCTTTCGAGCAACTGCGCGTGCATGGTTTCTTCCTGGGCGAATCGGGTAAATAGTTTTTTAAGTTCGGGTGAATCGGCGAGTTCGATCGCCATCTCGTATTTCTTTTGCGCGCCGTGTTCTTCCATGATCATCATTTTGAAGAACGTTTCCCAGCTCGTCTTTGCATCCATCTCTTCCTCCTTGAACAAGTCGATAGTGGTCGGTGGGTAGTGATCAGCCTTCTATCCACTGACCACTGTCCACTCAACACTGAATCTATACTGCTTTTACAGATTTCACTTTCGGGAACAAGTCGCGAACGGTGCTTTCGACGACGCGGGTCAATGTCCACGGCATGAGCGGACAGCCATCACATGCGCCGCCGAATTGCACAACGACATTCTCGCCATCGAACGAAACCAATTGCACGCTGCCGTTATGATAAATCTCGGCATAGTGGCTGATGGTTTGAATCGTCTCTTGCATTCGATCAAATTCGTTAGATGTTGACATTCGTACTCCTCACGTAAGGCAAATCGCTTGCGCGAATTTGCCCTACCCGATCACGCGTAAACTGAAACGCGATGAATCCCATCGTGACAACAATCGCCGCGTAGAAAATCTTGATCGCCAGCGAGTCCGATCCCAGAATTGGATCGAAGGGATGCAGAATGTTGACTTCGCCTCGCAATACGATCACGTAGACTGCCGCGTTCGCGATGGCAGCAATCGACACGCAAAGCGAATTTTTTTCACCAATCCAGCGCGCGACGATGTAGATGAGCGCAGTCAGCAACAGAATCCACAATGCGCCTGCGACGCGCGGCTCGTTGAGGGTAAATGCACCCCATGCGAGAATTTGAGCCGGTGCGCTGATAACAAACTGCACGATCCAAAACACGATGGCAACTTCGGCAACAGCTTGCGCCCATTGCTCAAAAGTCACCGCAGTAGGGAATTGCTTCGTCGCTCCGATCAGGATGGCTCCTCGCAATAACAATGACACTAAACCTAGCCCGCCTGCGATCAAGTACGCGTACGCTGCAATGCGTTGAGCTGCACCATGCGCATAGACGATCTTGACCACGTTGCCCAAGGTCGCTTCCGTTGGTGATAAAAGCAACAGGGCGAGCAACATCACAAACAGCGCGGCGTAAATCATCGGTTTAGAATTTTTCAAGGTGCGGATAAAGCTAGCCATAAATTACAAATGAGCAAAATACAAATGACAAAATCGATCACGGTGTTTGTCATTTGTCATTGTCCTCATTTGCTCATTAATTCCGAGAGCATTTTCTGCACGCGCTTGACCGCTTCGGGATGGCGCATCACGAGCACATTCGCGCCGGTCTCGACGAGCGCAGACGCGGTGATGGTTTCCCAATGCACAGCGCGTTCCGCCCAGTCGCCCCACATCGCAGGAACGTCGGTGCCAACCTTAGATTCTTTCACGCGCCACGCTTCTTCGCCAGGGGTGACGAGCATTGGCTGCTGTGTCATGCCATCGCCTTGCAATGCGGCGAGACGCAAGCGTTCCATGACTGAATAACCGTACTCGATGCCGTAACCGAGCGCACCGGTCGTCGGATCCATGACGATGCGTTCAAGGGGCAAGCCCATGTCGTGAATCAAAATGACAAGCTGCTTCGCCAGGTTGACATCCATCGGCGTACGCGAGTTGACGAGGTGATCGTTTGCCATCGCGGCAGCGACAATCGTGCGATAATTTTTGTCTTCGCAGATGCCGAGCACGAGGCGTTCGCCTTTGGTTGCTTCGGCAACGGCGACCAGCACCTCGTTGTCGAGTTCGGCTTGACCGGGGCCAAAGACGATCAAGGGCAACGTGATCGCTTGCAAAACTTCTTTGACGACCTTGACCGCATTCGCCGCGGTGTTCTTCGAGCCGTCGGCTTGCGTTGCGTTGAGCTTCAACAAGATCAAATCGACGCCGAGCGCTTCGGCGGCTTGCGCCCACTTCGCCGGACTATCGACCACATCTTTCCATGCATCGACGAGAACAGGCGACCAATCGCTGGGCTTGCGGTCTTGGACTTCAATCGCCAGCGCGGGCTTGTTCGGAATCACGCCTTCAAAGTGCATGAACGGTAAAGCCGATTCGCCGCCGATAGTGACGGTCTTGCCGCGTGTACCACCTTGTTCTTTCGTTGCGCCGAGCGTAATCTCGCGGACTTTGCCGGCGTACTTTTCCTTGGGGAGTTCAATTGCTGCCATTATTCCTCCATTTAGTTCGTCTAATAGTCATGTAGTCAGTTAGTCTCCTAGTCCGGACTATTTGACTACGAGACTAATTGACTAGGTGACTATTCCGGTTGATCAAATGCGACTAGCAAAAACAGAAACACTCCGATTCCCATCGTGACCAGCACGACTTGCTGCAAACCGAGTCCCATGGCTACAAGCTGGGTATCCCATGTGGCTGGCGCAAGGAATCGAACGAGCAATGTGGCGACGAGGATGACGACGGATGCTCCAAGCAGAATATTCGTCGTGCGCGGACTAAAATGTTTTTGTGTCTTTTGTTCAGACATCTTTCCCTCCGAGTCTAAGTTGCGGTTATTATACCGCTTCGACCCAAAGACTCGAAATTTCTCCCGCACTCCCATACGAGTGAAAGAGTGTGGGAGTGTGGGAGAGGAAGCTCACTTTTTCCGCGCTTTTTGCATCGGCGATAGTGGCCGGTCGGCGGGCAAGCCCGCCATTTCGCGCACGATGGCGCGCATGGTGACGATAGCACTCGGCTTGCCGGTGCCAGGATGTTCGTGCATGATAAAGACTTGATGCACCTTTTCGTCTTGCATCATATTTGCAGCGGCGGTGATCGACGATGTAGGATCAACGCAAAGAATTTTTTCCGTCATGATCTTTTTCGCCGTCAAGAGTTGCCAGTTGCGCGTGTACGCGCGAACCAAATCGCTTTGCGACACGACGCCAATCGCGCCATCTTCCTCATCCATCACGATGACCGCATCTGTGCCATCGCGCATCATAATCTTGGCGATTTCGTCGAGCTTGGCGTTTACGTCACACGTGGGCACGCCGATTTTCATAATGTCGCGGACTAGTTTATCCATCGATGCCTCGATTTCAAATGACCGCCGACGGCTGACCGCAGACCGAGACCCTTCGCTCCGCTCAGGGTGACAACTGCGGTCGGCGGTCGGTAGTCGTCGGTCGTTGAATTACATCATGGGGTCCATCGTCAGCGCCGGGTGACTCTTCGATTCGAGATACGCGACGAGGTCGGGAACTTCGGTGCAGATTTTTTCGTCGGCGATCTTGTCGAGCAAGTCGGGATCGCCAGCGAACTCGGCGGCTTTTTTCATTTCTTCTGCCATCGTCTCTTTCAAAACGCTCGACATCCAGACGACGCGCTTGAAACCGCCGTCCGCGATCAAGAATTTCTTCGACGTGAGATAAAATTTGCCGACGCCCATGACACCGGGTGTTTGCAGACCACCGCCCGCCATGCCAGCTAGCGTCGAGAACGTCATGCCGGCGGGCGACATCGATGTATCTTCGCGTGAGAGCACCATAACGCCGTTCGCTTCGGGAATGACCATGACGATACATTCAAAGCAGCCGCATGCCGTCATCGGATTTTCCATGATCGAGTACATCGAAACATTTTCGACTTGTTGGTGCGACGCGTTCTGAACGAATTCGACAGGACCGGTCCAGTAACCCTTGACCGGATCGAGTTGTTGTTTCTTTGGAATCGGTTGATTGGGTCCGGTCGGATTGATTTGGAAACTTGCCTTGCAGTCGAGCCAGGAGTATGCACCGCAGAGACCCACGCGTTCGGGGCTGACGACGCACACGTGATTCGGCGCGAACGATTGGCACAGCGTGCAAGAATAAAATTCTTCGACGCTCTCATCCGTCATGTCGCCCAAGCGCGTATTACGTTTCTGATACGCGTCGCGCGCGACTTGTAGCATCGTATTGACCGTGGCTGGATCGGTGTAAATGGTGACTTGGATTTTATCGACAATCGCGCCAAAGTCGGCGTGATAGCGCGCGTGCAAAATCTTGCCCAGGTCGCCAAGACGAAAACCCTTGTCGTATGCGGCTTTGCTGATACGAATCCACGTGATGTCGCGCTGACCTACGTGCTGCACGCCGGACGCGCCGTTGACAAAGTGATGAATCTGGCGTTCGAGTACGGGTTCGAAATCTTCTTGCATCTTGCGACCCGCGACTTCGGCGACGATACCAATGTCCATGTAGCCGCCCTCGGCGACTGCATCCATGTCGGGACCTTTAACTTCGACCTTGCCGTCTTCGACTTTTTCCATCGGCAGCGAGTAGAGATATTCAAACGCGCGCGATTTCTTTCCACCTGATTCGAATCGCAGATCGGCTTTGCGGACGACTTCACCTTCAAACGCCGAGCCGTAAGGAACGGGAATCGGAACTTCGGTCATCTTGATCTTGACGCCGCGCACCTCGATGCAACGCTGCACCAATTTCTCGGCACGTTCCAAATCATCCTTGGCAGGAATTTCGTTGAACGGCATCGAGATGACATGTTCGTAGGACGTGACACCGGTCGGATGAATTTCGGGAATGACCGTATCGGCAATCGCGGGGAAGCCGTAGGAGATTGCGCCCGCCGCAGCGGCATATTTCAAATCGTCAACTTCGCCAAGCGCGAGGACGAACGCGAACACGCGCGCGCGGTTGTAGAGCAAAATCTCGCGCGCCTGACCGCCCTTCATACCACCGAACGTCAATGCGGAGCGAGTCGCGAAACCAATCGCGTAAATCGCGGAAAGTGTATCGGTGCCGAATGGAACGATGTACGTATCGTAACCCATTTCGACGCCTTCCTCTTGCAACTGATGAATGATCGAGCGACCATTCACGTTACCGGCGAGGAAGATGAGAATGTTGCGGCGCTGAAGTTCGCGAATAATCTTGACGGCGACTTCATTCGATTTGGCGCAACCGACGATGGCGGCGAACCCAGGCATACGACCATCAACAAGTTGAATGCCCCACGACCGCAACTGAATGTCGTCGATGGGACCATTCAACTGACCTGCACCGTCACCACCCTCCTTGGAAAATTCGGGGGACGTGAACGATGCGGCGGCTTGCGCGAGATGAAAGCCTTCCAGCTTTTCCGGCTGATCGCCATAGAGAAAGCGCAACGCCATCAACACTTCGACCGCGAGCAAGGTCGCGATGCCGCTGTCGAGCGTCTCGCCGAGGTACGGCGTCCAGCGCGAGTTAGGCGGCACGGGATGCGTATAGTGCTTGACCTCTTCCATGACCGGAACCAAGTCGCCCACGGTTTCCACCTTGCGCCCGGTCAAACCGAGAATCGTCGGCAAATAGTATGCCGTGTTGGGGAAACCGACTTTGGTATCGGGTCCTTTTTCTTTGAGCGCCTTTTGCAAGTACGCTTCAGTTTCGGCGACGATGTTTCGCGCGCCGCGAATCGCTGATGTTGCAATGTAACGGGACATGCTTCCTCCTTCGTATTCGGGGAATCTCGATCAATTTTCGATTTTAGATTTGTCATACTGAGGAACGATTTTTTTGACGAAGCATCTCGCAATGCAGTATCGAAAGATTCTTCGCTCCGCAAAGAACACTTCGCTCAGAATGACAAGGCAAGATCTATTTCATTGTTGCGCGCACGAGGCGCAGGTTTTCAAATAGGTGAATATCGTTGCGGTGCTTGACCAACTCGACGACGATCAATCCACCAAATGCCGCCGCAGTCAATATCCGCGTATTATTCCAATCAGTATTGCCAAGCCAAGGCAGTTGATGCGGGAAAACAAACTGAACAAGCCACAACCCAAATAGACTGAGCGCATTCAAGCGCGTAAAGCGCAATTTCAACAAGGTCGTTCCGCCGTAGACCATCATCATGAGTGAAAGAAACAATTCCTCGCTTTGCTGTCCGGTCAAGGCAATTTCCCATCTACCGTGCGAGACCAAAAATACGGCGGGAATCATTGCCACGAGCAACGTCCATTGACTCACTTTCGACGACATCAAGTTCATCAGTGCCATGGGCGCAAGGTCGATACGCCGCGCCCAATAGAATGCAGTAACCGTTTCCGGAAACTCACTTAAGAATGGCGCGATCCACTGAATGAATAGAAAGGCGGTGATGCCCACGCCTGCTGCAATGACCTTGATGCTATCGAGAAACGGCTCTGCCATTGCCCACATCGTCACGCCACCTACGATGAACACGCCGATCATTTTGTAAAATTGTTCGCTTGGGCGTGGAATGGTCGCGAGATAGCGTGGCATCGTCAGCAAGTCTTCTTTCTTTTCCGACTCTTCTTCGGGCAAGCGTTTGAGCAGCGCCATGTACACGACGAAAAGAGCAAAGAGCAAAAACCCATCGACAATGTCCAATAAGCCGTGCCAAATCACAAAGGCGAAATAGGCGCTGCTCCCCATCAGCATAAGAACTTGAACGTAGGTCTCGCGGCGCAATTCGATGAAAGGAATGCCGCGCCCGTTCTTGATTCGGCTCGACACATCCGCGACGATGAACACCATAGCCCAGCCAACACCCATCAACAAGCGATTCGATCCGGTGACATTGGCGAGCATCAGTTCCGTTTCGCCGCGCCACGCAATCGTCGCTTCGACCATGAATTCGGGCACGACCTGGAGTAGCGCAATGAAGGCAATCGCGAGTCCCTGACTGACGACGAACTGCGCGGCTTCGGCTCCCCAGCTTATGAGAATCGCCGCGAGGATGACGCCGCTGAAAGACAGAAACACAATCGCGCCGAGCGCCGGGTGGAGCAAGCGCACCAACAGCGATGCGCCGATGCAGTAAGCGAACAAGAGCCAATAACTGCCTATGATTTTAAAGTGCGTTTTTCCCTTGAATTGGTCCCAGACTCGATTGGGCAATCGAGACACTAGAATACGTCTCGCTTGGTAGATAACGCGAGAATCAATACGGCGACATCGTGCGTTTCGCCATCGGGCATCATAAAATAATCGGGATAGACGGCGCGTTGCTCAAAGCCGAGTTCCTTGAAGGCGTTAATCACCTTGACCTGATCGGCGACCACTTCGGCAACCAATTGCTGTAGTCCTGATTTTTTCGCGGCGTCGATCAAACCGCGCAGCAATACAGTCCCCAATCCGCGACGGCGGAATTCCTTCGACAAAAAGATGCGCACGTCGGCAATGTGCCGACCGGGACCGGTGCGAAAATGCAATGTCGCATCGCCGACAATGTGGTCGTTGACGACGGCGACCATCGGCAAAACGCGGCGGTAATCCACATTCTCCGCCCACGAAGCAACCATCTCTTTGTTGCGGACATCGTTTCGCATCAGTTTGAAATCTTCAAAACTGGTGGACTCGAACAACGCAACCAATGCTTGTTTGTCTTCTTTCGTCAAAGGGCGCAGCAAAACGCGCGTGCCATCGGATAGCATGACGATTTGGCGATACTTTGTGATTTGATCCAACATGCGCGACCCCAGTGGTCTGTCATTGCGAGGAGCACAAAGCCGTTGCGCTCCTCGCAATGACAAATCCTACATCCATCGACTTACTTTTTGTAGTAATCGCGATTCTTTGCAACGAACGACTTCCACTCGTCCTTCAGATCCGGTTCGGGGAAGATCGCGCTGACGGGACACTCGGGCACGCACGCGCCACAATCGATGCAGGTGTCGGGATCGATAAAGAGTTGATCGGTGGCCGCGAATCCGTCTTCGTCCTTCTTGGGATGAATGCAGTCCACGGGACAAACATTTACGCACGCGGTGTCCTTGGTGTTGATGCAGGGTTCTGCGATAACGTACGCCATTTCAATTCCTCCTTGAGCTGATGAAATTATTCTTTGGGAGTTTTGTTGATTTCCCAGATACACGCCGATGCGCCTGTAGCGCGACACTCGACTTCATGCACGTCGAACTCTTTGCCGGTCACGTGGACAAGTGCGTGCTGCAAACTACCGGTGACCAATGTACACATCGCCTCATCCGATTCCTTGCCTGCGCACACCATGCAATCTTTGAGCGCATAAATCAGCCGGTCGCCGCGATCTGCGACGGAAAATTCGGGATGTTGCCCGACGGTCTCGCTCATGCGGCGCAGGGCTTTTTGCTGCATCTCCAGCACCATCTTGATCTGCATCGGCAACGGCAGCATTTTCGCCGCGACGCCCGTCATGAGTTTCATGACCGCTGTGCCTTCGCGCAAACTCTGCCGCGTCGATGCACGACCGATGCGCAGGATCATGCTCTTGCCCGCGCGTCCGAAAAATTGCAAGAGACCAGCATTAAAGTGCGCATAATCGCCAAATGTTATAGTGCGGCTGATCTTGGTATCGTCGTCACTGATTTGAAAATTACACAGGCGCTCTAACCCAATGTCGCGCAAGACGATGGACAAGCCATTCTTACCCGCGACTTCTTCGGCGGCTTGCAACGCCCACAGCATGGCAGAATCGTAAAAGTACAGATCGGCAACCGGATCGTGAACTGCCTTGTCTCTGATGCCCATTTGACCTGTCCCCTCGATCAAGCTTCATTTCGATATCGCGTGGAGCCTATTCGATCTTGACGATTCACAACTGCGATAGCTGCAATGGTCGCCAATAACAACAGCACAACACCGCTGATAACGGGGACATTCAACGACACCCATGGGTTGGCAAAGACCTTCCATTTCATGAGAATCTCGACCCAGACCCAGCAAATGATAACGGCGGCAATTCCTCGCCCGATGCCCAATTCCCAAGTTTTGGTACGCTGCATCCAATACAGCAAGAATGGCGTGGCGATAATGGTCGAATAAAAGAATCCGTAGGTCAACCAGGAATAGACGCCGAAAGCTGGATCATAGTATCCGGTCAACATCAACATGTGACCAACCCAAGTAATGTAAAAGAACTCGAACGCAATCAATAGTCCACGATCGCCTGGCGCAGCGCGGTCTTTGAAAGACAAGCCACAAGAGCGCTGAACAAAGATAAACATATCGCAGTGCGTTCCTGGTCGAAAAACCAGGAACAGGGTCACAAGAAAAACGACACCCCAGATGGCTTTCTCCTCGTACAGTTCGCCGCCGCCGCCGATTTCGCCAATGGCTGACCAAAACGACAAACCGGCTAGTCCGCCCAAGAGCGCTTCCCATGCTGGGCTGACGCGCGACGAAACCACGAGCAGAATCAAACCGACGATCAGAAACAAAAAATACGAAACGCCCTGCAAGCCCAGTTTGTCAAGGAACACGACCAACGCATGACCTAAAGGAAAGACCAGCAATATACCGATGAAGGACCACGTGCCTTTGGAGAGTTTATTCATGAGTGATCCCTAGACAAAGAGCGGGGCACGTCATTGTGTTGCCCGCTCAGTAGGGGCGGCGTAACACCACCCCTACGCCTTTATCCATACAACGCTGCGATGCGTTCCTTGAGTGGCTTTTGTAAAAGTTCGTTCATGCGCGCATCGCCGGACTTGCCGTACTTGTCGCCTTGATACGGCGGCAGTTTGAGCGCAGCGCGTTTCGCATCGATATGCGCGAGCGAGCGGCGGACGATCTCCGCGTCGTCGGGCACAAACTCCAGTTTGCCGCCCACGATCTTTTCCCAACCCTCGCTCATGATCTTGACCACTTCATCGCTTGATTCGATGGGTGAGGAGACGCCGAACAAAACGTAGACGCCGGACGCCGCAAAGTACGCGCCGATGGCGAGTGCTTTTTCGCTCATCCACTCGGGCGCGATGCCAACACCGGGAATGTCGCTGATGTCTTCGCCCAGTCCACCTTCCGTCGCCATTTCGGTAAGGACAGTGAGGATGCGCGTGTTATCGACGCAGGAACCCATGTGCAGAACGGGCGGAATACCGATCGCTTCACACACTTCGCGCAAGCCAGGACCGCAATATTCCATCGCCGCTTCGCCGAGGAGCAAACCGTACTTGGCGTTCGCCAACGCACCGCAACCCGTCTGGACGACGAGCACATCGTTTTTCAAAAATTCTTTGACGATGTCATAGTGTCCCTTGTCGTGCGTGACGCGCGGATTGTTGCAACCGACAACACCGGCAACGCCGCGCAATCGACCGGACATGATGGCGTCGTTCAGTGGGCGGAACGATCCGCGCAATTGACCGCCCATCATGTAGCGAATGTATTCGTGCGAGAACCCAGGAACCAAATCCGAAACGTGCGTTGGGATTTGCACAACGTTGGTCTTGCGATTCACGTAATTGTCGATGGCATCCTTGACGATCCTGCGCGCCAGATCAAGCGCGTGATGTTCGTCGAATTCGATATGCTCTGCACCCGTAATCATCACCTTGGGCGATGTCGTCACGAACTTGGTGTGGAACTTGGTCGCGAGATCGGACAATGCTTGCATGATGCACTGGACATCGACGACCATTGTTTCAACGACGCCCGTCATCAACGCGAGTTCCTGATTCAAATCGTTACCTGCGCTTGGAATGCCCTGGCGCATCAAAACTTCGTTCGACGTGCAGCACACACCCGCTAGATTGATGCCTTTCGCGCCTTTCGATTTGGCGTATTCGATCATTGCCGGTTCCATCGACGCGCGAACGATCATCGCGGAAAGCGTTGGTTCGTGACCGTGCATGAGAATGTTGACTTCGTCGCCTTTCAACACGCCGAGGTTGACCTGGGTCACGGCGGGCGATGGCGTGCCGAACAAAATATCCGACATGTCGGTGGCCATCATTGCGCCCGCCCAGCCATCGGCCAGGGACGTGCGGAGTGAGCCGAGCAAAATGTGGTTGGCATCCTGATCGTCGCCCATGTGCGTGCGGTGCAACGTATCCACCACTTCACGGTCGATGCCGCGCGGAACCAAATCGAGCTGACGCCAAATTTCCTGGCGTTTCTTGGTCGCGCGCGAAGCGTATTTGACTTCGCCTTTTTGTTTGCCGAATTCGGCGATCATTGCAGTCGCCACGTCTTTACAAATCTCTTTGTCAGTGCGTCCATCGACCTTGACGCCCATGTAACCGGCGACCACACGCAGTTTGTGCGGGTCGCGAATTTCGTAACCTTGCGCTTCGTCTTCGGCAACGGCGAGCAACGTAAATGCCAAATCGCGTCCGTGATCGCTATGCGCGGCGGTACCGGCCGCAATGTGACGCGCCATATTACGCGCGGCAACGGTTGCGCGGGTTGCGCCGCAAACGCCGACGGGATTCGGATTGGCTTTGGTCGGAACGAGACGGCAGGGACCCATATTGCACATTTGGCAACATGCGCCTTCCGCGCCGATGGGGCACGGAGCCATCTTCGCCGCGCGGCTGAACACGGTCGAATACCCGAGTTCCTCAGCGCGCTTTATCATTTCCGCCGCAGCGGGATCAATCGTTTTTAGTTCTGGTACTGGTGGGTTTGCCATTGACTCCTCCTGGGATTCCAGTAAACAGTAATCAGTAAACAGTGAACAGTTTTTGGCTGTTATCTGTTGACTGTTAACTGTTCACTGTTAACTGTTGACTAGTATTTCCGGAACTCGCCTGACAATTGCAAATCGACTTGGTTCGTCACGGTAACACGGACGCCATTGGTTTCCCACATGGGATCATATCGTCCGTAACCTTGCGGCTCGACCACTTCAAGTTCGCCGGGCACATAGCCCGCATCGGTCAACGCTTTGACCAGTGCGGCTTGTGACGTCTTGGCGGGATCGAATTCGATCGAGACGGCTTTGAACGCGCTGCTGGCGAACACATCTTGCACGCCGGGTAGCGGCGACAGCAATTGCTTGACCTTAATCACGTGATGGTCAGCATACAATGCTGGGATGGTCAGTTCGATTGTTTCCATTTATCCCTCCGTGGAAATTTCTGATTTAAGATTTCTGATTTAGGATTTGTGTCCGAGGAATTGTCATTCTGAGCGGAGTGGTTTTTGCGGAGCGAAGAATCTCTATTCTGCGTTGCGAGACCCTTCGCTTCGCTCAGGGTGACAAACTAGGGTACAAATCCTAAATCCTAAATCCAATATTACTCGACGAATCCTTCGGGCTTGAAAAACATGACAGCGCGATATGGTTTGACCGCTTCGGCGAACGTATCGCGCGTGGCGTTGCCGCTGACGTGCAAAAGCGTGTCGTTGTAATCATTGTCGATTGCCATCGACGCGAGACACGGATAATGGTGATGGAGCATCCCAGCTTCGTACTCTGCATCGTCCACTTTTCTACCGACGATATTTTCGGCGACGAAGCGCACTGCCCCGCAGGTCGCGTCGCGCAAGACCGTGACCGATTCGATCACCTTGTCTGCTTCGTTGACCGTAACCGTTACGTGCGGTCTTCCAAAATATTTCGCAAATTCAGAAATCAGGGGATCGGTGTATTCGACGCGTTGCCCGCGCAAACTATAACTGGTTTCGGTGAGGGAGCAGAAGGGTTTCGGAAACGCGCAAAAAACTCCGACCTCCTTCATCCAGCCGCGCAGTTGATTCATCAGACCTTTGGGCAGCCAAGCGTTGTTATCGATGGGCGCCAGCATGGATTTTGCGCCGGTCAACTTGGCGATGTCGGGATAGAGTTCGGCGATGCCAGGGTGTTCGCCCAGAGCGAGGATGAGATCGGCGGCTGGCAGTTTGCTCGGAATAAAATCGAGCGGGTCGTCGATGATAATAGGAAAATGCGCGGGCGCTGTCCATTCGTGTACTTCCCAATTTGCGGGACCATGCTCGCGCAATACACGGGCTTTCCTGCGCCCATATTCGCCGGACACAACAGCGATTAGTCTCATAGTCAAATAGTCTGGTAGTCAAGTAGTCAAGTAGTCACGCAGGGTTTGACTACGTGACTACTCGACTATACGACTACAGGACTTAGAACAAACCTAGCACTTTGCCGGTCTTGAGATCGAGATCGACATCATAGAACACAGGTCGTGTGGGCAACCCAGGCATCGTGCGCATGGTGCCGCAGAGTGGATAGAGGAAACCCGCGCCAACCGATGCACGAATGTCGCGAATCGGCAGACGGAATCCCATCGGGCGACCCTTGAGCGCGACATCGTGCGAGAGCGAAAGGTGAGTCTTCGCCATGCAGATGGGCAATTTATCGAAACCGAGTCTAGTGTAGAGTTCGATCTTGGCTTCGGCTTCGGGCGTATAGTCCACACCGGACGCACCGTAAATCTTGCACGCAATCGTTTCGATCTTTTGCTTGATCGACCAGTCGAGCGGATAGAGGAACTCGAAATTGCTCTTTTGCTTGCAGGCGTCCATTACGACTTCGCCGATTTCCTTCGCGCCTTTGCCACCATTCGCCCAGTGCGAACACGCGACCGCGGTCGAGTCCGCTTCTTCGACCAAACGCTTGATGAGCGCAACTTCTTCCTTAGTATCGTACTTGAACGAATTGATCGCGACGACGACCGGGATACCGAACAGCTTGGCATTCTCGATGTGCTTCAACAAATTCGGCATACCTTTTTCAAGCAGCGCAAGGTTTTCTTCGGTGTACGCTTTGTCGAGCGGGCGACCCGCGACGACCTTGGGTCCACCGCCGTGCATCTTGAGCGCGCGCACGGTTGCGACCAAGACAACGGCATTTGGAATCAAGCCCGAGTTGCGGCATTTGATGTCCATGAATTTTTCCATGCCGATGTCCGCGCCAAAGCCGGATTCCGTCACGACGTAATCGGCGAGCTTGAGCGCGATTTGATCGGCGACGATGGACGAGTTGCCATGCGCGATATTGGCGAAGGGACCCGCGTGAACAAATGCGGGCGTGCCTTCGAGCGTTTGCATCAAGTTGGGAAGCAAGGCGTCTTTCATCAAGACGGTCATTGCGCCAGCCACGCCGAGGTCTTCCGCCGTAACCGCTTCGCCTTTGGTGTTCGTACCAATGACGATGCGACCGAGTCGCTCGCGCATATCTTCGATGCCCGTGGTCAAACCCAGGATCGCCATGACTTCGGACGCGACCGCAATATCGTAACCGGTGTTGCGTTCGTTGCCTTTTTCATCATCGCCCAGACCGATTCTAATTCCGCGGAGCAAGCGATCGTTAATATCAACGACGCGCATCCATGTGATGCTGGCCGGGTCGATGTCGAGGCGGAACAAGCGTCGTTTGTCTTCGGCTGTCAAGTCAGCAAGTTTGCTCGCCTTGATGCCAAGTCGATTCGCGCGTTTTTGCACGGCGGGTGGAAAGTTTCCATCCGGGCAGATTGCAGCGGCGAGTTTATCGTCGTCGATCTTGGGATCGCGCTCGTGCAAGATGCGCGCATCGATTGCCGCTGCGAGCAAATTGTTCGCCGCGCTCACCGCATGAATGTCGCCGGTCAAGTGCAGATTGAAATCTTCCATCGGGACAATCTGCGAATAACCACCGCCTGCCGCGCCACCTTTAATGCCGAACGTCGGACCCATCGAGGGTTGACGAATGCAGGTAATAACGTTTTGCTTCAAATGTGCGCCGAGCGCTTGAGAGAGACCAACGGTGGTTGTCGTCTTGCCTTCGCCGAGGGGAGTGGGCGTAATTGCGGTTACATCGATATACTTGCCGTTCTTGCGTTTCTTGAGGCGGTCGCGAACTTCGAGGTGAACTTTAGCTTTATACGGACCGTAGAGTTCCAAGTCCTTTTCTTTTAAACCGATTTCTTCGGCGACTTGCAAAATCGGTTTCATCTTACATGCTTGCGCAATGTCAATGTCACTAGGAACTGGGTGTTTAATTTTAATTGCCATCTTTGGCTCTCCTCCTTCAATCGCTGCTTTGCAGAATGAATAGAAACATGAGAGTTTCTGACACTCTCCAGTGTTGCTAGAATACCAAATAGCGGTCAAAATCGGGTCAAAATACAGTAGAACCTTTGTCAAAGATAGCTGCTTACTAGTTCTGCTTATGGTGGGGGTGTGCCGATGAAGATTTCGTTGCATCAATTGTGTTAAGGTTTTGGACTTTGCCTAGAATCGAAATTTCGGTACAATAGATTTAGCAAAATCATTTTTCTGGAGGATGCAATGAAGCACCACCTGTTATCGTCATTAGTTTTGCCTCTCGCCCTCATTTCCATTCTCAGTTGCCAGATCGCGAATGTGATTGGTGCCGGTCCCACCACCGTTCTTCCTACCGAACCCCCCGTAGTTGCCCGCGCAACCAACATCCCGCCAACAGTTGCGGTAGCTCCCCCCACCCAAGCGATCGTGGTACCGCAGCCAACTCAAGTCGTCGTGCCGACGCAACTTGCCGCAATGCCGATTCAACCAACTGTTCCACCTGCTCCGCCCGCTCAAGCCAGCGCCACGCCTCCGCCCGGCTGTTCCAACCCAAACACGACCATTACATCGCTCATCGACAATGGCATCGTGTCTGGATTTATCGAGATCAAAGGCACGGCGACGGATCCGAACATGGAGTACTGGAAGATCGAGTATCGCCCCGAAGCGAGTACGGTTTACGATCAGTTGAACAAATCGAACAAGGGCATCACCGACGATGTGCTGGCGCGTTTGTCCACCAAGACCGTTGCGAACGGAGTCTATTTTATTCGATTGGTCATCGTCAAAAAGGACGGCAACTTTCCCACGCCGTGCGAGTTTCGAGTAACGGTGCAGAATTAGAAAAGATAACAACGAATTTAGAAATAAACGAATGAAAATCATAATCCGATTCGTTTTATTCCTAATTCGTTGTTGTCTTCTTGGCCACTCAAACAAAAAAACGAGAGGGTTCGGGTTCCTCTCGTCTCACATTCTTGATAATCATTTAGCCATTGTCATTGCGAGGAGCGATTTGAGCAAGCATCGTCAGCAAAAATATACCGAAGCGACGAAGCAATCTCTGTCTTGGTCGGACGCGTACGCGGCTTCGTCGCTCCTCGCAATGACAATCAACCGTTACGTGTTCGGTCCCAACCATCGCTCCATCTCACACACAACGTGTGCGTACTGAATCACCCACGGACGGTCGCCGGGCTGCAACAACTGGATGTTGATAAACTGCGTTTGGATTGCATCGAACGTAACATCCAACGGCTCAGTGTTATCCAACTTTTCCGCAACCGATTGCCAGCGATTAGCTCCCGCATTCCACGCCGCCACGCGATAGCTCGCCGGATATTCACCATCGGGCGCAGCGAGCGAAAGACCACTCACCATCTCCGGATGTCCCAGGTCGATTTGAAACCACATCTTGGGCGCTTGCGGCTCTCCGCTTGTCCAGATCGTCTCGGCGCTATTGTCGATGGCATTGCTCGCAAGTTTATCGTTATGACTCGCGCTCGCCGTCCATGCATTCGCCGCATGAATCAAAATTTCCGAGATCATCCAAATCGACGGTGCAGACGCGAGCAAAGTGATTTGCGCGTACTGCATCCTCTGCGGCGCAAAGACGACCATCACATTGTACTGATTATCCGATTCAACCTGCGCGACTTGCGTCCAGGTATGACCGTCAGCAGAAATGTGCAGCGCATATGCGGTCGGAAAACCCTTGCCGGGACTAAGGATTTGCAATCCATCGATCAAACGCGGCGAACCCAGGTTCAATCGAAACCACTGCCCTTTTGCCTGCAACGCACCTGCGTCCCAGCACGTCATCGAATCGCCATCGAGCGCGCGATAAACGTCACCAACATTTAGGTTCGATTCGACACGCCAGCCGGTAATGTTTTTAGGAACATCAGTGATTGCGATGGGAACGACAAGCGGCGGATTATCGGCATCGCCAAACCAACTCACCCCTTCCGCGATCAAGTCCCATTGCAATTTATACGAGCCGGGGGTGCGCGGCGCGACGAGCGTCGCACCAAAAACGATTTCTTGTCGGGGATACAAATCACACGGCAAGCCCGTCCGTCGATCTTCAAAATCGAGCGCGGGCGCGCCAGAGGCATCGAGCCACTTGTAGCCAATATGCACAGGATTGTTGCCGCCCTGCAACCATTTGTTCAGTCCGATATTTTCGACGCGCAGGTTGACGATGACGACTTGACCTGCAACGAGACTCACCGGGGTATCATGGGCGATGAATCGCGCCGACCATTCTTTTGTCTTGCCATCCGCAGAGCTGACCATTGCCGACATGTGTCATCCTCGATTCTGAATCCTGCGCAAAGATATTACCACGAGTATGAGGGCTAGTCAAAACAAAAAAATCCAGGTTTCCCACACTGGAGAAACCTGGATTTTCTTTACAATTACTTGATTTCGACGGAAGCGCCAACTTCTTCCAATTTTTTCTTGGCTTCGGCAGCTTCTTCTTTCGTCGCGCCTTTCTTGATGGAGGCAGGTGCGGACTCGACAAGCTCTTTCGCTTCCTTCAAGCCCAACGTGCCACCGGTCAATTCGCGGACAACCTTGATGACCGGAATCTTTTGCGAACCGGCGTCCTTCAGGACAATTTCGAATTCGGTCTTTTCTTCGGCAGCGGCGGCGGGTGCAGCACCACCAGCGGTGGGCGCAGCGCCAACGGCTGCCACGGCGACGGGCGCGGCGGCGCTCACGCCGAGTTTCTCTTCGAGCAATTTCACGAGATCAGAAGCTTCAATGAGTGTCAACCCTTGAATGTCTTCAGCGATCTTGGTCAGTTTTTCAGATGCCATTTCTATGACTCCTTAAAAATTTCAATTTAGATTTGGAATTACCAATTACTAGTTACGGTATTGTCATTTGTAATTGATAATGAGTAATTGACTAGGCTGCGCCTTGTTTTTCCAATTGTTCGGCGCGCGCTTTGAGCAAGTACAATACCTGGCGAATACCGGACGCAACCACGCCCACAACTTGCGAGCTGGGTGCATTGATCGTTCCGAGCAATCGACCAAAGAGTTGTTCGCGTGAAGGCAACGTCGCGAGCGCTTCGGCTTCCGAACCGCGCAACACGCTGCCGCCCATAATCGCGCCCTTGACCTTCAACTCTTTCTCTTTCAAGAAACTGTTCATCGCTTGGGCAGGACCTGCAATGTCTTGATAGCAGAAAGCGACGACCGTGGGACCTTCGAGCAAATCTTCTGGGACAGGCATGTTGGCGCGCTTGAGCGCGAGTTCCATCAACGTGTTCTTGACAACATGCAGACCGGCTTTTTTGCCGCGCAAAACGTTGCGCAATTTCGCCAACTCGGCGGTCGGCAAACCGCGATAATCGCTAATGATAAGCGCTTGGACCTTGTCCAGGTCTTGGGCCAAATCGGCGACGAGTTCTTCTTTGCGTTCTTTTGTGATCGGCAATTTAACTCACCTCCCTCAATTAGAAGTTAGAGGTTGGACGTTGGAATTTAGAGTGACGATCCAACTTCTAATTTCCAACTTCCAACTTCCAAATGAAAACAAAAAGTCTTTGTGCCAATGAGCGACACAAAGACTCGGAATCCACCAAATGAAATGGATCGTACTTATCTTTGCCTCGGCAGGACGATTAAGCGCTCAAAACAACGCACCTGCGGTCATTGGCGACAATCATTGTATGCAGTTTTCGATTTAATGCAAATCGTAAGCTTATGCAGCGGGCTTGACGTTCAGCGCTTCGTTGAGGTCCAAGCGAATGCCAGGTCCCATCGTGCTGCTGAGAACGATCTTTTTGATATATTGACCCTTGGCAGCGGTTGGCTTGGCGCGATTGATGGCTTCCAACATCGCGGTCAAGTTTTCATAGAGTTGGTCTTCGTTGAACGAAGTCTTGCCAACAATCGTGTGAATGCTGGCGGTCTTGTCGGTGCGGAATTCCACGCGCCCCATGCGCAACTCTTTGATGAGTCGCGGCAATTGATCGGGCGGAACGATGGTTCCTGCTTTCGGGCTGGGCATCAACCCGCGCGTACCGAGGATTTTACCAAGGCGACCGACTTTCGCCATCATTTGCGGCACAGCCACCGTGATGTCGAAATCGAGGCGACCGCCTTCGACTTCTTTGATAAGTTCATCGCCGCCAACCACATCAGCGCCAGCTTCTTGTGCGATACGTGCACCATCGCCATCGGCGAATACGGCGATGCGGACCGTCTTACCTGTGCCATGCGGTAGAATCGTCACACCGCGCACAATTTGATCGGCTTGCTTGACATCCACGCCCATTTTAAGGTGCAATTCAACGGTCTCGTTGAATTTAGCGTGCGCACCCTTTTTCAAAATCTGGACCGATTCTCGCGGCGTGTAGAGCTTGTTTCGATCCACTAACTTGAGTGCTTCTTCGTGCTTTTTTCCGTGCTTGTTCATTCTTTGCTCCTTATCGCAAATCATCACGCGTTTTCGATAGTGGGAATCTAAAATAACTAGACGTGATGCTTTGCGAGTGGTTAATGTCGCGCGTTGTCGCGCTCCCACCCTTTCAAGTGAAAAGTTCCAAGCTAAAAGTAAAAAGTTACTTTGGCCTTTTAGCTTTTTACTTGGAATTTATTCTTTGACTTCAATTCCCATGCTGCGCGCGGTGCCTTCGATCATTTTCATCGCGCCTTCGACATCCACCGCGTTCAAATCGCGCATCTTCGATTCCGCGATTTCGCGGACCTGTTTGCGCGTCACCGTACCGACTTTGTTTCGATTGGGCACGCCTGACGCTTTGTCAACACCAGCGGCTTTTTTCAAGAGCACCGGCGCGGGTGGCGTCTTCAAGATGAACGAAAACGTTCGATCTTGATAAATGGTGATTTCGCATGGGACGATCATGCCCGCCATGCTCGCGGTCTTGGCGTTGTATTCTTTGCAGAATTGCATGATGTTGATACCGTGCGGACCCAGCGCGGTACCAACTGGCGGCGCTGGCGTTGCTTTGCCCGCAGGCACTTGTAATTTGACAATTGCTTTAGCTTTCTTTGCCACAGTTCCTCCAAATTCGTCCCATAGTCTGATAGTCATATAGTCGCTAACGACTTACGTGACTATCAGACTACACGACTATTAGACTTTCTCTACCTGTAATAAATCTAGTTCAAGCGGCGTCTCGCGACCGAACATCGATACCAGCACGCGCACTTTGCCTTTTTCCATGTTGACTTCTTCGACGGTGCCACGGAAATCGGCGAAAGGTCCATCGATGATGCGGACCGCTTGCCCAGGGCGATACGTGACGCGCACCTTGGGCTGATCGGTTTCCATCCGCTTTAGAATCTTGGCGACATCTTCTTCGCGCAATGGCTGCGGCTTGTCGCCGGAGCTGACGAAACCGGTAACGCCCGGCGTATTCCGGACGACGTACCAGGATTCTTCGGTCATCACCATTTCGACGAGGATGTAGCCAGGGAAGACGCGGCGCGGAATCACCTTGCGCTTGCCTTCGCGAATATCAACTTCTTCTTCCGTCGGCACCACCGCGCGAAAGATCAGGTTCTGCATCCCCATCGAGTTGATGCGTTGCTCCAAACCTTTTTTGACTTTATTCTCATAGCCCGAATAGCAATGCACAACGTACCACGAGCGCTTGGGTCCTTCAGGCGCGACCGCTTCGGGTTCGCCTTCTGATTCAGCTTCGGTTACGTCTGCGGTTGGCTCGGCACTTGGCGTGTCTTCAGTCGCTTCAGCCGTCGGAGTCTCTTCGACTGTCTCGGGCTTGGGCGTTTCTTCGGCGGCAGGTTCTGGCTTCGCTTCGGATTCGGGCGTTAGATTTTTTTCTTCGTGCAAAACTGGATCGTCCACTAGTCACTCGCTCTAGAATGCAAAAGACAAACGCTTTATCGACTAATCAACAAACGGAATAATTGCGTGAGCAAATAATCTACCGTACCAAAAAAGATGCTCATAACAAAGATCGTGCCGACCACAATCGCGGTCAGATTGATGGCTTCCTCACGAGTGGGCCAAACAACCTTGCGCAACTCGGCGCGTGTCTCGCGAACGTATTGTGAGATTCGATTCTCTCTTTGGGCTTCTCTAACCACAGGTCCCTCTTTGAAAAACAGACTAGCAAATCAAGACACCGTCTCCAAGACGGTGTCTTGATCGACAATCGTTACTTGGTCTCGCGATGCAAAGTATGCTTTTTGTCCCATCGGCAATACTTTTTCATCTCGATACGTGCTGTATCGTTCTTTTTGTTTTTCTCGGTCGTATAGTTCCGTCGTTTGCATTCGGTGCATTCGAGCGTCACGACCAAGCGATTTTCTTTCTTTGCCATTTACTTACACCTTACGCTTTCACAGCCGTGATAACGCCTGAACCGACGGTACGTCCACCTTCACGAATGGCGAACCGCTCGCCTTTTTCCAACGCGACTGGGGTAATGAGCTTCACCTTGATCGTCACGCGATCCCCCGGCATCACCATTTCCACACCGGCGGGGAGTTCCACATCGCCTGTCACATCCAACGTCTCAAAATGTACACTTCGCCGTCAAATTCGGTCAACGGCTTCACACTGCCAGGCGCCGCTAACACTTGACCGCGTTCCACATCCGTGCGCTCAATCCCGCGCAGCAAGCAGCCAATGTTGTCACCCGCCTGCCCACTGTCCAATAGCTTGCGGAACATTTCCACGCCCGTCACCACCGTCGAACGGGTATCGCGAATACCCACGATTTCCACGGTCTCGCCGACTTTGATCATGCCACGTTCCACACGCCCGGTTACGACCGTGCCACGTCCTTTGATGCCAAACACATCCTCAATCGGCATCAGGAACGGTTTATCGACTGCACGCGTCGGGGTGGGAATGTAGCTATCGACCACGCGCATCAGTTCCATGATGCAGGCGTATTCGGGCGAATTGATATCTTTGGAGGTACTTGCCAAAGCGCCAAGTGCACTGCCGCGTACGATGGGCGTCTTGTCGCCGGGAAAGTTGTAGCTCGACAACAAGTCGCGCAGTTCCAACTCGACCAGGTCCAACAATTCCGGATCGTCCATCACATCGACCTTGTTGAGGAAGACGACGACGGCCGGCACTTCGACCTGGCGCGCCAAGAGAATGTGCTCGCGGGTCTGCGGCATCGGACCATCGGGAGCGGAGACGACCAAGATCGCGCCGTCCATCTGCGCCGCACCGGTGATCATGTTCTTGACATAGTCGGCGTGCCCGGGGCAATCGATGTGGGCGTAGTGTCGCGCATCGGTTTCGTATTCGACGTGCGAGATGGCGATGGTCAAGATTTTGGTATCATCGCGGCGACCTTGTTTTTCAGACGCCTTGGCAAGGTCTTGGTAATCGCGGCGGTGAGCGTCGTCTTGCCGTGATCGACGTGCCCAATCGTGCCAACGTTGACATGTGGTTTCGTACGTTCAAATTTTTGCTTCGCCATAAAATATTTTCCTCCTAAAAGTGGAGCCTTCGATGAGACTTGAACTCATGACCCCAGTCTTACCAAGACTGTGCTCTACCAACTGAGCTACGAAGGCTTGCTAAATTTATGATTTCAGATTTAGGATTTCAGATTTTTCAATTCCTAAATCTGAAATCTGCAATCATAAATTCCCTGTGGGGAGGGTGGGATTCGGACCCACATAGCCGTACGGCATCGATTTTACAGACCGACGCGACTCACCGCCTTCGCCGCCTCCCCATCTTTTTATTAAGCCGGCGCTCGGACTTGAACCGAGGACCGATAGTTTACAAAACTATTGCTCTGCCAACTGAGCTACGCCGGCGTTTGACGCCTATTAGGTCTTCCGTTTCCTTTGTTCAATGCTCGAAAATTTGGAGTTAGCGAGTGACAATTCGAACACAACAATCTTAAATTCTCTTCCCGATTATCCGAGGCGTCGCCATTAACATGATCGACTTCGAGAGGAGTCTTTCCAGTTAGCGGATGTCGCTTGCTCCATCCACAACTCGAACACTTTTCGTTATACTTCTCTCTCAAATATCGTTTGATATGGCACGAGACTTGACCAAAGGCACCTTTTGAACCAAACTCCAAGCCATCTTTCCATCTGCGAATATACTCTTGATATTCATAATTCTGCTGGCATTGGTTGGAGAAAAATCTGTACATTGGACGAGTGACTTGGCGTCCACATCCACATAGACAAATTGCTCTTGGCTTTTTTGGCAGCGACATAGTTGGATTTCTCCATCAATCTACGCCGGCATTTTAGCGGGCAGATTATATACGGTCTTGCGTAAAAAGTCAAAAAGATTGTCCGCAATCTTCCCGATAGCCACAGCCAAAACAGCGTGGCGGCTCCGCGTGGCTTCGAGCGACATCCTGTGCCTCCAGGTCTCCCCGCATCGCCTCCATTAGATCGATTAACTGCCCACGCAATTCGTCTGTGAAATCGACCCGGAACACTGCGTCGCGATACTTGAGCAGTCCATGCGGCGGTTTCGCGCCAAACGATTCCTCGATCAATAGCGCGTACGCCGCGAGCTGCATCACATCCGATTCGCGCGGCGCTGACGAAACACGATTTGGCTTGACCTCGATAGGTATCGTCGCGCCGTTGTCCTCAATCATATAGTCGGGCTTCCCAGTCAGCAAGTACCGCCGTGAGAATAACGGCTTTTCGACCTTCTCCCACGCACCGCTATCGGAATATACCATGCGGGCATTGAACGGCAAGCCAGTTTGTTCGCGAGTTTTGCGCGATGCGATAAAAAGCAGAATCGCCGCAAGCAAGATAACGACGAATAAAATCGAAAACAGCTCAGCCATGTGCTAATCAAGAGTTGGCAATGTCGCCGTCAAGCAAAACATCAACGCCAAGATTATGGCGATAGCGAACAAAATAATCGCAGCGCGTTGCATCGTATCAGCGTGCCGCACTGCTCTGCCGTGCTCAACATGCTTGACAGTTCCGGCTTCCATCTGCGCGCGATTCGCCGATTCAAGTTCTTGTACGCGATGCAGCCACCAAGCGCGATGGCAAAAGACGTACTCGCCTATCTCGCTCGCGCGCAGAACACGATCACTACTTGGCATTGATCCGCTCTTCAAACTCGCGCAGCGTCTTTTCCATTTTTTCTTGGCGAGCCGCAACGGTCAAGTCGCCGCGTGTGCGTTCGAGCACACCGCGCACCATGTCGGTTGTGCGCCGCAAACCGCCGGTCAATGCGTCCGGAAAATCCATGGTGACCAAAATCGAATAGATGTCATCCATCGCATCGAGGACACGTTCCACTTTTTCGCTGTTCTCATGGCGCATAATGTCGAGCGAATAGCGGCGCAACTCGCCAGCGGCTTCACCCAAACCATTGAGATACGCCGCATAATCGACGCCAAGTGTGTCTGGATCAGGAATCGTCGCGCCTGTGACCAACACATGAACGAGATGGGCCTCTGCCATTTCTTTCAAACCATCCTGCACATAACCGGTGAAATACAAATCGGGATACGCGGCCACGGCAGCTTTCATCTGTGCGGCAATCTCACGCGTGCGCACAAGCAACTGCGCTGCTTCGGCGTACTCGGCGCGATGCGTGGCGCGAATGGAGAGCGAGCAATGACGAATGAGTTCACGCGACGCGGCAAGTGCAGAATCACGCGCGGCGTTCTTGGCTTCAAAGTTTTTTCGTATCTTCTCGCTGATGATGTCGAGTTCTTGCATATGCGCCTCCAGTAAACAGTAGTCAGCCATCAGTAACCAGCACCCATCCCGTCTGATTACTGATGGCTGACGACTGACGACTGACAGGCATACTACTCTTAAACTCCGTGCCTGTCAAAGACTTGGACTAGACGCCGCTCTGTGTTATACTCGCGGCACAAAATTTACCGAGAGTCAATTGAATGAAGTTTTCCAAACTCCTTGCGTCCCTTTTTATTCTCTTTATCGCCGCCTGCTCCACCCCACAACCAACACCTACTGAACTACCCACCCAAACTGCTAGGATGATTACCGCTACGCGCGCCAGAACTGCGACCGCAACCAACACCGTGACACCATCTGCCACCACTGCAATGACGCCAACCGCTTCAGCAACGGAAACGCCCACGACGATTTCAACACCGACCATCACGCCTCTACCAACGGCATCCCCTACCCCATCGGTCACGCCGACGATGCTGGGTGGCTGCGCCGAAATTTGGCAGTCGGGCTTTTATAAAATGTACGCTGATTTCAAAACGACGCTCAAGCGTTTCGATTGCATGATCGTGCAGGCGAGCGATGTCGTCATCGATTGCGATGCTCACACGATTGAAGGATTGAACAAGCAAGGCCACGGATTCTGGATTCGCAGGTACGGCTTTCCGATTTTGCAAACGCCCAACAATATCGAGATTCGAAATTGCTTCGTCAAGAACGCGCGCGACGGTGTGTTTGCCGAAGCCGCCACCAATCTATGGATTCATAACAACGACTTTTCGAATAACTATGACGATGTCGATAATCGGCGCTATGGAATTTTCCTGGGCATGGCTGAAGGCGGCGGCATCCGACTGAACCATTCGCAGAACGTCCGCATCGAAAATAATACGACAAGCAATTCCGCCATCGGCATCGACATCCGCGAGAGCCAGCAAGTCCTCATCAAAAACAACACGGCGATCAACAACTCGGCGTGGGGTGTAAGCTTGCTCAACACCCAGGACAGCGAAGTGTCGTACAACACCTTGCGTGACAATGTCCGCTATTGCACTTGGGGCAACGGTACCGTCGGTCCCGGCTGTGATGCAGCAGCCGTCATCCTACAAGATGGCGCGAGTCGTAACGTCGTCAAGAACAATTTGATTACCGGGCAGAATGCGAATGGCGTTTTCATCAAAGCGCACGGCGTACGCTGCGGCGACAATAACACAATCCAAAACAACAAAATCACGGATGTGATGTACAACGCCATCGAGTTTTCGTTCTGCAAAGACAACAAGATTATTGGCAACGACATTTCGGGTTCGCTGGATGGCGTATGGTTCGGCTTTTCGACGAACACGACGATCGCCGACAACATCATTCGCAACATGAATAATCACGGCATCATATCGTACAACAGCCGCGATAGCATCGTGCGAAATAATCAGATCGTCAATGCGCGTGAAGGAATCTATTTCTACTGGGACACCTGGAACGCTAAACAGTTCTATTTCCTGACACCAACGCCGGATCAGTATGCGTCGAAAGGGAATCTCATCGAAGCGAACACGTTGCGCGATAATACGGTGGCTGGCATTCGGTTGACCAATTCGATTCAGAATCGAATCTTGAATAACATCTTTGCCAACAATAGCAAGACCGTCTGGGTCGAAGGCAAAAATGATGGAAATGTGATTAACGGGCAATAAGCAAAGAGCGCCGCACCCTGGAGGTGCGGCGCTCTTTTTTTCAAACACCAGTTACTTGATAGCTGAAAAATTCTTACTGTCCAAGGGGCATTGACAGTGGTTACGCGCCTGCTATAATTCCGTCCAAATCTGTTTAAGGAGGGACCCATGTTTGGATCAACCATTCTCGATGTGGTACTTGGACTGGTATTCATTTATTTCATGCTCAGTCTCATCGCCTCCCAAGCGAACGACTTGATCGCCCGAATGCTGAAATGGCGCGCTAAAGGTCTTGAAGCCGGGGTACGCAAAATGCTTTCAGACAAGGAGTTGGCGAACCTCGTCTGGAATCATCCTCTTATCGCAGGCACAGAATTCAAAGCACCAGAGAATATTCCTTCAGGAACCTTCGTCGTTGCCTTGATCGACGCAATTGCGCCGCCGCGTGAAGCAGGCGCTGCGCCCGCAGTTCAAGCGATTCAGTCTCAGATCAATCATTTGCCCGAAGGACACGTCAAAAAACAGTTAACCCTCATCGTCAATTCGGCGAATGGCAGCATGATTCAGGCGCGTGCGGGAATTGAAAGCTGGTTCAACGCATCGATGGACCGCGTATCGGCAGAATACAAAAAACGAATGCAATTGCTCACGCTCATCGTAGCGTTTGTGATAAGCGCGATACTTGGCGCTGATTCGGTGGGTTTAGCCAATGCGCTTTGGCGTGAACCGGTCATGCGCTCAGCATTCGCCGGTTCGGCGCAGCAATCGGGAATTGTGACAACCGCGATACCGGCAGCGCTTAACACTCAAGACGTCGTTAAACAACTCTCGCAATACAACTTGCCGATTGGGTGGAGCAACTTGCCGCAAGACCCCATTGGATGGATTGCCAAATTGATCGGTCTAATACTGACGACTTTGGCTGTATCACTGGGCGCGCCGTTCTGGTTCGATTTGCTCAGGACGCTAAGCAATCTGCGAAACGCGACCGCGCAGACGCGCACGCCAGCGCCTGCTCCAGCCGTGGCGGCTTTGCCTGCCAGTCTCCAACCATCGAACAGCGAAGCTGGCAAGCCCACAACTCCCTAATCGCCCATTTGAAACCAGGCTTTTCCCTTGGAAAAACCTGGTTTCTTTTTGATTGCCCCTTTTCACCACATCGATTCTGTGTTATAATCCTTGTGTAACCTAATGTAGCCACAAACCCTGGTACCGTACTCCAGGGCAAGTGTAATTTGGCAAGATTTTGTGAATGCACTATCACGAACGGCTTCAAGGAGGACGTATGAAGAATTCAAATCGGCTCACGTTACCGTACGTTTCGATTGCGGTGATCGTGGTGGCGTTCGCTCTGGCGCTCATCCCGATCACCGTCATGGCTGCACCGCCGCAGCAAGGTCCCGGGGCTTATTTCGTCCAGCCCGGCGACACCCTCTTTTCGATTGCCATGCGATATGGCACGAACGTTCCCACCCTCATGTCCGCGAATGGATTGGTGAGCGAGTACATTTATGCCGGACAGCGGCTCGTCATTCCGGCTGGCTACAATCCCTACGGATATAATTGGTATTATCGGGGCTATTACCCCTACTACTGGGGCTACTCGTCGATCTATGCGCCGCAGCCATTGCCCACGGTGCAACTCATTCCCAATCCAACCTTCGGCTGCACTTACACGGTTCAACCCAAAGATACCGTTTTCTCCATCGCGTATCGATACCAGGTTAGCGTGCCGGCGTTGATGCAAGCCAACGGTTTATTCTCGCCGATTATTCATGTCGGAAATCCCTTCAAGGTTCCGTGCCTGCAAAATCCGCCAGCTCCCGTTACGATGTACACCGTCCAGCCCGGCGACAATCTCTTGCGGATTGCGATCAAGAACAACACAACCATTTACGCGTTGTCACTGGTCAATGGCATCTACAATCCGAATTTCATTTATTCGGGTCAAGTGATTGCAATTGCCTATCCGAATTCCTACATGTGGACAAGAACCCCAGCACCCTTAACACCTTTGCCTCCAACGACATTCACGCCGACACCAACTCCGACGAACACACCCACACCCACTCAGCAGGCAAATGCAGTTGTAGTCATGACGAGCAAATCGTTCATTCCTGGGACAATAACAATCAATCGCGGCGGTACCGTTCTCTGGCAGAACAATGAGAACTTTACGCACACGGTAACCAGCGGCGTACCCGGAGCCCTCGACAACAAATTCCGATCCGGTCAACTGGGCAATGGACAATCGTTCAGCTTTACGTTCAACATCACCGGCACCTTCCCGTATTTTAGCGAGACAGACCAAAACATGACGGGAACCGTCATTGTTCAATAAACGAAAAAAAATAAAGCGCGCCAGAAAAATCTGGCGCGCTTTATTATTTCATCAATTTGTCATTGCCGGTACTTTACGAAACACTCGTCTGTCATTTCGAGCGGAGCGAGAAATCCCGTTTTTCGGTTGGAATGACGAGATTCCTCGGTCGCTCCGCTCCCTCGAAATGACAGTTCGTGAAGTACTGATTGCGAGGAGAGGTGAAAAACCAATGCCGTCGGTTTCAAATCGAAGAGCGACGAAGCAATCTCCACTTCGAATTGGGGATTGCGCGGCTTGCAATGACATTTGAACAATTACTCTTGCCGCAACTTTCCCAGCACCGTCGCATCGATTGGATTCCTGCCCGCTTGCAACGATTGCAACCAATCCGCGCGCGATGTTCCGTATCGCGTACGTAAACTTGCTGGCTGATGTCCCAGCCAATCGATGAACGCCTGCGAATCGGCGGTGGCTTCCGCGAATTTCCCCATTTCGGCGTAGACAATCGCGCGCGCTTCTCGACTGCGCGCCGACGAATCACGACTGACCACCGCATCGCAGTGTGGCAATGCAACGTCCGGCTTCTGATCGAGCGCGTTTGCCCAGCACAGCGCAAGCCGCGCGTTAAAATCATCCGGCTTGACTGCCAACACGCGCGCAAAATCGGCTTGCCATTTCGCCGCATCGTTGAGGCGAACGTACGCCACGCCACGATTAAAATGCGCGGTCGCATTCTCCGGCGCAAGCGCAAGCGTCTGCGAATAGAACTGAATCGCGTCGCCCAACTCCGGCGGTTTGGCAATCTGCAACGCATACCCCATGTGCAGGTTCAGCATCGCCAACGATTCTTGATCTTCGAGCGGGTGCGATAAAGCTTGCGTCAACGATGCCCGCGCAATTCCGTAATCGCCTTGTGCGAGATATAATTGACTCAGCGTCAACAGTGCTAGCGTTTGAATCTCGTCCGGCGACGCTGCCGAAATCGTCAGCGGTGTGTTTGACGGCGCAACGATCAGCGCGTCGAGCGGCATGTCGTCCGCGCGCGCAACGATAGGCGCGATAGTGAGCGTCGCCGTAATCTTGTTATCACTTGCATCGCCCCAAATGACGATGCTGGCATTCGCTCGCTGGCAAAACGACTCGGCGCTGTTCGCATCGTGGATTTGAGCGCGCCAGGTCACCACGCGCACGTTATCGAATCGCTCCGCGCGCACTTCACGCTCGACAGCCGCTTGCAATCGACTTACAAAATCGTCCGAGGGTGCGACGTTGTCACCGGATACTTTTCGGCTGGGCGCATCGGGTGTCGGATTGGGTTGCGTCGATCCGAATTGCGCGATGACGATCAACTGCTCGCCGGGTGCCGCGGTCGGAAAATCGGCATCCGCGCGAAAAGCGAACATCGCGACGAGACCACCGATCAGCAAGACAGCCACAACAACGATGGCAAGCCACGTGATGTTCGCGCTCTGCGTGCGTCGCGGCGCACGCACTGGGACAATATCGATTGTTGTTGACTGCGACGATTCGACAACTTGCGTTTGCGGCACGACCATCGTCTGCGGTTCGGCGATAGAATCGGCGACTGCAATCGACGTTGGTTGAACCGGCTCCGCGCTGCGCGATGCCGTTTCGGGATTCGCGGAGAGGGGCGCAAAGCCAGCGGCGAGCAACAGCTCGTCGCGTTCCTCCGGCGACAGGCGCAGTTTGGTCGCGCAGAGTAAGACATCCTCCCGGCGGCGCGGTCGCTCGACCAATCCCTCTTTCCAGCGAAAAATCGTCTGCCGCCGAACGCCCAACGTGCGCGCGAGTTCGGAATCGCTGGTGCCGGTGCGTGCCATGTAATCGGTTAAGAGTTCGCCAAAGGTTTTCATAGTTTCAGTTTCATGTTACATTCAACATGAAAATAGCGATATTTCAAGGGTTTTTGGGCAATTTTCAAATGTAACACTAGTGAGCATTGAAATGCAACACCAGACGCAATAGAATGCGAGCGAAAGAACGAGATAAAAATCAAGGAGGTCGCAATGTTGAATCGAAAATGGTTAATCGGTTTTGTTCTTTTGGCGCTTGTATGCATCTCAGGTTGCGCATCGCCAACGGCTGCTGCCAAAGCCATCGCTCGCCAAGAAATCAATTCGGGTCAGATCGTACCGGCGGAAGAATTGCGCGTCGCAGAGTATCTGCAATACTACCAACAAAATTTTCCGCAACCCGTGAACACGACGCTCGGTTTGGACTTACGTCTCGGTAACACCCAGGTTCCCGTCGATGGCGGCACGGCGTGGCTCCAAATCGGCATTCAAGCGAAGGACGCCGCGGCGACCGAGATTGCGCCGCTTAATCTCGCGCTCGTCATCGACCGCAGCGGCTCGATGGATTCGCCGGAGAAAATGCCGTACCTCAAACAATCGCTGCGCGTATTCTTGCAGAGCCTCGCCTCGAACGACATCGTTTCGATTGTGGCATTCAGCGACAACGCCGAACTCATTGTGCCAGCCAACAAAGTTGGCAACGGCGCATGGATCGAAAACGCGATCAATCGAATTCAGCCCGGCGGCAGCACGAATCTCTACGATGGTTTGATGATGGGCTTTAAACAAGTTGATCGAAACTTTGACGTCCGCCGCAACAATCGTGTGTTTCTACTCACCGATGGAATGGCTAACGTCGGCGTAACCGATCCCAAACGCATTGCCGCCGATGCAAAGGCGTACAACGACAAGGGCATCTATTTGTCCAGCGTCGGACTAGGCAAGGATTTCAACGATCCACTCTTGAACACGCTCGCGCAGCAAGGCAAAGCCGGTTATCACTATATCGATTCAGCGGAAGAAATGGACAAGGTTTTTCGACAGGAAGTAACTGGCATGATGCAATCGGCTGCCAACGATGTGTTGGTAACGATTAGCCCTGCCGCCGGAGTGAACATCGACTCGGTCACTGGGTATGATGGTCGCCCACCTGCCGGAACATTTCAGGTCCGAATGCAGAACATGGGCACAGGCAACAGCCAAGTCTTGCTCGTCAAGTTGTTTGTCTCATCCGGTCTGAGCGGCGTCCGCCCTATCGCCAAGGTCGATCTGAGTTACAAAGACCTGTTTTCGCAGCGCACCGAAACACTCAGTTCGTCGGTCACGGCGACCAGCACGCGCCTAGGCAATTACGACCCAACCTGGGACGTCGAAATCTTGCGCAACGTGACGATTCAACGCACTGCCGAAGGTCTCAAGCAAATCGATTCGCTCTACAAGGCGCAGCGTTATCAGGAAGCGTGGAACCTCGCCGTGCAACTCGAACAGGATTTGCGCACCGCCGCACGCTTGACGAACGATCCGCAGATGACGAAGGATGCCGACCTCATGCGAACGTACCAAGACACGTTAGCCAAGTGGGTGCAGCGGCAAACCGGTCGCTCGCCGCAGTATCCAGAAAGCGGCGGCAATCGGGGCGATACTGGACAACCGACACTCCCAGGTCGCCAGCTTTTGCCAACACAGACGCCACCGGTCATCAATATCAAGTGACCGCGCCAAGTATAACACAGAGCAATGTAGGAGCAAGATTGGAGAGAATGCGCGACGCACTTGCAAGTGCGTCGCGCATTTATTAACGGACGCATCGGCTCGAAGCCGATGTCTATCAATCACAAAACTCGCTTCGTGGGTTGGGGCACTCTCTCGCCAACAAGTCTGTCCAACCTGCGAAGCAGGTATTGCGCTCAACAGCCGTCGACTTGCAGTCGATGGCGTCGCCTCCAAATTGACAACGCCCAACACGCATGGTATAATCAATCTACCAAACGGTCGGTAGATTTTTTTCAGTAGGGCAAATTGCCAATTTGCCTAACATTAAGGAGGAAGTGCAATGATGCATTCGATCAACCGTGCGCTCGTGGTCGGCTCGGGCACGATGGGTGGCGCAATCGCCGCGCTCTTTGCGAACGCAGGCATCCCCGTCTATTTGCTTGACATCGTTCCCAACAAGCTGACCCCCGACGAAGAAAAGAAAGGGCTGACGCTGTCGCATCCAGCCGTTCGCAATCGGATCGTGAACGCCGGATTCGAAGCGACAAAAAAAGCTCGCCCTGCCGCATTCTCCGCGCCACACATTGCCGATCGTGTGACCATCGGCAATCTCGACGACAACTTTGATTGGGTGCGCGAAGCCGATTGGATCATCGAAGTCATCGTCGAGAATTTGAAAATCAAGCAGCAATTGATGGAACGCATCGATGCGATTCGCAAACCGGATAGCATCGTGACGACCAACACCTCTGGTATACCGGTTGCCGAAATCGCCGCCGGTCGTTCCGAATCGTTCCAACAGCATTTCCTCGGCACCCACTTTTTCAATCCCCCGCGTTACCTGAAGCTTTTAGAAGTCATTCCCTCGCCCAAGACCACGCCCGACATATTAAATTTCGTCGCGGATTTTGGCGAGAACGTGCTTGGCAAAGGCATCGTCATTTGCAAGGATCGTCCGAACTTTGTCGGCAATCGCATTGGCACGTACGCGGGCATGGTGGGAATGAATTACACGTTGGACAACGGCTATTCATTCAACGAAGTCGACGATTTCACGGGACCGATTATCGGTCACCCCAAGAGCGCGTCCTATCGCTTACTCGATCTCGTCGGCGTCGACATCATGTATCATGTCGCGAACAATCTTTACCCGGCGATTCCCGACGACGAATCGCGCGAGGATGTCAAGCCGCCTGCCCTGCTCAAAGACATGGTCGATCGGGGCTGGCTCGGCAACAAAACGAAAATTGGTTTCTACAAAGAAGTGCGCAAGGGCGAAAAGCGCGAATATCATGTGCTCGATCCCAAGACGATGGAACACAAGCCGACGGTAAAATCGTCTTACGCTTCCATCGTCAACGCTGAGATTTACGACACGCTCGGCGAGCGATTGCGCTATATCGTTTCGCAGGACGACCGCGCAGCGAAATTCATTTGGGACACGACGGCGAAAACGCTGGCGTATTCCTCACAGCGTATTCCCGAAATCGCCGATGAACTTTATGCGGTCGATAACGCGATGATGTGGGGCTTTGCCAACGAAGCTGGTCCCTTTGAAATCTGGGATATGCTCGGCGTCGCCGAAACGGTCGAGCGCATGGAAAAGCAAGGCATTACGGTTGCTGGCTGGGTCAAAGAAATGCTCGCAACCGGTCATCCGAGTTTTTATCAGGATGGCAAGTATTACGATCTAAAGATCAAGGGATATTGCCCTCTGCCGACGAACAAGAACATCGTCGTGCTCAAGAACACGAACGTCGTCAAATCAAACGATAGCGCGTCGCTGCTCGATTTGGGTGATGGCGTCGCGTGTCTGGAATTCCACACCAAGATGAATGCGCTCGACGAAGGCATCGTCGAAATCGCGAACGAAGCATTCGAACAGGTCGAAAAGAACTTTATCGGCATGGTTATCGGCAATCAGGGTGAAGCGTTCTCCGCCGGCGCAAATGTGATGACGATCTACATGGCCGCCGAAGAAAAAGAATGGGGCAAGATCGATGCAATCGGCAAGGCATTGCAGGACTTTTTGATGGCAGTGCGATATAGTCCTCGACCCGTCGTGACCGCGCCGTTCCAATACACACTCGGCGGCGGCTGCGAAGTCGCGATGGCTGGCGCGCGCATCGTCGCGCACATGGAATCGTACGTTGGCTTGGTCGAAGTGGGCATGGGCTTGATTCCGGCCGGCGGCGGCTGCAAGGAAATGTTGCGCCGCGTCGTTTCGCCCGCGATGCAAACGCCGAATACCGATGTGCTGCCGTTCATGCAACGCGTGTTTGAAACGATCGGGTTGGGCAAAGTCGCGACGAGCGCAGAAGAAGCCAAGCAAATGGGATTCTTTGCGCCGTCAGACCGCATCGTGATGAATCGCGAGCATTTGATCACGGAAGCGAAGCGCACGGTGCTTGAAATGGTCGCGGCAGGTTATCGACCGCCGGTGCGCGGCAAGACAATTTATGCGGCGGGCGAACGAATGCTCGCGGCATTGCGACTCGCGTTGTATTCGATGGTGCAAGGCAAGTACGCGTCCGAGCACGATGCGGTCGTCGGCGGCAAGCTGGCGTACGTTTTGTGCGGCGGTAACTTGACCGCGCCAACCTGGGTCGATGAACAATACATTCTCGATCTGGAGCGCGAGGCGTTCATCTCGCTGTGCGGTGAGGAAAAGACGCGCGCACGTATCGATCATTTCTTGAACACCGGGAAAATTTTGCGAAATTAAAGATCACTCAATTTGTCATTGCGAGGAACACGCGGAGTATCAGTGGAATGGAGTGAAATCAAAGTTTCCGCGTGCGACGAAGCAATCTCCAACCAAGATAGAGATTGCTTCGCTCCGCTCGCAATGACAATACCAGGAGAATACCAATGAAAGAAGCAGTTATAGTCTCTGGATATCGAACCGCCGTCGGTAAGGCACCGCGTGGCAAGCTGCGCACGCATCGACCGGATGATATGGCGGCAACAGTCGTCTCCGCTGCGCTCAAAGGTGCGCCCGGATTGAAACCGGAAGAAATCGACGATGTCATCATCGGCAGCGCCTTCCCCGAAGGCGAGCAAGGACTCAACGTCGCACGCATCATCGCCGTGCGCGCCGGTTTGCCGAACATCGTGCCCGGCATGACCGTGAATCGATTCTGCTCGTCGGGCGTGCAATCGATTGCGCTTGCCGCGCAGCAGATTCGCTCCGGCTGGGGCAAAGCCATCATCGCCGGCGGGGTCGAATCAATGAGCATGATTCCGATGACAGGATTCCACCTCTCGCCGAATCCGTACCTCGCACAAGAATATCCGGGCGTCTATCTCGGCATGGGCTTGACCGCGGAGAACGTCGCGCGCGAATACAACATTTCACGCGAGGACCAGGACAAGTTTTCGTTCCGCAGTCATCAACGCGCAGTCGCCGCGCAAGACGCGGGCAAGTTCAAAGACGAAATCGTTCCGCTCGATGTCAAGGTCGTCGATGTGATCGATGGCAAGCCAGTCGAGCAAAAGTACGTGTTCAACGTCGACGAAGGTCCGCGGCGCGATACGACGTACGAAGCGTTGGCGAATCTCAAGCCGGCATTCGCGCAAGGCGGCACAGTCACCGCAGGTAACTCGTCGCAAACGAGCGATGGCGCGGGCGCAGTCGTCGTGATGGAGCGCGAGTTCGCGCAATCGCTTGGACTGAAACCACTCGTACGCATGGTTGCATTCGCCGTCGCGGGTGTGCGTCCCGAAGTGATGGGCATTGGTCCCATCGCAGCGATTCCAAAAGCATTGAAACTCGCTGGGCTGAAAATGGAAGACATTGGCGTGACGGAATTGAACGAAGCGTTCGCCGCGCAAGCCCTCGCCGTCGTCCGCACACTGGAAATGAACGACGAAAAAGTGAACGTCAATGGCGGCGCAGTTGCGCTCGGACATCCACTCGGCGCGACCGGCGCAAAGCTGACGGTGCAGCTCATCCACGAAATGAAACGACGCAAGGTGCAATTCGGCATGGTGTCGATGTGCATCGGCGGCGGGATGGGCGCAGCCGCGATTTACGAAAATATAGACTAAGAACCAAACAAACGCAGAGGTGACAACTTGTCGCCTCTGCGTTTTGCATTTATTTGACACCAAGGCAAATAGTGTTATGCTTGTTACTAACCCTCGGCAGAAAAACATTGTCCTTTTTCCTCTTTGCAAATCCAGTGTGCCGAAACCTTTGTAGGATTCATCCAATCTTGGATTAGAATACCCTGGAGATGAATCGCACAGCGATCAACTAGGTCTCTGCATTTCACTCGAGAATCACTTCAAAGGAGAAGGTGTCCCATGAGCGTTCGAATCACCCGCATCACCCTTTCGTTCGCCGTTCTCTCAACACTGCTTGGCATCACGCTGATACTTGCGCCGAACCCATCAAACGTGGCATTTGCTCAAGGAGGCAGCGCGGAGCAAATCAAGTTACAACGACTCGCAACGGCAACCCGTCGTTCGGCTGCCAATCTGAAATTGACCGATGAAGCATCGTTCACATTATTGAACGGCAAGAAACTTGAGCGACTCAAAGCCATCGATGTGCGCATGAGCGAGATTGTGGGCGGAACATTCGACGGCGATCAAGCTGTGGACGAGCCAGCTTTACGCGCCCAAGCAGCCGCCGAATGGCGCGCGGCTCACGGCGCGCTCACGCCGGAGACGGTCAACCAATTGCAAACATTGAACGCCGACGACAAGCTCAACATCGCCGTGTGGCTCGTCGCCAATATTCAACCGCTCCCCCAATCCGATCATATTTATTCGGAATCCTCTAGCGCATTTTCCACTAGCAGCACGATCGATCAAGCACCAACTGCCGGCGCAAACGATGTCAAGCTGCCAGCAAAACCAATTCCCGAATCGCAAATTCCCGCCGAAGTGAAAGTCCGATTTGCAACGGCGACCACCGGCGCATCAGCATCCCTGCCCGCATCGGAAAAATCGACCGGGCCGCAAGCGCCCGTCATCGATCATACGGCGCGAGCGGCGCAAGTCGCTCAAGCGCAAGTTTTCCATCGACAAAATACCGATGCGGTGCGCGGGCAGATTGCGCCGGTGCGGGCACAATTCATCGATTTGATGCAGAGCCAAGCCATCCAGGTTGATTATGCGAGCGAGACGGTACCGATGGCAGTCGTGAATGGCGTCACGCGTACGCAAATCGAAAATCTTGCGTTCTTGCCAGAGATCGATGCCATCTACATCGTGCCGGATCACGCAGGCCCATCGCTGGCCAATGCTCGCCCAACCCAAAATGCCGACTTGATCAACAGCGTCGGCTACAACGGCTCCGGCGTCAACGTGTCGGTAACCGAAGGCGAACGTGCGTCTTCTGCTAATCCATATTTAGCAATTACCGGATTTTATAATTCTGGCGCAGCATCCCAATCGCACCCTACTGCCGTCAGTGGCATGATAAAAAGCACGGCGACCGGATTCAATGGATTGGCAAATGGCGTCACGCTTTACAACGGCAACGGGAGTTATTCGAATTGGGCAACGATGACAGCAGCCATGGATTATGGATCGACCAACGCCAAAGTTTTGAACAACAGTTGGTATTGGGACTCGCCGAATTCAGCAGTCTTTTGGGAAGCCGACCGCCATCAAGATTATTTTGTTCGATACTATTATGATTTTGTCGTCGTTGCTGCTGGTAACTTTGGCAACGGATGTGGCAGTAATTTTTCGACCTACGTCGTCTCACCTGCCAAAGGATACAATGTGTTGAGCGTAGGCAATTACGAGGACTACGAAACGCTCGGTTGGTCCGGCGATGCGATGTCCGTATGTAGCAGTTTTGGCGATCCCGCAAGCGATTCCGCTAGCCCAACTCACAGCAAGCCCGAAGTGTCCGCCGTTGGATCATCGATTAGCAGCACGACGACGAGTAATCCGTGGATCGGCGGCGTCGGCAGCGGCACTAGCTATTCCTCGCCGATGGTCACATCGTTGGCAGCCGATTTGATCGAAGCCAATGCGACACTGGCGAATCGACCGGCGGCATTGCGGTCAATCATCATGGCAACCGCGTTGCACAACATCGAGGGTTCAGGCAAGTATAGTGACATCGATGGCGCAGGTGGGATCGATGCCACGGCGGCCGCCGCAACCGTTGAGCGTGGTAACTGGGATGAGCGTTCAATCGATTCCAGTACAATATTTCCAATCACGCTTAGTCAATTTGCCTACAAAGGCGAACGAGTTCGCTTTGTCATCAACTGGCTTTCTAATCCCAATGTCAGTTACACCACAGATTCGCTGCCTGCCGATTTAGATTTGCGCGCATATCGCGCCAACGGTACAACTCTGTTAGATTCTTCGACGAGTAGTGCGAATAATTTCGAAATTGTCGATTTCATTGCGCCGGAGTCGGAGACGTATCAATTCCGAATTTCCAAGACCTCTTTTACCGGGAGTGCAACCTGGCTCGGTTCAGCTTGGTGGCGTGGAACCTATCGTATTTCGCCCGACATGGGATTCACGGATCCCAAAGCCACACCGCTCGGAACCCACATTTCTGTTTACCCCGGTGACTGGTCGTATTCCAACTATTGGCGCGGGCTTGGAGTTCGTTCACCTAGCGGCACGGATCACGACATCGAGTTGGACAGCGCCTCCTGGTTCGACGATCCTTCGACGCGCAGCATACTGAGCGGCTCTACCTACGGAAATGGCATGGTCGATTTTGTCGCGGTCGATGGCAATCGGCGCGGGACCACGCCAGAGTTTTATCGCATCAACAACTTTGCCGGCACGGATGGTTACAATATCAATTGGTCAAGCCAAGGCATTGGGATCTATACTCAAGGTTGGTACGGTCCGTACAATATCGGCAGCAGCGAAGCCGTCAAAGTGTTCGACGTTTATTTCAATGCCAATCAAGCCAGACAAATTTCGATTGTGCCAACTGGGAGCAATAACACCAATCTCGGTGTCGCGCTCTATCAATCGAATTCCGCCGACGCGTCAACCTGGACCAGGCGACGCGCCCAATATGGCGCCTATTCCGATGCATCAACCTCTACATCCGTGACCGAGCGAATCGTTTTCAAAAACACGCTGACAGGTGCGTGGCACGGTTTGGTCGTTTTCAGTAACAACAACACATCCGGACAGTTCTATGTCGTCGTCAATGATCTCAAATTGTACTTGCCCCTCATTCTCAAGTAAGCGATAGTGGAACCTAGCCTCTTGCGCAAGCGTCGATATAGGTAGACAATAGGTTTATGGCAAACCAAGTTGGTCCTTGGTTCACTGTAAACCTAAGGAGAAAAACGAGAATGTTCACTTTAAATAAAATGTCTCTGCTTGCGATTTTGTTTGGCGGCATGATGGCAACCGGTTGTGCGACCGCAACGGCGGCAACGCCTCCAGCACCTCCCGCACTTGCCACCCAACCGGCCCAATCAGGATCTATCCCATTTGAAGTTGTCGCGCAAGGTGCGCCGTTCGTCAGCAACAGTGAAACACTGTCGATGCGTGCCATTCGCGGCGACGATCCCAACAAAAGTGTGCCGAACGATTTGCCAGAGGAAGCTAAGATTGCGCTGCGAAACGCCTTTGCGACGCCTGATCCCAGTCTTTACATCGTCATCAATGGTGGAGGGCAACCAAGCGGCGGCTATTCCGTTCGCATCAATTCCATGACGATGAACGGCAGCCGGCTCGTCGTGAATTACACGGTGCAAGGACCCAAGCCCGGCGAAGGCGCAGCGACGGTGCTGACGTATCCCTTCGTCATCGCGCGTGTAAAGAATACATCCGTGCCAGCTAGTGCGGTGGTGTTCGAGAAACAGTGATCGACAAATCAGCTCGACATGAATTGACAGTTTAGGCAATAGCACGCTAGAATGAGCTTGGAGGTAAGAAAGATGATCCCAGTGATCGAGGTTGAACCGGTGCCACTTGAAGTAACCGTTGATGGTGTATTGCGAATCGGCGGAACGCGCGTAACGCTCGATACAGTCATCGCGGCATTCAAAGAAGGGGCGACCGCGGAGGAAATCGCGCAACAATATCCTTCTCTAAAATTGGCAGATGTGTATGCGGTAATCGGCTATTACTTGCGGCATTCCACCCAAATTGAGCTATATTTGCAGGAACGGCAACAGCAAGCAGATGCTGTGCGCCGAGAAAATGAATCGCGGTTTGATTCGCAGGAGATTCGAGAACGGCTACTTGCGCGACGCGCAGAACAGAGTTGAGCGATGCTGCGTCTTGCCGCCGATGAGAATTTCAACAACGACATAGTACGCGGCTTGGTGCGACGCAATCCCAGCTTGGACATTGTTCGTGCGCAGGATGCCGGTCTGAGTGGCGTAGATGATCCGGTCTTGCTAGATTGGGCAGCCCGCGAAAGACGAGTGCTGTTGACCCACGATGTCTCGACAATAACCCGTTTCGCCTATGACCGTGTACGTGCCGGGCAAAATATGCCAGGCGTCTTTGAGGTAAGCCGGGCTGTACCAATCGGCAGAGCGATTGATGATATTCTGTTGCTGGCGGAGTGCAGCCCCGAGGATGAGTACGTAGCACAGGTGCTCTACTTACCACTCAAGTGAGATGAAAAATGAAAACGCGGAGATGGGCAACTGTCTCCGCGTTTGTGCAATGATAACAACGGACAAACCACATTCCGAATTATCCGTTCAATCCCATTTCGTCCGGTGTAATACGGGGCATTCACATGACCAAACACTTTATTCTCGTCGCCGGTAATATTGGCAGCGGCAAAACATCGCTCACAGAACGCATTGGCGCAAAGCTGGGCTGGCGCACTGCGTTTGAATCGGTATCCGACAATCCCTACCTCGCCGAGTTTTACGCCGACATGCGCCAGTGGTCGTTTCACTTGCAAGTTTTCTTCCTGGGACATCGGGCACTGCAACATCAGCAACTCGCCGCGTGTCCGGAATCGGCCATCGCCGACCGCAGCATCTATGAAGACGCGTACATTTTCGCGCGCGCGCTTCATCATCTCGGCAATCTCAACGAGCGCGATTATCAATCCTATCGCCGAGTGTTCGAGTTGGTGATGGCGGGTTTACCGCGTCCTGACTTGTTGCTGTATTTGCGCGCGCCCGTCGATGTTTTGGTGGATCGAATCCATAAGCGCGGCAGAGGCATGGAGAGCAGCATCACCGCCGAGTACTTGTCCTTGCTCGATTCGTTTTACGACGATTGGATACAGACGTTCGATATTTGTCCGGTGTTGACGATCCAGACCGATAACCTCGATTTTGTGAAAGAACCGCGCCACTTGGATATTATCACGCAACGGATTCACGATAAACTTTCGGGCAAGGAAACCGTCGTCTTCCCGAAAGAATCGAATGGCAGCTGACCTGTGGTTTCGTCTGTCATTTCGAGCGAAGCGAGAAATCTCATTTTCGGAACATGCGATTTCTCCTCACAAACGCTTCGCGGTTCGTCGAAATGACAACCTGAGGAATATTGAAGGGCGGTTGAAAATCCAATCGAAAAAGTAACGGCATTTGTCACCCGCAAAACGCCATCGGGAATCGATTTGCTCTTGCTGGCGCATCCGTACGCCGGCAATCAATTTCCCAGCGGCACCGTCGAAGAAAACGAAACTCTCGATCACGCCGTCTTGCGCGAGGTCGCGGAAGAAGCAGGGTTGGTCGCGCCGCAGGTTCGCATCGTAAAACAGATTGACGCGCTCGACGATAATCTGTCCGAACAGACGCGCATCGTCACGCGCAAGACGAAAGTATATGCGCGTCCCGACGCCACCAGTTTCGATTGGGCAGAATTTCGGCGCGGCGTATGGGTGAACGTCGAGCGCGAGCAAAACGGTTTCACTCAAGTGACGTACGAAGAATTAGACGATTATCCGAACGGCAACTATGTCTCGTATCGGATCACGGGCTGGGTTCCAAGCGATGCGCTGACCGCGAAGCAACGTCGTCATTTTTTCCATCTCATCGCCGACGGCGACACACCTGAAACGTGGACGCAATTCTCCGACAATCACACCTTTCGATTATTTTGGTCGCCCCTCGCCGCACTCGCCGAAATCGTTTACCCGCAGAATCGCCAGTTCGAGTATGTGCGCAACGAACTGGGTTATAGATTCGATTGAAACTCCCTCTCCCTCGTAGGGAGAGGGCTGGGGTGAGGGTGAACATGCGCATGTTTGACACAGCACACCAATCGTGTTAGAATCGCATCAACAACGTCGAACCGGAAGAGTAGAGCAAATCGCGTTGATAGAGAAGAGAGGTCATCGGGTGTAAACCTCTCGCAACCGCAAGCTCGAACGTCGCCGGGGAGTTGAGTCAGCGAAATGCGTTTCGCAGAGTAGTTGATTCCGGGTTGCGCCGTTAAAAGCGAAGAGAGTCATATAGTCTAGTAGTCAACTAGTCATGTAGTCAACCTTTTCGACTACAAGACTAGCGACTAGAAGACTATCCGACTAAAACAAGGTGGTACCGCGATGCCCTTTCGCCCTTGAGGTGGAAGGGCGTTTTTATTTGAAGGCTGAAGGCAGAAGGCGGAAGGATGAATAACCTAATCCTGATTATTTTTTCATCCTTCATCTTTCATCCCTCATCCTTCGGCTGACAGCGAACTAACGATGAAAACATCTCGATTGCTTTTTGCCATCACCTGGCGCGGCGGCGCATGGGGCTTGCTCGTCGGCGCAATTCTGGGCGCGGCATTCGGCGCGATCTTTGCAGGCAAGCTGTTTGACCTAGGATTGGTTGAACAATCTGGGGCGATACCGTCCTCGGATTATCCTCCCGCGATCGCCGATTTTATGGCAGGTTTTCTCGCACTCCTCGGAGGGATTGTGGGCGGAGGAGTTGGCATGCCAATCGGTTGGATGGTCGGCGCGAGCGACGGATTCCTCATCGGCATGTTGTTGCGAGCATCTACGGATCCAATGGGCAAGATACGAATCAATCGCAGTGTGCTATTTACGATCAGCATGTTATACACGAGTGTGGCTTCGTTGCTTGGATTTATTGTGATTCTGCGTTTCTACTCAACGCAGAGCGCAGCGACGAGTCTTTGGCTGCTGGCAATTGTCATCGTTCCCTCGCTGATCGCGGGTATTGCCTTAGGTTTCGTTAGCCAATTGCTTGTGCTCTGGTACGAACGTGAGGTGAGAAGATGACGACAAGTCGATTGCTCTGGGGCACGACTTGGCGTGGCGGTGCGTGGGGGTTGCTGGCTGGTACGTTCGTCGGCGCGACGTTTGGCGCGCTTTTTGGGAATACGCTGATATTCGGCGTTGGGCTGCTGCAACAGCAAGAGCGGATTGGGCTGAGCGATCTGCCACAGTTAATCCCAGCATTTGCCATTTTCGCAATCATCGGCAGCGTGATGGGTGCATTGTTCGGCGTGCCGACAGGATTTGCCGTCGGAGTTGCAAATGGATTGTTGTTAGGAATTATTTCTCGCATGTTCTTTTATCCGCTGACGGACGTTCGCGGCTATCGCTGGGTGATTGCGTTAATCAGCATGACATTCACGGCGCTGGCATCCTGGGTTGGCTTTATGCTCATCATGCTCTTGTACGCGAATCAGGACAAGGCGAATTGGGTTGGACTCGCCATCTTTCTGATTGTGCCGGCGCTGATTGCGGGAGTTATCGCTGGGGCCGTCAGTCAAATCGGTGCGCGGTGGTACGAGAAGGCAAGTAGAGATTTGAGATTGGAGATTGGAAGTTAGATATTAGATGTTGGAAAGCGAAGGCGAGGTCACGCGATGACAACGCAAAAATTACTATGGGGCATGACGTGGCGCGGTGCAGTGTGGGGATTTATTTTCAGTATTATCTTCATTCTAGTTTGCTGGGTTGTTTCCCAAATATGGAATTCACTTCTTCTCGCTGATACTCGTGATATTCTTCTAAATAGTCTTTTTTCTTCTTCAGAATGGAGCCAACGCATTGTCACTTTTGTGATTGTCGGACTACTTTGGGGTGGAAGTATTGGTATACCACTAATTTTATTTCTTGGAATTGTTGGGGGATTCTCATTCGGTATCTATACGCGGCTTTTTCACTATCCAATTCTAAATCATCGAACTTATCGCTTTGTAAGACTTGCAAGCGGAATCTTGGGATTTATGTGGGAATTAGGTGGGTTCATAATCATCTCTTTTGCTTTGTTTCGCAACCCAATGATTTACGAGTACGGTTTTCTTCCGTTGGGAATTTTTCTGACTCCTTCCATTATTACCGGGCTTGCTTCAATTTATGTTTCTGATCGTCTCTCTCGCTGGTACGAACGCGAATCAGCAAAAGGAATCGCCCAAAATGTTTCAGTCAACTGAAATTCACAAATCAAAACCAACTGCCGTCATCGTTCTCATCCCCGCGCCCATCACCGGCATCGGCGCGGGGCTAATTCGCCGGTAATTACGTTTTACGTTTTACGCATCATGTTTCACGCATCATGCATTACGAAATCATAAGGAGTCTTACTCATGTCACAACCAACCGAAATGCCCAAAGCGTACGATCCGCATCAAGTGGAGGAGCGGTTGTACGAATGGTGGGAAAAGAACGGCTATTTCAAGCCGCAAATCGATCCGAAGAAAAAACCTTTCGTGATTTCGATTCCGCCGCCGAACGTGACCGGCGAATTGCATCACGGTCACGCGATGTTTCTCGCATACGAAGACTTGATGATTCGCTGGCATCGCATGATGGGCGAGCCAACGTTGTGGGTGCCTGGCTCGGATCATGCTGGCATCGCCACACAGAACGTCGTGGAAAAGGCGTTGGAGAAGCAAGGCATCAAGCGCCGCGACATCGGACGCGAAGAGTTTGTCAAGCATGTGTGGGAATGGAAAGCCGAGTACGGCAGTATGATCACGCATCAGATTCGCCGCATGGGCGCATCGTGCGATTGGACGCGCGAACGTTTTACGCTCGACGAGGGTTTGTCGCGCGCGGTGCGTGAAGCATTCGTGCGTCTCTACGAAAAGGGATTGATCTATCGCGGACCACGCCTCGTCAACTGGTGTCCGCGTGACGAATCGGCGATCAGCGATTTGGAAGTGGAGCACGAGGACGAGCAAGGCAAACTCTACTACGTCAAATACCGATTAGAAGCTGTCAGCGGTCAGCCATCAGCGGACGAATTTATCATGGTGGCAACAACGCGACCGGAAACAATCCTAGGCGATACGGCTGTCGCGGTGAATCCCAAAGACGAACGATACCAGCACCTCATCGGCCGCATGGCGATTCTGCCCGCGCTCGGTCGCCGTATTCCGATCATCGCCGATGACGCCGTCGATACGGAATTTGGTACCGGCGCGGTGAAGGTAACGCCGGGTCACGACCCAACCGATTACGAAATCGGCGCGCGGCACAATTTGCCGATCATCAACATCATGAACACCAACGCGACGATCAACAGCGAAGGCGGACCGTACGCCGGGTTGGATCGCTACGACGCGCGCAAAAAACTCGTGGAAGATTTGCAGCGCGATGGCTTGCTCGATCATATCGAAGATCACGCCATGTCGATTGGTCGCTGCCAACGCTGCGACGCGATCATCGAGCCGCTGATTTCGACCCAATGGTTTGTGAAAATCGCACCGTTGGCGAAGCCGGCAATCAAAGCAGTGAAAAAGGGCGACATCAAAATCGTACCTGAGCGTTTCAGCAAAATATATTTCAATTGGATGGAAAATATAAAAGACTGGTGCATCAGCCGCCAACTGTGGTGGGGACATCGCATCCCAGTGTGGTATTGCGAGAACGGACACCAGACCTGCACGCGCACCGATCCAACGCAATGCGCGGTGTGCGGCTCGACGAATATCCATCAAGACGAAGACGTCCTCGACACCTGGTTCTCTTCCGGTCTGTGGCCCTTTTCAACGCTAGGTTGGCCCGACGAAACGGAAGATTATAAATATTTTTATCCGACCTCGGTGCTCGAGACCGGCTATGACATTTTGTTCTTCTGGGTCGCGCGCATGATTATGGACGGATTGGAATTCACCGGGCAAGTTCCATTCCACACTGTGTATCTGCACGGCTTGATTCGACACAAGGACGGCAGCAAGATCAGCAAGTCCAATCCGCAGCCGGGCGACAATCCGCTCGACGTGATTGCGGATTACAGTGCGGACGCGTTGCGCTTTACGATCATTACGTCGTCGGCACCGGGCAACGATACGAAACTCGATCTCGAAAAAGTGGAACACGCGCGCAACTTTGGCAACAAAATTTGGAACATGGCGCGCTTTATCACGAGCAATCTACAAGCCGATGAGACTCTCACACTCCCACACCTCGACACGCTCTCACTCGCCGATCGCTGGATTCTTTCACGCTTGAATCACACGATTGCCGAGATGACCAAAGCGTATCGCGACTGGGATTTCGGCGAAGGCACGCGGCTGGTACACGATTTTCTGTGGAGCGAGTTCGCCGATTGGTACATCGAAGCGGCGAAGAGTGCGCTGTACGGCAGCGATGCCGACGCCGCGCAACGCACTCGTTCGATTCTGCTACACACACTTGACGCTGGACTGCGCTTATTACATCCGACCATGCCATTCGCCACCGAAGAAACCTGGCAACAACTGCGAGCCAGTTACCAGTCAACAGTCAACAGTCAACAGTCAGAAGCGTTGATTGTTGCACCGTGGCCCAAAGCGGATAAAAAGTTTTTCGATGCGCGCGCGGAAAAGGATTTCGCGATTGTGATGGACATCATTCGCGCGATTCGGAATGCGCGCACGGAATTCAACGTCGAACCGGGCAAACGCATTCCGGCGGTGATTTCGGCAGGCGCGAGTACCGCGCCCCTACTGGAATCGCAGCGCGAGACCATCGCATTGCTCGCACGCCTCGATACTGCCGCATTCCAAATCGAAAAACACGCGACCAAGCCGGCGCAATCGCTTGCGCTCGTGGTCGGCAAAGTCGAAATCTATTTGCCCATCGCCGGCATGATCGATGTGGAAAAAGAAAAAGCGCGACTGAGCAAAGAAATCGCGAACGTGCGCGGAGCCATCGAGCGCGCAGAAAAACAGCTCGCCAGCGACTTTGCAACCAAAGCGCCGAAGGATGTCGTGCAAAAAATGCGCGACACGCTGGCGGCGAATCAAGAACGCGTGCAAAAACTCGACGCGCAGTTGGCCAGCTTGGAAGGTCGTGAAATCGAAATCGCGAAACCCAGGAACACGAAACTCACGAAGAAAACGAAAACCGTGAAAAAGAGGAGCACGAAAACGACGAAACGAGCGAAAACCGCGAAAAAGCAGAACACGAAACCCACGAAAAGAAGAAAAACCGCGAAAGCGAAACGAAAATAATCTATTGCGAGGGCGTTGTTGAACGCCCTCGCAAATTTTCCGGCAAATGAATTCGCAACAACGACTGCACCAATTCTACCTCTGCAAACAGGCAACCAATCCGCGAAGGCGGATTTCGTGAAATTGTCGCAGCGATTTCAATTGCCCGTGTCCAACTTTGACAGCAATCCAAATCAATGCGACAATCGGCGGCGATGAAACCCTGGTCGAATTGCATCGTCACATTCTTGTTCATCGTGTCGGTCGCGTGTGCGCCTAGCCCAACGGTAACACCATCGCCAACCATTCCACCGCCCACGCTGACGCCGATCCCGTACAACACGGTCGTCGCAAAAATTTCGAGTAGGGGTGGGGTAACCCCACCCCTACAAGACCTGGGAACACGCATCGCAATTGCCGCCGAAGCCCAAGTTGGCGTCACGACGATTTACGATTCGGCGTACGTTCGGCTCGATTACCCTAACGGCGATGTGCCGATCGAGCGGGGCGTCTGCACGGATGTCGTCGTGCGCGCCTTCCGCGTCGTCGGCATCGATTTACAAACGCGCGTGCATGAAGACATGAAAAAGAATTTCGCCGCGTACCCGAAAGACTGGAGCTTGACCAAGCCGGATGCGAACATCGATCATCGACGCGTGCAAAACTTGGCGACGTATTTCACGCGCATGGGCAAGCGCATCGGCGCAGATGACGACGACGAAAAATTCAAACCGGGCGATGTGGTCGCCTGGCAATTGAGCGGCTGGATGCAACACATCGGAATTGTATCGGCAGAAAAAATTGAAGGGACGGATCGATATTACATCATTCACAACATCGGCTCTGGCACGCACAAAGAGGACGCTCTCCGATGGTTTAAGATCATCGGACATTATCGCTGGTAAATATTGGAGACAATCGATGCGCGTTATTTCTGGCACAGCAAAAGGTCGAACATTGAAACCTGCAGGACAAGCGACTCGCCCAATTACGGATCGCGCCAAGACAAGTCTGTTCAATATTCTCGGCGCGCGCGTCGTCAATGCGAACGTGCTCGATCTGTTTGCGGGCGCGGGCAGCGTCGGCATCGAAACCCTGTCGCGGGGCGCGCGCGCCGCGACCTTCGTCGAATTGGATCGCGCCGCGTTGAGTGCAATTCACACGAATCTTGAAACCACGCGCTTGGAAAATCGCGCTCACGTCGTGCGGCTCGACGTGTTCAAGTTCATTCGCCGCACACAAGAAAAATATGATTTGATCTACGTCGCGCCGCCGCAATATCGCGGCTTGTGGGCAGACACGCTCAACACGCTCGATGGTTTAGATTTGCTCACCGAGAAGGGCGTCGTCGTCGCCCAGATTCATCCGAAAGAGTACAAAGAACTTGCGCTGACCCAACTCGAATTGTTCGATCAGCGCAAGTACGGCAGTACGTTGTTGTGTTTTTATCAACGCAAGTTAGAATCAGCGAGCAGCGCGACGACTTCTTCATCCGACGTTTGATCGAAGATCAAATAAAAGCGCCCGACCGCCAGAAATGGTTCAGGCGTCGCCAGCACAATCGCTTGATCGCATTCGTGTTCGAGTCGCTTCATCGTTTCGGCGGGGGCAACGGGAACCGCCAGAATCAATCGCATAGGTCCTTGCTTCCGCAACGAACGCAACGATGCCAAGACCGTCGAACCGGTCGCGATGCCGTCGTCGATCAAGACGACGGTTTTGTTTTTCACGTCGAGCAGCGTCCGATCTTGCCGATACATCTCCAGTCGCCGCTCGATTTCTTTGCGCTGATATTCGACCTCGCGCTCAATCACCTCATCCGAGATTCGCAAGTCCCGCACCAGCTCGTCGTCGAGCAAAACGTCGCCTGTGCTCGTCACAGCGCCAATTGCCAATTCAGGATTCATCGGCGCGCCGAGCTTGCGCGCGATAAAGACATCGAGCGAAACGTTGAGCGCGCGCGCCACTTGCGCCGCCACGACGACACCGCCGCGCGGAATCCCCAGCGCGATCACGTCCGGCTGATTGGCGAGAAATTGCAATTGGGTCGCAAGCTGCTCCCCTGCGTCGCGACGATCACGAAAAATCATGTTACACCCTAGTAGATTGTCAATTAGTCAATTAGTAACCAGGTAACCAATTGACATTACATGTTGACTAGTTGCACTACGCTCAACCGCGTATACACACTTCCTGTCGGTCGCAATTCACTCTTCATCAGACTGACATGATCGACATGCAACTCGCCTAGCATTCCAACCTGCGCGCGGTCGATCATCTCGCCAATGAATCGTCGATCATTCGGCGACGCATCACGCTTGACGCGCCCAATCGTCAAATGCGGCGTGAACAGTCGATCCTCGCGCGCAAAACCAAGCGCCGCACATGCATCTTCGATTTTCTGTGCCAGCTCCGTCGCAATCTCGACTTGACCTTCTGCGCCAACCCAAACGATATTCGGTCGCCGCGTGTTTGGAAACGCGCCTATGCCGCGCAACGTGAGTGCGAACGGCGGAATCCCTTTGCTCGCCTCGGCAATCGCATTTTGTAGCGCGGGCAGCCTGCCCGCGTCCACATCGCCCAAAAACTTGAGCGTGATATGAATGCTCTCCGGCGCAGTCCATCGCACCGATTTCGCCGCGCGTTCGGCTTTCAACTTTGCTGGCACATCGCCCAGCGCGCGACGAATCGCGTCGTCGAGTTCAATCGCGATGAAGGATCGGATCAAGTCTGCCATGTCGTTCGCCTCCTGTGTACATTGTCCGACAAACGGATTTGAATGTCAACTTTGTTTTTTGAAAATCGTGTGCTATACTCGCATCATGCAAATCGGAATCATTGGACTACCTAACAGCGGCAAGACAACTATTTTCAACGCGTTGACGCGCGGACAAATCGAAACGGCGGCGTATTCGTCGGGCAAGCTCGAAGTACACACCGCGATGGTCGATGTGCCGGATGTGCGCGTCGATACGCTTTCGAAAATGTTCAAGCCGAAGAAAACCACACGCGCGCAGGTGCAGTACAACGACATCGCGGGACTCGCGCGCGGTATCGGCGAAAAAGGCGGGATGGACGGCAACCTGCTCAATCAAATCGTCCAGAACGATGCGCTGCTGCACGTCGTCCGCGCCTTCGACGATCCCAACGTCCCACACATCGAAGAGACGATTGATCCGCAGCGCGACCTCGAAATTCTCGACACCGAACTCATTCTCTCCGACTTGGGACTGGTTGAGAAACGATTGGGACGAATTCACGCGCAGCTTTTGAAACACGGCGGCACCCAAGCCGAACGCGAAGCGATGACGAAAGAGCAAGCACTGCTGCAACGTTTTCAACCACAATTGGAAGCCGGCCAACCAATCCGCGATATGGAATTATCGGCGGAGGATTTGCGCCTCATCAAGAATCTCGCCCTCGTCACGCACAAGCCGCAACTGGTCGTGCTCAACATTGGCGAACGCACTGACAAGGAAGCAAGCGCAATCGTCAAGTACGATCATCAAAAGACAGTGCTCGTCGCGCTGCAAGGCAAACTTGAAATGGAATTGGCGCAAATGTCGCCGGAGGATGCGCAGGAATTTTTGAAAGAGTACGGCATCGCCGAGCCAGGTCTATTGAGAATGATTCGCTTGTCGTACGCCCTGTTGGGCTTGCATTCCTTTCTCACCACCGGCGAAGACGAAGTGCGCGCCTGGACGATTCCCGTCGGCGCAAACGCCGTCGATGCCGCAGCCGCAATTCACACCGATCTCGCGCGCGGATTCATTCGCGCCGAAGTCATTGCGTATGAGGATTTGATAAAGTCAGGCGATTTTGCCGAAGCGCGCAAGCATGGCTTGCTTCGGCTCGAAGGCAAAGAATACATCGTCAAAGACGGCGACATTCTGAACATTCGATTCAACGTATCGTAAAACAGAAACCCGACAGGTCTTGGAGACCTGTCGGGTTTTCTCTATCGTGGCACTTGCGTTGGCTTTTTCAAAAACTGATTTATCATCCATCCGAATGATTTCGGTTGTTGATCCATGTCCTCTTGAATCAGTTCGATGCGTCGCCACACAAGTTGCGCTTCTTCTGGCTCGACGTATTTATCCAGTACTTTTTCCAGCGTCACCGTGTTGTCGTACACGGTATGGAACAAAGCCCATTGATTTCGACACAGCTTGGCGATGTACTCATGATCAATTTGGTCTTGTACCTCACCTTTTGCCACGCGATGATCGAGCAAAAGTGCAACCGCGTCTTGGATATCCTTCTCTTCAAATTTGCGCCGCAGCAATTTGATCAGCAACAAATCGGAAGGCGATAATGTCGGCGATGCCAGCGCCAAGCGCGGTTTCAAATCGACGCGATAATCGGCGGTGAAATCCGGCGTCGTCAATTCGATTTCGATGCCGTCCTTGTCGAATACCATTCGGTCGGCTTGCTTGCTTTTCAGCGATGCGCCATTCGCTCTGAAAATTTCCGCGATGGCATCCCACTCTTCAAGTGGCGCGACGAAATCCAAATCCTTGATCGAGCGCTGCAACGATGGTTTGGTTTCAATGCTGGGGCACGTCAGCACGACGGCGACGCCGCCCAGCACACGCAGCGTTAATTTTCGCGGAGCGTGCGTCGCCGCATCGACGAGCGTTTTGGCGAGCACGGTGAGTTGGTCAATAGTTGTTGTCATGGTCGCGATTATAACATACATTGGGACGCGGACAAACGCGGATTAACGCGGACAATTTATTTTTCTGCGCTTGTCTGCGTGACTGTGGCTGACTGTGCCAAAGTGCGGCACAGCCAGTTCAGCCACAGCCATCCGCATCCTATAGTTTTGCTGCTACGGCGTCTGCCATATCCATCGTCGAACTTTTGCCGCCCATGTCGTACGTCCGCACCTTGCCTTCGGCGATGACAGTGGCGACTGCATTCTCCAATCGATTTGCTTTCTCCGTTTCGCCGAGCCAATCGAGCATCAGCTTGGCTGCAAGGAATGTCGCAATCGGATTGACTTTGTACTGCCCGGCGTACTTGGGCGCAGAACCGTGCGTCGGTTCGAACACCGCAAACTTGTCGCCGATGTTTCCGCTCGCGGCGAAACCCAACCCGCCGACGAGTTGCGCGCACAAATCGGAAATCACATCGCCGAAAAGATTGCTCGTCACCAGCACGCCGTACTGCTGCGGATTCTTGATGAGCCACATCGTCATTGCGTCGATGTTGGTTTCCCACAATTCGATCTTGGGAAAATCCTTGGCGACCTGGCGCGCGACGCGCGTCATCAAGCCGCTCGTCTCGCGCAGCACGTTCGGCTTTTCGACGAGCGTGACATTCGAGCAACCGTTTTTCTCTGCATAGTTGAACGCCGCGCGCACGATCCGTTCCGCGCCGCGTCGCGTAATCACGCGCGCGGTGATCGCCATGTCGCTCGACGCAACGTCTTTGAAATTGCGCATCGGCGCGCTCACGTCTTCTAACGCGCGACGAACTGTGTCAGGGACAGGATGAAATTCAACACCCGCATACAGCCCTTCGGTATTTTCGCGAAACACGATCAAGTTAATATCGTCGCGATAATTCAGCGGATTGCCGCGATATGCTTTGCACGGACGCAAATTCGTGTACAGATCGAACATCTGACGCAAGCGCACGATCGGGCTGCGATACACCAGACCCTTGCCCCGCAAATTCGGTGCAAGCTCTGCGTCGGCTTCCTCCTTGGGCTTGGACGTGATCGCGCCAAAGAGCGCGCACTGCGACGATTTCAAAATGTCGATGGTGCGTTGCGGCAGTGATTCGCCTTCGTTGCACCAAAACTCCCAGCCAATATCCGCATTCACGTACTCGGCGTCCAGCTTGAGCGCGTCCAACACCACGCGCGTCGCTTGCATCACTTCAACACCCACCCCGTCTCCGGGCATCCAAGCAATCTTGTACATTTTTCAACTTCCGCTAAAAGATTTGATTTTCACGCATCACGTATCACGAATCATGTGACACGTAATGTGTGAAGCGTGATACGTGATTCTAATCGCCGCCACTTTTTATTTCCGGCATCGGCAAATGTTCTGTGCCAAGTTTCTTACGCAACATTTGAATCAGCCCCCCCGTTTCGATGATCGTCAACAGCGATGGCGAGAGCGCGGGAAAATCGAACGAGCCAGCCACACAGCGAATTGTGTGCGCGTCGAGATCGATGTCGATTGTTTCGCCATTTTGAATCGCATCGACTGCGGGCGCAGACACAATTGGCACGAGTCCGTTGTTGACGACGTTGCGAAAGTAGATGCGTCCAAACGATTTGGCAATGATCGCCGTAACGCCGGAATATTTCAGACAGCCGACCGCTTGCTCGCGCGATGAACCGTTGCCCCAGTTTTTCCCACCGACGATAATAGCGCCGGACTGGACGTTGCTCGCAAACGTCGGATCCAAATCTTCGAGCGCGTGTTTCGCTTGCTCTTTTGGATCCGTCACCGTGTAGGTGTACTTGCCGGGAAAAATCACATCGGTGTTGACATCGTCGCCGTACTTCCACACTCGACCGTGCAAAATCATAAAAACCTTCTAATCGTTTTATTGATTGTACTCATAATAGTAAAAACAACGCGCGCGGGATAAAGTTTCCAACGCGCAAAATCAATTCGTCGCTCGATGATGCTGGAGGAATTTTCAAGCGCGTCGGCGATAATCTGGCGATGCAATGGCTCCAGCCCACGCGGCAATCGATCAATCGGATACCACGCCAGCCCCATCGTCTCCAGTCCCAAGCCGCGCGCTTTGCCACCGACGACATGTCCGCGAAATGCGTACGTCAGTTGATCGCCCAGGCCGTACACGGACTGGTGCAAATATTCGCCAACCGCACCATCCAATTCGATGATGTACCCGGTCTCTTCGCGGCATTCGCGCACTGCCGCATGCGCTGGCTCTTCGCCTTGATCGATTCCGCCGCCGGGCAAATCCCACAGAATAAAAATCTCGCGACGCAGCAGCAAAACTTGTTGGCGATCCTCGGACAGCACGACGGCCATTGCGCCGCGACGGGTGATTGGAGGTTTAGTTGGTTGCAATGAAGAGTCCTGTTGATTTCGTAATGCGAATCGCGCCATCGCGCGCCATGCGATCAGCGATGAATTGTCGCAACGATTCTTCGTACTCGATGTGAAGCAGTTGCTTGCCCATAAAGCCCGACATAATGTACGCGACGAGCGGTTCGACTTCGGTCACAACCAGTGCATCATCAAAATCAAAATGCTCGACGTGAACAAACGATTTGGCAAGCTGTTGTGCGCCGTTCTCCAACGAAAATTGTTTGCTCACGTTTGCATCCACGAGCGGCATTATGGCATGGCCAAGTAATTCGGCTACGATGGTTTTCAACTCGCGCAAATGCGCATCGCCATTTGTCGCCGCATAGAACTTGCCATTCGCCTTAAGCACGCGACGAATTTCCGCAATCGCTCGTGATACATCAGGCACATGATAGAGCATATGATTGGCAAACACCGCGTCGAAATACTTGTCGCCGAAAGGTATGGCTTGCGCGTCGGCTTGCAGGTACGTCGCACTTGGCAAGTGCGTCGCACATGCTTGAATCATGCCGAGCGAAAAATCGGAAAGCGTAAGCTGCCAGGTCACAGGAATGCGTGCACGATTATCGCGCCACAGCATTCCAACGCCGCAACCGATTTCAAGAATGCGTGCATCGGTTGGCAAGTCGAAATGATCCCAATACCAATCGAACCATTTCTACTTCGCGGTGCTGAATCGCTCGTGCAAAAGAATGCGTGCTTCGAGATTGTTGCTGTAGCGATATTGATCGCGGACATAGTTAGGGTCGGCGAGATCGATTCGATTCATCTATCTTCCAACCGGTTGCTTCAAGACAAGAAACTCGCCATTGCCAACGGGCACCAACGAAGTCAAATACCCTGGCGTGAGTTGAACAATATCGACAAAGCGCTTCATCTCGCTCTCGTGCGACACCGCATTATCGACGATCATCAATCCGCCGAGCGTCAGGATGCGCTGTAAATCACTCCACCAACCAGTGTATTCCTGTCGATCTGAATCGAGAAAGATGAGACCGAAGGAGTTGTCGGCTTGCTGCTTGAGAAAGTCGGTCGCATCGCCAAGATGCTGTTGAATCCACGGCGTCATACTCACCCGCTCAAAATTTGCGCGCGCCATGTCGGCTTTGAATTGCGAGCGCTCAACTGTCGTCACGGTTCCGCTCAACTGTTGCACCGCGTACGCCAGCCACAGCGTTGAGTATCCATTCGACGTGCCGATTTCGAGGATGCGACGCGCTTCAATCGCGCGGGCGATCAAGAGCAAAAACTCGCCCGTGTCGCGCGTGATGTTTAGCATCTTGCGCGTACGATCAGTGACGGTTGCATCGTTCGTCTTGCCAAATTCTTCAAGCTCTTTTAACAGCGTTGCGAGTTTTTGATTCATCGATTATTGCTGCCACAGAATTTCACAGAAACACACAGAAGAAAAAAAGTAATCAAGATGTCATTCTGAGGAGCAACGACTAAACGGCGGCTTTCGGTTGAATTCCCAGAAGCGACGAAGAATCTCCACCTTGCAATAAATAGATGCTTCGCTCCGCTCAGAATGACAGAGCTTTGATTCATTTGAACACGAAATTATTATCGGCGTCGCGGAGCAATGGCGCTTGGGAATCACGCGAATTCAATATCGGATCGGCATAATGCCAATCAATCCCGATGGCGGGATCGTTCCAGCGAATGCCGCGTTCCGATTCCGGCGCATATTCGGCAGTGACTTTGTAAAGCACATCCGCCATATCGCTCAACACGCAAAAGCCATGTGCAAACCCTGGGGGCACGTAAAGCATCCGACCATTTTCGGCGGAAAGAATTTCACCCACCCACTTGCCGTACGTCGGCGAACCTTTGCGAATGTCAACCGCCACATCGAAAATTTCGCCACGCGCGACGATGAGAAACTTGCCTTGCGCGTGCGGTTCCTTTTGGTAATGCAGCCCGCGCAATACGCCACGCATCGACCGCGAGTGATTATCCTGGACGAAGGGCGGAATCCCGTGCGCAGCAAATTCGGCTTGGCGATACGTCTCGCGGAAAAAACCACGCGCATCGGGCTGCCCAGAAACCTGGACGAGAATGACGTCGGGAATTTGTAATCGTTGAAATTGAAATGGCATCCTAAGACTCTGGAATTATTATTTCGATTGAGAATTGACCAACTTTACAATCAGCGACACTCCACGTTCGGTTTGCCCTTCGCGCAGAACCCATCGCTTGTCTTCGCTCTTTGCGCGCTCGGCGGCGACCGCCAACGTTTTTGATTTTGCATCATAGTACTGCACATCACCGCTCGCCCCGGCGAACAGCGCATCTGTCACGCCGAAATCACGTAAATACTGCACCAAGTCATCTTCGGTACCGTTGCGACCCCAGTCTGCCGGATTCGCAACGTCGCCGATCAACCCAACCCAAACGGCATGACCGGTTGGCGTTAATCCAATGGCGCACAACGCAGCAGGCGCACCCAGTGTGTACCAGGTCTCATTGGCTTTGGAGGTTTCTCCCGCTAGCGGATTCTTCAGCCTGATCTGCTTTCCATTTTTCAAAATGTAAGGAACAGAGAAACCATACGTTCCTTGGCGAACATGTCTCAAATCGTCGGGATGGATTTGGTTATTCACAATCCGTAGAGACTGAAGCTCGACGCATCCGTCGATATGTTGCAGAAAGAAGGAGAAGGTGTCGTTGAGCGGCTCCCACTCTTTCTGCCATACTGCCCTGGCATTCTGCGGCTTGGTCAGCAACATACCATCTTCGATCAGCGGATTGAGCAACATGCCGGATTCGCCCGCATTAAAGTATGCCAATCCATCGGGAAATTTCGCAATTGCCTCGCGCACACTGAGCGCCGGATATGGCTCGACTCTTTCCGCCAAACCCATTCTCACGTAGTAAGGTGCTATGGTCGTCGAAACTGTATCGCGTCGCAACGCTTCGTGCGAAATGATGAAATCCATCCGAATGCTATACGGATTCCAGATGATCGCATGACCGATGGTATACAGTACGCCGTCGGTATCGCGTTTTTCGAGCGGGATGAAATTGTAATTCAACAGGTTCAACTCTTGGCTTTCGTAACCCAACCGGGTGCAGTTCCCACTTTTTGTCCGAGAAGCAAATTCAACTGGGCAGCGTGTTCTTGAACGTGGCGCATGTTGTACAAGAGCAATTCAGCAAAACTCAACTCGCCCCAGCGAAACCTGCATCGTCGTTCCGCCTTTTCGTCCGTCAGCGCCTCAATCGTCGCTTGGCATTTGTTGCGAGCATGAGCGAGATATGCAAAAAGTTCGTCTCTGGTGTACGGTCGTTCGGGAACGAGACCGGCTGGGTCTAGCTCGTCAAGCGTAAAGGGTTTGGGAGGAGCGAATCCTTCCACCGCACCGGACAAGTACAAGTCGAGCCAGAAAAGCGAGTGATACACGATATACCAATATTGCGACCACTCGGGTTGCTCCGACGGATTGTCCCACAATCGTTCGCACCAAAGATGATCGGGACAAGCGCGCACCGCATTATCGAGCATGTCGATGGCAGCGCCAAACTGCTGCCAGACGAGCGTTTTCCAAAAGTGGTCCATCTTCGACTCCCGCATCATTCCCTTGTAGTCGCAGTCAAATCCATCGTAAGCAAAACGCCGGGCTTGGGAAGCTCATTGACTCCAATCACAGTTCGCGCTGGGAGATGCTCGCCCATCATTTCGATATAGGCGCGGTTCATTTCGTCGAAATCGCGCATGTCTTTCAAAAAGACGTTGATGTGGATGACATGATTCAAATCCGAATTGACCGACTGCAACATCACTTGAAACGATGCGAGAATCTGTTTGGTCTGCGAGTAGGCATCCGTCCCAGCCAGCTGCCCGTTCGCCGGATTGACGCCCGCCATGCCGCCGATCCGGATGAACTGACCGACCTTGGCGATGTGATTGTATGGTCCAATGGGTTTAGGTGTATTAGCGGGCGTATAGGTTTCTACAATATTTTTCATCGTTGCACTCTTGTCAAATCAAGGACGCTATCCAGTCCCCGTCGTAGACCGATAAATGTATGGGCATTGCGAATCGCTAGCAATGCCCCATCGACGTAGGGCTGCGCGCTGCTACCTGCATCGTGGCGAATCGTGAGTTTCTGATCGTCCATGCCGAAGATGATTTCGGCCGAAATCGTATACCCAGGCAATCGAATCGAATGCACCTGGGAGCCAGTCATCCGCGCTCCACGCGTTTCGACGACGCCCTGGGTTTGATCGAGCGGCACAGTCATTTCAGATTCGCGAATGCGCGATAACCGAAAAGCGAGTTCGCGCACAGTTCCGCTTGGCGAATCTTTTTTGGCGTCGCTCGCATAGTCGATGATTTCCCACTGGGGAATATATCGCGCCGCGATCTCGGCGAATTTCTGCAACAAGACAACCGTGAGCGCAAAATTTCCAACGGCTAACACACCGCGTTGTTGCTGTTCGGCGATGGTCGCAATCTCGGCATAGTCGGCATCGGATAATCCCGATGTGCCAACAACGACATGCGCCCCGTGCTGTAATGCGGCGATGATGTTCGCTTTCGCGCTTTCAGGCTTGGTGTACTCGAAGAATACATCGCACGATTGCGCAAGCGCCTCCTCTGCGGTCGCATATACCGAACAAGTAAGCCGCGGCTCGGTTAGCACATCGCCAAGGATACGTCCGGCATGTGTGCGCGATACTGCCGCCACGAGTTCAATATCGTTCGATTGAGCGATGCCGCGCGAGAGAGCCGAGCCAGCCCAGCCCGTTGCGCCGGCGAGACAAACATGGATTGTCATCGTTCCTCTTTGACACCTTTGCCAAAAACCCGTTTTCTCGAATTCATCCCAAACTAAATAATAATTTCTCTCAAGAAAACGGGTTTTAAAAACTTGCTTGGCGGCTTTGCGCAGCGCGAATAATCCGCTCGATAAAACCGCGATGTCCTTCCGGGTGCTGCAACAAAATATAATCTGCGCTGCCGAGTTCATCCGGTGGATAGAAAATTCCGCAATTGGGATTGATTTCGAGTAGATACACATCGCCATGTGCGTTCACTCGAAAATCGCAGCGCCCATAGCCCGATCCATTTAGCACGACGAACATTTTCTTCGCCATCGCTTGCAATCGCGCCGCCAGCGCAGGATCATCGCACGGCACGCATTTGAGCGAATCGTAATTCACCCATTTCAGGTCATAATGTTTGAACGATTCGTTGGGCGGAAAAAGGAATTCGACCGGCGGATACGCAAATGGCTCAGTTGGCGCGTCCGCATTTTCGACGACAAGCACATCAAACTCACGTCCATCGATGAATTCTTCGATCAGCGCGCCGCCATACTCGGCGATGATTCGGTGCGCCTGAGTTCTTAATTGACTGACATTCTCTACGCGCGATTCTTTCAGTAGTCCAACACTGCTGTGCCCGTTCGGGTGCTTGACAATTAGCGGAAAGCACATTCGCTCTGCCGCATGTTCGACTTGGCTTTCGGTTGAGACAAAAAGAAACGGCGGCGATGGAATGCCAGCCTGTTGACACGCGCATTTCATCATCGCGCGCGAGGGATCATAGAAATCGGACCGAGCGCCGGTGAAGGGAAGCCTGAGTTGTTCGAGCGCCTCGACGACTTGTATGCCCGCTTCGTCTTCATCAACACATGCATCGCACAAATTGATAAAAACGTCGAATTGTTTTTCTGCCAACGCGCGAATCTGCTCAAACACGGTTGCTTTGTAAATCCAATGAGTTTGCGCATCCCATTCTTGAAAAAAGTGAGAAGGGTCTTGCTCTTGCCATTCCGCCGCGCAAAGGAGGCACAGCTTCAACTAATCTATCAGCTCGCGCGGATCCGCGATTACGCCCGCGACTGCACTCGCCGCGACGACGGCTGGACTCGCCAGATAAATCTCCGCTTCACGCGTGCCCATGCGTCCGCGAAAATTTCGATTCGCCGTCGAAATCGTCACTTCGCCGGGCGCCGGAACGCCCATGTGATTGCCCATGCACGGACCGCACCCAGGCGTACCGATCACCGCGCCTGCATCGACAAACGTTTGAATATAACCGCGTGCCAATGCTTCGCTCAAAACCTGGGACGATGCCGGGATCACGAGCAAGCGCGTACCCTTTGCCAGCTTGCGCCCACGAATAATTTCCGCCGCCGCCGCCAAATCCTCGATGCGACCGTTGGTGCAGGTACCGATAAACGCTTGTTGAACTTTTGTCCCACGCACCTGCGATAGCGGCTTGACGTTATCGACGCGATGCGGACACGCGACGAACGGCTCCAACGTCGCGGCGTCGTAACGGTACGTTGCGGCATACGTAGCATCAGCGTCTGGATATAACGCATCGCTCACGATTGCATCACCCATTGACTGCTGACCACCGTCCGCCGTCCGTCGTCTGCGGTCTAATCTAGGTGCAAGCCAATTGAACACTAGATCGTCCGGCGGCAGATATGCATTCTTTACGCCAAACTCCGCCATCATGTTTGGTATCACCATGCGCGATTCAAGCGACATGGCGGAAATCGCGCTGCCGTGAAATTCGACCGACGCATAGAGACCACCATCCGCTTTGAGATCGCCGATGATTTTCAGGCACAAATCCTTCGACGTGACGCCAAGCGGAAGCTGACCATCGACGACTATCTTGATCGATTCGGGTACACGCAGCCACAGTTCGCCCGTCGCCCAAATGGCCGCGACTTCGCTGCGACCGACGCCCGCGCCGAACGCACCCATCCAGCCATAGTGTGTCGTGTGCGAGTCCGCGCCGAGAATGAGTTGCCCCGGCAAAATGATCGCCTCTTCGCTCAAGACTTGGTGACAGATGCCACGACCGACTTCAAAGAAATTTTCGATGCCCTGCTGTTCAACAAACTTGCGCGTTTCGGCGTGATTCGTCGCGTGAACCGTCGTGGGCGCAGGTACCGCATGATCGAGTGTGATAGCTAGTCGCTCTGGATATTTGACGCGTTCGACACCGAGCGCGCGGAAGATTTTTGCAATCGCGGCCGTATTATCGTGCGACAATGCCACATCCGGTACCGCATCGACAATTTGCCCAGCGACGACCAGCGCCTGACCCGATGCACGAGCTAACGCCTTTTCAGCAAACGTCTTACCTTGTAACGTGTTGCGTGTTCCGTGCTCCGTATTTGTCATTTGCTCATTTGTCATTTGCCATTTGTAATTGTGACACCGTCCGCCCATCGATACAACATCTCGTCGATGTCGTTGAGGTCCATCTTCTTTTGATCGGCGAGCGCCTTGACGTGCGCAGTCACCTCTTTGATCTGATCGTCGGTGAGCGGCAAGCCCAGTTGTTCCGCCCGATCCTTGATCGCATTCCAGCCAGTCAGCTTGTGCGCAATGCTGATGTAACGCGTCATGCCGAAATCTTTTGGATTGAGAATCTCGTACGTCTCGGGCTGATTCAGAATCGCTTTGGCGTGAATGCCCGCCTTGTGCGTGAACGCGGTAACACCTGTGATATAGTTGTTGAACGGGATACCGATGCCGACCATGTTCGCGATCATCTCGTCGAGCTTGCGCAATTTTTTCAGTTTGTATTTTTTCTTGACGATTTCGCGATTCGTCGCATACATGCGCGCGACAAAGCCGCCGAGCGGCGCGATGCCGTTTCGTTCGCCAATGCCTAGAATGCTCGTGTCGATATGCGTCGCACCTGCTTCGAGCGCAGTCACGGCGTTCGCAATCGCGCAACCCGAATCGTTGTGTCCATGAAACTCGATGCCGGCTTTGACCAAGCGCCGCAATCCGCTGACGAGTTGATACACCCGCATCGGCGTTGCGACGCCGACCGTGTCGGCGATTCCGAATCGATCCACGCCGACTTGATCGACGGCGAGATAGACGCGGAACAAATCCGATTCTTCGCTGCGGAACGAGTCTTCGGTGCTAAAGCGCAATTCGAGATTGGGCGCTTGCGCCCGAATCCACGACAGCACTTCGACGGCACGATCGATCACCTGCCCCATCGCCATGCCGTGACTGAATTCGCGCAGGAACGACGACGTGCCGATAACGAGATCGACACCTTGGACGCCGGTATCCAACGCCTTTTTCGCATCGTCGATGTGACAGCGAATGTGCGTCAACACCCGGGCTTTCAAGCCGCGCCTGGCGATCATGCACGCATCGTCGAAACTTTGCGGCGAAGCCAGCGGTGACGTGAGTTCGATATATTCGACGCCGAATTCGTCGAGGGCTTCGGCGATGCGAACCTTATCGTCCGACGTAAAATTCGCGCCGACGAATTGTTCGCCTTCACGTAACGTCGATTCGATGACATTGAATTGCTCTAATGACATTTATTCTCCTATCAAGACGGCCGACCGATGACGGCAGACGGCGGCCAGCGATCGGCCGTCGTCAAAGCACTTTGATTTTGCCTTCGCCAACGGCGAACACATAATCGAGAATGCGTTGTGGAATATCCACGCCCGTCGTCGTGATACTATTTCGAAATTCGATGGTGTAGTTGACTTCGTTGACGAGCAAGCCACGCTCCGGGTCTTCGAGCAGATCGACGCCGACGATGCCACCGCCAACCGCTTTCGCCGCCGCAACGCAAATCTTGTTCAGTTCAGGCGTCACCGGACACCCCTCGGCTTTACCACCGCGCGCAGTATTCGTAATCCAGTGTTCGGCGTAACGATAGATCGCGCCGACGGTCTCATCGCCAATCACAAACGCGCGAATGTCGCGCTTTGGTTTTTTAATGTATTCTTGAATGTAAAAGATCGAGTGATGGTACGAGCCGAGCGTTTCCTTGTGCTCAAGAATCGCTTCCGCCGCTTCGCGATCATTGACCTTGGACAACAAACGACCCCACGACCCGACAGCAGGTTTCAAGATCACCGGATAACCTAGCTCTTCAATCGCTTTGATTGCCGATTCGGGCGTGAACGCCACTTTGATTCTCGTCGTCGGAACGCCGTGATGAACGAGCGCCGTCGATGTGACCAGTTTGTCGCCGCAAACGCTTGCGACTTGAGCCGTGTTCACGGTTGGAATGCGCCAATCGTTCAGAATCTTGAGCGCGTTGAGCGCGCGCGAGTGGTTGATGCAACGTTCCAACACGACGCTATAGTCGCACCACGCGCCGGGATTTTGCAGGTCGAAAATCACATCGCGGTCGTCGATCTTGTCGTACGTGACGCCGCGTGAATCGAGCGCATCGAACAATAACTTTTCCTCCGCGCGAACGCGGGAATACAACACTGCTAGTTTCATTTTATCCTCATCGATTTAGTTTTGACTTGAAGCTTGCAACCTGAGACTTATTCGCCCCAATCTTCTTCTTCTTGCGGCGCAAGATCGAATGTGAGCGGGTTCTCGTTCGTCACTTCGAGTTCGGCTCCGCAATCCGGACAAACGACGATTTCGCCGCGCATTGGCTTTTGCATTTCGATTTCGGCATCGCACTCTGGGCAATTGGCTTTCATGATAATACCTCCAAGTAGTTTCCATCATTTCCTGTATTTCCTTTATTTCCCTGGAAATGATGGAAATAAGGGAAATAAGGAAACTCTTTTTCAACAAAAACCCTCCCATGTGTTGACCGGGAGGGGAAAATAAAACGCGCGCGCGATTCATCCCACCCGAAAATGACTGGGCGGCTTGAACCACAGCGTGCGCAAAACAATTGGAAAATCGCGGGAAGAATTTTCCCGCGCTAGAGAACTAGGGTCAGAATCCATCAAATCCGATTTCATCGAAATTTTGCACAATATAACACTATCGATGTGCAGTGTCAATGTTATGCGCCTTAAAATTTCTTCCCCCACCCCTTCCCTCCCCCGTTCGCAATGAAGTTCGTTGCGAACGGGGGAGGGTGAGGGAGGGGGTGAGGTCACCGGTGTCTTTTTGCTAACTCGTCTTCAACCGCCGACCATGGAATATTGCGCGATGCCAGCAAGACCATTGAGTGGTAAATCAAGTCAGCCATTTCGGAAACGATGCGCTCGTCCGTCTGACCTTTGACCGCGACAATGACCTCAATCGCTTCCTCGCCTACCTTCTTGACGATTTCGTTCTCGCCCGCGGCGAACAATTGCGCCGTGTACGATTTTTCGGACGCGCCGGTCTTGCGAGACTCGATAGTAGCAAAAAGCTGATTTAGCACATCACTCATCACGAACCCCATTCAACTCAAGGATGAAGGATGAAGGATGAAATAAATGCCGCAGACAGCTAATTCCTCCTTCATCCCTCACGCTGAGCGTTCATCCTTCAAGTTAGACTTCGATAAAAGCAGCTCACTTCGCCGGTGTGGCATGCAGGCCCCGCCGGATCGACTAGCAGCAAAATGGTGTCGCCGTCACAATCGTACTTGATCTCGCGCACGCGTTGCACATTGCCCGACGTTTCACCCTTCATCCAAAGCTGCTTACGCCGCCGACTCCAAAACGTCGCATTGCCGGTCTCCATCGTCTTTGCCAACGATTCGGAATTCATGTACGCGAGCATCAATACCTGCTTGGTCTTTTCATCCTGCACGATGGCAGGCACAAGCCCATTTGCATCCCAATTGATTTCGCCAGACATACACACCTCAATTAGGACGCGGATTGCCGCAGACAAACGCGGATAATTTAGATGTCCGCGTTTGTCCGTGTTTGTCCGCGTCCAATTTTATTTTCTCACCGCTACGCCACGACTTGCCAAATAATCCTTGACCTGCGCGACGCTCAACTCGCGTAAGTGGAATAGACTCGCGGCGAGCACCGCGCTGGCATGACCGTCAATGATCGCCTCGGCAAAATGCTCAATCTGTCCTGCGCCGCCTGAAGCAATCACAGGAATCGAGACAGCATCTGCCACCGCGCGCGTCACACCAATATCATATCCGTCGCGCGTTCCATCACGGTCGATGCTCGTGAGCAAGATTTCGCCTGCGCCGCGCGCTTCTGCTTCTTGCGCCCATTCGACGACATCTTTGCCGGTCGGCGTGCGCGCGCCATGCGTGTAAACTTCCCAACCCAACCGCTGATCCTTCGACTCCACTTCGCTACGCTCCGTTCCGCTCACGCGCAGCGTGACAGGCGGTCTGCTGTCCGCGGTCCGCCGTCGTTTGGCATCGATGGCAACTACCACACATTGCGAGCCAAACATTTCCGCGGCTTCGGTAATCATCGCGGGATTCTCGAACGCCGCAGTGTTCATCGCAACTTTGTCAGCTCCCGCGAGCAAGATCGAGCGGTAATCTTCGACTGTCCGCACGCCGCCGCCGACGGCGAACGGAATGAACACCTGATCGGCGACCGCGCGCACAATGTCCAAAAAGATGTCGCGCTTTTCGGACGAAGCCGTGATGTCGAGAAACACCAGTTCATCTGCGCCCGCCGCATCGTACGCGCGCGCCAGTTCGACCGGGTCGCCCACGTTTCGCAACTCGCCTTTTTCAGCTTTGCCAAATTGGACGCCGCGCGTGACCTGACCTGCGTGAACGTCCAGGCATGGGATGATTCGTTTTGCTAACATAGTCAACAAGTCCACAGTCAGCAGTCAACAATCACTTTAACAAATTAGGCACATCAAAGACAATTTTGAATTGTCCTGCTGAGCGAAGCGAAGCAGCTCGCGATTCTCACTTTGCGATACCCTTCGCTTCGCTCAGGGTGACAATGATCTGTCTGGCGACTGTCTACTGTCTACTGGCGACTTTAATCGCCTCCCGTAAATTTATCGCGCCGGTATACAACGCTTGTCCTATAATGACACCTTCTACTTCAAGGTACTCGCGCAACGCAATCACATCGCTCATGCTCGCCACACCACCTGATGCGATGACGCGAACTTTTGCTGTGCGCGCCAACTCCGCCATCGCATTCGCGTCGATCCCGCGCAGCATTCCATCGCGCGCAATGTCGGTATAAACGATGCGTTCGACGCCGCGCTCGTGCATCTGCCTCGCCAAATCAATCGCGCCGATTGCCGATTGCTCGCGCCAGCCGCGCGTTGCGACGATTCCGTCCCGCGCATCAATGCCGACGACAATTTTTCCCGATTCAAATTTTGCAATCGCATCCGACACGAGTTGCGGATTTTCGACGGCGGCTGTTCCGATCACAACGCGTCTAACGCCAACATTGAAAGCCGCGTCAATGTTGGCAATATCACGCAAGCCCCCCCCAAACTGCACGGGAATTTTTACGCTAGAGATTATTCCGGTCAATGCGCGCATATTGGCAAGCGATGTTTCCCCAAATGCCCCATCGAGATTGACAACGTGCAGCCACTGTGCGCCTTCGTCTAGCCAACGCTTGGCGATTTGGACTGGATCGTCGCCGTAAACCATTTCATCTTCGGCGCGCCCTTGCTTGAGCCGAACCACTCGACCATTGCGTAAATCGATTGCTGGAAAGATTATCATAGGAATTGGAAATTGGAAATTGGAAATTAGAGGTTGGATTTCATGCGCTACGTTTTACGAGTTCAGCAAAATTTTCGAGCATCTTCAATCCAACGGCTTGGCTTTTCTCCGGATGGAATTGTGCGCCAAAGACATTGCCGCTGCCAACCACGGACGCAAAATCGATGCCGTAATCGGTTGTGGCAAGGACAATCGATGGATCACGCGGCGCGCAATAGTACGAGTGAACGAAGAAAGCATAACTGCCCTCGGCAACATCGCGCAACAATGGGCTCGATTGTCGGATGTGCATTTGGTTCCAGCCCATCTGCGGCACCTTCAAGCTTCCATCGAAGCGCTTGACCTCGCCGCGCAAAATGCCAAGACCTTCATGCTGCCCCATTTCTTCCGATGATTCAAAGAGCAGTTGCATTCCCAGGCAAATCCCAATGAATGGCACGCCGCGCTTGACCGCATCGCGCAAAGCCACATCCCAGCCAATCGCGCGCAAGTTTTCCATTGCCTGACCGAATGCGCCAACACCAGGCAGCACAATGCCGCTCGCCTTTTCGATGTCGCGCGGGAATGGCACAATCCGCGCCGTCACGCCAATCTTTTCGAAAGCTTTCTGCACGCTTCTTAAATTACCCATACCGTAATCAATAATTGCAATCATAGCAAACCTCTTGACCGCCGCAGCATTTGCGGTCTGCTGTCAGCCGTCAGCGGTCAGAGCACTCCTTTCGTCGATGCCACACCGCTGCGTCGTGCATCCATTGCGACGGCGATTGCCAATGCTCGTCCCAGCGCTTTGAACAGCGCTTCCGCTTTGTGATGATCGTCGCGTCCGTAAAGCACCCGCGCATGTAGATTCATTTTTGCATGGGTCGCCAACGTTTCGAAAAAATGCTCGACGAGACTCGCAGGCATCGTGCCGATCATCGGCGTGGAGAACGGTGCATCGATCACCGCGTACGCGCGCCCGCTCAAATCGACGGCGACGAACGCCAGCGATTCATCCATCGGCACGTACGCGTGTCCCATGCGCGCAATCCCGCGCTTGTCGCCGAGTGCCTGCGCCAGCGCAGCGCCTAGCACGATGGCGACATCTTCAACCGTGTGATGCGCATCGATCTGTAAATCGCCAGTCGCGCGCACGTGCAAATCGATCATGCCATGCACGGCGACGTGCGACAGCATATGATCGAGCATCGGCACGCCCGTAGCAATATCCGCATTGCCTGCGCCATCGAGATTCAGCGTAATAGCGATGTCGGTTTCTTTTGTTTTGCGTGCAACGGTGGCAACTCGTTCATTCGACATTTTCGATGTCCTCTTCAACTTGCAACGTAGGCAGCGTTACCGCAACAATAGATGGCAAGCCAAGTCGTTTCCAAAACTCAAATGGCATTTCGTTACTGCGCGCAACGAATAACGAAATCACAGTACCATGCGCGACGACGGCGATGTTCTTCTGCGGATATTTTTCAATCACACGATCTATCGCATTCGAGAATCGAGCGTGCGCTTGATCGGCGGTTTCACTGCCAAGAACCAGCTCGCTTGGGTTGGCAAAGAATTCCGCGACCTTTGCCTCCAATTGCTCTTTTGGCATGAACGGCACATTGCGTCGCTCATGTTCGTGCAAACCATCGATTATCTCGTGCGGCAAATTCAAACGTTTGGCAACGATCTGCGCGGTCTCAATCGATTTCGGCTCGACACTGCTCACGATCACATCAATCGAATAGGCAACAAGTTTATGCGCCAGCAATTCGCTGAGCGCGCGCCCGCGTTCGCCCAAATGCCAGTCCGGTGCAGGCACGTTCGGGTCAAGCACCGGCATCGAATGTTTGATGAGTAGTAATTTTTTGTCCGCGTTCATCCGCGTTAGTCCGCGTCCAATTCCTTCAGCGCACGAACCAACGCATCGTTCTGCTCTGGCGTGCCAACCGCAGGGCGAATATACTCGCGCAAGCGCGGCGCACCGAACGCGCGAATCAAGATGCCGCGCTTTTCCAATGCGTCGGCAACCTCTCTGCCTGTGCGACCGACGACACGGCAGAGAATAAAATTCGCACGACTCGGCAATGGCTGGACCCATCCCAGTTTCACCAGTTCCGCCGACAACCGCTCGCGTTCGGCGACGATACGGCGCACATTCGCCAACAAATAATCCTTGTCTTCAAGCGATGCTTGCGCGGCGACATTCCCTGCCGCATTCAAATTCTCAGGCGACTTGCATTGCAGAATTTTTGCAGTTATAACTTTCGGTGCGACGCAATAACCAACGCGTAGCGCTGCCAGTCCTGCCCACTTGCTAAACGTTCGCAGAATGATCAAGTTCGATTGCGTCGGTACACGCGACACGTAACTCTCACCCGCAAACTCCGCATACGCTTCGTCAAGGACAACCATCACGGGCAATGCGAGCAAGCGTTCGACATCAGCGTACGATAAAACGCTGCCATCGGGATTGCTGGGGTTGGCGAGGAAAACAAGTTTCAGGTTACAGGTTTCAGGTTTGGAACCTACAACCTGAGACTTGAAACTTGAAACTTCTCTTTCGATGGCATCCACATCAACCGAAAAATCATCGCGTCGTGGAACACTCACAATTCGCGCGCCGTTCAATCGCGCGAAGAACGTGTACATCTCAAACGCGGGCGGACAATCGATCATCGCATCGCCCCGATCAAGAAATACGCGCTGCACCATATCGATCATTTCGTCTGCGCCGTTGCTCGTCGCGATGTGCGCCTTGTCCACGCCAACGTAGCGCGCAATCCCTTCGCGCAATTCTTCCTGCCCAACATATCGATTATAGTACGGCATTTCGGCGAGCGCCTTGATCGCCTTGGGTGATGGACCAAACGAGTTTTCGTTCAAGTCCAATTTGATATACTTGCCCATGTCCGCCAATGGCACATGCCCCATCGAATACGGCGGAAAATCGTTCAGGTCTTGGCGTAATAGTTTTTCAGGATCGAACGTTGACATTGCTTATCCTTTGTTACTCAGCCCACTGTCATTCTGAGCGAAGCGGTTTTTGCGGAGCGAAGAATCTCGCGTCGCATGGAAAGATTCTTCGCTCCGCTCAGAATGACAGCCTGAGTTACCATCCTTTGCTTGCAGACTTTAAATAAGCGACGATCAGTGAATGCGGCGCATTGGGTTTCGATAATAGCTGCGGCAGATAAAGTGTGGCGACAAAGAATCGACGTTCAGGCAGTTCGATGATTCTGAACTGACCGTCGACATCGATGCCAGCGACGACAAGTTTGCCATCGACGAATCGATTTTGATATTCGGGATTGAGACCATAGTTGCAGCGAAACTCTTCGACGGTTTCTTCTTTGCCGTACACCCGATGCGCCAACGTGCCCGGAATAATTTTTACCGTTTCGGTTTTGCCGTTCAGCGAGCAAACCAACTTGCTGATAATCAAGCGCGACGCATCGGGCGAACTCTCTTCATGTTCGGCGTCTTTAATCCCCAGCACATTGCGCGCATACTCTACCAGAGTATGTTGAAAGCCGCCTCAGGTCCCGAAGAGTGGCACATCAGTTTCGCGCGCGAATCGAATTGCGTTCAGTGCGCCGTTCATGCTGACGTACGGGCTGCCTGGCGCGCACCACAACGCATCGAATGGCTTTAACGTCGTCGCGATATCAGCGCCATCCAACGATTCGGTCGGCACCCAAGCAATATTCACCGCAAGCGACAAAGTATCCGCCGCATGATTGAGCGCATCGTTGGTCGCCAAGTGATACGGCGACTGGGGATTAAAGTCGCCGACAATTCCGACATTGATGCGTTGCTTCATTGCTTCTTCTCCTCAATCGACCTTATAGACCCAACAATAAAAAACGGACAATTGGACGCTGATTAACGCTGATAAACACTGATAATAAAATCTGTGTCAATCTGTGTTCATCCGTGTCTTATATCAACCCGCGCGCACACCGTTGGGAACCGGCTTTTCAGGCACAGCAAGGACAGATGTGATTCCATCCGCATAGCCAATATCGAACAGCATTCCTTCCGACACTTCGCCCGCCATTTTCTTCGGTTCGAGATTGACGACGAACAGCGCTTGCTTGCCCTCGATCTCTTTTGGATTCGCGCGTTCCTTTTTCATGCCGACCAAAATATTCCGCTTGCGATCACCGAAATCGACAGTGAGCCGAACCAGCTTGTCCGAGTTGGGCACATCGCTCACCTGCTCGATAGTGCCAACGCGAATGTCGAGCTTGTCCAAGAGATCGAATGAGATTGTGGGTTTGATGGGCGCAACTATGAATTTGGTCATTCTTGATCCTTTTTATTGCTTTGAAGATGCACGCTGTTCTAAATAGGCCGTGACTGTTTGTGTTATCATATCCAAGATTATTTCCCGACTGGAGAGAATATCTTCATCGCGAACGTCTTGTGTATTTGCAACTTCCAAAGTTTCTAATTCAATGAATATATCCGCTCTTGCCCAAAAGATATCAATCTTTCTCAAAAGTTCTCTCATCTGCTTGAAGAGATCCAAACGAATTTCACTGCCTTCGCTTGCAATCAGGTTGGGTAATTCGTGTGCTATTTCATTTCGGTGTTCTCTGATTGATTTGATTTCATCAACTTCATCATTTGTAAGCGCACCATTTTTTTGTAACCATAGACAAGAGGAAATCAGTGCGTATTGTTCTGCCTCATCGAATTTTATACCGACTTCATTTTCGTATTTTTGAGGCGTCAAAGAAAAGAATCCTTTGATCGGCTCGATGATTGCAATCTTTAGAACCTCAAAAGCAGTAAGGTAAAGTGATGATAACATAAGAGTAGTTCTGATGCTCTCCGCGTTCAGTAGTTTATTGGCATTAGCGCAAAAGTCACTTGGGCACATCATCCACGGGGAGTGATTTCCAGCGCCGCACGATATCTTTGAGTTGCGCCTTGGAACGCTTGACGGAACGCGTGTGCATACGAAAACGCTGCCGATGAGTTTGTACCCGC
>JACRMI010000134.1 GCA_016215025.1 Chloroflexota bacterium
CTTCCAACTCGGTCTGCGTTGGCTCAAGCGCTGCGTGGCGACGGCGATGCAGCGGCTGCCTGTCTTCAACGCCTGCCTAACGCCAATTCGTTTAGCGCCTGTCATCAAGCGGCTTTAATTAAATTGGTAAGGGAATCAGATTCACGGCAACATCACTGGCTTGAAGGCAGTCCTTGCTCAAGTGCAAAAAATGGGCGGAGTCGATGCGCTGTATGCGCTGGGAGACCTTGTTGGCTTTGGTGTTGCCACGGACGAAATTCTAGATTTGCTCATTCAGAACCATGCGCACATGCTGCGTGGCAATTGGGAAGAGCTGATCTTTGACGTCGAATCCCATATTCACAAAACCATTCGCCCTGACTTGGTGCGTCCGGCTGCTGCATGGACATACGCGAACTTGTCTAGCGCCTATCGGGATTTGCTCCAACACTTGCCCATCCAAGAAACAATTGAGCTAGCTCCCAACAACAACTTCTTTTTGTGCCATGCGGCTCCGAACAATACTTGGAGTTGGACTTGTCAACCCGATATACCAACATCCAAGTTGCGCGAGGTGTATGGAGCTCTCGACTTTCAGATAATTGCCTACGGACATTATCATCGGCATCATGTGCTCGCATTGGATGGGAAATTGCTGCTGTGTGTGGGAAGTGTCGGCCTGAGAGAGGACGGCTTGAGCGCAATGACTATTCTAGAATTCAACGGGCAATTGAGTATTCAACAGTTCCAGGTGCCGTACGATACGGAAGAAGAAAATCGGCTCAAGGAAGAACGTGGAGCGCCGTAAAGCTGCTGGACTGCAACCAGTTTGTTTTTCACGCGCGGATGTTCCTCAGAGTGACCATTGAAACCAACTCTTTGCCAAAAGAGTACAATTCTGGTAAAATGCTGTCGCATGATTCGGGGGTGTGTCGGAACTGGCAGACGAGCATGGCTTAGGACCATGTGGGCGCAAGCTCGTGAGAGTTCGAGTCTCTCCATCCCCACTCAAAATATCATTGAAGACAAGGATAAGACAAGTGAAAGTAACTACAGAACGTACCCCGAATTGCTCCGCCATCGTCACCGTCGAAGTTGACGAAGACCAAGTGCAAAGCGCGATGAAGCAAGCCGCTTCCCGCGTTTCCAAAATTCGACCTATTCCGGGCTTTCGCCCCGGCAAAGCGCCGTACGAACGTGTCGAGCGCGCGATTGGCAAAGATGTATTGCGGGATGAAGCGATTGACCATTTGGCGCAAGATGTCTACAAGCAAGTTTTGAAAGACGAAAACATTGAACCGTACGATGCAGGTAAACTTGAAGTCGCGCAAAAAGAACCGCTCGTTTTTAAATTCACCGTTCCAACGCGCCCCGTTGTGACGCTGGGCGATTATCGATCCATCCACATGCAGCCCAATGCGGTTGAAGTTACGGACGAAGAAATCAATCGCGTCATCGATCAAGCGCGCGAACAGCAAGCGACCATCGCGCCGGTTACGCGTCCCGTGCAAATGGGCGATCTCGTAACGATCAATCTCAACGGCGGACTCGAAGGTCAGCCTACTGTCAATCGAGAAGGCTTGGAAGTCCGCATGCAAGCGCAGGGCGGAACTTTTCCCTGGCTCGATCAACTCGTCGGCGGAAATGCTGGCGAGACTCGCACCATCAATTACACGTATCCGGCCGCCGAAGGCGAAGAAAAAGGCAAGACAGCCAATTACACCGTGACCATCGTCGATGTCAAAGAAACGCAATTGCCAGAACTCAACGACGATTTTGTGAAATCGGTTAGCTCGCTGGAAACCATCGACCAATTACGCACGAGCGTGCGATTCAACATTCAGGCGGAAAAGCTATCGCAGGAAGATAGCCGCTTTGCCGATCAAGTGGTCGATGCGGCGATGGAGCAATCGCAAATTGCTTATCCCGAATTGATGGTCGAAGATGAAACGGACAGCGAAATTGCGCGCTCCAAAGATTTGGCGCAACGATTGGGCTTGACCTGGGACAAGTATTTGCAACTCGCCTCCAAGACGGAGGAGCAATACCGCGCCGAGTCTCGTCCCATCGCCGAGAAACGCCTCAAGCGATTGTTAACCTTGATGCAGTTGGTCGAAGCGGAAAACATAGAAGCGACCGAAAAAGAAATCGATATGGAAATCGATTATCGCGCGCAAGAAGCGGCTCGTCGCGGCGAGCGCATCGACCAAGCGCGGCGACGCCTCGCGAGTGCCGAGTCACGACGCGATTTGGCATTCAGCCTCAAGATCAACAAAGCGATCAACTTTTTGGTTGCCTCCGCCAAAGGGGAGCCGACCAGCGGCAAAATCCTAACGCCCGAAATGGTGCGTCAAGAAGAATTGGCGCGTCAGCAAGCGCAAAACGCCGCGAAATCTGCGGCACCATCGCCGACTGGTTTGATTACCGATCCGTCCCAGGTTACTTCGGAAAACTGGCCCCGTGGCTTGGATCATCCGTTGATTCCGGGACAGGAAAAACAGTAACCAATGAACAGTGAACGGTGGACAGTAGAAATCTAAACTGTCGACTGTTCACTGATTACTGGTATTTCAAAAGGAGTTTCATCGTATGGACAACCTGACCAAGTCAGTCTACGACATCATTCCGATGGTTGTAGAAAATACTGGACGCGGAGAGCGCGCGTACGATATTTTTTCATTGCTCCTCCGCAACCGCATTATCTTTCTCGGCACGCCGATTGACGATCACGTTGCCAATCTGGTTGTAGCTCAATTGTTGTATCTCGACAACGAAAATTCCGAACAGGAAATTCGCGTTTATATCAACTGCCCTGGTGGCTCGATCACGGCCGGTCTCGCGATGTATGACACGATGCAGATCATCAATGCGCCCGTATCGACGATTTGCGTTGGCTTGGCAGCGAGCATGGGTACGGTGCTCTTGTCCGCGGGTACCAAAGGTCGCCGCTTGGCATTGCCCAACTCGACGATTCACATCCATCAGCCCTGGGGCGGCGCGCAAGGTCAAGCTGTCGATATTGAAATCGAAGCGCGACGCATCATGCGTGAGCGCGAACGTCTGAATCAAATGTTATCCAAGAATACGGGGCAGCCACTCGAACGCATCATCCACGACACGGATCGCAACTATTACATGGATGCGCCGGAAGCCGTAGAATACGGTTTGATCGACGAAGTTCTGACCAGCCCCAAGACGTCAAAGAAAGAAGAAAAGTAGTATCCAAGAGACCTGACAAGCCTAGGTTTAAGACTTGTCAGGTCTTGTTACACTGTTAGGAGTATTGGATGCCCAACCTCATCAAGCGAGGCGAGGAATATTGTTCGTTTTGTAATCGCAGTAAAGAACAGGTCAATCGCCTAATCGCTGGACCCGAATCGGTGTTCATCTGTGATGAATGTGTCGAACTATGTCACGAGATTCTGGAACAAGAAGCCAATGAAAGCCGGACCAGCCAAACCCTCTCTATTCAAAGTTTACCTCCGAAAGAAATTTATCGCCGCCTGAATCAATACGTCGTCGGGCAAGACCGCGCCAAAAAAGTTCTGTCGGTGGCGGTTTACAATCATTATAAACGCATCTTGACTGGGTCAAGCAGTTCAGACGACATCGAGCTAGGTAAATCGAATATCCTATTGATTGGTCCGACTGGGTGTGGTAAAACGTTGCTGGCTCAAACGCTCGCCAAGATTCTCGACGTGCCCTTTGCGATTGCGGACGCGACCACGCTCACCGAAGCGGGCTATGTTGGCGAAGATGTCGAAAATATTTTGCTCGCGCTGATTCAGAATGCCGAAGGCGATGTGCAGCGCGCGGGACGCGGCATCATCTACATCGACGAGATCGACAAGATCGCACGCAAGAGCGGCGACAGCCCGTCCATCACGCGGGATGTGTCTGGCGAAGGTGTCCAGCAAGCCTTATTGAAAATTCTCGAAGGGACTATAGCGAATGTGCCGCCGCAGGGTGGGCGCAAGCATCCGCATCAAGAATTTTTGCAGCTAAACACTGGGAATGTATTGTTCATTTGTGGCGGCGCATTTGTCGGTCTCGACAAGATTATTTTGCAACGCGTGACCGACCGACGCGTCGTCGGCTTTAAGGGCGAGCGGGAACGCTCGGCGCATGAAATGGCTCCATCGGAATTGTTGCGGCTCGTCACCGCCGATGACCTACTCCAATTTGGACTCATTCCCGAATTTGTTGGGCGCATGCCCGTCGTCGTCAGCGTCGATCCACTCGATCAAAAAATGCTCGTGCAAATCTTGACCGAGCCAAAGAATTCGATCATCAAGCAATATCAACGCTTGTTCACGCTCGATAACGTCGAGTTGGTTTTCACGGAAGATGCCTTGCAAGCCGCCGCGGAAGAAGCGCTGCGATACAAGACCGGCGCGCGCGGCTTGCGCAGCATGATCGAAGGGTTGTTGCTCGACGTGATGTATGAGATTCCCGGACGCAAAGACATCAAGAAATGTCTCATTACCGCGGAAACGATTCAGAACCGGACGCGCCCGTTGTTGTTAACCCAAACGGAACACCCCATCGATTGGCAAGAAGCGCAAAAGACAGCGTGAATAAAATCGTAGTCTAAACCCTTCTGGGCGACGCTGACAAGCGGCTATGCTACATCCAGTAATCGCATAAAATTTTTCGAGGAAAGAGAGCAACGTTGCGCTTTCCTCTTTCTGCTCTATCTTTCTACTAAATTTTTCGGAGAAGTCATGGACGGACCCAATCAACCGAATCTGCCTTCCGAACCGCGTTCAATCGAAGAAACGGGGTTGAGCATTGCATTCCTCGCCGACCTCGCGCTCAAGACCATGTACACACGCGGTTTCCTGATGGGACACGAAATCAGTGAAGCCATCAAATTGCCGTTCACTGGCATTATGGACAAGGTGCTCGACTATTTGCGCCGCGAACATCTCACCGAAGTCAAAGGGTCGGGGGGGTTTGGCGAGTCATCGTACCAATACGTCATCTCGGAGGAAGGTCGCGCGCGCGCGCGTGAACTCATGGAGCAGAACCAGTACGTCGGCAGCGCCCCCGTGCGCTTGGAAGCGTACACCCAGATGGTTGCCGCTCAATCCGTGTCCGGACAGATTATTACGCAGGATATGCTCAAGCGCTCGTTTTCGCATTTGGTGTTGAGCGATTCCATTCTGAATCAATTAGGTCCTGCGATCAATTCTGGCAAATCGATCTTTTTGTTTGGCAATCCTGGCAATGGCAAGACCGCCATTGCGGAAGCGATTGGCGGGATGATGCCCGGCGCTATTTTGATCCCATACGCGATCAACATCGATGGTCACATTATCAAAGTTTACGATCAGTTGCATCATCGTGCGATTTCGGAAAAGACGGTGGACGACAACACCACGCTAGGGATTCGCAAAGGCGAGCGCTATGACAAACGCTGGGTGCTGATTCGTCGACCGTTGATCGCCGTCGGCGGCGAGTTGCTGCTAGAGAATCTTGATCTCGTCTATGACCCAACGACGAAATTTTACGAAGCGCCGTTCCAAATGAAGGCGAATGGCGGCGTCTTTTTGATCGACGACTTTGGCCGCCAGCAAGTTCGTCCCCGCGATTTGTTGAATCGTTGGATCGTGCCGCTGGAAAAGCACATCGATTATTTAACGCTCGCGACCGGGCGCAAGATCGATGTTCCCTTTGATGCGCTCATTCTATTTTCGACCAATCTCAACCCCGATGAATTGGTCGATGAAGCGTTCCTGCGCCGGATTCGTTACAAAGTCATGGTGATGGACCCGACCTGGGATGAGTATCGCGAAATCTTCAAGCGCGTGTGTTCCAAGAACAGTATTCCTTATACGGAAGAGGGTTTGCGGTATATTGTGATGGAATACTATGTCAAACCAAAACGCAAACCGCGCGCCGTTCACCCCCGCGATATTCTGGACGAATTGATCGACATTGCGCGCTTTCGGAGCATTCCACCTTCACTATCAAATGAATTAATCGATTCGGCTTGCAAGGCATATTTCTTGAAGGGATAGTTGGCAAGCGGTCGGTCACTTAATCATTTCACTTGAGGAGAACAAAGATGTTGGGCTCAACCGTGTTAGAAGTCGCGATCGGAATGGTCTTTGTTTTTTTGCTGACGAGTCTGGTTTGTTCCGGGATCAGTGATCGGATTTCGGATGTGCTCAATTGGCGCGCCAAACACCTTGAAAACGGAATCCGCGAACTGTTGATGGGCGGAGACCAAAAGTTGCTGAATCAGTTGTATAACAACCAAGTGATTCAGTCTCTCTCTACGCTTCGAGCAGAAAAGCTGGGCAAAACTCCCGCGATGCCAAAGGTCAACCCGGATGGCACACTGAATCCCAAAGATCCAACCGATACGCCGGATTGTTTTCCGATCAATATTCCCAAGCGGACGTTTGTGCTGGCCGTATTCAACGCGCTCGTTCCCGATTCCACCGGTCAAACCACCATCGGAGGACTACGCACCTCAATTGAGAACATGCCCGATAATGCAATGAAGAAGGAATTGCTCACCTTGGTCACGGGAGCGGATAGCACCATCGAGCAAGCGCGGCAGAATATCGAGCAGTGGTTCAACGCCGCCGAAGAACGCATGACGCAAATGTACAAAACGAACATGTGGAAAGTTTCGTTGGTGATTGGAGCAATTGTCGCGATCATCTTCAATATCGATTCAGCTGCGGTTGCATCCACTTTGTGGCGTGATCCCACTTTGCGCTCCGCGGTGGTTGCGCAGGCGACCGAGTATGCCAACAAGGAGCAGTTACCCGATAATGCGTCTTCCAAAGCACTCGAACAAATCAAAGGTCTCAATCTGCCGCTTGGCTGGGGTGGCTTGAAGGAAGGCGCTAACAACTATGGTCAGTGTGTTCAATCCAATTTCCTATTTTTAGCTGGGTGTTATGGTCCAGTGGATTGGGTTAGTTGGGAGCCTTCGCCGAGCGCGGTTGATTCGGGGGTGCCCGTTGCCTTTCCCTGGTTTACGAGTTTCTTTGTCAAGTTAATCGGGTGGGCGCTCACGGCTTTTGCCGGAGCGCAAGGCGCGCCGTTCTGGTTCGACATCTTAAAGAAACTCACTGACAGAGGTCCGCGCTAAACCTTGGAACGAGCAACCGTCGCACCATGACTTTGGCGCGACGGTTTTTTTACTCAAGCAGTTAAGTGCCTCTATATGCAAAGCATATAGAAGTTCGGTCGGCGGGACTTCTTTGACAGACAGAATTTAGTGCGTTAGAATTGTATAAGAATCGAGTGCATTCAGTTCATCGTTCTGGTCATGGCGGCTGGGTAGAACACTGAGGTTACGACTGCAGCCCTCGGCGGGTTGCAGTTTTTGATTGCACCTATATTGTCAGATCTCCAAAGGAGGCAAGGTATGGCAGTACATGGTTTTGCGAACAAGGTTGCGCACATCGATCTTACGGCAAGTAAGGTCGAGTTCAAACCCATTCCAGAAGAATGGGCGCGCAGGTACATCGGCGGGCGCGGCTTGGGCGTCAAATATGTTTTCGAGAACGGTCCAAAGGTCGATCCACTTAGTCCCGAGAACATTCTTTGCTTCATGAACGGTCCTCTCACCGGCACCGAAGCCAATATGAGCGGTCGTCTCGCGGTCACGACGAAATCACCCTTGACCGGCACCGTCACCGATAGCCATCATGGTGGTTGGTCTGCAGCCCGCCTACGCTGGTCGGGTCTCGATGGCTTGGTGTTCAAGGGCAAGGCAAGCAAGCCCACCTATGTCTACATCCATGACGGTCAAGTTGAACTGCTCGATGCATCCGAAGTCTGGGGCAAGAACGTTCATGCGACTGTCAAGCATTTCCAGAACAAGTACGGCGAAAAAGACTTGTCGGTTATTTCCATCGGCACCGCAGGCGAAAAGCTTGCCCGCTTTGCGTGCTGGGTGAACGAAAATGATCGCGCGAGCGGACGCGGCGGCACGGGTTGTGTCGGCGGCAGCAAGAACTTGAAAGCGATTGTTATCAAGCAAGAAAAGAACATCCCGCGACCGCACGACCTTGACAAGTGGAAAGAAGCGCACAAAAAAGCGCTCGCCGAAATCATGGACGAAAAAGTCGTGACCTCACCGCGCAAGGGTGGTCTTTCGGTTTACGGCACGAACGTGTTGATGAACTTGACCAACCCCATCGGCGCAATGCCGACGAACAACGGTCAGACGACGTATTTCCCTGGTCATGAAAAGATCAGCGGCGAATTCGTCAAGGAAAATATCTTGGTCGAAGATCCAACTTGCCACGCCTGCCCTGTCGCTTGCAAGAAGGAAGTCGAAATCAAAGAAGGCGAATACAAGGGTCTGCGCATGGAAAGCGTCGAGTACGAATCGGCGTGGGCGTTTGGCGCGATGTGCGGTAATGACAACATTGCCAGCGTCGCCAAGATGATCGATCAGTGCAACGACTATGGCTTTGACACCATCGAAATGGGCAATGTCATTTCGATGTACATGGAAGCGTGCCAGCGCGGATATACCAATGGTTCGGGCGCACTCAAGTGGGGCGATTACAAGGGCATGGTTGCGCTTATCGACAAGGTTGCTCAGCGCGAAGGCGTCGGCGATATTCTCGCCGAAGGCACGGAACGCGGCGCAAAGAAATTCGGCCACCCCGAAATTTCGATGACGTGCAAGGGTCAAGGCATCCCCGCCTACGATCCGCGCGGTCTTAAGGGTATGGGCATCGTCTACGCGACGAGCAATCGCGGCGCGTGTCACCTTCGCGGCTACACCCCCGCTTCCGAAGTGGTTGGTAACGTGCTGGGTCCCGCCACCACGACCGATCCACTCGCGTGGAAGGGCAAGGGTGAGTTGGCGGCGATCTTCCAGAACGTCCATGCCGTTACCGACTGCCTCGACGTTTGCAAGTTCGCGACCTTCGCGGAATCCATGGACACGTTCGCGGCGCAGTACGTGGCGTACACCGGCGTCGAGATGACCGGCGGCGATTTGGTCAAAGCGGGCGAGCGCGTCTACAATCTCGAACGCTACTACAACAACCTGGCTGGCTTTGGCGCAGGCAGCGATACGTTGCCCGAACGCTTCTTGAAAGAGCCATCGACTGAAAAAGGTTCCAAGGGTCAGGTCTGCGAACTCGATCTGATGCTTGACGAGTACTATAAAGCACGTGGCTGGGTCAACGGCGTTGTGCCTGAAGCGAAGCTGAAGGAACTGGAAATTCTGTAACTAGAACGCGTGCGAATGTTACCGAGGCGATCACCGTGTGGTCGCCTCGGTTATTTTTCAGCGGAGCAATTGCCTTTCCTGGGAATTATTATATAATTTGCGCACTGCGAATCTAAATCGAAAGGAGCAGTCATGAGTACGACGAATTATTACGAGACAATTATACAAGTCGCTGAGGATTGCCCAGTGGAAAAAGCCGAAATACCGCAGTTGAAGAATGGCGAAAAAACAATTGCCGTCATGCAATATGAATTGATCGACGGTCATCCTTATCAATATACCTCAGACGATGTCATATTCAAGGTCTATGCAGCAAAGAACAAAATTAGCAGAGCCAATTTGCAATCGGAGAGAGAAAAATTCTTTAGCAAAGGGCAGCCGTGCTTGAGATCGTCGTCACTGGTCAAACGGTATGGATGGGGCATTCATTCCGATCCAGAAGGCAAAGTGGCACTCTATGCTGTCGAGTCGAGCGAGTACAAAAAGTTTTGCAAAGACAAGACCATCAAACATCTAAAAGGAATGAAGTCGAAAAGGTAAGACTGTCAAAGCGTGTAGGAGATATTTATGGATCCATTAGGACATGCCTCGATCGGACTGATGGTCAAGCCCTTTGCCCCTAAGATTCCGCTTTGGTCTCTCTTGGCAGCTACGCAGATACCCGATCTATTGTTCTTCGGGTTTCAGGCAGCGGGCATCGAGCATCAAGCGGTGACACAATTCGACCTTGACCACGGACTCCAATACATCAGTCCACCCACAATTGTTTGGTCGCATGGACTTGGCATGTGCATCGTCTGGTCAATTCTGCTTGCGGTGGTTGCCTTTCTCTTCTGTCGCGACCATCGAACTAGCATGATACTGGGGCTTGTACTCTTTAGTCATTGGGGACTAGACTCTATCGTGTATCCTCTCATGCCTGTCTTTTTTGACAACTCGCAGACGATTGGGCTAGGTCTCTTAACCTCAGTCCCTGGCTTGATTGTCAGCGTTATCCTAGAGATTGGGTTGATCGTTGGTGGAATCGCAGCCTATTGGATGACAAGACAGCAAACTGCTTTGTTCGCGCAAAAATAAAAGGAGGAGTTGATGTCAAACCAGGAAGAGCAGAACCGCCAGCTTGTTCGATCATATCTCAGCGCGCTGGGTTCAGGCGCTAGTGGTGATGCACTGGCTCGATTCTTTACGACGGACGCAGTTCAAATTGAGTATCCAAACCGTCTAAACGCTAATGGCGGTCAAAGTGATCTACCCACGATTCTTCTTCGCGCTGAGCAGGGCAAAAAGCTTCTGACTCAACAGACCTACGAAATCCAGTCGGTGACGGCAGAAGGTTCGCAAGTTGCCGTTGAAGCCATCTGGACTGGAACACTCGCCGTGCCTGTTGGAACATTGGCAGCAGGTTCTTCTATGCAGGCGCATTTTGCCATTCACTTTGTGATGCGCGATGGACGCATCGCCATTCAGCGGAACTATGACTGCTTTGACCCGTGGTAGGTGTTGGGGAAATCAATGCGCATTGATGTAGAGGTGAATCCTTCGACGGTGCCGTTTCGCGGCTCCGCCCAGGATGCTTCGCCACGACTACGAAATGAGATCGTTTATTGAACCCATTCGGAGTGCTCATGAAACTGATTGCCCTGGAAACCGAAAATCCTGGTGTCACAGCCGAACAATTTGCGCCTTACCTTAAAGACGAAGCGAGAGCTGTTTGGGAACTCGAACAGCAAGGACTGGTCCGCGAAGCTTACTTTCGCGCAGATCAGCACACGACCGTCCTAGTCCTTGAATGCGATAGTACTTCACACGCCGAACAAGTGCTTGCATCGTTGCCATTGGTCAAGCACGGTCTCATTTCCTTTGAGATTATTCCCCTTGTTCCTTACTCGGGCTTCGCAAGACTTTTTGCCTAGCTGAGAGCGCAATCGACGAGACATGTCCGAAATTGATTCTTATCACCACGAATGTATCGGCATTGTGCTTTGCCCTTCGCGCGATGAAATCGTGCGCGGCAACAACACGCATCGCAATATCCCACTTTATTTGCTCAAAGAAGATTCATTCGACGCAGATTCTTGGCAAGCAAAGAAAGGCGATTTGCTTTTAAGCGGTGGCTCGGGTGAAAGTGCCGCATTGCGAGTATCGATTCCCGAAGCTATTTTATTCTTTACGCACGAGCAAAAGTCCGAGCCAATCGCAGAAGTTGTCCATGCTTATTGGACTGAGAGAGAAGTTGTTGTATTTTGCGATGGATATGCTCGATTAGGTTGGTCTCCGCAAGACCGCATCGAATTCTGGTTGGCAGAACACCTTGTCGCGTTTGTGCTCACGGAATATCCGGAGCTATTCGGCAAATGGAGAGGGAACGTCCCTCTAAAACGAGATGGTTCTATTTGCCGTTTGCCTACTCTCGCAGAGAAAGAAATGTGGTAGTTTATAATGGACCCAAGAATTCGGACACAAAATGCAGGTGAAATAGGGTGGTAAAATGCCACCATGCGAAAACATTATTCTGACACGTTCAAAGCCGAAGTGGTGCTCGAACTTCTGAAAGAAGAAAAGTCCGTTGCTCAGA
>JACRMI010000144.1 GCA_016215025.1 Chloroflexota bacterium
CAAAGGCGAGAGTTATCGCTTGCGCGAAAAACGCGATGCGCTCTTGAAGGAGGAGGTGCCGACTCCTTAAGTGCTGCGCCTTTTTCAGGCGATTATTAATGTACCATTTTAGACGACGATAAGTGGGGCATCCCGGCGATGATAAGTGCGACATTTTGCACGACGATAAGTGGGACATTTTAAATAGACACTAACAGACGCACTCGTCGACCGCTCTCGTGCGTGCCATCTATCAATCGAAGCGTTACGGGCTGACCGCGCACCGTTGTCTTTTCTGTGCCGATGGTGCGCGTGGTGAAACGATACTCGCCCATCTCCTTGGCTTGGTCTTCTTCATAACGAATCTGCCATTCATCAACATTGAGAATACCTTCAGGGATACGTTCGACGAAGATGATATTCCCAGGTTGGTTGTGCTCGACCATGAGTACAGCCGCGTAGTCATCGCCAAACGTTAGCACCTTGAGTTCTTGATAATTCGGCGGCAAATCATAATCGATCATTTTGCGCGCGGCTTGCGCGGCAAGCTCGGTGTTTGTTTTCCAGTACGACGCTTGGAGAATGCGTCGCAAGTTAGGCGCGAGTGCCCAAATGACGATACACACGAGCAAAAATACTCCGAATATACCTGCCACAACAATCGCGACGCGATTCCAGCGAATCTTGGGTGTTTGCATTTCAACCTCCTTCACGAAATGGGACGCAGACGAGTGCGAATGAACACAGAACAAAACATGACTACATTCTTCAACGATAGATTTGACGCTGCCGACTGAATACCGCCGCGACCAACAGTCCAATTGTCACAATAGCCACGAGCCACGGAATTCCTAGCATCACGGTTTGTGGAAAATGTCCCATGAAATCGATATAAATGACGCTTTGCACCGTCGCCAGATACCACACAAAGAGATAGATCGATTGGAACAGTTTGCTTGTTTCGCTCCAGCAACCTAGCGCGATTGCAAACGATGGGACAAAGAGCGCACCGACAATAACGGCGGCGCATGAAACCACGTCGCCGACAAAGGCGAGGCGCGCGATGACGCCGCTTGCCATTACGAGCGCAACAAACAAACCGACTAGCCAACGTGTCAACAATTGTCCCCGTAAAGCGTGCGGCAACGCAAACACAATTGGATCAGTGTGATACTGAACCTCACGCACGCCAAGCGACGACCACACCAGCACTGGGAACACCATCGCCAGAGGCAACATCACCAAGCGCGTAATTTCCAGCGATGTGAAAAACGATGTGACGATGATGCCTAGCGCGATGAGATACAACAACCAATGCGTTCCCTTGAATGTGAGTCGCAGTTCGGCGATGAACATTCGCAGGCAGAGAAGTCTCGTCGGGGTGTCTCGGCGCATCAATGGCGTCAGCATCACGCGCGGCGCGGTGATTGGCGCAGGTTTTGCATCGTTCACATTCTCCGCAATCAGGCGTGGCTCGAAAATAAATTCCAGGATCATTTGCTTGAGTCGGACAAAAGGTGTCTTTCCAATGCGGCTCGGATCGAATCGATGAAAGAAAAATGCGGTGCACCATGCCACGAGAAATGAAAGGACGAGCCAAGCAAATCGCCATAGCACAATCTCGGCGGTCCAGTTTACGCCGTCGAATCGAAACGTGGGCAGGTTGGCGAGCGGCAATGCGCCAAGATCAATTTGTCGATCTGGCTTGCACTGCGCGAAAGTCACCGCGCACGCTTCATATACACTGCGCCACACGCCCATTATGCCTTGCAAATTTCCGATCAGCACGACGAAGGCATACACGACATAGTAAACCAGATTGCCGAATCCGCCACGCAACCAGCTGACAGTTTCAAACAACAGGGCGAGTGCAGCAATGAACGCGAGCATCGGTAGAATCAAAAAGAGAAACGGAGCGACGAGCGCCCACGGGTCAATCGAAAAATCCTCTGCGCGCACGAATTGCAAGACGAGCGACGTGAAAAGCGTGACGAGGATGATGGCGATAAACACTGCCAGATTGCTCAACCATTTGCCGATGGTGTACAGCGGTCGGCTGATCGGCGTCGTCGCAATGATTTCGCCTACGCCAGTGTGTCGGTCGCGCTCAAGCGTGTTCTTGACGAGATAGAAACCGAACAGCGGAAAAAACTCTGCCATCAACGCCGCGACCGCAATGCCAATCCACGCCGAGTTGTAAATCGGTCGTGCGTTTCCCAGGTTTAAATAAATCCAAGCGATGTCGTTCACGGCGGGCAAGTACAAATACGTGACGACGACAATCACGAACAGCGTGACGAGAAAACTGTGCCGCCGTGTGCGTTCCAGAAAATCAGCGCGGGCTAGATGATAAAGCCGATGAAACGTTGCCATAGTCGAACACTCACAACATTCCGAATGCCATCAATGTTTCCCGATACGAACTGCAAATAACCAATAGTACGCCAGCGAGTATCGCCAGCCACTCCCAGCGTTTTAAACGAATATCTCGAATCCTCATTAGCTGGGTTGGCTTCGACAATTGCCACCAACTGTGATATTGATAGACACCGCATGGAACAGTCCCGGCAATGATGAGGATAAAACCCAGCGTTTCCAACATGCCGATGCTGTACGCCAGCGCTAAACCTTCGCGCACAGAATACTGATCCAAATCGCTCGCGACGAACGAATTGCTTCCTGGAATCAATCCGCCCATGATCGCGAGGTAGAGCGGAACCAGATAAGCGGCGGGCATACCCTTTACCTGATTAAAGTTCAGTATGATAATCAGCCCCACCTGAAACCCAAGATTGAAAAGTAAGGTGAGAGCGAACTGCTCGGCAAATGACTCCGGTTGGTTGGCAATCTGCCCCGAAGTGGTTATGGGCGAATTCCGGAGAAATCCCTCTGGGAGAAAATGATAACCAATTAGAAACGTCGCATTCGCAATCAACGTGTAGAGTCCAAAGAGCACCAGCACCTGCTTGAAAACGCTGCCGAGTGAACCAATTCGTGTTTCGTTCATCGTCGTCCTCCTCCAAATGTCTCTGGGTCAAGCATTTCGCTCTTGAACAAAATGGAGATACGCATCTTCCAAACGCGGCGCGACGGATTGCGCTTGCGGTGCGGGTTGTATGTCCGAAACCGCGCGCACTAAAACGCCATCGCTTTTCCGAATCGTGCCGCTGACGAGATACTGTTGTTTCAGCGTGGTCAGTTCCTCGCTCGACACCGTCCACTCCCACACCTTGCCTTCAATGCGGTTGAGCAATTTTTCTGGTGGTGCATGTTGCAGTAATTGTCCTTTGCGAATCAGCGCGATGTGCGTCGCGGTCGCTTCGACATCAGAGACGATGTGCGTTGAGAGAATGACGATCCGATTGCCCGAAAGATCGGACAGCAGATTGCGAAAGCGTACGCGCTCTTCGGGGTCGAGTCCCGCGGTCGGTTCATCGACGATGAGCAATTGCGGATCGTTGAGCAATGCTTGTGCAATGCCGACGCGTTGTTTCATCCCACCCGAATATCCGCCGAGCGGTCGCTTTGCCACATCGACTAGATTCACCACCTGAATTAATTCATCGATGCGTACCCGCGCAGTTTTGGCATCGAGTCCTTTCATTGCGGCGAGATAGTCGAGGAATTCAATCGCGTTGAGATTCGGATAGACTCCAAAATCCTGGGGTAGATAACCCAGCACCTCGCGCAATTCATTCGGCGACTGTGCAACGTTCGTACCATTCCATGTTACTTGTCCCGTCGTCGGTTTGGTAATCGTCGCCAGAATCCGCATCAGTGTCGATTTGCCCGCACCGTTCGGTCCCAAGAGACCCAGGGCGCCAGGTTCAAGTGTCAGACTGAAATCATGCAATCCCCATAAATCGCGGCGGTATTTTTTGCCGACATTTTCAATCGTGAGTTGCATTTCAATCCTCCTCACATGAATAGGAGCATGGGGAGCCAATCCGACAGGGTATGACTCAACACTGATGTCTCATAATCTCGCCTGGTAAAGACATAACCCCACACCATTCCGATGAACACGGTCGACACAAACTGCGAAATCGGAAATTGCCAGAATTTTAAATACAATCCATCAAGCGGCGAAAGATGATACGCAGCGAAGAGCAGCGCGGAAATAAAAATCGCAAGCCACCGTCGCCTAGTCATTGCCCATACGAACGACAACGCAACCAAGCGATACGTTGTCTCTTCGGCGATGCCCGCGCCCCAGAGAAGTTGGAAGAATGCTTGCATCTTGTTAATCGAAAAGGACTGCGCCAACTCGCTCGTACGATTCGTTTCGTGGAAGATGCTTTGGACGATTCCCAGGCCTACTGCGCCGATAAATAGTCCAACAATGCCAGCAATGATACTAATTGCGACAAGCAACACAATGTTCTGCACCATGCGCTCGCGCCGCAGAATCGATTGCGTGGTCTTGAGCGGCTCATAGCCCGCAATGCCGCGCGCGAGTGCCAGACCGATCAATACTTGGCAAAAAATGGCGAGGAGATATGGATTAATCGGACTGCGACTCGCGAGCCCATTACTAATCAGAAAAATTGCTGTGATTGCCAGCGCGGGTTTCCACTGCGCGATCATTCGCTCGCGAAATGCGCGTGTGCGCTCAAAGCGTTGTCCGCCAAGCCAGATCAGCGCGACAATGAAAACCCAGAACGCGATGAATGCGATATTCGCAATAACGACTTCAGGTGGTGTCGGTTGCATTGTTAGTCCTTCTTTGATTTGTCGTACCGCGCGTTGACCAAATTGCATCCACGATAATCGGGACGACTCGCTACGCAACGATGCGCTGCATCTTTGCTGAATGTGGAACAGCCCCAGCATTGCATTCCCGCCAACATCCACCATTTGCCGCGATATTGTTCTTGGATTTCAGCGCAGAGTTGAAACGCGGTTTCTTTCGGAATTGCATTTACAGGATTTTGCGTGTCCATCTGTACCTCCACAATCGTTGAACACCTGGCTCCATTTCCCCGCTCACACAATAACCGAATTTGTAATCACCGTCATGAGTGAAATGATATAACCCGACTACAACAATCGCGTGATTGTAGGCGTGCGCACACATCCTACATTTGTGGTAGGGTAGATTACCAATTGATTCGAATTACGCGGTCAAGCACATTCGTCACGGGGCTGTGCGCGAACCAAGCAACGATGGAAAGCACAATTAAAAGCAGGTGCGCACTCCAAGGCGACAGCCGCGTATCGAGTTTGAAAATCCGGCGATAAGCCAAAACGAGGCACGTAAGCGAAAGCGCGAGCGAGACAAGCGGTGGAATCCACACCGCCGGAAAAGTCAAAAGGATGGACGCGTGAGCGCTGACCAATGTGGTCATATCGAGATTGGAGAGCGAGGGCAAAAGTGTTTTCGTCACGTACCAAATGCCCCAGCCCACTTCATCTTCCATTCGCAATTGCCCCAGCAATCCCCAACCGACAAACATCAGCATCGGCAAGGCGCGGAGCAAGCCATTCGCAATTGCCAGCGTGCCAATGACGAAGGCTGTGCGTGTTGGTTTCTGCTGGCGATACAACATAATCGTAAACACGATTGCCAACACCCAGGTTGTTACGGGTCCCAACAGCCCACCCCACACGCCGGTCAATTTCATCCCCATGCGAAAATCGGGATCGTCCGGCGTTTTGCCGGGCATTCCGACTTTGTTAAAGCCGGTGCTGACATGAACGCCGTCCATCGTCGCACCGATGCCGTGACCAACTTCATGTAAAAAGACAGAAACGATCATCGCAACAAAGAGAACGAGTGTCCAAAGCACCAAGTAATTCCAACTGTTTTTCATTGCGGCACCTCATGTGGAGTCTATTGAATGTTTCGGCATTTGCGTTCGCTCCAACTCAATTTCTCAACTGCTTGTCCAGGAACGCGAGAATCTTTTGCCACGCATCGACTGTTGCGCGCGCATTGATTTCCTTGTTCCCACCGATGACGAATTGTCCCGATACACGATCCGACGCTGGTCCATATACCAGGTCGAAGGTGTGTCCCGCACCTTCATATTTCAGGTGGGTGTACTCGTGCGGAAATTGATTTGCCTTTAAGCGTTCGACTGCCATATCGCACAAACGCGACGATGGTGTCATCTGATCGTCGGTGCCGGATACGAACAGAATCGGTCCATCGATTTTTTCTATTGCGATCGCCGCTTGCGCGACGATGGCTGAGTCGTTCAGCGGTTGTTCATACGATGAACGGAACGAGACCGGCTGTCCCACAAAGAGACCGATGTACTCAGGCGTGATTGCACCGGTCGCAAAGGGCACCGGCTTGCCGTTCAACGTCCACGACGATTTCGCGCCGTTTTGGAAATTCTGAAAGTTCATCGAAATCCCTTGATAGACCAAAGTGTGCGGCTTGATCGCGATTACCGCATGAATGTCTTGTGGATACGTCGCGCCCACAAGCAACGCCAATTCGCCGCCCTTCGATCCGCCCATCACGGCGATACGATTGGCATCAACCGCCGGTTGCGCTTTCAACCACGTAATGGCACTCGCAATGTATTCGAGCGGAATCTCGATCAGTTCTTTCGGTAGAGGATCAACGCCAAAGTACGCGAGCGCCAGCACCGCGTACTCATGCGATGCGAGCAACGACGCCGATCCTTCCATCATTCCGCCTTCCGATCCGCCAAGCAAAATCACAGTCGGATATTTTCCTGGCTTGTTCGGATAATACAAGACACCAACCATCCCAGGTCTATCGATTTGTTGGCGCATCAACGGCACTTGATCCGATGCCCACGTTCGCTGGATTTGTGCCGTTACCAGTGATGTGCCGTTCGCCTCAGCGATGAGTGAGACACTGAGTGGATCGGTGGGCTGACGTGCCGCATCGCCATCCGATTTTGCGATTGCCGACATGGACCAAAACAAACCCATCGCATCAGGTTGCGTATACGTTCCGTACAACGGCGTAGCGCGGCTCACGTCAACAACGCCTTGCTCGTCGGCGACAAATGTCGCAAACGATTCAAAGGTGGTTCGCAATTTCATGCGCGCGCGTAAGGTAATCGGCTGTTTGGGTTGCAGTCCAGTCACGCGAATTGCAATGGGTCGATCAACCGGTGTGCGCGGCTGATCGATTTCAATCTTGTACGCGCCACCGTATGTAAAACCTTGCCACAAACTCGCGGGCGGTTGCGCGGGAACCTGGGTCGAACCGTTTTGCAGCAGAAACAAAATGAACACACCAATGGCGATGAATAGAACGATGAGAATTGCATACGATTTGATGTTCCAACGTGCAGGGAGCATAGACACCTCCTTGTCGAGTTTCCGCAACCAGACTAGCACAATCTGATGTCGCTGTCAGCGCAAAAATGAGGGAACGCACCTACAACAAAACCACGGTCTGTGGTGGACAGTCACATACAACTTTTGCGGTAGTGGGTCACGCGGTTGTCGCCGCAACAAATGCGCCAGCACGCTACCATGGACTGCGCCGACGGCTGCGCCGGTGGTTGCAATCGCGATAAGCATGATGACTGCAGCTTGAAGCGCGCTTGTGCTCGGTTGAATCAAACTCGTACCGAAGAAAATAATCGGCATGCCGACAAGCCACGCTAACGCATTGGCGGGCAACCACAACCACGCCCGCGCTACCCAGCGTCGCAAAGCCAGCCACTGTGCTGATGCGAGAACCATGCCTGCGACTGTGCCCAATGGCATCGCCAACACGATGCCGATCCAATCGGGCATGTCCATTGACGGCGCGCTGGACTTTTCGCTTGCCGAAAGACTCATCCCCGTGCTCGGCAACATTCCCCGCATCCACGCCAACAACGCGCCAACAATTGTCGCTATGACCCAGGATCGAATCTTGAAATCAGAGAGCCATCGTTTTATCACCAGCGATTGCGTTACGCCGACCACCGCGCCTTCAAACATTCCCAACAACACAGCGATACCGGCGAACAGGAGAATTGCGCTGGTGCCGCTCGCATCGCCGACTTGCGAGATGATGCCAAAACCAATGATGAACGTCGTGCCCAAGCCAATTGTTTCGCTGATCGAGTTGGCGGCGACCCAGCGTCGCCAGAAACCAGCATCGTTCATTTCGCATCAAAGTCTGACTTGAACCACGACGCGCGTACGCGCCGCTTGAGCCACATCCTGGCTCGATGGCTGTCCAGCGGTATCCAGTGACACGGAAAAATATTTGGCGAGCTGCGGATTCTTTTGCAGATAATCAGCGAGGTCTCGCGTAACGCCAGCGTCATCTTCGATTACCATGCCTACCGCATCAAAGCCGCGCCCTTGGAGATGGATGGTCAGCGGACACCCGCCGCGCAGATTGCGCCACCAAGTTCGATCTCGATTACTAATCACCGTGAGCATATTCCCCTCGCGTGAATAATTGACCGGCGTGGTGTACGGCTTGCCACTTTTCTTGCCAGTCACTGTCACGAGCATGAAATCCTGGCTGATGAGTCCATGCATCGGCGAATGCCACCGCCATGCCATCATTCGATTGGTACCACATTGCAAATCTCCATCGACTAGTTTTTGCCGCTGCTTGCCTGCGGCGCATCCGTCGTGATCTTTTCCAGCGTTCGTAGTAATTTCTCCGGCGGATCGCCTTTGCATATAAACGCATCCGCGCCAGAGGCGAGTGCACCCGTCGCATAGTCGGGATACATCGTTAAGACAATCACCTTGACGCGCGGCGCATGTTGTTTGATCAGTTGAGTCGCATTGACCCCATCTAGCCCCGGCATCCGGACGTCCATAAAAACAACGTCTGGCGAGTATTCGTCGATGCGTTGTAATGCTTCCAATCCATTCTTCGCTTCTTGAATCACGGCAATCTCATTATAGGTGGCGAGGAGCGCGCGCAGACTTTGTCGGGCGCGCGTTTGATCATCCACAATCAAGACCCGAAGTTGTTTCTTCATTCTGACCTTCTTGCCACAATGACAGCTATTCCTCTTCGGTCCATCCAAGGCGCAGATTGATTCGCTTGGTGATTTGATCAACCACAGCTCCCATAGCAATTCCGATGATGGCGCAAATCACCAAGCCCGCTATCTGGCCGCTCGATTGTAGGACGGCGATACCGCTCAAGATGCCCAAGTACAAACCTAGTTCCTTGCCGGTTAGCATTTCTCGAGATTGGTACATTGTGCCTCCATTTCTTGACGATACGATAACATTGGACCCAGAAAAAAGCATCGCCAAAAAGAATGAAAGACGCATCAAACAAAACGACCACCGCTGAGGGTGGTCGTCTACCACAAATATCGTAGATGGCTTCGATGCTATGATCCTAAAACCTGACCGAAGGTCAACAGCGTGCCGATGATGTTTAACGCACAGTGGGTAATAATGCCTATTTTGATGTTTCGCTTCCACCACACAGCAATGGTGAGCGGCAGTACGCCGAAGAAGATCGTCCCATAGGAATACGGCGTCCAAAAGTGGTAGATCGTGAACAGCAAGTGATTCAGCACAGGCGCTCCCCGTCCAAATCGGGAAAGGCGCGGCATCAGATACCCGCGAAAGTAGAGTTCTTCAATGATTGGGAAGACGATGCCATTGAGTGTCAAATACACCCAGAAGGTTATCGTCAGTGCTGACTTGGAGTATTGCGCCAACTGGGATACATCGGTCAAGACAAACCACTTGGGCAACCACGACAATAACCCGATGAGAACCATATCCAGTGGAACTGTTAGAAAATAGACGATATACGCGGCAATCACAAACACGGGGATCCAGATAAGGTATTGACGGATCGGCATAGATTCCCGATTGAGCACAATTCCTTCCAGCGACCATTTGCCATTGCGTCGTTTGCCCTCCCAAAGCAAATGTCCCAACTCGAACGCAAGCAAAATGAGCAGAGTCCCCAACATCATGGCGAGCGTCGGCGGGAATCCCCATTGCATTGCGAGCGGTGCTGTTGCGACGTACAGTGAAACAACCAACACGCCAGGCAACAAATGCAAGACGAGCGATCTGGCAATCGAATACTGTTCGATGCCTGACGAATCTATCGTCGCATTGTCGTGACTCTGGCTACGATTAAATGTCGCGGATTGCATAGTCATGGTTTCCTCCTTTTCTTTTTGGTCTGCAGTTAATCAACTGCTCATAGCATACGCCTGTTCCATACGGCGGACATCGTCAGAATGAAGGAATTGCCAGTCAAACAAAAAGACCGCGTTTGTCGCGGTCTTACTACCACAAATGTTGTAGAGATAATTTCTCTATGTGCCTTCTGGACGTGGCACATCATCTATCGATGCTAGCCCTTCTTTCAGCGCGTAAAGCGCGGCTTGCGTACGGCTCGCCAGGTGCAATTTGCTCAAGATGTTGCTGACGTGCGTTCGCACCGTCATTTCGACAATCACCAATTGCTCGGCGATTTCTTTATTATTCCGTCCTTGGGCAATCAGTCGCAAGATTTCCATCTCGCGCTCGGTGAGGGGATCAATCGTTATGGGCTTTTTTGACGCGCCCGTCATCTCAGTTAGCACTTTGCGCGCAATCGACGGTGCGAGCGATGGCTCGCCGCGATACACTTGATGAATCGCTTGCACCAATTCATCCGGTCCCGAATCTTTGAGTAAATAACCGAGCGCTCCAGCTTTAATCGCTGGAAACACTTTGTCGTCTGCGGCAAAACTGGTGAGCACAAGAATGCGCGTGCCTGGTTGATCGGTAGTGATTCGTCGTGTTGCTTCGATGCCATCCATCTTGGGCATGACCAGATCCATCAGAATCACGTCGGGCTTTAGGGCTAGGGTTTGCGCGACGGCTTCCACACCATCGCCCACTTCGCCGACGACTTGGATGTCTTTCTCAGTCGCCAGCAAAGCCCGAATGCCTTTGCGAACAATTGCGTGATCGTCAACGATCAAAACACGAATCGGTGTAGTCATGGTGTTCCTCCATTTGGCTTGTTTTGTATTGGTGCGCACACGCGGACTCGCGTTCCTTTGCTGACGGCGCTATCGATTTCGAGAGTTGCTCTAATTCTCTCCGCGCGTTCTTGCATTCCCGATAAACCAAAGCCGCCGAGCTGCGCAATGGTTGGCTCAAAGCCGACGCCATCGTCATTGATTTCCATGACAACTAGCGTTTCCGCAAAACACAAATGCACCTGGACGTGATGTGCCTGCGCGTGCTTGAGCGTATTATTGAGCGCTTCGAGCGCGATGTTGTAGAGTTCCGTCTGCTGGACCAGCGATAAATGCTCTTCGCCATCTACATGCAGCTCGGCTTGGACGCCGCCGCGCAATTCGACGGAATCTAAACGAGTTTGCAATGCGTTTACCAGTCCATGCTCCAAAGCGGGCGGGCGCAATTCAAAGATGAGCAAGCGCATTTCGCGCAATGCTTCTTGCGCCGTGTCGCGTAAATCACGCAAGCGACCTGCCGCCGCTTCGGTCTGTCCCGCGGTGAGCAAACGCGCGGTTGCTTCGGCGTACAAGGTCATGCTGTAGAGTGACTGCGTGACCGAATCGTGCAGTTCGCGCGCGAGCCGACTGCGTTCCGCCATCTGCGCCGATTGTTCGGCGCGTTCGTACAGACGTGCATTTTCCACCGCTACGCCGATTTGTTGTCCAATCGTTTTCAACAGGGCGATTTGTTCCGGCGGATATGTGCGCAAGCGATTCGTGCTGAGATTGAGCGAGCCGACAAATCTACCTTTTGCCATCAATGGAATCGCAATGACTTGCTGAACGCCCTGGCTTGCCAATCGGTGTTTGATTGCGCTCTGTGTAGGCAACTCGGCAAGCGACCAGATCTTTGGCTCGCTGTGACGACCTGCCACACCCGCCGCGCTTTCGCCCACAGGCACGCCATCGCCGAGGTTGGCATAGTCTGGTGGGAAACCGCGCAACGCCATCACGCGCAGATAGGCAGGTTCCCCATTCGCATTTTCATTTTGATCGCCACCCACGCAATAGGCGATGCCGTGTTCCATTCCCGTCAGTTCCATCAACCTTTGCAAAGCGTCTGCCATGATTTCTTTTAAATCAAGTGAGCGGCTCACACTGGCGGCAATGGCGTTGAGCGTTGCTAGTTCGTCCGTGCGTTCGGCGACGTGTTGTTCTAGCGTGCGGTATGCTTCTTCCAGTTTTTGCGCGGCAAGTTTTTGCTCGGTGATGTCTTCGACCATTCCTAGGCGATAAACCACTCGGCCTTGCTCGTCACGCACGACCGAGCGAATCATGCGTCCCCACACAAGTCCGCCATCTTTGCGGATATAACGTTTTTCAATCTGATACTGATCGCGTTGTCCACTGGCGATTTCATTCTCCAGAGCCAGTTGAATTGGATAATCATCTGGATGTGTATAGTGAAGCGTGTGAAGGTGGCTCAATTCTTCCAGACTATATCCCAGGATTTTGCTGAGCGCAGGATTTGATTGAATCGCCACATCGCCCATATCGTCAATGGCTATCCCAATGCTAGCATTTTCAAACATGGTTCGGAACCGGGTTTCGCTCTTGCGCAATTCTTCTTCTGCCCGTTTGCGTTCTAATCCGCTCACAAAAATCTCGCCGACGATGCGGAGCAACGCAATTATTTCTTCACTCCAGGTCTTTTCCACGCGAACGGCGTCAAAGCCCAGGAGACCAATCACTTGACCTTGATAAATCATCGGCACGTTGATGAACGAGAGGGGGGGATCCGTGTGGGACTGCATTCGTACGCGATCTGCTTGCGCGATCACCGGTAGATCGGCAAGGCGAGGCACATGCACGACCTGGCTTGCTTTGATCTGCGAGGTGGTCCACGGCAATAGACTCACCGATACGTCTTGATAGATTCCTTTGAGCGAGAGGATGCCTGCACGGCACCACTCGTGCAAATTCCTCATCTGGGTCCCATCACCGGAAAAACGAAAGACGTAACTGCGGTCACTCCCCGTAAAGCGTCCAATCGCCGCAAGTGATTGCTCAATTCCCGCGTCAATCTGGTCTGACTGAAGATTAATAAACTCCGTTGAAATATTAGTAATCAATCGCTCAAATGCCAGGCGATGTTGCAATGCTTCTTCGGCGTTTCGACGTTCATTCAATTCGGATTGCACAGCGGTGTGGAGAGAAGCGTTCTGCATGGCAATGTTGGCGAGATTTGCAAATTGCGTTGCCAACGCTTGCTCTTGCTCATCAAAAGACGCGTCAGTGGCATTGCGCGTCAAGCCAATCACTCCAATCACTTGTCCCTTAGATTTGAGCGGCACGCCCATCGCAGGTCCGATGGCATCACCTTCAAAGGTGGAAGATCGTCCCGACCACGCCTGGTAATTTTCAATCACGAGCGGTTCGCCCATCTCAAAAATTTTCCCCGACAGACCCTCGCCACGTTTTAAGCGCAAGCCCTGGTATCGACGGAACATGCCCGTCGCCATTTTAAGTTCTAGAGCATCCTGCGCAGGTGTCACAAGGTATACCCAGCCGTATGCTACGCCCACCAGTGGGACGACCCGCTCGAGCAACTTTTCCAATAACTCGTCGACATCCAACTCGCTCATCACATCGAGTGTGGTCTCGTATAACGCGCGAAGGTAGGCATTCTGTCGCTGCATTTCCTCTTCGGCGCGTTTGCGGTCGGTGATGTCCGTATGCGAACCCACCATGCGATATGTTTTGCCTTCGGCGTCGCGCAAAGCAATCCCACGTGACAAAATCCAGCGGTACGATCCATTCTTGTGCCGCAAACGATGCTCCAGGACATACTCGGACTCCGTGCCTTTCACATCTGCTTTCGACCGTGCTACAGCTCGTTCATAGTCCTCGGGATGAACGAGAGCGAGCCATGCCTCATTCCGATTTGCAATTTCGTCATCGACATAGCCCAACATGCTTTTCCAACGCGGTGAGTAATAGACTTCGCCCGTACGAGTATTCCAATCCCAGATTCCGTCGTTGGTGGCGCGCATGACGAGATTCAATCGTTCTTCACGCGCCTTGATTTCAGTAACATCATGAACGACTGAAAGATTGTAGCGTGTGCCGTTGAAATCGATCACTTTAGCCGATACCAACACTTGACGCAGATTGCCGTCCTTCGTTCGCGCTAGGTGTTCAAAATCGCGAATTGCGCCGGTCGCATTTAACTGTTGAGTAAGTTTCGCGCGCTCTTCCGGATGCACCCAGATGTTCAATCCGAGCGATGTATTGCCCATGACTTCTTGACAGGTATAGCCGAATAGACGCACCCAGGCATCGTTCACGCCCACATAACGCCCTTCGCCGAGTGTGGTAATGCTGGTGGGTAATGGATTAGCATGAAAGACCGGAGAAGAAGTCAGTTCGGATTCATCGTACCCTTCACGCATAGCGTCTCCTGTTCTCGGTTCTGCCCCAGAGTTTTCCTCGGTGGTTTTCCGTCGATAAACCCTACACTATTATAGCATGCTTTATCTGGCTGTTCCTACAACATTTATAGTAGACATTAATTCAGAACAAGTGTTGTTGCAACTCGAGTGATGCTCGTGTGCAATTGACTCCATGCCATTGTTGAGCAAACGACAAGTAGCTCGAATCGTTGCATTTGATGAAATTGTGGAAGTGAGAGTCATCGATTGTGGACCGGTCGAGTGGAATCAAGCGATGCCAAGAAATATAACGTTCATTTTCCGGTAGATTTTGCCGTGCAACCTGAGCGTGGTATACTGTCTCAAGAATTTCTCGAAAAGGTGATCTCGAACAAATGGGACGAAAAGCCACGTGTGTTGCATTTTCAAATATAGCTTTTATCAAGTGGACAATTAGTAAACACCCTGCCCATTACATTAACCGCGCGGCTGGTGATTGGAATGGAAAACCTAAAACCGCATCCCCAGTTTTGACATTGGCTCGGCTTGGGATACAATGGGAATGGAGGGAGGGAAGAAGCGATGAGTGCTTCAGTGCTGATGACCAAGCTTCATATCCCAGTCGTGTCTCGCAAGCTCGTGTCGCGCTCGCGCCTCCTCGCGCAACTTGCCGATGGATTGATTCGTCCGCTCACGCTCGTCTCCGCGCCTCCAGGATTCGGCAAGACAACCTTGCTGGCTGAATGGATTTCAGATTCTGCCACGAGCAATCTACAATTTTGTTGGCTTTCGCTCGATAACGACGATAACGAGCTCACCCGTTTTCTGACATACGTCATCGCCGCGCTGGCAACGCTCAAACACGGAATCGGCGATGCGGCGCTGATTCTCCTGCAAGCCCCGCAACCCCCGCCACTCAAAACCATCGTCACCGCTCTCATCAACGACCTGGAATCAATCCCCGTTCCATACACGCTCGTCCTCGATGATTATCACGTCATAACGACTCCGCCGATTCACGAAGCCATCAGTTATCTGCTCGATCATCTCCCGCCCCAAATGCACCTAGTCATCCTCACGCGCGCGGATCCACCTCTCCCACTCGCGCGATTGCGCGCCCGCAATCAATTGGTCGAACTGCGCGCGAGCGATCTGCGCTTTACCCAGGATGAAGCGTCCGATTTTTTACGCCAAGTGACGGGCTTGAATCTATCGGCGGGAGAAATTGCGACGCTGGAAGCGCGCACCGAGGGTTGGATCGCAGGATTGCAGATCGCCGCGCTTTCGATGCGTAGCCAAAATGACGTGGCAGGTTTCATCAAAGCGTTCACGGGCAGCAATCGTTTCATTTTGGATTATTTGGCAGAAGAAGTTTTCCACCATCAGTCCCAAGCCATCCAAGATTTCTTGGTGCAAACGTCAATTCTCGACCGCTTCACAGGTCCGCTGTGCGATGCGATTACGGAACAAACCGATGGCGCGCAGACTTTGGAATCGCTCGAACGCATCAATCTCTTTATCGTCTCGCTCGACAATCAACGCTGCTGGTATCGTTATCATCACCTCTTTGCCGATCTCTTGCGCGCTCGTCTGCGACGTGACGCGCCTCAACGCGTGCCCGATTTGCATCGTCGCGCGGCGCGCTGGTTCGAAAGCCAGGATGATGTTTTTGAAGCGTTGAAACATTGGTTCGCCGCGCGCGATTTTGCGCAAGCGGTTCGCGTGCTCGAGACGATTGGACTGGGTATGTTGGAACGCGGCGTTGTTCCGCAACTGCTCGGATGGATCAAGCAAATCCCTGCTGAACATATCCACGCCCATTCCTGGCTAAATATCTATCACTGCTGGGCAATGCTCCTGACGGGACAATTCGGTGGACTCGTGGAGCGACTAGCCGCCGCCGAACACGAATTGCCCGACCGCGATCCAGATCGTCAGAGCAAGCTGGGACACATCGCCACCATTCGCGCGTACGTTGCCTTGATGAGTGAGGACTTGCCGCGCACGTTTCAACTTGCCCGCCAAGCGCGCGAACTATTGCCGCCCGACGAAAGATCTATTCGAAGCGTTGTCGCTTTCATCCTGGGTAGCGCGAACGTGCGCGCTGAAAACTTGACGGACGCGGAGATATGCTATGCCGATGCGGCACGGCTGGGTGAGCAAGGCGGAAATGTCCACATCGCGCTCCCAGCATTGTGCATTCTGGCTGACCTGCGGGCGACGCGCGGCGGACTCCATCAGGCACTCCAAGCTTTTCAAGATGCTCTGCGATTGGGTACGGCGGAAAGCGGACATCCACTTCCCATTGCCTCGCGCGCGTTCGTGGGTATCGGGAATTTGCATCTCGAATGGAATGACCTGGTCTCTGCCGAGCGACACCTGGAAAAGAGTGTCGAGTTGAGCGCGCTGTGGGGCAATGCCGACACGCAAATGTATTGCAATCTCGCTCTGGCACGCTTGCGGCAGTTGCAAGGTAACCAGAACGATTCTTTGAGACTCTTGGAGGAGGCAAGGCAGATCGCGCGCTTTTCGACCATGACCATTCCAGCGCAAGCGTTGCTGGCGGCGTTTCAAATGCGCGTCTCGTTAGCAAACGGCGATTGGAAATCCGCCGTGCAGGTGGCGGAGCAACGCGGTTTGCGCCACGACGGAGAGTTGGGCTATGTGACCGAGATCGAGTACACCGCCTATGCGCGCGTGCTAATCGCTCAGGGCGATGTCGCGGCGGCAGACGCATTGTTGGAGCGGCTCTACCAAAAAGCCGAGGCGGGCAATCGCCGAGAGCGAATGATCGAGATTCTGATTCTCCGCGCATTGGTCTTCCAAGCGCAAGGGGATATGTCTCAGGCATTGACGACGTTGGGCAATGCGCTGACTCTCGCGGAACCCGAGGGCTATGTACGCGTGTTCATTGATGAAGGCGCGCCGATGATCGAGTTGTTGCGGCGCGCTGGCTCGCGGGGAATCACGCCCCGTTACGTAACCCAGCTTCTTTCTGCTGCTACTCCCAAATCCGAGACCAAAGAGCGCGCGGCTCAACCGCTCATCGAACCGTTGAGCGAGCGCGAGATCGAAATACTGGGTTTCATCGCGGCAGGATTATCGAATCAAGCGATTGCAACGAAACTGGTCGTCGCCGTCGGAACCGTCAAAGCGCACACCGCCAGCATCTATCGCAAACTGGACGTAGCCAGTCGGACGCAAGCCGTTGCGCGCGCGCGGGATTTGAATTTGATCTAACTCAGCCCCCGCGTCATTTCGAGTGGAACGAGAAATCTCTGTAGCGAAAACGAGATTTCGCGGCGCGAAAACCGCGCCTACCCAGAACATGTCATTTCGACGAGCGCAGTTTGCGACGAGAAATCTCGCCATGACTGGAGATTTCTCGTCGGCACACCCCGCCTCCTCGAAATGACAGTTCTTGCCTGGCAATATATCGCCGCGCGGTATGTATTCTCGAAATGACAGAGTGAGCAGTAACGAATATTCAAAAGGCATTCGCCATCGCGGATGCCTTTTTGAATTCTCTTCTCGGCTAAACCCACGATAAACCCTCAACCTATCTTCTGGCAGATGTTTGCAACGCGAGTGCATTGTAGAATGCGGGCAAATCTTGAATTGTCATTGCGAGGAGCGTTTTTTGCGACGAAGCAATCCCCTACTCTACGTTGGAGATTGCTTCGCAAAAACCGCTCGCAATGACAGGGGGGCCAGAATGAAAAGAATCGGTTATTACACATTGGTTGCGTTGTTCGTCGTTGTAGGGTTGGCATTACTCGCGCTGACCAACCTTGGCTTGCTGACGTTTCGCGCGCCGTATGTCGAATCTATCCCGATGCAATCCGCGCACCCAGCCATCGCATTTACAAACGTAAACGTCGTCCCGATGGACCGCGAACGCGTTCTGCAAAATCAAACCGTTCTCGTTCGCAATGGCGTGATCGAAAAAATCGGTGAGCGCGTGGCTGTGCCAGCCGATGCGCTAATCGTTGACGGCACGAACAAGTACTTGATGCCAGGTTTGGTGGATATGCACGTCCACATTCAGGACAAGAACGATCTGATCTTGCTCGCGGCGAACGGCGTGACAACGGTTCGCAATATGTGGGGCAACACCGATGTGATGCTTCGTCTTGGCATGCCCGATCAATTGCAACTGCGCGAGCAAATCAAGCAAGGCAAACTTTTTGGTCCCACGATTTACACCACAGGTCCAGTAATGGAAGGCGATCCGTCCAACCATCCGTTGATGTCGGTTTTCAGGACGCCGCAAGAGGCGGAACAATCGGTCGCGTGGCAAAAGGCGCAAGGATACGATTTCGTCAAAGTGTACGACCATCTCAATCTGGAAACATATCGCGCGATTGTGCGCGCGGCGAAGCAAAACGGAATGCCAGTGGTCGGTCACGTACCGAAAGCGGGCGGCATTGACGAGGTATTGTCGAGCGGTCAAGTTACGATTGAACATCTGCAAGGATACATCGACGCGGACGCGGCAGAGTTCCTGATCGCGCCAGAACGCATCGCCGAGTACGCGAACAAGACGCGCGCGGCAGGCGTGTGGAATGCTCTGACGCTGGCACTGTATCCGAAAAATAGTCTGCCCGCCGAAGAGGTCGCCAAGTTGGAAAAGCAAGTCGCGATGAAGTACACTTCGCCCAGCGCGCAACTAACGACGCGAATCTTGTACGATCAGATGAGCCAGGGACATACCTACACGGGCGCAGATTACGCGACGCGCATCGCGGCGTTGAACAAACGAATGATGAAAGCCCTGCGCGAGGCGGATGCCAGGTTCATCCTCGGCACCGATGCGTCGAATCCGTACCACATCCTGGGTTTCTCGGCGCACGAAGAACTTGCGGCGATGGTGGAGGCAGGACTAACGCCATACGAAGCGCTCGTGGCTGGAACGCGCAACGCGGCAGAAGCGTTGGGCAAATCATCCGAGTTTGGCACGGTGACCGAAGGCAAACGCGCCGACTTGATTTTGGTCGAAGCGAATCCGTTGGAGGATGTGGCGAACGCGAACAAACGCATCGGCGTAGTTTTGCGTGGGCAGTGGTTGCCTGAGCAAAAACTGCAAGCGATGTTGAACGGACTCGTGGATTCGTACACGCCGACTTTGATCGATCGCGGGTGGTCCCTCGTCCTCATCGTTGGAGTGGGGTTGGTTGTGCGGCGGCAACGCCGCGCACGGCAGGGATAGGGATGTTGAGTAGAGACGTTCGCTATGCGGGTAACGTCTCTACACCACACCCAAGATAAACCCTCGATTGAACTTTTGGCAGATGTCTGCACCTCGCAAGCGGTGTAGGCTGGCTACAAATCTGAAGAATAAACGGAGGCAAAGAATGGAAAAAACACAAGGGATCAACCGCAAGACCAACTTGAATGTGAAAAGTCTAATTGTCGCAGGCGTCGTGATGCTTGCCTTCTGGGTGCTCGGCGCGGCGATGTGGCAATCATCGGGCGCGATCATGGCGCTGTTCTTCTTTGGCTACATCGGCACCTCCGTTGGCGTCGGCTTGGGACTGTATGCGGCATTGCCCAAACAAAAGAAACCGTTGGGTCGCCGAGTGTCGCTCCTCTTGGTCGGTTCATTCCTGATCGGGTTTGCCGCCATCTTGGGCGAAGAGAACATGCAAATCGAAGGCGCGTTCTTTGGATTGATGAGCGGCGTTATCCAAGCAGGTGTCATTCACTATTTGATCGCCAAGATTTTTGGACCTGTTCTTTTCGGTCGTTTGTGGTGCGGCTGGGCGTGTTGGACAGTGATGGTTCTCGATCTCTTACCCTTCAAACGTCCCAGTGGTCGTCTGCCAGGCAAATGGGGCTGGATGCGATACTTGCACTTGGGTCTCAGTCTGGGTCTAGTTTGGACAGCGTGGAACATCTTTGGTTTCCAGGACGGAGCGATGGGCAAGACCGCGCTGGTTTGGTACGTCGTCGGAAACTTGTTCTACTACCTGGTCGGCATCGTTTTGGCATTCGCGCTCAAAGATAATCGCGCGTTCTGCAAATATATTTGCCCCGTCAGCGTCCCGCTCAAAGTCGCCTCGCGCTTTGCGCTATTCAAGATCGGAGCGACGGGAAACGAGTGTAACGACTGCGGCGCGTGCGTGAAAATGTGTCCGATGGATGTCCGCATCCCTGAATACATTCGCAACGGTGAGCGCGTGCTTTCAACCGAGTGCAGTCTGTGCCAAACGTGCATCACCGTCTGCGCGAAAGATTCGCTGAAACTCTCTTTTGGATTTGATCTGGGTGGCAAGGAATTGTTGAGGGAACGCAAATCATCAGCAGAGCGCGCGGTTGCGTAGAGAGGAATTCGAATGAATGCGAATGATCGTTTGATTCAATCAGCGCGTTACGAAATCTGTGTCCAGGGTTATCTGGGTGATCGTTGGGCTGGGTTGTTCGAGGACATGACTTTGGTTAGCGATGCCACCCAGGATACGACTACGCTCATCGGCGTTGTGCCTGACCAAGCTGCGCTACACGGCATCCTGGCGCGCATTCGAGACCTGGGTCTGCCGTTGTTGTCCCTGACGCGCATCGCCGACGAGACGAACCCCCAAAGAAAGGGAGACCCTGAAAAATGAAATCAAGTACATCACTGCGATATGCTGGATTTGTGAAACGCATGGTCGCTTTTGCGCTCGATTATCTGGTTATCGCGGTCTATGTCGTCGCCCTAGCCGTGACAACGCTCGGCATATTTCGGGTGTTGGAATTTGCTGGTCGCGCCGTAACCTTTCCGCAGAATCCCGTCATCGGGGATTTGATCGCGTTCTTTACGCTTGTCTTGCCAACGATTCTGTATTTCACTCTGCAAGAAAGTTCTGCTCGACAGGCAACTTGGGGTAAGCGCAAAATCGGGATTCGCGTGGTCAATGCAAATGGCGAAACGCTGACCAGGAAACAGGCGTTTGTGCGGTCGCTGGTAAAATTCCTGCCCTGGCAAATCGCGCATACCTGCCTTTTTCAAATCGAGGGTTTGCCCTTTGCGCCAGCGCAACCAGCACCGCTTGTGCTGATCGGCTTTGCGATTGTCTACGGATTGGTCGGAATGTATGCCCTATCGACGGTCATCTCAAAGAATCGTCGCGCGCCGTATGACTGGGCGGCGGGTTCGTATGTTATCCTAAACTCACATTCTCCAAAATAAACCCTTGAATAAACTTTCGCCAGATGTGAGAGGCATCGTGGCATGCTACACTGCGATCACAGAAACTTAAGCGAAAGGGGATTCTGATGAAAGCGATTCTTCTCGATGGTTCACATGCAAATGATAGCACGGACGAGCGCGTTCGCGCCGCGCTGACGACGCAACTGCAAGCCGAGGGCTGGGCGGTGGAGCACATCGTCTTGCGTGAGAAAAAAATCGGCAACTGCGCCGGCGATTTCTTTTGCTGGGTTCGCAGTCCCGGCGTGTGCAACGTAAACGACGACAACCGCACGATCGCCGCATCAATCGTCGCCAGCGATTTGATGATCTATCTCACCCCGATCACGTTCGGCGGATATTCCTCCGCGCTCAAGCGAATGGTGGACCACCAGATTCAGAACATTTCACCGTTTTTCACCAAGGTCGCGGGCGAGACCCATCACGTCAAGCGTTACAAAAAATATCCCGATTTTCTGGCGGTGGGTTGGATGGGCGCACCCGACGTGCAAGCCGAAGCGGTGTTCCGTCATCTCGTCCAACGCAATGCGCTCAACTTTTACGCCAAAAAATCTGCCAGCGGAATAGTTTTGGCTAGCCAATCGGACGAGGAGATTCTGGCCTCAGCGCAGAAATGGTTGAACGATCTAAAGAACGGTCGAGCGTCTCAAATGGCGGAACTGCCGACAAACCGTGAGCACAAGATCGGGGCAACTGAAATTCGGCGCGCATTGTTACTCGTGGGCAGTCCCAGAACGCGCAAGAGTTCATCGAATTCGCTCGGCGGATATCTTTTCGAGCAATTGAGCACGCGGTCCATTCAGGCCGAGCCGATTTACCTGCACACCGTTTTGCGCTCTCCCGAAAAGATGCAGGCATTGCTCGATGCGGTGGATGCGGCGGATCTGGTGACGCTGGCTTTTCCCCTGTATGTCGATTCACTGCCCGCGCCGGTGATCGAGGCGCTCGAACGCATCGCCGCGCACCGGCAAAACCGCGAAACGCGCCGACAGTTGTTCACCGCCATCGCCAACTGCGGTTTTCCCGAAGCGCATCATAATGCAACCGCGCTTGCAATTTGCGAAACCTTCGCGCGGCAAGCGGGGTTCGAATGGGCAGGTTCGCTGGCATTGGGCGGTGGTCCAATGGTCAATGGCGTTCCGCTGGCTCAATTGGGCGGGCAGACCATCCTTATCCGCAAGGCGCTGGATCTGGCGGCTGAAGCGTTGGCGCAAGGACAGTCTATCCCGCAAGCCGCGCAAGACATTATGGCGAAGCCTGTCATCCCGCATTGGGTGTACCGACTGATGGGCTGGAGGGGCTGGCTCCAAGGAGCCAAACACTATGGCGCGATCAAGTTGCTCAAGCGCGCACCGTATTTGGCGAAGGCAAAATAACCCAGGTCATAAGAATCTGTGATATACTGGGCACGGTCACAAACTGCGGTTTTCTGAGCGTGAAAAAGCGCAATTTATGCCCGTTGGCAATATAATAGATGAGATTCGAAATTGATCAACTCGAACAAACGATGTGTCTGTTCGATTCAAAAAAGGAGATTCTCATGAACACTTTCAAACGTATTCGAACTTTGTTCGTCCTGCTGTACCTGACTCTGGTACTCGCACTGACCATTGAAATTGTCAACGCCAGCCCAACGCTTCAGGGGAAGATGGATTTCGCCGCCATCGATGCTTTTATCGAAACCCAGCGGAAAGACTTGAGCATTCCAGGGATGGCGCTTGGCATTGTGCAGGGTGATCAGATCGTCCATCTGCAAAGTTTTGGCGTGGCAGATTCTTCAGGACGGAAGGTTACGCCACAAACTCCCTTTTACATCGGCTCGCTCACCAAGTCGTTTACTGCGCTGGCGGTGATGCAACTAGTCGAAGCCGGAAAAATTGAGTTGGACACGCCCGTCCAAAAATACCTGCCGTGGTTCGAACTCGCCGACAAGGCGGCATCCGCCAAGATCACGGTGCGCCATCTGCTCAACCAGACTACGGGTATCTCGATCATAGATGGGAATCGCTTTTGGAACAGCCAACTGGGGTTGGAGGAAACAGTGCGTGAATTTAAGACAATCCAACTCACTCAACCAGTGGGGACCACCTACCAATACAGCAACATCAACTACAGCATTGCAGGGTTGATCGTGGAAAAGGTCAGCGGGCAGTCTTATGCCGATTACGTGACCCAGCATATTTTTGAACCGCTCGACATGCGTCATTCCTACGCCTCCCGCGCGCTTGCAAAGGCGGATGGCTTGGCTGACGGTCACTATTACATGTTTGGTCGTGTCCTCGAATTTGAGGTTACCGTGGGTCCCGCTCAACTTCCCTTCGGGTTTCTGATGGCTAGTGTTGAGGATATGTCACAATACGCGATTGCCCAGCTAAATGACGGACGCTATGGCAAATCTTCTATTCTCTCTCCGCCCGGGATTGCCGAGCTTCACGCCCCTGCAATTCCCATGCGGGGAGATCAGCATTATGCCTTGGGCTGGAATATTAGTCCTTTGGATGGGAAGCCGATTGTCTGGCACAATGGGGACACTGGGCGCAACCATTCTATAATAATGCTGATGCCTGAACGCGGTTTGGGATTCGTCCTGCTTGCCAATGCCAGCGGTTTTGAGCAGTTAGATCAAGTTGATAATGTAGCCATCGGCGTATTGAACATGCTGAATGGCAAATCGCCAAGTCCTGTCTCTCTGCCTTTCCCTTCACGCTTCCTCTATTGGACCATTCTGCTGACACCGTTGCTGATGATTATGGGCATTGCGTACAGTTGGCGGCACTGGCGAAACAAGGGAGTCGGTCACATCCTCTTGACGGTGGTTCTATACGGTGGTGTCGCCTTATTCTGGTTGTTCGGTATACCCCAGGTGATTACATCTCCAATCTTGCCGGGAATTTGGTTCTTCTATCCTGAGCTTGCTTGTGGTTTGATCGCGGGTGCTACGCTTGGGATTGGCTGGAGCGTCATCTACACAGTGATGAACCTGAGGGCGCGGAGATCGAAATAAAATTTTCCACGGAGGTGACAGTCATTCGCGAAAGTGACTGTCACCTCCAAAAGGTTTGAGGGTATACTGTGCCAGCAATAGACAACAAAGATTTTACCAAAGCGCCAACCGTATTTGGCGAAAGCGAAATAATGATCAAACCACCTAAACTTGTCTCAGGCGATAAAGTCGCCACCGTATCTCTTTCCTGGGGCGGTCCGAGCGTATTCCCGCATCGCTATCATGCTGGCGTACGCCAGTTTGAAAATGAATTCGGACTGACAGTCGTTGAAATGCCGCACACCTTGAAAAATGCCGATTGGTTGGCGCACAATCCTGAGGCGCGCGCCGCCGACCTTATGCAGGCATTCGCCGATCCATCCATCAAAGGCATCGTCACTACGATTGGCGGCGAAGACTCGATTCGTCTTTTGCCTTTCCTCGACCTGGATGTAATTCGCAAAAACCCAAAAATATTCCTGGGTTACTCAGATGCCACGATCAGCCATCTGGTTTGTTACAAAGCCGGGCTGGTCTCATTTTATGGACCAACCATCATGGCTGGCTTTGGCGAGAACGGCGGCTTGTTCCCCTACATGGTCGAATCGGTCCGGCGCACACTCTTCTCCAGCGAACCCATTGGCGAGATCAAGCCAAACCAAGATGGTTGGGCCGTCGAACGGATCGAATGGGGTGACCCTGGGAACCAGGAACATAAACGATCGCTGAACCCTTCGACGGGCTGGAAGTTTCTGCAGGGCGAAGGTGTGCGGCGCGGTCATTTGATCGGTGGTTGTATCGAGGTCGTCGACTGGATCCGCGGGACTGACTTGTGGCTCAGCCACGATCAGTGGCAGGATGCGATTCTTTTTCTGGAAACTTCGGAGGACGCGCCCCCGCCTGCCACAGTCCGATATGCCCTGCGAGCATTTGCCGCGCTCGGCATCCTGGGTCGCTTGTCTGGAATCTTGTTCGGTCGCCCCGGCGGTCGCGTTGCGCCTGAGCGATTCAGCGAGTACGATAACGCCATCTTGCAGATCGTTCGCGATGAACAAGGTTTGACGGATTTGCCTGTGATCACTAATATGGATTTCGGTCACACCGATCCGATGTTTGTCTTGCCGTATGGTGTGCAAGCGGAGATCGACTGCAACCTCAAGCGGTTTTCTATTTTGGAGAACGCGGTTTCGGATTAGGTTGATAGTTTATTCGCGTGTGTAAAGGAGGCGAGCATGCCCGATATCCAGATTGAATGCCCAGGGGACAAGGATTGGTATTGGATTACCGAAAAGCACATTGAAACTGCCTGGGCAAGCCTGACCTCTGAATTGCAACACGCGGTATCCATCGAGATGGTACGAGATAGTCTGGCTGAGCAAATTGCCAAATTCCGCGCCGAGCATGGAGTGACCAATCAAGTCCTTGTCGCTAAAAGCGTTGACAGTAGAACAGTTGGCTATGTTTGGATGGGGCAGGTCAAGAGTGCGTTTACAGGTACGCTGCAGGCGCATATTCTCAATCTTTTTGTCGCAGATGAATTTCGTGGTCAGGGAATTGGCGCACTCTTGATGGCTCAAGCGGAAACCTGGGCGCGGCAACACAAGTTAGAAAGAATTGGATTGAGCGTGGCAACGCACAATAAAACTGCAATCGGTTTGTACGAGAATCTTGAGTACAAGACCGAAACGTTACGAATGTTCAAAAATATCGAGCAGAGTTACGATACCTTCGCCAAGTCGATCAAGTGATCCGCGAATAACGCGAATGAATCAGAAAGATTAGCGAGGATTCGCGTTATTCGCGGATAATAAGGCGACAAAAAGACACCTTGACGAGGATATTGGAGTTAGCATGAACTCTCTAAGCCGATGGCAACAATTTTATCTGGATGATTCAAAGTTGGGATCCATTCCTCCCTCATCGTGCGCCCAGCAAGCCGCGAAAATATTCTCCGAGAAGAACAGCCAAATCATCTTGGATCTGGGATGCGGCACCGGCAGGGATTCGCTCTGCTTGGCAAGTGGTGGGGCAACGGTGATTGGATTGGATGCGGCTCGCTCAGGATTATTGCTTGCCCAAAAGCGCGCCGCGCTCTCGCACTCCAAGCCATCCTGGGTCGAGTCTGATTCTCGTGGCCTGCCTTTTCCCGATGCTTTGTTTGACGGCGTTTATTGCTTTGGATTGCTACATGAATTTGTGGGTGAATCAGCCGAATCTGACGTGCGCATGACGATGGATGAAATCAATCGCGTGCTAAAACCGTCAGGGGTGGCGATTGTAGCGACCGTGGTAGGGGATCCTGAAAAGGGGGTGCCGCACGTTCAGAATTTTTCGGAAGCGATGTTTGATGACGCCACGGCTGGATTTCGCTGCATCGAGAAGAAGGTGTATGATGATCTGGGTTGCACAGGCAGACCGGATTACAAGGTATGGTTTGGACATTTAGAAAAGACATGAGCCCACTTTATCTGGTTCGTCATGCACATGCAGATTGGAGCCCCGATGAGAATCGCTCGCTCTCTGCTCAGGGCTTCCAAGCGTCCAACCGCGTAGCAGAAATACTCCATTCATATCCGATTCGCGCGATCTACGCAAGCCCATCCCAGCGAGCGCGACAGACGATTGCGCCCCTTGCAACTCGACTGGGGCTGGCGGTGCACATCGAGCCTAGTTTGCAGGAACGAGAATTGGGGAAAGGACCCTTTGAAGATTTTTTCAAAGCAGTCAAAGTGACCTGGCAAGACCCGCAGTTTGCCCATCCTGGAGGCGAATCCAACGTTGCCGCACAACACCGAGGGCTGGCAGTCGTACGCCGATTACTAGAACAACACCCGACAGAGCAAATTGTGTTTTCGACTCACGGAAACTTGCTGGCGCTGATATTGCAGGCGTTCGATCCAGCGGTCGATTTTGCGTTCTGGCAGTCGCTGACAATGCCGGACATTTTTTCAATTACGTGGAGTTCAGGCGACAATGTCGCCATTCGTAGATTGTGGCAAGCAATCGAGCCAGGAGTTGAACCTTGAATCAAATCGCGCGTCGCCTGCAAGCATATTGCAATGAGAAATTTCAGGGCAAGCACGAGGTAAGAGTTCTCAATCTAGAAAACATTACTACGGGTTGGGAGAGCGAGGTCTATGCATTTGTTTTGGAGCATGGTCAGCCGTCAAAACGCGAACGCGAAGAACTTGTCTTGCGCGTCTACGCGGGCGAGGGGGCGGGGGAAAAATCGGCGCGCGAGTTTCAAAGCACCCAACATTTGCGAGAGGTTGGCTATCCGGTTCCGCAATTCTATGTGTTGGAACGTGAACAGTCTCCATTTGGCAAGCCGTTCGTCCTCATGGAAAAAATCGATGGTCAAGTGCTGTGGTCACAAATAGACGCCGCCAATGAAACGACGCGCGCAGAGTTGATCACCCAATTCTGCAAACTGTTTGCCCGTCTGCATCAGTTGGACTGGCGTCTTTTCGTGGAGAAGACAGGGCAACCCAGGTTTTACGACCCGTATGTTTTTGTTGACGAATGGCTGGGAATCGCTCGACATTTTCTTGAACAATTTCCCGATTCCGGTTTTCGCGTTGTTGTAGAATGGCTCGCGGAGCGGCGCGATTCGATTCCATGCTACAAGCCATCGCCCACTCATAACGACTTTCATCCGAACAATGTGCTGGTCCAAAAAGATGGTTCTCCCATCGTGATCGATTGGACTGGCTTTCAAATTTCGGACGCGCGCTTCGATTTGGCATGGACGCTTGTGTTAGCCGAGGCATATCGGGGATCGGCGTGGCGAGAGCGCATCCTTCGCGAGTATGAATCTTTTTCAGGCGCGCAAGTGGACGCGCTCGATTGTTTCATCGTGTTCGCTTGCGTGCGCCGCTTGTTCGATGTCACCACCTCGTTGCTTCACGGGGCTGAAAAGATGGGGATGCGCGCGGATGCTGTTGTTGCGATGAAAAAGAGTAAAGCGGCGCATGAACGCGTTTATCAGTTACTGATTGAAAGAGCCGGCTTGAGGATCAAAGGAGTGGATGAAATGTTGTTGTCGCTTCACTCTTGAACACCGGGAATCGGGAATCTTTCACAGTCAGTTGCTTGATCAAGAAATCGATCTTGCTGGGTAACGACATTTTGTCAACCGGAATACACGTGGTATACTGACAGCACAGCCTTCGCAAAAGCGATACAAAACAAATGCCACAAAAAGCCACTTCGATCAGTTTTTCGAACATCGCATTTATCAAGTACTGGGGCAATCGCGATGCGGTCTATCGTATCCCGCTAAACGATTCCGTATCGATGAATCTCGATCACGCGTTCACGACGACGACGGTAGAGTTCGATGATAAGCTGAACGACGATGTGATCGTCATCGGCGGTAAAGAAGTGGACGGATCAGCGCGCGCTCGTGTTGTCTCGCATTTGGATCGTGTTCGCAAGCTTGCCAATATCGAAACCAAAGCGCGCGTACGATCACAAAATAATTTCCCCACCAGCGCAGGCATCGCATCCAGCGCGAGCGCGTTCGCGGCCCTATCGCTTGCGGCGACGCGTGCGGCTGGGCTAGAGGTCAGCGAGCGCGATTTGTCGATTCTTGCTCGGCAAGCATCCGGCTCAGCATGTCGTTCCATCCCCGGCGGATTTGTGGAATGGATTGCTGGCTACAGCAGCGCCGATTCGTACGCGGTTAGCATTGCTTCGCCTGAACATTGGGAGCTACGTGATGTGGTTGCCATCGTGAGCGCGGAAGAAAAAAAAGTAGGCTCGTACGAAGGACACGCTGCGGCGCAGACTAGCCCGTTTCTTTGGACAAGGCAAAGTGCCTTGCCGTCCCGCTTTCACCTTGTGCGGCGGGCGATTTTGAGCAAAGACCTGACGCTGCTAGGTCCCGCCATCGAAGAAGATGCCATTGAACTGCACATGATGGCGATGACGTCGCGCCCGCCGATTTATTATTGGACGCCCGGCATGGTGCGCGTCATTCAATCGGTTCAACAATGGCGCGCGGATGGCATCGGCGTGTACTTTACGCTGGACGCCGGACCGAACGTGCATTTGATCTGCGAATCGAAAGATGTTGACCGGGTGGCGGAACTCGCGCGGCAGGTGCAAGATGTGCAACAGATCATCGTCAACGCGGCGGGTGGCGCTGCTCACACAATCGAGACGCATCTGTTCTAAGTTCTGACCGTGACGCAATGTCACGGTCTTTTTTCATCCCTTACGAATTCTTTACGGCATGAACGAATGGGGCTTGTTCTTTGGAGAAGTTGCTGGTATAGTGCGTGTCGTCGTTTACGAATTGCTCTAGAAAGAAGCAGTCGATTGCGACTGCAAGTCCGCGTTACCCTCATTACCGGTGCAGGGGCTGGCATCGGACAGGCGACCGCAGGATTATTTGCGCGCGAAGGTGCGCTCGTTGGCACGCTTGACTTGACGCACGATAAACTTTCGGAAACCGTCAATTCGATTCAGCAGACTGGCGGTCCATGCTCGGCTTTGAGTGTCGATGTGTCGCAACCATCCCAGGTTCAGAACGCCATCGATCAGTTGGTAATGAAATGGGGACACCTGGACATTGTCTTTGCGAACGTTGGTATCAACGGCGTCTGGGCACCGCTTGAGGAACTTGACCTCGCCGAATGGGACGAAACGCTCGCCATCAATTTGAAAGGCACGTTTCTCACTGTCAAGTACGCTATTCCGTTTCTCAAGCAACGCGGTGGCTCGATTATCATTACGTCGTCGGTGAATGGAACGCGCATGTTCAGCAATACTGGTGCGACCGCGTATGCTTGCCCCAAGGCCGCACAAGGCGCAGTCCAAACGAGCATCCACGCGAATACGCAGATGCGTAATTTGGAAAATATTCGTGAACCGATGGAATTTCCAAAAGGCGAGAGTCCATTGACCGACGGCAAACCGGCCGTTTCTGATCAGATTGCCCAGGCGGTGCTCTTTCTTGCTTCCGATGCTGCCAGTCATGTCACCGGCACTGAAATGTGGATTGACGGAGGCCAGTCTTTGCTGCGGGGATGATCGATAAAATATTGACAATCGTTCGAGCATTGGCAGCGCTGCAATGAAGACGCTGCTATTTTATTGGTCGGCAAGCGTTGGGTGCAAGTAGGAGTGAAATCCGACTTTACGTTTCATTCCGATGTGATATAATACCACCGCTCCATACGACAGTGAAAGGAAGTTTTGGTGAATACGATATTTTCTAGCGCAGGGAACCTAATCATTTTTATCCTCATGTTAGGTTTGCTCGTGTTTGTTCACGAGTTAGGTCACTTTGCGGTAGCAAAACGATTAAAGATTCCGGTACCTGAATTTGGTTTTGGTTTTCCGCCGCGCGTTCTAAAATTTTGGCAAGGCGCGGGCTGGATCGAGATTCAAGGCAAACATATCATCATTCCGCGCAAGTTCCCATTGCCGCAGAATCTCAACGTCGGCTCAAATGTGGTTTACAAGACGGAGATGCAAAAGGGACGTGAGGTGCTGACCGGCATCGACGTGATCGACGATGAAAGCAAAGGTTTGTTGCTCACCAGTCCGGTGCAAAATCTTGATCGCGGCACTGAGTACACGTTGAATGCGATTCCACTTGGCGGTTTCGTCCGTCTGATGGGTGAAGAAGACCCAAACGTGCCCGGCGGTTTTGCGACCGCCAAGCCATCGGTCCGCATTCCGATTTTGGTCGCCGGCGTGACGATGAATTTTATTTTAGCGTTTTTGATTTTCTGCTTGACCGCGGTGCTGACTCCGCCGTACGTGACCATGCAGACGACGAGCATTGCGGGTGTTCAACCCGGGTCGCCTGCCGCGGCGGTGGACCTGCGCGTGAACGATGTCATCGCGAGCGTCAATGGTCAGGATGTCAAGAATAATTATCCGCTGTTGAGTCAGTTGCTTCGCAAGAATGCGGGGCAGGCTGTTTCGCTTGACGTTATTCGAAATGGCAAAACCCTCGATCCGGTCACGGTTACTCCGCGGGCTAATCCGCCTCGTGGTGAAGGACCGCTCGGCATCGCATTGAACGGCTGGGTTGGCTTGCGTATTTCTACAGTCGAGCCAGGCTCGGTCGCGGATAAAGCCGGCGCGCGCCCGGGCGACGTGTTGGTGTTTCTCGTCGATCCCAAAGGTCGTACGCTCAGAGATCAAAACGAATTTATTCAATACACCACCGCGCACCCCGGTTGGAAAATCGAATGGCGTTTGGCGCGCAATAATCAATTGCTCGATCCCATCACCGTTCAAATTCCTGAGAAGGTAGATGCAAGCAATGCGACGTTAGGTTTGCAAATGCAAACTTCGTTGCTGGATGCGCCCAAGACTGCATTGGACGATATGTGGACGGTGATTGCTTCGGTCCCACCGATGATTGGTCAGGTTTTTTCCGGGAATGCGCCTGCCAATGCGTTTGTCGGTCCGTTGGGGATTTACCAAGTCACCGGCGAAGTTGCCCAACGTGGTGGTGCTATTGCGCTGCTTCAACTTCTCGGTTTGCTCAGTTTGAACTTGGCCGTCGTCAATCTCTTGCCCTTGCCTGCGCTCGACGGTGGGCGATTGGTGTTTGTTGTTCTGGAATGGATCCGCGGTGGCAAGCGCATCGATCCACAGAAAGAAGGCATGGTCCATCTCATCGGACTAGCCGTTTTGGTCGGTCTGATGATTTTGATTTCGGTCTTTGATGTTCAGCGATTAATTTCTGGTCAATCCATTCTCCCTGGTCCTTAGAATCTTGCCTAACATCGACGAAGCTGTTTCATTCAACGACGAAGAATTACGCTGCCCGCGCTGTGGAAAACGAATCACGGCGGAGATGACGGCTTGTCCGGCGTGCACCTATGAACTCATCCCGCACAAACCGCGCATTGCGTGCAAGCATTGCAGCAGCCGCATCCCCGCCGATTCGACCAAATGTCCTCGGTGTGGCAAAGACCCGCACGTCGAGCGAATTCCACCGAAGGTTCGTCGCATCGCGGTGATTGCAATTTCCGCCATGCTGGTCATCTGCATCGGCTGGGTTATTTTTCGCGCAGCGACAACAAACGTCATCGGACGCGCGCTTGGCTGGGACGTTACGCCGACGCGAACCCCTCAGGTCGTCCAAGTCATCTATGTCGTCGCGTCGCCCGTTCCGCCAACGCATACCCCAACGCGGACCATGACTCCCACCCGGATCGTCACGCCATCCCCCACCCGAAGAGGGGCGCGTCCTGCAGCAACAGCCACGCCCGCCGCTCCCGTCATTCCTTCCGGCTTTTATCCGGCGGTCCCCTTGCAAGCGCCGTTGAACACGACGGTATACAACGGCGCAGATGCGAATATCATTTTGGAATGGCAATCGGTTGCGCCGAACGGTTTGCGCGAGAATGAATGGTATGAAATCAAATTGAATTTCACCGCGCGCGATGCAACGAACGGCGAACGCAAGAGTTATTCGAAGGAAACGCGCTGGACCGTTCAAAAAGATTTGTACAACGAAGTGGCGAGTAACGCGCGGACCGTCAAATGGACGGTGAACATCGTGCGCGTCGATGGCATCGATCCACTTATCACGACGAACCGTACGCCGATCACTATCGGTGCGACGACACGAACTTTTATTTGGAACTAGCCAAAAGGCGGAAGGATGAAGGATGAATCCTCATTCTTTTTTTCATCCTTCATCCTTCATCCCTCATCCTTCAAAGGAGGAATCATGCAACGTCAAGTTATTAGCTCAGGCCAAGCCCCCAAAGCGATTGGACCGTACTCGCAAGCGATCCGCGCCGGCGATTATGTTTTTTGCGCTGGGCAAACACCCATCGATCCCGCCACCGGCAATCTCGTCGAAGGTGGCATCGAAGAGCAAACGCGCCGCGCCTTGCAAAATCTGTCTTTGGTGCTGCAAGCCGCCGGCACAGCGCTTAACCGTGTGGTCAAGACTACTGTTTTCTTGCTCGACATGAACGACTTTGCCAAGATGAACGCGGTCTACGCCGAGTTCTTTCCAGAGAATCCACCGGCGCGTTCGACCGTTCAGGTTGCGCGCTTGCCGAAAGACGCACGCGTGGAAATCGAAGTCATTGCGACAATGTAACACCAGCCGCCAGTCAACAGTCGCCAGTTAACAGTAAAACCGGACACCTCGCAAAGAGACGTCCGGTTTTTATCTGAATACTGAATACTGAAAACTGTTTACTGTTTACTGTTCACTGTCTTTCCACGTACTGCTTCTTGTAGTACTCTAAATACTCGCCGCTCTTGAGCTTGCGCCACCACCATTCGTTTTCCACGTACCACTTGACCGTTTTACTCAACGCTTCTTCAAAATCATGCGCGGGTTCCCAACCCAACGCGCGTAACTTGTTCACGTCGAGCGAATAGCGGCGGTCGTGTCCCGCGCGGTCGGGCACATGCTGAATAAGGGACTCTGGCTTGCCGAGCAATTTCAAAACCAAGCGCGCCATATCGATGTTGTACGTTTCGTGCCCCGTGCCGACGTTGTACACTTGTCCGAGCTTGCCTTGATGCGCGACAAGATCGATTGCTTCGCAATGGTCGAGCACGAATTGGTAATCGCGCATCTGCTTGCCATCGCCGTACAACGGCAGTGGAAAATTATCGATAGCATTCGTCACGAAAACGGGGACGGCTTTTTCAGGATACTGATACGGTCCGATATTGTTCGCGCCGCGCGTGATGGTTGCCGCAACCTTGTGCGTCACGATGTATGAGTGAATCAACAAATCGGCGCTGGCTTTCGATGCGGCGTACGGCGAACGGGGCAGCAGTGAATCCGTTTCCTTCGACGCGCCTTCCAGCACTGCGCCATAGACTTCGTCGGTTCCGACTTGATGATAGCGCAAGCCGAATTTTTTCGCTGCCTCGAGCAGGACGTACGTGCCGTAGACATCCGTGCGAATGAACGCATCGGCGTCCATGATCGAACGATCGACGTGCGTCTCGGCTGCGAAATTGATGATCGTATCGATTTTGTGTTCCGTTACCGTGCGCTCGACCAATGCCGCATCGCAAATATCGCCCTTGACGAAACGATAGCGCGGATTATTTTCCACATCGCGCAAGTTGTCGAGATTGCCAGCGTACGTCAGCTTGTCATACACGACGAGGTAATAGTTGGGATATTTGCCCAACATGTACCGCACAAAATTCGATCCAATAAAACCCGCGCCGCCGGTGATTAAAATATTCTGCATTGTTTTGTCCAATTAGATTTTTCTGCCGCGTTGCACAAACGCGTCTTCCTGTAAGGCACTCAGGTCCTCAGGTGTCAGTTGATACGTGTCGCACTGTCCGGCGTGCTCGCCGCGCATCACGCGCCCTTGCAAAATCAGACCATCTTCTGTTTCGACAATCCGAATATCGGTGAGATCGGCGCGCTCCACATACTGACCGACCAAGCGCAAAATTTCGGAATAGCGCATGATTGCCTCGCCTCGTTTAGGTCGCCGCATTCTAGCCCCCTCTGATCATTTTCTGCAAATCATCGACAGAAAAAATGTGACTGACCGTTTGTCGATTGAGGATTTCCCCGGTTTCATAAATCGTCGAACCGATCAGGATCATCCCTTCTTCAAACTCCATCACGCAAATGTCACTTAATCCCTGCTTGGCCGCGAACTGCCCAATCACCGCCAGTGCCTTGGCATAATCCAATTGCTTTCGGGAAGGTGTCATCAGAACCCCCTTTCGTCCTAAATCCCAACTTTGCTGTAATCGCCCACGACCATTTTAAGCGTTTGCGTGCGACCTTCCGCGCGCGAAATGTCAGTGTTGCGTCCAATCAAGCTATCGGCGATGCGTTTGGAGAGACAACAAATCTTACTATTCTCGAGCACGACGCTGTTTTCGATTTCGCAATTTTGAATCGTGCAACTGTAATAGATCGAGGTGTACGGTCCGACAAACGCATTTTCGATCCGTGTCCCTTCGCCAATAATAGCTGGACCACGCACAGTGCTGTTCACGACGACCGCGCCTTTTTCCAATACGACGCGCCCTTCGATGCGCGATTCGGCATCGACCTGTCCTTCGTTCTTCGATTCGACCACATCGAGGACCAGTCGATTGGCTTCCAAAATATCTTGCACCTTGCCAGTATCGATCCACGCGCCTTGGATCAAATGCGCGCGCACGCTCAGTTTTTGATCGATGAGATACTGAATCGTGTCGGTGATTTCCAATTCGCCGCGCTTCGATGGCTTGATCGAATTGACTGCGTCGAAGACGTGGTGGTCGAACATGTATATGCCGATGACAGCGTACGGCGAGATGAACTGCTTTGGCTTTTCGACGAGTTTAGTAACGCAGCCGGCATCGTCCAAGACCGCGACACCCATCGAACTGGGATCGTCCATCTTGTAGAGGATGATTTGCGCGTGCATGGAGTTATCGCGGAACGCGGCAACCTGTGGAACGATGCCATCGCGAATAAAGTTATCGCCCAGGAACAAAACGAACTTGTCCTTGCCGACAAAGTCTTGCGCAATTTTGATTCCATGCGCAATGCCGCGTGGCGCATCTTGCAAGATGTAATCGACCCGCGCGCCGAAGCGGGAACCATCGCCCACCGCCGCTTTGACTTGATCGCCGGTTTCCGGGCTGATGACGATGCCAATGGCTTGCACGCCTGCATCGACCAAGTCTTCGATGGCGTAAAACAAAACCGGTTTGTTGGCGACGGGCACAAGTTGTTTCGCGCCGGTATATGTCAGTGGACGCAAGCGCGTGCCTTTACCGCCGGAGAGAATCAGACCTTTCATCAATCCCCCAGAGTTCGTCAGAGTTCCCCCAAGTTCCTGCGTCTATCAAGAACTCGGGGGAACTCTGAGGAACTAGACTTTTTCTTCGTTCGAGTAGTATTGGTAGAGGCTTGCCTCACCTTTGACGTTGTTCAGCACCGTGCCGATCAAGTGCGCGTTGACTTTATCCAGTAACGCTTTTGCTTTCTTCGCGTGTTCGCGTTTTGTTTTGCCGGCGCTGACGACGAGCAGCACTGCATCCACTTTGGACGACAACACAGCCGCATCTGTCACCGCAATCACCGGCGGCGCATCGAATAAAACGACATCGGCTTGCTGTTGCAACGCAGCAATCACTTCGCTCATGCGGCGCGATGCGAGCAATTCCGATGGGTTCGGCGGAATCGTACCGCTGGCGAGCAAACACAAATTCGCGATGGTCGTTCCTTGTAATGGAGGTTTGCTCATTAGTGAATCGTCGCGCATCATGTCGGTAAAGCCCGGCGCATTGCGCGCGCCAAAAATCTGATGCAGTGAGGGTCGCCGCAAATCACAATCGACCAAAATCACTTTTTTGCCCGCTTGCGCAATCGTCACCGCGAGATTCGCCAGCGTCGTAGACTTGCCTTCCTCCGGCGACGCGGACGTGACGACCATCGACCGCAGCGCTTTGTCGAGCGACGAAAATTCGAGATTCGTCCGCAACGTGCGGTACGCTTCGCTGATGGGTGAACGCGGATTGGAAATTGTAATCAAAGTTGAAGAACGATCTTCAGGCATTCTAACTCCAGTGATCAGTCAACAGTCAACAGTCAACAGTCAACAGTCAATTCTGTTCACTGCTCACCGTTCACTGTTTACTGGTTTAGATTGGGTTTCCGCAGTGCGGACACACGTTGTGTTTTTGCGATGCAAGCGCAGTGGACTTGTGCTTCGATTGTGCATCGGACTCTTTGGCATCGATCGTCGGAATTGCGCCGAGAACCGTAACGCCGATGACACGCTCGACATCTTCCGAAGTGCGCACAATGTCCGAGTCGAGCCATTCCAACGCAAAGATGATGATGAGTCCGACAAGTGCGCCGAGAATCGCGCCCGCTAGCACATTGATCGATGTCTTGGGTGAAAAGATTTCCGGTCGGGTCGCATTCCGCAAAATCGAAATGAGGATCCGGTCTTGTTGGTCTCTCTGTAAATTCTCTTGATTATGGACCGAAACAAACGTGTCGGCAAGGGTTTGCGCCATCTTCGCTACGGTGATGGTCATGGGATGGCGCGCTTCGATGGTGATGAGCAAGGTCGATTCGTCCGCGTTGAAATTGAACTGACCGACGAACGAGTCCGGGTCAACATCGAGTTGCAGTTTGTCGATGACGGGTTGCGCGATGCTGGGCGATTGCATTTGCTGGACATAGTTGCGCAGCAAGTTCTTGATCGCCAGCGATTGCCCATAATCGGAGGAGCGCGCCGGGACGGCGGAAAGAGTCACGGTCGATTTGTAGATCGGCGTTTGTAGTTTGCTGAATGCGTACGCGCTGCCGGCTGCCAATAGCGCCAATAGAATGATGATCCAGCCGCGTTTCAACAAAACGCGCGCGTAATCTTTCAGTTGCATGAATTTCTCCTAATTTCGTTTACGGCGAGCATTTTACCACAACAATTCGGAAAGGCGTAAAACGTAGAACAAGTTGCCAACTTGTTCTACTTGCCGCGCGGGATCTCGCCGACGACTTTGAGACCCAACGATTCCACATCGCGCGCATCCCGCACCGCCGTATCGAGATAATCGAGAATGAACGCGAGCGCGACACCGGCGAGCAGCGCAATCAAAACTCGAATCGGAATATCCATTTGGTCGCGGAGCGAACGTCCGACCGGCGAAACAACCGGATGATCGATAATCGTGATGTTTGCGCCAGTCGAGCCAAGCTGCGCAAAATATTTTGCGTTGTTCTCAGTCAGATTTTTCACAGCGGCGTCCGCGATTTTCTGTGCTTGCGCGGCATCGTCCCACGTTACCGACAGCGACATCAACCGGCGTTGTTTCTCAATCGCCGCGCCCAAATTGCCGCGACCAATCTGCACGTCGTTGACACCCGATTTTTTCAGAATCGCGTTCACATCGTCGGCGAAGATGTCACTGCGGATGATTTCTACAAAATCGTCGCGAATGTACTCGGATGCTTGGTACGATGTGAGGATGGGATCATAGCCCGAAACCTCTTTTGCGGCGGGGGCATCGACGCCAATCGTAAAGCGGACGCTCGCCGAATACTGCGGCGCGGGCTGCACGCGAAAAACGAAACTGCCCACGCCGACCACGACGACGAGCAAAACGATCAGCCACCAGTAGCGTAATAAGACGCGAGCATAATCACGTAGTTCCATGGTTACTCCGAGTTAGTGCGATAGTGAGATAGTGAGATAGTGCGGTAGTTGGATGGTTAGATGGTTAGGTGACTTACTATCTCACTATCGCACTATGCAACTATCGCACTATTCAACTTTTCCTTAAACACCTCAGCGCTAAATTTCTCTGAATGTTTGCGAATCGTCAGCGCATCGAATTTGTCAGCGTTAAAATTACGAATCGCATCGGTGAGCGATTGAGCGGTTGGCGCGCGGAAAAGTTTGCCGGTGACGTTATCGATGATCGAATCGAGCGCGCCGCCGGCGGCAAAGGCAATCACTGGCTTGCCGCACGCATTCGCTTCGAGCGGCGTAATGCCAAAGTCTTCTTCGCCGGGAAAAATAAATGCGCGGCAACGCGCCATTAACTCGCACGCTTTTTCGTCGGACACGCGACCAAGAAAGCGCACGTTCGACTTTGCCATCGCTTGCAAGCGCGCGCGGTCGCGTCCATCGCCCGCAATGACGAGCGGCAAGCCCAGTTCGTTGAATGCCTGTACCGCTAAATCGATGCGTTTGTACGGCACAAGGCGCGACAGAATCAGAAAATAATCGTCGCGTTCACACGAAACTTGAAAGCGTTCGACATCGACCGGTGGATAAATAATCGTCGAGTCGCGTCCATAGCATCGTTTAATGCGTTCTTGGACGACTTGGGAAATTGCTACGAAACTCGTCACGTTGTTCGACGCGCGTCGATCCCATTCGCGCATTCGCGCGATAAAGAATGGCAAGATGAGGCGAGGTATTCGTCCGATGCTCTCACGTTCGATGTAATCGCTATAGCTCCACAAAAAGCGCGCGGGCGTGAGGCAATAGCAAATATGCTTGGCATCGCGCGGCAGACGCACGCCATGCGCGAATGCGCTGGTGATGCTGATGATCGTATCGTATCCGCTCAGATCGAGCGATTCAAACGCGGCGGGGTAGAGCGGTAAAAGCAGACGTTGATTTCCAACCGGAATGCGGTCGAGAAAAGAAGATCGAATGTCTAAAGCCCGATATTCTGGCGGCATTTTGGATGGGCGATAGGTTGAGGTAAAAATCGGAGCGTTAGGAAACAAATCGTGTGCGACTTCAAGGACACGCTCCGCACCGCCGTATTGATTGAGCCAACTGGCAACGAGGGCGACTTGCATCGGCGATAGTATAATGCAAAGCGAATCGAGGCGCAAATAATTGATTCATCCGCGAATCAACGCGAATCTTCGCGAATCTTTTGGAGAACTAGGGGTAAGGCGGCACCGTCGGTTTGGGTGGGGTAGGTGGTGGCGTTCTTGGCGCGCTAGTAGGTGGACGAGCGGTTGGCGCGACCAGAGTTATTGGTACCGCTGTGACTCGCACGGCTGTGCCAGGCATCAATGTTATCCGGGCAATAGTCGGTGGACGGATTGTGCCAGCTTTTGTTGGAGCCACAACCGTAATCTGGCTTGTTGGAAATGGCGGCTTGGTGGATGCAGGTCTTGGCGTTTTGGTGCCTGCGCTACCTGTGCGGGGTGGAGGTGGAGTTACAAAGATGATGATGATGGTCGGCTTGGGCCTGGTCGCGATGGCTGTCTTGGGACTTGCTGTAGGCGGACGGGTGGTTGGATATGGCACATCGGAGGGTCCGGGATATGGCGCAGCGAAAGACTGCACTTGGGTTTGATGCGTTAAATCTACATGAACCATATCGATGACCGTTTGGGTGGATGTGCAGGCGCTTACTACAACATCGTAGATTCCTTCGGTAGGTGGAAATTGTATGACACTTGAGACGATCATTGGGGTGTCCGCTTGAGCATCGACCAGCCAATGCACCCGATTTTCTTCCGCGGGGGTATTTGCATTCAACTTGTCTAACGAATTGATAGGCGATACATTTGAAGGGCTAGGTTGCGCGTACAAAGATATGTCAAGGTTAGAAATATCCCTTGCCGTAGTAACCATGATCGTTACGGTTGCTGGCTCATTCAAGCGAACGGGTTCTTCCACTGTGGTCTGGATGCAAACGCCGTCGCCGCAAGTTGGTCGATGAGACTCTGAGAGGTTCGGGTAAGCGAAGAGAATCAGGACCGCGAAAGAGAACAAAACAATACCGGTGCCAATGAATTTTTTCATTTCGTTTTTCCTCCTATGCAGCGAACGAGCCAAGATGCGTGGAGAAACCCGGAACTATTCTACGTAAGATTATAACATGCAATTCTCGAAGCGTTGCGACGAGTTTAGGTTAAGCTTTTTAAACCTTCGATGCAGCCGGGGACGCAAATAAAAACTCGCCGCTTGAGATCAAGCTGGCGAGTTAGTATGTTTTTTTCATCCGCGAATCCTGTAAATATCACGACTGTCATTTCGAGGAACGCAGTTTGCGACGAGAAATCTCGCGTTGTCAAAAAGAGATTTCTCGCTGCGCTCGAAATGACAGTCAATAGGTGATTTTTATTCGCACTGATTCGCGTTATTCGCGGACAAAACTTATTCCGCCGGATGTTCTTCCAGAAACTGTTTCACCTTTTGCATGAATTGATCGCCGATTGCGCCGTCTAGCAAGCGATGGTCAATCGTGATCGATAAATAAATCATCGGGCGAATCGCAATCGCATCGTTAAGCACCACCACGCGCTTTTGAATCGTGCCGACGCCCATGATCGCCGATTGCGGCTGATTGATCACCGGCATTCCGAACAACGAACCAAAGATGCCATAGTTCGTAATCGTGAACGTGCCGCCCTGTACTTCATCGGGCTGCAAGCGTTTTTCGCGCGCGCGCTTGGCTAGATCGTTCACCATGCGCGCCGTGCCGAGCAAACTTTTATCGTCAGCATGTTTGATGACAGGCACGATCAGTCCATCCTCCATCGCCACCGCCATGCCGATGTTGATGTCGCGCTTCATCAGAATACCTTGCTCGGTGTACGAGGCGTTGACGATGGGCCATGCTTTGAGCGCGGCGACGGCGGCTTGAACAAAAAACGCGGTGAACGTCAGCTTGACGCCTTGCTTGGCAAAATCGGCTTCGTGCGTTTTTTGATATGCGATCACCCGACTCATATCTGCTTCGTGGACGCTCGTCACATGGGGCGCGATGTGCTTGGAGCGGACCATGTGCTCGGCGATGGCTTTGCGCATGGGAGAGAGCGGCACTATCTCTCCTACGCTCCCATACGCCTCTTTCTCCGGGAGTGGGTGTGAGGGAGTGGTGGGGGAGGTCTTGAACACTTCTTCGCTCGGTCGGAACAGTTCGCCGGTCCCAGGTTGTTCCCAGGCGGGCGTTTCCTCTTTCGCCGGCGTGGGAGCCGTCGCTTTTTGCGGGGATGGCTGTCCGCGTGTCTTTAAAAAATTTTCAATGTCTTTTTTGCTGACGCGCCCACCATCGCCGGTTCCCTTGATGTTCGCGAGTTCGGCATCGCTAATATTATTTTCGGCGATCATGCGGGCGACGACTGGCGTCAAGCGTTGGCTTGTGCCTCCATTCGATTTGGGCGTCGCTGTTGCGGTGGTCGGCTGAGCGGCTTGTACCATCGCCGGTTGCTGTTGGGTTTTCGCAGCAGACTCAGCCGCTTGAACCTTTTCCCCGGGCGCACCAATTACGGCGAGCATCGTGCCTGCTCGAACTGTCGCCCCTTCTTCGACCAAAATTTGCAGCAGCGTCCCTGCCGATGGCGATGGAACTTCGGTCGTCACCTTGTCGGTGATGACTTCAAAGATTGGTTCGTACAAATCGACCTTGTCGCCGACTTTTTTGAACCACTTGCCTACGGTGCCTTCGACAACGCTTTCACCCAGTTGGGGCATTACGACATTTGTAGCCATGTGAAACTCCAGTGAACAGTAAACAGTGAACAGTGAACAGTGAACGGAATTTGCTGTTTACCGTTTACTGTTCACTGTTCACTAGTATTTCGCTAACTTACGAATCGCCTCCGCGATCTTACTCGCGTTCGGCATGTACACATCTTGCAATGCACGCGAGAATGGCATCCCCGGCGCATCCGGTCCCGCTACGCGCATGATGGGCGCATCCAGAAATTCAAACGCGTCGCTCGCTATAAACGCCGCGACCTCTGCGCCCCAGCCAAGCGTAATGTTATCTTCGTACACGATCAGTGCCTTGCTCGTTTTCCGCACCGATGCCAAAATCGTTTCCTTGTCGATGGGATTCAGCGTGCGCGGATCGACTACTTCGACGCTGATGCCTTCGGGCGCGACTTGTTCTGCCGCCGACAACGATTCGTGCAACATCAAGCCGTAGGCGATCAAGGTGATGTCGCTGCCCTTGCGTTTGATGTCGGCTTTGCCGAACGGAATCATGTAATGCTCATCGGGCACCTCGCCCTTGATGAGTCGATACGTTTTTTTGTGTTCGAGGAACATGACCGGATCGTTCACGCGAAACGCATAGCGCAGCATTCCGACAATATCATACGGTGTGCTCGGCGCGACAACGTATAATCCTGGCACATGCGCATACGTTGCTTCGACCGATTGCGAGTGATAGAGACCGCCGCCGACTCCGCCACCATACGGCGCGCGAATAATGATCGGGCAATCCCAAACGCCATTGGAGCGATAACGCACGCGCGCGGCTTCATTGACGATTTGATTGAACGCGGGCGCAATGTAATCGGCGAACTGAATTTCGCACACGGGACGCAAGCCGTATATCGCTGCGCCAATTCCGGTGGCGACAATCGACAATTCCGCGAGCGGCGCATCGACCACGCGCTTGTCGCCAAATTCTTCGATCAATCCCTTGGTTGCGCGAAACACGCCGCCGCGCACGCCGACATCTTCACCAGTGATAAAAATATTTGGATCGCGACGCATCTCCTCTTGCAAGGTGCGAGTGAGGGCGTCGATGTTAGACATTACAGCCATGATAAACTCCAGTCAACAGTAGGCAGTCAACAGTAACAAACCTGTTCACTGTTCACTGATTTTTCCCCACACGTTTTCCATCGTCGCTTCTGGCGGTGGATTGAGTGCATTGCGGGCGAATTCGTTCGCATCGTCCACCATTTGTTTGGCGCGCGCTTCGTACTCTTGCACCTGCGCATCGTCGAGCAAGCCGATCTGAGTGAGATACTTTCGCATCAAGAGGATGGGGTCTTTTTTCTTCCACGCTTCAACTTCTTCGCGCGAGCGATAAGTACGATCGTCGTCATCTGAAGAATGCGGAACGGGGCGATAGGTTTTCGCTTCCAAAAGCGTTGGCCCTTCGCCTCGGCGCGCGCGTTGAACGGCATCGCGCATGGCGCGATACATTTCCAACGCATCATTCCCATCGACAATTACGCCGGGCATTCCGTATGCCGAAGCCCGGTCGGCGACATTCTTAACCGGCATCTCTCTCGTAACCGGTACCGAAATGGCGTACTGGTTATTCTCACAAAGAAAAATCACGGGCAGTTTGAAAATGCCTGCCCAATTCAAAGCCTCGTGAAAATCGCCCTCAGCGGTTCCACCTTCGCCAAAGCAGGTGACGACCACTTCATCCGTGCCTTTGTATTTGATCGCAAAGCCGATACCGGATGCTTGCGGAATTTGCGTGGCGACAGGACTGCTCCCCGTGACGATGCGCAATTTGCGATTTGCATAATGCGAAGGCATTTGATGCGCGCCAGAGGACGGATCGTCTTTTTTGCCGTACAACCCCAGCATCACATCCCGCGGCGTCATGCCGAGCGTCAGCACGAGCGCGAGATCACGATAGTACGGATGCACCCAGTCGTAACCTTTTTTCAACGCAAAGGCTGCACCAACCTGGGTCGCTTCATGTCCAATCGCGGAAATATGAAATTGGACTTCGTGTTGGCGGTGCATGATCCACATGCGTTCGTCGAGCCGACGCGCGAGCAGCATGTACCAATACATCTCCAGCACTTGAGCATCGCTCAAGTCAAGCGAATGATGTTTTGTTTTTTCGGCAACTGTTGTTGCCATAGTAACTCCCAAAGGTCCAAAAACCCGTTTTCTTGAAAGCTTGGCAATCGAATGTAAAGCGTGTTCAAGAAAACGGGTTTTTAGTCAATTCGATCAAACTATTTCTTGGCGGCGTCGAATCTTTTATCGACATCGCTCCAATCAAGGTTAGCGAAAAACTTTTCGATATACGCCGCTTTGGCGGAACCGAAATCGATGAAAAAGGCGTGTTCGAAAACATCCATCGCCAAAATCGGCGTCGAATTCCAAACGGGGAATGAAAATTGCTCATCGCCGATCATGTTAAAGAGGCGACCATATTCGCGATCCCAGGCGAGGAATGCCCAACCGCGCCCCGCCGTGCCAGTCGCTTTGAAATCGGTGAGCCATTTATCGTACGCGCCAAAATCTTTTTCGATTTGGGATTTGAGCGCGGAGCCAGGCTGGCTATCTTTGCCACCCAGGTGGTTGAAATACAATTCGTGGTTCTTGACGCCGCCGATCGCGCGCGCCAATTCGACTTTTAATTCGCGCACGAGCGAGTAGGTTGGATTCGCGGCTTTGTAATCGTCGGGGGTCAGGGTTTCGAGCTTGGTCATGATCTCGTTGTATTTATTCACATAGCCTTGATACAACTTGTAGTGCTCTTCCATCGTCTTTTTAGATATTCCATCCAAATCTTTTTGGAACGACTGAAATTGCTTCGCGCTGATTTGGTGTGCCATTTTGTTTCTCCCTTTCATGAGATATTTGGTTTTGCGTCATCACAAAACCTGTTTTATGCACGCGTCGAACGGGATGATAGCACACTCGCCATTGCACTGTCAAGGGACAAAGCGCATTTCAGAACGAAAACCGGGTTAGGTCTAACAAAAGATTAACATCAAGGACCTTCACGGTTTCTATCGCAAACAAAAGATGCGGCTCGTTTGCTTGAACCGCATCTCCAACGTCGCCGATCTATTTTGGAAAACCCGAGTGTTAGCTTTCGCTCAAGAGATTGAGAAACGCTTGAACGATTTGGGGATCGAAATGTTTACCCGATTGCGAGCGCAAATATTCGCGCGCTTGCGCATCCGTCCATGCCGCACGATAAGGTCGGGCGGAGTGCAGTGCATCCCACACATCGATGATGGCGAAGATGCGCGCCGCGATCGGAATCTCGTTCCCTTTGAGACCGCGCGGATAGCCGGTGCCATCCCATTTTTCGTGATGACAGTATGGAATGTCGATGGCGGGGCGCAAAAATTCAATCGACGCGAGCAGATCATACGCGTATTGCGGATGCTTGCGAATCACCTGCCATTCGTATGCGGTCAAAGGTCCTGGCTTGACCAAGATCGTATCGGGAATACTCAACTTGCCAATGTCATGCAACAACACACCGCGGCGCAGCCAAATCAATTCATTTTCGGCGATACCGACGGCTTGACCGAGACGCAATGTCAAATTGATCATGCGTTCTGTGTGTCCTTCCATCGCTTCAACACGTAAATCCAAAGTGCGCGCCCAGCTTTCGATGGTCGAATCGTACGCGAGCGATAGGTCGAGGTTAGTGCGTTGCAAATTTTCGAACAGAGTTACGTTTTCGATGGCAATGGCGGCTTGTCCCGCAAGTATTTCTAGAAATCCGATCCAATCGGCATCGGGCGCAAGGCGTTGGCGATGGAAGATTTCTAGCACGCCTTGCACTTGTCCCTTGGACACGAGTGGAATTGCAAAATACGATGTCCAACCTTCGCTCGCCAGTTTTTCCAAGCGGCGATCATCGGCGATGATTTTTAGATCAGCCACGTGGAGCATATGCCGTTCGATCACGGTGCGTCCTGCATAACCTTCGCCTAACCGCAAGGGCGCGCGCGTGAGTCCACTGAAGCGAATGCCACGACTGACGGACTCGTTGAGCGTCTGATCGTTTGTGTTCAAGATGAAAACATTTGCCGCATCGACTTGCAACTGAGTGGTCACTTGTCCAAGCAAAACATTCAAGACCACGCGCAAATCCAGACTCGCGCTGATGGCTGTGTCGATGACGTGCATGGCATTCATGCGGTTCAAACGCTCTTCCGTTATTTGATTGAGTTGCGCCCGATGAATGGCGTTGCCCGCCATTTCGGCAACCGCTGTCAAGAGGTGAACTTGTTCTGGGTGAACCTCGCGCGGCAGTTCTATCGCAACAGCGAGCACGCCGATAATATCCAGAGTCGTGCGGATGGGGACGAGCGCGCCACCCCAGCCGTCGGGAATAGCCGACCGCGCTAATTCGCTGGTCGTGGGATCAGAATGGAAATTGCGTGCGACGTACGGTTTGCCTTCATGAAAGACTTTGCCGGCGATACCATCTTGCACGGGCGCGCGTTGTGGGGTATCGGTGAACCAGCCGCGCGCCGCCGCTTGAAACAATTCTTTGTGAGTGGCATCATAAAGCGAAAGTGCGCCAACGCGTGTGCCAATGATCGCGAGCGTTTCGTCCAGCAACAAGGGAATCATCTCGTCGACACTTTTCGTTACGCGCAAGGCAGTGGAGATTTTGCTAACCGCTTCCAATTCTTCCAATCGATGTTGGGTTTCTTCAAACAGTTGCGCCTTTTGAATGGCGAGGGCAATTTGATCGGCAATCGTAACCAAGAGCTGTTCGTCTTCTTTGTTGAAAACGTTCGGCGAATAAGCTTGGACGTTGATAATACCCAGAATAGTGTCGCCCAATTTCATTGGCGCGCCTAACCATGAGCGCGCAGGTTTCATCGATCCCCATAAACTGGCGGCTGGCGGAGGTTCTAGCGCCATCGCATCCGGAATCAAGAGCGATGTGGCAGAGGCGATCAGACGAGAGTTGAGTCCGACTGCGCTAACTCGTCGTTCGGAAGGGACCCGGATGCCTTCGTCAATCCGCAGACGATAATCCAGTTCTTGCAGAATCGGATTGTACAACGCAATCGTGGCGGCATCGGGCTTGAGGACTTTGGCGACTTGGAGATAGACCAACTCGAGCAACTCATCCATGTTCAACGTTTGGCTTGCAGCGCGAGCGACGTTGTTCAAAATGGCAAGCCGGTCGGCGCGGCGTTGGGTTTCTTCAAACAAGTGGGCTTTTTGGACGGCAACCACGACTTGATCGGCAATCGTGACCAAGAGTTGTTCTTCATCGCGGGTATATACGTTAGGTTTGTAAGATTCAATGGTGATGATACCGATAACGGAATCTTCTAATTTCATCGGCACGCCGAGCCATGAGCGCGGCGATTTCATCGACCCCCATAAAGCAAGCGGAGGCAAATTGGGCGTTGTCTCAACATCGCCGATCAAAAGCGCTTGGCGAGTCTCGATCACCCGCGAGCGTAACCCTTTTTGTAGGGGATGCCGTTCGGGCGGCATCCGAACGCCTTCGTCCATCCATTTGCGCATGTCCAATTCTTGAGTCGCGGCGTCATACAACGCGATGCAAACCGCATCGGAAGGCATGGTGGTGTTAATATGTTGATAAATAATCTCGAGCAATTGGTCCAAGTTCGCGCTGCGATTGACGGCACTGGCAATATCGTTCAAGATTGCCAAACGATTAGCGCGTTGCTGGGTCTCGCCGAACAAGCGGGCGTTTTCCAATGCGACCGCAGTTTGATTAGCAAACAGAACAAGCAAGCGTTCATCTTGCGGGGTAAAGCCGTTTACTTCGGGGGACAGGACGCAAAAGACCCCAAGCAAATTGTCTTCATGCTCGACCGGGACCCACAATGCCGAGCGCACGGTCGGATCGAATGTCATCCAACGTGGATCGAGTCGCACATCCGGCAAATAAAACGGTACTCGATTGCGATACACCCAGGGAGGGATTCCGTTTTCGTCGTCGAGCGCAAAAGTCAAATTCGCGATTTTGGTGCGTAATTGTTCATCGCCGCCAATCGCCAATTCCAAAACAAGTTTCTGGTGTTCTTTGTCGAGTCGGAAAAATTCTGCTCGTTCGACATGCATGGCTTTTGTCGTGAGCTTGAACAAAAAAGCGAGCTGAGTGCGCGGCTCGAGCACATTGTTCAATGCCAAGCTGGCATCGTACAAGAGCGCGAGTTGCTCTGCGCGAGTGCGGGCTTCTGTCAAGAGGCGCGCGCTGTGAATGGCTGGCGCGGCTTGTCCGGCAAAGAGCGATAACAGACGCATGTCCGCATCGGTGAATTGACGTTGCGAGGGCGCGATTTCGTTGAGGCTCAGCACGCCGATTAATTCATCGTCATAGACCAAGGGGACCTGGAGCACCGCCACAAACGGAATGGAATCATACTCGGTTAAGCGTTTGTCCCATTGATGATAATTGTTGACGATGAGGGGTTGGCGGGTCTGAGCAACGATGCCGCCCATGCCTTCGCCTAACTTTATTCGAATGCCTGATGGGTTCTTGAATCCTATTTCGGCGATGGGGTACAGATCGCCTGCTTTGGGATCGTAGAGGAACATGTCGCCAGATGAGGCGTGCAGAATTTTGATGGCGCGCTCGACGATCATGTTGAGAAGCAAATTCAAATTCTGATGCCCCGACAAATCGCGCGTCATTTCGTAAAGCGCGGTAAACTGATCGGCGCGTTGTTCCGTTTCGGCGAGCAGGCGCGCGTTTTCCAACGCCACTGCCGCTTGATCGGTAAATGCCTCCAGTCCGGTCGCATGTGCGGGTGTGTAAAAATTCGGCGTCGCGCTGTCCAGGGTGAGCACTCCGATGAGCTTGCCCCGATGGCGAATAGGCATGCGGAGTGCTGAACGAATCCATTCCGTCTCTGGGAATATTTTCCAGCCCGGAAAAATATGCGTATCGGGGATCAACGACCAGCGATGTCCGGTCTTGAGATCGGCGATGCTTCCGAACTCTTGTTCGGAAAAACGTAATGAGAAAATCCAAGGTTCCAACCCACGTTCGGCAAAACCACGACATCGAATCACGCGTCCCACGCTATCTTCTATGAACAAAATGCTAGCAGTATCGTACGGCACAAATCGCTCAACCGTGCCAAGAATTCGATTCAAGATTTCATCAAAGTCGAGAGTGCTCGTCAGTAGAGCGGCGAGATCGTGCAATGCTTCGGCGAGCTGGCGTTGTTTGCGTTCCGCCTCAAAGAGCTGCGCATTCTCAACCGCGTTGACGCATTGTTGAGCGATTGTCTGAAAAAAGTCGCGCTCCGACGCGGAAAAATTGTGGGGGTGTCGTTGAAAGAAAATGAGTCCACCGACCACACGCTCTTGATGCAACATGGGTATTGCTATTACAGAACGAAAACCAGCCGCTATTACTTGATCGCGAAACGCATAATCGTTCTCTGTTAACACATCGTCGATCTCGACGGGGCGGCGTTCCAAGACAGCTTGCCCCGATGCGCCCTTGGCTTGCGAAATATTTTGCTCTTTCAAGGAGCGCACCAACGCGTCGCTGACATTGAAAGAAGCCGCAATGCGCCGTTTGCATTCAACGTCCAGCGCAAAAACGACAGCACCATCCGATTTTGCAATATCGGTGACGAGGCGCGCGATGGAAGCCAGTGTGGCTTCCAACCCAGGCATCAGTGTAATTTCTTGACTGAGACGTGTGATTGCCGTCAAATGTTCGATTTGCTGCTTGAGATTGTGCTCAACCCGTTTGAGTGCGGTCAAATCTTGGACGGTAATGATCTTAAAGGTGGAGCCATGCTCATCGCGCACAATCGTCGAGTCTAGATGTACGGAGAACGTGGTCCCATCTTTGCGGCGGTGAATCGCTTCGGTGACCCTGTGGTCTTGCGTGTCGATTTGAATGACGGAAGCATCGCCGCTAATGATTTGCCATGGCTTACCGACCAACTCTTGAACGGCATAGCCGTGCATCGCGGCGAATGCCAAATTTACCTGATCGATAATCGAGCGTTCGGCATTCACAACGACCACGCCGACAGAAATATTTTGAAAAATGTCGATCCATGGGACAAGCGTCTGTCCAGGGCGCGTGAGAGGCATTTCGGATTTTGACAGCACCGCGAGCGGTTGATCGAGGGTATGAGAACAAGGTGGAGTCGGACTAGGGAGGAGTGTAGATTCGTTACTGAGGGTAACGGGCGCAGGCGTGCGGTGAATCGTCCATGCCGCAATCCATCCAACCATGAGAAGCATGGACGCAGCGAGAAGCACAACCAACCCTAAAGCGAAGATTGGGAATGGCTCATCGCTTACGTATGCCAAGCCAAGCAATAGCACCGCTATCATAACAATAAGGAGCAGCAGACGTACGCGCAACTTTGAGAAGAGCGAAAAAAACATAGCTTCTACCGATATTCTCTCGCTCGGCAGATTGGATGCCGATTCATGACTCGACCTTCAAAAGAATAATAGCCCGAATCGTTGCGCGCGTCAATTAGTCACGTCCGCATGACGCAGAATGAGTGTTTCGAAATGCCCTCATGGGTGAGAGAAAATCACTTGTCGAATTCCTTGCATTTCGATGCATTTGATATTATACTAATTGCGCTTTGGAGTTGTTGGCTGCCGTTTTTTTACATCGATTGATTATTGGAATCGTGAGCTGGCATGACGGAGATGTTGGGGATGATGCCGACATTGAACGTCCGATTGCTCGAAGATTTGCTTTGCACACGAATCAAGACACCGATCAGGATGATTCCCCGGCGCGTAGCTATTCGCTCCTCGCGTACTTGTTCTTACATCGCGATACTTCCCTATCGCGACAGCACTTTGGCTCTGTTTTCTGGTCCGAGTCCACCGATTGGCCTCCGACGTTTTTCCACGCAAGCAAACCGTCAGTCTTGCTAACGTTTTGCTAACGCTACTTTGGATAACTAACGTCATCAAACTCTCTTGGAGGAGGTTAAGATGATTCTCGTAGTCGGAGCAACAGGCAATTTGGGCGGTGCAGTCACGCGTGCGCTCTTGACCCAAGGCAAATCGGTTCGGATTCTCGCGCGCACAAAATCGAATTATCAGCCGCTGGTTGACGCTGGAACCCAAGCGGTGTTCGGTGATCTCAAAGTGCGCGCCTCGCTCGATCCCCTTTGCCAAGGTATTGAGACTATCATTACGACCGCGAATTCTGCGCTACGCGGCGGCGACGACAATCCAGAGACCGTCGATTGGCAGGGTAATCGCAACTTGATCGATGCTGCCAAGGCAGCGCAAGTAAAACAATTCATTTTCATTTCGGCGAGTTCGGCAGACCCGCGCAGTCCCGTGCCATTCCTCGCCGCCAAAGGCAAGACCGAAGAGTATTTGCAGGCTAGCCGCATTCCATACACCATCATCGCGCCCAATGCCTTTATGGAAGTGTGGCCCGCCATGGTCGTCGGTCTCCCGGCGTTACAAGGGAAACCCGTATACGTAGCGGGCACGGGCACCCACAAACACTCGTTCATTTCGGTGGCGGATGTGATTAGCTTTATCCTGTGTTCGATTGGAAATCCGTCGGCGATCAACAAGCGCTTGGTGATTGGCGGACCTGAGCCGCTTTCGTTCCGCGATGCGGCAACAGTTTACGAGCGCGTCCTGGGGCATCCAGTGACTGTGAACAGTGTGCCGTTGGGTCAACCCGTCCCAGGTTTGGCGGAGGGTATGCAGCCCTTGGTCGCCAGTTTTGAAGCATTCGATTCACCGATGGAGATGAAAGAACTAACACAAACCTTTGGCGTTCAATTAACTCCTTTGGAACAAGCGGTGCGCCGCATGATAGCAAAACAGTAGGCACAAAAACTAACGCTTGAGACTCATTGAAAAGAACCCGCGATCGGTCATTGACCGGTCGCGGGTTGCTTTATTGGCTCGACGCTTTTTGTTCCATCTCCGCCAGCGCTTTGGCAACGCTAGCCAGGGCACGACGACGCGTGCGATTGAACGTCCCTTCGCTGATGAACAGCCGGCTCATAATGTCGCGGTTCGGTTCGTCCAAGACATACGAATCATGGAGAATCAGGAACGGGTGCCACTCGCGCGACGGCACATCCTTTTTGTTAGGCGGCGTACTATCGGGACGCAATTGATTCAACGCCTGCACGAGAATCTCGCCCAGCACTTTGCCGCGTTCGATGAATCCGCCGCTGCGGTCTCTCATGCAATTTTCGACCACAGATAGTTTCGCCAGCGGATGTTCTCCCAAGTACACCACATCGTGCAGCTTGCGCAGCGCATCTTCGACCTGGGGTCGCAACGATTCGGCGGCGACATCTTTGGGCGCGGATGGATTCTCGGCTTGCGGCGTCGTCAAGATCGTTTGGACTTGCAATTGCAGCGTCCGTTCCTTGGCGCGAAATTCCTCGACCATCCGATCAATGCTTGCTGCGTTTTCCTCTTGCAGTCGCACCGCATGAACCACGCTGGAAATTTGATCGGTCAAATCTTCCAACAGTTCCAAATCGTTTTCGCTGTACGCTTGCTTGGATTCCTTTGCGCCCAGAACGATTGCGCCAATTTGATTCCCGCCCGCGAACAGCGGAACGATCAACGTCATGCCATACAAGCCTTTTTCGTCCGAAGGATTCAAACGCTGGCTTTCCGTTGTGGCGAGAATTTCGCGGGCGAAGGTGTATCCAATCGGCTGGGCTTGATGCGTTGCCCGAACAAGCCATTGCTGATCTTGTGCGAGCACGACAAATCCTCTCTGGATGCGAAAGGTATGACACACCGAATCGAGAATGGCTTGCAATCGCTCACTTAATGTGCCGCCGGTTCCAGCTTCACGGGCGAGGGCGCGCAAATTGTTGCGCAGCTTTTGAAATTGGCTCTGATACAAAATTCGATCCACGGCGATGCGTGCGCCGTCCAATAGCGAATTCGCGGCAATGGAGCCAATGAGGACGAGCACGAGCGCGACGAACGAGATTTGTCCGCCAAGATATAAAAGCCAGCCGATCAAAACGTACACGCCCGTAAACGAGCCGACGACCAACACCGCGTACGGAAAATCACGGTCCATCAAGCGACCTTCAAGCAGGGCGGCATAGTGGGCAACGGCATAACCGACCAACAGGATGCTGACTGCAAAGAGAATATCGGCGGGAAACGTTGGAACGTCGAGGCGCAGCCAAGTCCCGAAACCCGAGTACGCAATGCCGATGCCGACGAGCGCAACCGCCGCAAAAAAGGTCGAGAGGGTTTGCGCAAGCGGAGCGTCGTGTGCTTGTTGACGCGCGCGCCAAAGATTGGCCAGTGCAATGGCACTGCTCAAAATCACGAACGCGAGGAAAACTGGGTAGAGTGGGCTAGCGGTTCGGCTCACAAAGCCGAGTGGCACCGGTTGCGGCGGGATGTCGGTACCTGGGTTGAAAATTCCGACGGGAGGACTGCTCGGCAAGACGCCGCCGATGACGAGAATGGCGGCGACGGCATACGTTAACGGCACGGCGATAGAATTGATCGCGTTCAAGCGCGTCGGTCGTTGAAATCGAATAGAGGATAATTGCACGGAGAGGTGCAACATGAACGGCAAGGTTAGCACCGATAGTTGCAATATCCATGCGACCCAGACGTTGCTTTTCAAATTGTTCCAGAGGGCGTTGGACAAAAAGTAGGCGTCGGACGACCAGAGCATGAACGCGGCGAGGCGCGAGAGGGTGCTGTACGGGCTACGCGTGATAATGTAGAACCCCAGCCCCAGCGAAGCCGCCAGCGCGACGAGGCTAATGATCGTGGTCAGCGTGGTCAATTCCGACATGCACGCATTATATCACATTGTTACCCGCGAATCGCGCGAATCTCCACTAGTCTTTTTATTCTTTTTCGCGAAGATTCGTGTGATTCGTGAACATCAATCTGCAAATGGATGATGTCTCGTCCACCACTCGAAACGCACGCGCCGTTCAGTTCCGTTTAGCAAGCGCGCGATGTTTGGACGCAATGCGAAAGTGATGATCGCAAACGTCGCCAAACCATAGCCAACGAATGCCCAGGGCAATCCGATGTAGCGCGCGGCGAATGCAAACACAATCGGAACCAATGCTGCCGCGCACAGTGAAGCAATCGATGCATAGCCGGTCAAAATCAAAATCAGAACGACGAACGGTGGCAGCAGCAATCCAGAGTACGGCAAAAACGCAATCGCCGCGCCGACGTTCGGTCCGGTGCCAGCGCCGCCGCGAAAATTGAGAAAGATCGACCAGTTGTGCCCAATCACAACAGCGACACCTGCCATCGCTTCGACCCAGGGTAGTGGCGAAACTGTTACGACTTGGCCGGTGAGCAGCCAACGTGTGAGCCAAATTGCGCACGTGCCTTTGAGAATGTCGAGCGCGCCGGTGAGCAGACCTGCGATTAGACCACCCGCGCGCATCGCGTTCGTTCCGCCCGTGCGTCCGCTGCCGATTTGCGTTAGCTCTCTTCCCGTGAGCAATTTAACCACGACGTAACCACTCGGCACGCTGCCGATCAAATACGCGGCGATGATTGCCAGAAACATGATCGATGTCATTTCCGCACCTCCAACACGATATAGGAAAAATAATAAACGAGCGGGATCGCGACCACCATGCTGTTTGCTCGATCCAGCAAACCGCCGTGCCCCGGAATGAGATTGCCCCAGTCCTTCACGCCCGCGGCGCGCTTGACGAGCGAACTGATGAGATCGCCCCACGCCGCGCCCATGCCGATCAAAACCATCAGCGCGATTTTTTCGATCAGCGTGAATTCCGTCGGCAGCGCAAAACTGAACAGCGCAACGCCTACACCTGCGCCGATCAAATCGCCAATCAGTCCTTCCCACGCTTTACGCGGATTCACTGCGGGCGAAATGATGTGCCGACCGATGAGCTTGCCGACGACGAATTGCATCGCATCGCTCAACGCGACGCTGACGGCGGTAAGAATCAACAAACCATCGCCGGCCAATTGCTGAAGCAGAATCAAATGCCCCGTCGTCCAAATCAGATAAAGGTATCCGCGCCCCGCAAACGATAATTGCTGATAGAGATTGTTGACGCGCTGTGACAGAATCGGGATGAGCGTCAAGAGCAGAATTGCACCGGCGGGCAGCGCAAAGTAGAGCGATGGCACGAATGCGGCGACGAGTAACGTGATCGGAATGAGCGCGTACATGTACAGCGCGTACGGTCGCTCGACGCCGACCACGCGAATGTATTCTGACGAGACGCGGAAGAAAAAGAACAAGAGAATGATTGCGCCGATGATGCCGCTCGCGAAAACGGCAATGAGGAACAAGGGCGTGATGATGATCCAACCGACAAGTCGTTTGCCCAGTTCGCCGGTCAGCTCGGCTTTAAGATCCTTGCGCGCGAAAAACAAAACGATGCCGAGTCCGAACACAAACAATACGCCGACGATTTGGAATGTTGGGAAAAACAGTGGATCATACATGGGATTTTGTGTAATCATTTATCATCTTCAGTCGTTGAATGATGGTGATGAGCGAAGCAAGAATTGCGAGCTGCAAATACCAATTGTAATTTACCAGTGGTTGTCCGGCGGCAATCCAAAGCGTAAAGATCGCCAGCGAAATCATGCGGTCGCCTTTGCCGAACACACCCGCGTAAATGCGCGCGCCGCCAATCGCTTTGCCCAAGATGCCTAGGTACGAAACGCAGAGAATGAGTACAATCGATAACGCCGCCAATTGCGTATCGGCATAACCACCAAAACACAAGCCGAGAAAAATCGTGGCATCAGCAACGCGGTCGCCGAATTCGTTTTTCACTTCGCCCCATGCGTTCGCAAGATTTTGCGCCCGTGCGACTTGGCCATCCATCAGGTTGAATATCAATCGCAGAATGAGACACGGTGGCACGAGCCACAGCCAAGCGTGATTTGCATCAGCGGCGCTGAAGGCGAATGCCGCAATGAACGATAATGCCAGCGCGCCGAACGTTAGAACGTCGGGATGAATATGCTGGCTTGCGCAAATCGCTACGACGCCATCAAGCCCATGCTGCCATTTCGATTTGGTCGCATAGATGCCCATGCTTCACCTCACCGCGCAATACTGATCGTGTACAAACCATGCGGCGCAACCATCGAACGCACCGATGCAAAGCCAGCGAGCACTGCCCAGCGTTCGGTCTCTCCGACGGGACGGTTCCGCATGATCCAAGGTTTGCCCTCGCGATTATTCAACGCTTTGGCGATCAATTTCAATTGCGGATGATTGACCTGCGTCGTGAAAATAAACATGCCGCCGGGCGCAAGCGCCTTGCGATTGATTCGCATCTGCCGTTGAATGATCGAATCGTGGTTGATGAGTTCGTAAAAGCCGGAGGCGATAATGATCGTCGGCTGCGGTCGAATCGCCAGGACGCTTGCTTCGTCGAGCGCGTTGCCGATTTCGTAGCGGACGTTATCGAGCTGATGCGATTGGGCGAGCGTCCGTCCTCGTCGCAAACCGTTTTCGTCCAGATCGCGGCAGATGGCGACGACATTCGGATTGCGCAATTCGGCGAGCGTTTCGACGAGATAGGTCGCGGGCCCGGCCGCCACATCCAAAATGACCGGTTGTCGACCATCGCGCAGTTGGGTTTGAATCGTTTTGCGCAATTCGCGCTTTAAGATTTCCTTGCGCCCGCGTAAACCCTTGCAGCCGATTTGATCGAGATAATAGCGATCGGCGAGCCAACCGATACCATATCGACCGCTGGCTCGGTTGTTGTAGATTCGGTCCATCATTTCGCCAGAATCAAAGCCCCGCGTCAAGCCCAGCCGAATGCTGTCGCTGGTTCGCCCAATCGTGCGCATCGCCAGCCCCGCCATTTTGTAATACCAATCGAATACGACCAAATTCGCTGTGTGTTCCATGATTTTGCTCCTTTGGATAAATCGGACAATTTAGAAAACTGTCCTACGCGTATTCAAGCGTAATTCGACTGCCAATTCCAGAGAAGCAACTGCCAAAAACCGCCAATTTGAGTAGGTGGAAGATAGACCAAGCCCGCATCCAAATTACCTGGTGCGGGCTTGGTTTGTAGCGATACATGCTTGCTTTAGCTTGGACGATTCCGATATCGAGAGGTCAGCGGTTCGTAATCAGATCGATCAGCTTGGGATAGACTATATCAATGCGCTGATCGGGGCGTGCGGGATCGATCAAATCGTGACCGAGCTTGAGACTTGCGTCGAACGTAAAAGTCCGAAGGTCGCGGGCGCCCTGATTGCGCCAATCGTTTACCACCCCATTGGTGGCCGCATTGTCGACCGACTTGTCATTGTCGTTCGTAATCACCAAGATTGAATGAGCCAATGGCGCAGTCTGCCGGGCATGTGCTTTGGCGGCGAAACTGAACCGCAGAATTTGCGCTAACGCATGGGTCGAATAGCGGGGGTACGCATTGGGCGGACCCGCCGCCTCTTTCAAATCGGGGTCCCACCATTGAAACGAATTGGGCAACCACAAGTAGAGGTTCGCCGCCGGCACCGTTAATGGCGCGGGTACCTGAGCAAAACCGAATCCCGGAGAAATTGGCACGGCCAAATCAAGATCGCTCCGATGCTCTGCCGCCCAAGCGGTGACCAACCCACCGGCTGAAATCCCGACCATAGTTACGTGATCGCCGAGACCGTGAGCGAGATCGACTCCTTGATCCGAGTAAACGGCCATTTCTTCGGCGGTAAGGTGCGCTTGAGCGGCATTCAATCGGTCCGCTAGACCGTGGTGGGGCAAAGGCGGAATCAACACATTGTAGCCGAGGTCGTAAAACTTGGTCGCCAACACCTGAAACATTTGCGGACAAAAAGTATAGCCGTGGACGAATATAATCGCGCGCGCCACCTTTTTGCCATGCGTCATGAACTGAAGTCGACACAACGGATTGAACGTCGCCGTCTGTTCCGCTTGAATAGCTTGGATGCGTTGTACCGCTTGGTCGTAAGAATCGACTGGATGCCGTTGGGAAGTTACGGTTTGAGTATTTGGAGGAACGAAGGCGACGAGAGCCATCACCATCAATAGCCCGACCACAGCCAAAACGATCCATCGGCGCTTGCCGCCGAGTCGAGTAAGCTTTGGCATAAGCATCTTCCTTTCCTAAAATCCTGTCTCGACTATGCCACAACTCAGCGCGCATATCCAGTTCGAAAAGTGCTCATTAACTGCTCAAGATAGAAAGAGAAATAACAAGTCGCGCGGTTCTCCTTTGCCCGGCGAGGTGCCATTGATTTGCCAAGGGTGTCGAAGCGACAACAGCGCGACGTCTGCGTATTGAGGGGGCGCAAAATAAAATAAACGCGCATTGACGAAAAAGCCCATTGCGATTAAATTGTTTCCGGGATTTTTTTTACGCGGAGGAATCATGGAACGCATTGGTTTTATCGGACTGGGTGCGATGGGCAAGCCGATGACGCAAAACTTGATGAAAGCAGGATTTGCGTGCAACGTGTTCACGCGCACACGCTCCAAAATCGAAGATGTGTTGGCGGCGGGCGCGGTGTGGTGCAACTCGCCCAAAGAAGTCGCACAGAAAAGTGATGTGGTTATCACCAACTTGCCGGATACGCCTGACGTTGAGCATGCGGTCGCGGGCAAAGACGGCATTTTGGAAGGCGCGCGCGCGGGCACGTTGATTATCGACATGAGCACGATTTCGCCCGTCGCTTCGAAAAACCTGGCGATTCAAGCCGAAGCGCGTGGCTGTGATTTTCTCGATGCGCCGGTAAGCGGCGGCGATATTGGCGCGCAAAAGGCCACGCTCACGATCATGGTCGGCGGCAAGCCAGCCGCGTTTGATCGCGCGCTGCCGATCTTTCGCGCGCTGGGCAAGACGATCACGCTGATGGGCGATTCGGGCGCGGGGCAAATTACCAAAGCGGCGAACCAAATTCTCACGGCGATCAACATCGAAGCGGTGGCGGAGGCATTGGTGTTTGCGTCCAAAGCCGGCGTCGATCCAGCGAAGGTGCGCGAGGCGTTGATGGGCGGCGCGGCGTACAGTCGCAGTCTGGAATTTCACGGTCAGCGCATGATCGATCACAATTTCAAACCAGGTTTTCGAATGCGTTTGCATCGCAAAGATTTGGACATTATCATGGAAACGGGCAAAGCGTATGGCGTCTCGTTGCCCGTGACGGCGCAAGTGCGCGAACTAATGTCGGCGACGCTCAACGCAGGGCAGGGTGACATGGACAATTCCAGTTTTGCGCTGCTGCTCGAAAAACTTTCCAATACACAGATCAAATAGTTCGCCTGCGAATCCACGCGAATCTCCGCGAATCTTGTCACTCTGAATTGCGAGATGCTTCGTCGCATCGCCATCAAAGATGGCGCGCTATCTTTGATGGCGCAACCGCTCCTCAGCATGACAGGATTGAGCGTATATTATTTGCGAAAATTAGCGAAGATTCGCGGGCAATAATTTAACGGAGGACTCATGAAACCCAAAGTGTTCGTAACGCGGATGCTGCCGCAAAAAGCGCTCGATCTGATTTTGCCGGTGTGCGATGCCGAGATTTGGCAAGAGGAACTTCCGCCGCCGCGCGATTTGTTGCTGAGCAAGGTGCGCGATCTGGATGGCTTGCTCTCGCTGCTCACCGATAAAATCGATGCGACACTCATGGACGCCGCGCCGAAACTCAAGGTGGTGAGCAATTGCGCTGTCGGTTTCGATAACATCGATGTGCCAGCGGCGACGCAGCGCGGTATCGCGGTGGGCAACACGCCTGGCGTGCTCACTGAAACGACGGCGGATTTTGCGTTCACGTTGTTGATGGCAGCCGCGCGCCGTGTGGTCGAAGGGGATCGCTACACGCGCGCGGGCAAGTGGAAAACCTGGGGACTGACCGTCTTGCTGGGTCAGGATATTCATGGCGCGACGTTGGGTCTAATCGGTTTGGGACGCATTGGCGCGGCGATGGCAAAGCGTGCCAAGGGTTTCGACATGCGCGTGATGTACTATGATCCATTCCGCCGCGAGGATTTGGAAAAAGAACTCGGCATCACATACTCTGATCTCGATACGGTCGTGCGTCAAGCGGATTTCGTGAGCGTGCATGTGCCGCTGACGAACGAGACGCGCAAATTGGTCAACCAGGATTTGCTGAGCAAAATGAAGCAGACGGCGATCATCGTCAACACATCGCGTGGTCCGGTCGTCGATCAAGCGGCGCTGTATGCGGCGCTGCGTGATGGCGTGATTGCGGGCGCGGCGCTCGACGTGACCGATCCAGAGCCGATTGCGCTGAACGATCCGTTGCTCACGTTGGAGAATTGCATCGTCGCGCCGCACATCGCCAGCGCATCGGTGACGACGCGCACCAAGATGGCGACGATGGCGGCGGAGAATTTGCTGGCGGGGTTGCGCGGCGAGAAATTGCCAACGCCGGTCAACCCCGAAGTGAAGCAGAGAAACTGAAAAGAGAGCTTGAGAGACTTTCTGAGCAAAGCCGAAGGATTAAGAGATTCCTTGGTTCGGCTTGGTTCTTCTAGCCAGCCAAAAGCCGCTCGCGACGAGACCGGCGATCAAGCCAACAAGAATCAGGAACAGAACGAGCCAACCTAGCAACCACCACGGATTCGCGGTCGCATACGAGAATGCGTCAACGCCCATCATTTGACCGCCGCTCATGCCAGACATGCCCATCATACCGGACATGTTTTGCGTGCCCATGCCGTTCATACCTGTCATGCCCGTCATGCCTGTCATGCCCATGCCGTTCATCATGGGACATGCGTCGGAGGTCATTCCATTGGCAAGCGGCAGTGTGCTATTGGACGGACTTGTCTGATCGTTGCTAAGCGGTAATGCGACTTGCGCAGTTGTGGTACTGCCTTGGAACAGCGTCACGTTCGACGGCGCAGTCATTTGACCGATCAGAAATGCCGACACGATCAGAATCAAAACAAGGGCAGATACCATCGTGAATATGAAAATCTTTTGCTTTTTCCCCATGATAGGAATCTCCTTAACATGTAGGACAAATTGGCGCAAGCTTTTGTCCTACGCTGGAACAGACGCGCGGTCTACGATTTGACCAAGTGCCAATTCGATCGAGCGCATCCCCGCGGAGATGAGCTGGCGCGTATGCGTGACCAGCACAATCGTCAACCCCAGACTGGCATGGAGTTCGCGGAACAAGTCCATGATCTCCAATTCGGTTTTTTCGTCGAGGTTGCTCGTCGGCTCGTCCGCCAGGATCACCTGCGGCTGATTGATCAGCGCGCGCGCGATCACTACGCGCTGTTGCTGTCCCGCCGATAATTGGCGTGGATACATGCTCACTTTGTCGGACAAGCCGACGCGTTCTAGCAGCGCGAGCGCACGGGGGCGCGCGGCAGAGCGCTCGTCATTCGATACGAACGTCGTCGGCAGCAGGACGTTTTCGTAAACCGTCAACGTCGGCAGCAGACTGGGAAACTGAAAGACAAATCCGATTTTGCGGTTCCGCAAAATCGATCGCCGCTGGTCGCTCAGTTTCCAAAGGTCCTCGCCTTCCAGAAAAACCGCGCCAGACGTCGGATGAGTCAGACCGGCGGCGAGATTCAGAAAAGTGGTTTTTCCCGATCCAGAGCGACCAACGATGATAACGAACTCGCCCGTATCGATCTGCGCATTGATCCCTCGCACTGCCGTCAGCGAATTACCTTCGCCCAATTTAAAAGACTTGGTGACGTTCTTCAACTCGATCATGGCGCTACTCCCGCATTGCGATGGCGGGATCTTGCCGACTGATCTTGATCGCCGGGAAGAGCGCCGCTAAAAAGACTGTCCCAAGAGCCAGAACTAGTCCCGCGCCAATTTGCAGTGTCAGCGCGCCAGGCGACGGCAGCAAAAAAGGGATGCCCAGGGAGTTCATGATTAACTGCCGGAATAGATAGACTGCCAGGACTGCGAGGAAGATCCCAAACGCGCCGCCGCACAGCGCCAACAGCATGGCTTCGGCTAACAAGGATTCAAAGACAAAGCGGCGTGTCGCGCCGAGCGCGCGCAGAACGCCCAGTTCGCGGCGGCGTTCGTTAGCTGCCATCGAAAACACCAAGCCGATGAACGCGACGGACAACACCCAGGTTAGCCCCAACATGATCCCGACTGTGCTGAGTAAGCCCGTCAACTGCCGCCGTGACGATTGAAACAGATTGGCGCTTTCAATCGGAACGACGCCGGGCACGCTCCGATAAATTTGGATCGCCGTCAAGTGTGGATCGACGCCGGGTTTAAGTTTGACTAGGACCGCCGAGACTTGATCGGCTGGCAGCGTGAGTGGTTGCTTGGCTTGAGTGTGGGAAATCCGCGCGATATCGCGCGCCGTGTCCATTGTAAAGAACAAACTTTGATCCAGCCCTGTGCCGGTCGGCTCGATGTTGGTCTTGAGATTCACCAGATAGCCGTACACGCGGATCCCCTGTTTGCCTTCGGTCGCCGAGATATACGCGCCGCCCACGACTTCGCCCATCCGCAGCCCATCGCTCAATTCCTGCTTGAGCCACGGCCGGATCGTAAAGTCGCTTTGAGGGTCGTAGGCGATCATAAACATATCGGAGACCGAACAACACGAAGCGCCCGTTAGCGTAGCAAGATAGACCTGCGGCGAGACTCCTTGAACTCCGGGAATGGTCGCGACTTGGGCCACATTGTCTTTGGGCATCCAAAACTGGGCGGGGACGCCCATCATCAACGCGCCCTCCATTTTGGCTTCAGCCCCCTCCGGGACCACCACGATATCCGCGCCCAAGCGGTCCGACGCGAGTTGCAGACTGGTGGCAGCGCCGCGCAAGACCAGCGTTGCGAACAGGGCGAATGCCGCCACCAACAACGCGCAGACCGCCACGACCGTACTGCGGAACGTATTCCCGGCAAGATTTTTCCACGCCAACTCGAACAAACTCATGCCGCTGCTCCCGCTATCGGCAAGGGTTGTTCGCGCGCGGTGATGAACAACACGACGCTTGCCAACGTGGCGAGCGTGCCCGCCGCAACCAACGTCGGCAGCATGATCACGCGACAGTTCATGGTAGAGTTCGCGCACACGCCGATTATGAATGTCGGAAACAGGATCGCCAAGATTCCGGACACGCCGCCTATAATGGCAAGCGTGCGCAAGTTTTCCTTGCGCTGTTTGCGAAGAGCCAGGATTCCGGACACGCCAAGTGGAATGGCGACGCCGATTTCGGCAAGACCTGCCCAATGACATTTCATTGGAACGGTGTTGCCGTTTTGCAGCGTGAGCGACTTGCCTTGCGACTGGCAATCCGAAAACACCGGTGCGATTGCCAGTACTGCCGCCAACACGATCATTGCTGCGCCAAGTGGTTTGTTCATTGTTGCCTCCTCTTGAGAGTGACGAACGTCGAGTGACGAGTGATCAGTGAACAGTAAACAGTATACAGTGAGCAGTATCCAGGTTTACGTTTTACGCTTTTAGCATTGCGCATCACCTTTCAGTGAATTTGAGTTATTCTTGGACAGTCATCACACCTTGAAAGACCTTGTGGGGGCAATGAAATGGAAACGTTCCTACCAGCGTCGGGGTGAACGTCAAGACCTGCGTTTCGTTTGGAGTCGCCAGCAACAAATGCCCCCATAGTTGCGGACCCCATTGGATGTATAACTCGTTGCCGCAGCCCACTTGCCCCAGTTGTCGAAAGGTCAGCCGCACCGGGAGATTATTCTTCACCGCAAAGTGTGCGGGCGTATAACCGCTCGACGATACGACGAGCATGACTTGTTGAATGCCGTTTTCGTTCACCGGAACTTGAACTGCTGGCGGCGCTTTAACAATCAACGGAATTTCTTCCCAGGACGAAAAGATGTGGAGACCGGAAGCCGGGGCGAGTGTACTGAGAATTGCCTGCATCAGATTCCTGGGTACGAGTTGCCCGTTCGAACTTGACGCCACGACGCGCAGCGGTCCAACTTGCGTCATCACCTGACCGAGATCGCATACACCATTCGTCCGGCACAAGCACATACATGCCTGCAAGCTCGCTGTCGTGTCGGCGGAAACTTGACGCGCCGCATCGGTCGTCTGTGCGTCTTTCGGAATCCATTCGCTGAGTGTGAGTCGTACTTCTCGTGGAGTGGAATAGATCAACCGCACCATCGGTTCCCCTTGCGGTCCCGATTGATCGGTTTGAATTTCGACGTTGCTTCGATCAAAGCCCAGCGGTAGGAATGCCGGGATGAGAATCTGGAACGGCGTGAGTGACTGCGCTTGAAGCACCCGCTCAGCTTCCGGCGCTTCGCGCGGCTGAGTGGAATTTCCCCAGAACCATATCAAGCCAAGCGCCAAAAGAACGACGACGCTGACAATCGCCAACAGCCATCTTTTCCACCCGAAACGAGTTTTCTTTTTGGATCCAATCGGTGCGGAATTTAACATGGGTCTGTCATCGCGCAGATTACATTCCCGGCATCGTCGGCATCGTCGGGGCGACAATCATCAAGTTGCGCATCATCGTCATGTCTTCGTGCTCCAAGATGTGACAATGATACATATACATGCCCGTATAGTGCGTAAACGTCATCGCGATCTTGACGCGCTCGCCGGGCCAGACCAGAACGGTGTCTTTCCAGCCGCTGTCAACCAGCCCGTCACTAATCGTGCCGTAACTCGCCGAATACGCCGGCGGCGTTCGCTGGACGACCTTGAATTGGACGTTGTGTATGTGCATTGGATGCGGAATCGGCGAGTTGTTGATCCACTCCCACGCGATCGGTTCATCGCGAGTTACTTTTTCGTCGTCAGCCACCGCCATCATGTCGTAAACGCGACCATTGATCGTCCAGGTCATCATGTGTCCCATCTCGAGCGTGAATGGACGAGGCGAGTTGTAGTTTGGAACATTGTTGACGGTGTAGCGCATCCCTAGAGCAGGCGGCAGACCTAAGACAGGGGTGGAAGTTGCGTGTGTGCCGACGTTCACAGTGAGAATATCGAAGGGAGCGCCGATGCCCATCGTCGATCCCATCATGCCTGTGCCGCTCATGCCACCGCCCATCATGCCTCTGCCTCCCATGCCGCCGCTCATCATGCCCATACCACCTGGATCGAATGCTAGACTGCGAAGGGTTACCGACTTGCCCGCGAGCGCGGCGAAATCCGCCCACACGTCGATCCGCTCACCCGGCATCAACATCACATAGTTCTTGGAAACTGGCTCTGACAACAAGCCGCCATCTGTGCCGATGACTCGCAGCGCCATGTTGTTGCTCCACGCTAGTTTGTACGTGCGCGCGTTCGAGCCGTTGAGCAAGCGCAGCCGGTATGCTCGGGGCTCGAGCGCAAATGTCGCGTCCGGTTTGCCGTTCACGAGAATGCGATTGCCCAGATACCCGTACATCATGTTCGGTTGATAGAGGATTTGATTGTTGCGGTCGAACGTGCGATCTTGGATGACCATCGGCACGTCATTCGCGCCCGTGCTTGCGCCTGGTATCGCGCGTTCCTCTTCCGGATCCCAAACGTGAAACAATCCCGCCATGCCCATCAAGACCTGTTCGGCGGTGCGTCCCATTGGGTGAGGATGGAACCAATACGGTCCCGCCCGATCGACCACTTGGAATTCGTAAAGCTTCGTCTCGCCCGGAGAGATCGCTTGTGTGGGCGAGCCATCGCATTCTGGCGGTACGCGAAAACCGTGCGGATGAATTACGCTTTTCTCGATCAGATTATTGCGGAAGACGATGCGAATCTTTTTGCCGCTCTGCGCGCGCAGGATCGGACCAAGATAACTGCCGGGGATTGAATCGACGGTGACGCCCGCACCACTCAACAACTTGCCTTCGTAGGTATAAACGCGCGTTGGTGCGCCGGGCAAGATTTGCATTGTCGTGTCACGCGCGATAATCGAGATTTCGGCGTCCGGTTCGATTGGTTCCTTATCCAAAGAGAGAGCACTCGGATTGGACGACAAGGAGACTCGCCCAAGCCACAAGGGTTGACCAAATAGGAAGGTCGCGCCGATTCCGGCGCTCCGCAAGAATTCACGGCGGGTCATTCTGTGTGAGTTCATGTGGAATTCTCCCTTCGACAAAACAAATCGGCGTGAGAAAAATCTTCTCACGCCGATCATGACGCGCTTGGTCTGTTACTCGCCAACTCCAATATCATTTTATCCGATTGCGTTATGCAGATCAATAAGAAATGTTCGGATAAACCTGGGATATTTTTCTTGTCCTCGCCCCGCATACAAGACGCTCTTATAGGCAAGCATACGAATCGGTTATAAGACTGCCTTTTGCGCAGTCAACCTTCTCAGTGGACGGCTGCTCGTAACGCGACGTTTGCCAATTCTTGTTGTCCAATCCACGCGCCACTTTTTTTTCGCTCGCTTATTTCACGTCGATGACGAATGGAACGTATTGCATTTGATTCGGGAACTTGAACGCGAACCACGCTTTATATTTTCCTGGTTTTGGAAAGTAAACCGAGAATTGCATCGCGCGTCGATCGATCAAATCGGGACGCAGCAGGGTCGTGACATTTTCATCGACGATATACAAAGCTAAAGCCGCCTCTGACATCATTTCAATTTCATCCGCGCGCGACGTGCCGTCTGGATTGACCAGGTCAAAGCTGATCAAGTTGGACTGGTTTGCATTGAACGTTCCAGCCGATTTTAGAGTCACGCGTAAATTGCCCACCCATCCGGTCGGGAGGGTCTTGGTATCGAGTTCCGCTGCTGGGGTGGTTGCGCCGCCTACAGTGAGAGGAACGGAGAGAGCGACTTGATCGCCGCCGTTGGGCCGGAAACTGATAAAGACAAAGTATTCTCCATTCGCGGGGAATATAAAAGTGGGGAGAATTGAGCTTGCGATGGGTAATGCTTTGGCAGGCGGGTTTGACGCGTTTGCCATGCCGCTGCCCATGCCTCCACCCTGAATTAGGGGGATGACATTTGCCTCAAATGATCTCAAATCGCGCGGCACGGCGACCACGTACATGTACTGCCCCAAGGTACTGATGTCAGACTCGGTAAGGGGCTTGCCAAATTGATCGATGATTTGAATATCGAGCGTCGTCGGCAGGTACGGTTTGATCAGTATCTTGGTATTGAGCACTGCACGATAAGTTGTCTTGCGGGCCATGCCCATCGCTTCCGTTTGCGTGGGTTGCAGCAAGCCAAGTGAGAGCGCGATGAGAAGCGCTAATGCAACGGCGGGCGCTGCCAATCGCGGCGTGAGTTCTAATAGTTGGCGCGGCAGTGGCTTGGGTAACGTGAGCGATTCGACCTTGAACCCGCGCAAACGTAAACTGTTGGTCACGACAAAAATCGAACTGAATGCCATCGCGCTCGCGGCGACCATCGGCATCATAAAACCGAATGACGCGAGTGGAATCAGAACGACGTTGTAAAAGAATGCCCAAAACAAATTCTGCACGATGGTTTGAAACGTTCCACGCGAAAGTGATATCGCGCGCGCGACGCCATGGAGATCGCCGCTAATCAACGTGATGCCCGCGGTCGCCATCGCGACATCGGTTCCTGTGCCAATGGCGATACCCACATCGGCTTGCGCTAGCGCAGGCGCATCATTGATGCCATCGCCCACCATCGCTACAACTTGCGCTTTACCCTCCGGTGGTCCTTCTTGCAGTCGTTTGATGGCGGCTGCTTTATCCTTGGGCAACACCTCCGCTAGGACTTGATCGATCCCAACTTCTTGCGCAATCGCTTGCGCGGTGCGCTGATTGTCGCCCGTTATCATCACCACGGCGAGACCCAGTTGCCGCAATTCGGCGATGGCTTGGCGTGAGGTGGGTTTCACCGTGTCGGCGACGGCAATCAATCCGAGCAACTGCGCCGGTTGTTCAAAATCGTCGCTGCCTTGAGCGATCAGCATCGCGGTTTTGCCTTCCGCCTGCAAGCGATTGATTTCATTGGCGGCAGCATCGAGCGCGACGCCTTCCTTTTCCATCAAGCGCCGATTGCCAATGATAATCTCATGTTCGCGAACAGTTGCGCGAATGCCAGAGCCGCTAATCGCTTTAAACGACTCGGGTTCGTCGAGTTGCAGTTTTTTTGAATGGGCCGCATCGACAATCGCGCGGCCTAACGGATGTTCCGATCCACGTTCGGCGCTCGCCGCGATCTGCAAAAGCTCATCGGATGTTTTCGCCGATAGCGTGATGATATTCGTCACCGTCGGTTCGCCGCGCGTGATGGTTCCCGTTTTGTCGAGCACGACCGTGCGCACGCGTCCCGCGCGTTCCAATGCTTCACTGTTCTTGAAAAGAATTCCGTTCTCTGCGCTCTTCGTCGTGCCGACCATGATGGCAGTCGGCGTCGCCAGACCGAGCGCGCACGGACACGCGATGACGAGAACGGCGACGGCGTTAATCATCGCGCCCGACCAATCGGCGTTTGCCATGGCGATCCAACCGACGAACGTCACCACCGCGATGAGAATGACGATCGGCACAAAGTATGCGCTGATCTGATCGGCGAGTTTTTGAATCGGCGCTTTGCTGCCCTGCGCTTCTTGCACGAGCCGCACGATTTGGGCGAGCGTTGTGTTCTTGCCGACCTTGGTCGCTTCAAAGTGAATGAGACCTTCCTTGTTGATCGTCGCGCCGATGACTTCATTGCCCGGTCCCTTGCTCACCGGCATCGACTCGCCCGTAATCATCGATTCGTCAAATGTCGAATGTCCATCGCTGATGATGCCGTCGACAGGAACTTTATCGCCGGGGCGCACGATGATCGTATCGCCGACATTCACTTGCTCGATCTCAATTTCGATTTCGTTGCCGTCGCGGACGACGTGCGCGGTCTTGGCTTGCAAGCCCATCAACGCTTTTAAAGCTTCCGATGTTTTGCCTTTTGCGCGCGCTTCGAGAAATTTGCCCAGCACGATGAGCGTGATGATCGCCGCGCCGGTCTCAAAATAAACGTTCGCGCTGGGAATGACGCCGAGGGTCACGCCGACGCTGTAGAAATACGCCACCGATGAACCGAGCGCGATGAGCACATCCATGTTCGCGCCACCCGCGCGCAAACTTTTGAATGCGCCGATATAGTATTGCCAGCCAACGACGAATTGCACGACGGACGCAGCGACGAGCATGGCGTAATTATCGTAGGGGAATGACACCCAGCCAAAATCGCGCGACATGCTATAGACGACGAGCGGGAGCGTAAAGATCAAGCCGATGATGAGCAAACGTTTTTGCCGCGTCGTTTCTGCCGCGCGCACTTGCGCCTCGACATCTTGAATCGTTTCGCTTTCGCCGACTTGGACGACGTTGAATCCGGCTTTGCGAATGACGGTCATCAAGTCGGCGATGCCGGTCATGCCGGGAATAAATTCAATCGACGCGCGTTCCGTGCCATAGCTAACGTTAGCGACGAGGACGCCATCTTGCTTGGACAGCAACTTTTCCAATGAGAGTGCGTCGGCGTTGTCGCTCAAGCCGGTGATGGGAAGTTCAGCTTTGCCGGTCGCAATGCCGTACCCAATTTGGGTGACGCGCGCGATGATGCCCTGTTCGTCGAGTTGAGCAGGGTCAAACGCAACGGATAATTTTTCCGTTGCGAGGTTAACGTTCGCGAGGTTGACGCCGGACAACTTGCTCACATTCCGCTCGATGGTGTTGGCGCAATGCGCGCATGTCATGCCGGTTACGGGCATTGTCACGCTTTTGACTTCAGACACGAAACACCTATCAGTTCTCCCACGAATCTGTGCGAATCTTCGCGAATAAAATACTTGCCGGTGTCATCCTGAACGAAGCGAATCATCTCACAACGACGATGAGAGATCCTTCGACTCGCTCCACTCGCTCTGGGTGTCGCTTCGCTCAGGATGACAGATTGGAGGAACCTTGTGAACGGTCAACTTACTGGGACGGGATGAAATCCTAATTGGGCGGCTGCGGCAATGATGGCAGCTTCGCTAAGTTGGGCTTCATCGTAGATCACTTCCATTTGCTGTTTATGATAACTTGCGGAGATGCGTTTGATGCCGGGAAGTGAATCTTCCAAGCCTTCCAGCGAGATCACGCAGGTCGAACAATACATTTCCGGGACACGAAAGAGTTGTTTTTTCACGATTCAAAACATAGTTGGAAACCCGTTTTCTGCAGTTTAATTCTTCTTACAAATACCAAACAAGAAAACGGGTTTCTGAATAGGCTACTTGAACACAATCTGTCCGGTATACATTCCCATCGAGCAGGAAAAACGCATGACCTTGCCTTGCGGCTGAGCAGGAATATCTAAAACGACGTTACCGGTCACAGGCAAATCTTTGGCAACGTTGAGTTCCGGTATCGTAAAGGCGAGCGCGCATGACGTGGTATTTTTCGTCACGACTTGAAGCTTGAGCGGTTGACCCGCTAGCGCATTGAGCGTTCTGGGAGTGTAGCCGTCGTCGTGAGCATAGAGCGTCAAGTCTGCCGCGGGACCTTCAGACTCGGCTGCGCTTGCAGGACTCGTCAACGTCTGGACGGTGTTCGACAAAGAATAGGGTGAGCCGACCATATTCAACCCTGTATCGATCGCATAGACGCCAAGCAGCAGCAAGACGATGGCGACCAGGCGCATGAAATATTTCTCTAACATCGCGCCCATGCGCGCCGCGAAATACGTGAGCGCAAAAAAGGCAGGACTCGCGCCGAGAGTAAATGCAAACATGATCGCTGCGCCGATAAGCGGATTCGCGCTGCCGAGCGCGACTGCCATCATGCTCTGCGCGATGCCGCACGGAATCAGTACCGTCATCGCGCCGAGAAAAACGGGCGCGGCGAATGCTGTTTTGCCTTTCGACGATTTGCGGATAAAGCGCGTGATGAACGAAGGCGTCTCAAAATTGAAATAGCGAAAGATCGGATGAACGTTGAACATGCGGAGCGCGTTGCCGATCATGAAAATGCCGATGGCGAATTGAAGCAGTGCTCGCATCAAAGGAGTGAGTGAGAGCGTAGAACCGACCAGCCCAAGCAAAAAGCCGAGCAAAGTATAGGCTGCCAGCTTCGCCAACAAAAAAACGGTGATGGGTGCGGCGAGTTGAGGTCGCGATTGTTTTGTGTGCGGTTGATTTTGGAAATCTTTTTCCAATTGGCTTGCCAGAGAACTCGTGAGCAAGCCGCCATGAACTGCCATGCAGCTCAGACCGCCGGCGGTCAATCCAGTGATAAAAGCAATCCAAATGTCTAGCATAAGCTCCTAATTGTCGTGTCCAAGGACATCGTACACAAAAAAGTCCAGAGACATCGTACACATTGTTGCTGAGTCGTCACATCCGCACATCGGATTAACAATCGCATAATCGAATCTTTTCGTTCATACTGCTTCTGTAAGGAGGC
>JACRMI010000145.1 GCA_016215025.1 Chloroflexota bacterium
TATTTCGCTCATGACGAAACCGCTTTCTGCTCAGGCGCTTGGACTCGCCGAGGGTTCCATCATGCACATTACGTCCGTGCTTGTCAATGGCGCGCCAACCTTAAAATTTGCCCGTTTTTCAAAAGTCTCAATCAGTTCAACAAAAAGAAAAATCCGCGTTTGTCCGCGTTTATCCGCGTCCAATAACGGCTTCGATAGGACGCCGTAGCGAGCGCGGCATCACTTGCGAATACCCAAAGCGCAACAAGAGTTGTGGGTACGCGCCTGCCAAATTGAAACGCGTTTGCAATTGCGAACGGAGTGTCGGCACTTCGATGGGTTGGTTGAGAAATGCCGATTTAATGTTCAACGTCGTCGCCGTCAACGCGTACCGTTCGTACGCACGACCCGTCTCAACCCACGCGGCTTTGTCATTGCGTTCCGACACGAACAACATCATGCCCGCCGAACTGCGAATGTTCTTAGCGTCCTTCTCGGTCTGGTCATCGCCGTTCGATCCGCCCACAAAGAAGGAACCAAGCCAGCGCGGCGTCGAAGGATTGCCCGAACAGCGCGTTGACAAACCATCCCGACGTTGCAATGCCTCGTCGTCGTTAAAGCGCAGCCATTGAATCAGTTCCTCGACGAAATGCTTATCGGCATATTGCTGGCGATTGCCTTCTTTGACGTATTCGATGAACGACTCGATTGGCTGATTCTCCGTGAACAGCAATGCCGAAATACATGGTGCTTGAGACGCTTGCTCGAGTTTTTGCAAATCATCCGTTGGAATCTTTTGCTTGGCGTACTCATTCCGCGTACTTTGCCTTATCGGAATCGCGTCGAACAGATGGCTGTCGCTTTTTGTTTTGCTTTCGTTCAACCGCACGACAATCGCATCGGGATCATTCGCGGGAAACAGGGCGGTTTCGTCGGCATAGCCCATTTGTTGCGCGGCAATCACCAGGTTTTCCAGCGCGCAGCCGAGACTGATGAACAATTCGCGATCATCGGGATCAACGATGGCAAGGTGGCGCGCGAAATCGGGCAGAATCCGAATCGTGTTGTCCTTGATCGCAAATTTCCACGGCTGGGTATTGTGTCCCGATGGCGCAAGCGTCGCATAACGGATGATCTCCAAGATTTGGCTGTTCATGTTGCCTCCAGCATCCAATGGTTGTTCCCAGACGCGCTTTACGTGATCGTCATACGTTGGGCCGCTCGGCGCGCATGCGGCAAGCGTTGGAGCCAGCGCGGTTGCAACGCCGACTTGAGCAGCGAGTGCGAGAAATTCTCGGCGGGTCATGTTTGTGGCTGAACGGTTCATCTCGAATCTCCTTTTGTCCTACGCAACTTGCAACATCGGCGCAAGCGATTCAGCCCACGCGCGAATCGCGTCCCAATTTCGGAAATCCCCTTCTTTGGTATTCGTGGATTTCTCAACGGCTTTTGCCAATGTGCGATCCAAGAAATTGAGTTTGGCATAGTCCATCGTGCCGTTGAAAAAGACTTCCGTCTTTGGCGTCACGATTTGGCGCACGGGAGCCGTGTACGCTTCGCGCGCTTGACGACTCGTCACATCATCGCTTGTGTTGAGCCGATGGCAGGTGAAGAACGCGGTTGGCAATTGACGCAACTGCGCTTGATTCCGCTTGGCGAACTCGACGGCTTCGGGCAGCCAACTCCCCATGCGAATCGCACTGCCGATGATGACCGCCGCGTACCCGTTCACATCGCGCACCTCTTTAACCGCGCAGACATCCACTATCGCACCATTCGCGCGCAGCGCCTCGCCGATTTTTTCGGCAACCGCAACAGTCGAACCTGCGCGTGTGGCATACGTTACCAGAATCTTGCTCATTGCTTGTCCTCCATTTGCCGAACCAACGTCAAGGTCAATCCGAGGTCGCGGATTCGCATCAAGATGCCGTGCAGTGCCGACTGATCGACGACGGGACCACACAGAATCGTTTCACCTTCAAAAGTGCGATCGATTGTCAAATCAGGGAACCAGGTCGCGGCATTTTTGCCCAGATGACCTTTGACTCGGATTTCGTAATTGCTGATTGTATCTTGTGTTTCCATGGCTCCACTATACACCAAGCGACTCTGGAATTGAACCCGCTAAAGTGGGATTCTAAAAACAACAACGCCTAACACTTTGGTGTTAGGCGATTCAACTTTCTGTGTGCGCGCTATTCTGCAGGCGCAGCGACTGTCAAACTTTCGCTGAATAATTTCATCTCAGGTTGAAGTGCTGCCCACAGCGTCACCAGCAACACCAACGCGCCGGCTATCGCGAACAAAAAGGTCAAATCCCACTTGCTCACCATGCCCGAAATCGCTTGCGAGACTGGCACCAACCCGGTGTTCGAGAACATCAAGATGCTCATAATGCGTCCCAGCATCTCTTTCGGCGCGCGCGTTTGCATCCAGGTAAAAAGGATGATGCCGATATAGCCGTTGCCCAAGCCGATCAAGAAAAGTAGGACAAAGTCCACCCACGTCGACGTAATCACACCCAGCGCCGCAACGACCGCGCCGAATGCCGCGAGCAGCGCGAGCATAATGATTCGCATCATTGTCCCACTCGGACGAGGCAGCGCGCCAGCAAGGATATAACCAATCAAACTACCGCCTGAAAAAGCCGACATGAGCAGACCAAAGGCGGTTGCGCCTTCGGGCAAGCGTTGATTTGCCAGGACAGGAATGCCCACCAGCAATGGACCCATCAGCAAGAAATTGACCGCCGTAAGAACAAAGACCATCATCCGCAAAACAGAATCACTCCACAAGTATTTGATGCCCGTTAAGATAGAAGCCCACACACTTTCTTTCGCATCCGTGGTGACTTGCTTTTGACTGCCCGTTCGAATCAACCCCAGACAAGCCGCCGAAACCGCGAAGGTTACCGCGTCAATCGCCAACGCTAGACCGACGCCGAACGACGAATTGGAGAATCCGCCGATCATGATGCCAGCTAAAGTCGGACCAACAAAGCCGATCAGTTGCGTAATGCCCATCATGATCGAGTTGCCCGCTTGCAAATCCTGTTCTTTCACGATCATCGGCACGATACTGTTCTCGGCAGGCACGGCGAAACCTGCCACCAGGCCAAACGCCAACCCAAACGCGTACAACATCCAGATTTGAACTGCGCCGGTCAAAACCGCACCCGCCATCAAGCCCGTCAGGAACAAGCGGATGAAATCCGCGATAAGCATGATGCGCCGCGGCGAGAGCCGATCGGTAATTGCGCCGCCGATGAGCATAAAGAGCGCGCGCGGAATGCCTTCCAGCGCCAAGACCGTGCCCAGCGCGACTGGATCGCCGGTCAGTTGCAGCGTCAGCCACGGCGTGGCAATGAGGGCGAATTGATCGCCGAGCAGCGAGGTTGCCGTGCCCGCAAGCAACAGCCGAAAATCGCGCAAAGACATGACGCGTGCCATCGGATTTTTTTGAGAGGTTGTGTGGGTTGTCATCTACGATACCTTTCTGATCGAGTAAAAGTATTATCGAACAATGATCGTCAACAGGATTGAATTTGGCAAACGCTTGTCTCTTGTGTTTGCACGGCTACACTATATGCCAAGTCGCTTGGCATTTGAACCCACAAAAGGGGGATTCGCAAAAGAAAATCGCCTAACACTTTGGTGTTAGGCAATTCAAAAAATAATCGTTTCAGCCAAGTTGCCGGAAGTCAATCGGCTTTTTACAAGCAATTTGTCAACAGAATGACAAGAACCGAATCAAGATTCCACTAATCGCATATTTTTCAATAACCCAACCACGGAAGCCATACAACCAACAGCAATAAAAAGCCACAAGAGTAAACCATCCCAAGCTCCTGGTATGCCCGTTGCCGCTTGAACAGGTGAGGTCACAATTAACACCGCAGCAGTGCCAGTGCATTGGACAAGTAACACGATCGATGTGAGATATCCCCATGGGCGATTTTTCAACAACCCAATCGCCCCAAGAATAAGCGGTGGTACTACCATTGATAAATCAAGAGCAGCGACGAGATGGACAGATCCTCCGGTATCAATAAGCAACTGCGGAATTGTTCCGGCAAACACAAACGCCAACCATTGACCAATCCATACCGTGCCCAAAATCGCTGCAAACAGCAACATAAAACCGCTCACCCATTTTATAGCTACATTGGGTTTACTAGTTATAATGGACCCAAGAATTCGGACACAAAATGCAGGTGAAATAGGGTGGTAAAATGCCACCATGCGAAAACATTATTCTGACACGTTCAAAGCCGAAGTGGTGCTCGAACTTCTGAAAGAAGAAAAGTCCGTTGCTCA
>JACRMI010000146.1 GCA_016215025.1 Chloroflexota bacterium
GTTGAAGAGTTGATCGAACGGGATTTCCAAGACGTTGATCTTGGCATCGGGGAAGGCTTTCTTGGCGGCATCAAGCAATTGGTTCAGCGTTTTTTCTTCATTGTCGCCGGTGTGATAGCCATTCCAAATCGTAATCGTACCTTTCACGTTTGCCGCCGGCGCTGCTGAGGAACTACTTGACGGCGCAACGCTAGATGCTGCGGCTGAACTGCTAGGCGCAGCCGAAGATGACGGCGCGCTCGTGGGCGCAGGTGCAGCAGTTGGTGTTCCACCACAAGCCACAATCAAGGCCATGATCGTGACAAGGGCAACCAACAAAAGCAATTTTTTCATTTCTTCTCCTCCATGAGATTAGTGAGCTGTTTGTCGTCCATGATAAACGTTATCTTCGCTGTGGCATCACCTCCTTTAACGTCGGGTATGCCTCATATGACACCCTTGTTCTATTCCGATGATACTCCAAGTTTCGCGTTTGAGCAAATCCCCTTTTCACGGTTTGCGCAACAACCCCACGCCGCGCCATAAAAAAAACAACCCAGCCAGGAATGTGGACAAACCAATGCACTCGGACATCTCTTTCGGTTGAAAGAAAAGATAAACGCTGGCGAATACCAATCCAATGCCGAGCCAAATCCAGTAGGTGCGCGTACCAAAAAATTTTTCTCGATACACGCTCGGCACGAACATCGGAAAGCCAATCGCGACGACCAAGATCAACATTTCGACGGCGAGGATGATAGGTTGATTAAGTGTAACCCATGTTGGACCGGTAATCAAGAGCGGAACAAAAGCCAGAAGCGTTCCGCCAATGATCGATGAAAGAACCTGGCGATCAAATTGATCCGCCGACAATTTGGCGATAGCCGTACCGAGCGTCGCGCCACCCCAAATGTGAAAGAAAGTTGCAAGCCCTGTGATAAAGAGTGCGTTGTTCATCGATTTCACTTTTAGCCGCGAATAACGCGGATCTCGCTAATAAGAAATAATGATTCGCGAAGACTCGCGCGATTCGCGGATTATTTTATTCGCCCAACTCGCTGAAAAGCAATCGATTCATCAAGTAACGTTGCAACACGAGAAAAACCAATACGACCGGAATCGCCATTAAGAGTGAAAGCGCCGCGAGCAAATTCCACGATGCACCCGAAAAACCAATCATCCCCGAAATCGCCATAGCGAGTGTGACGTTTTCACTATTATCGATAAAGAGCCACGCCATCGCAAACTCCGAATAGCCCGCGAGAAATGCGACGAGCGCCGCAACCGCAATCGAGGGCAGCGCGAGGGGCAGCGTGATTTGGAGAAACGATGTCCATACGCTTGCGCCGTCGAGAAATGCGGCGTCCTCCAACTCTTTTGGAATGGCTTGAAACGCGGCCCGCATGTTCCAAACGCAAAACGGCATCGCGAGCGCGGTGTAAACGATGATGAGACCGAACAGCGTCGTGCGTACACCAAGCGCAGAGAGCAAAAGGAACAACGGTGTCATCAGCGCGACGGGTGGCAACAACGTTCCAAAGAGCAACGCAAACAAACCGAGCTTGCGTCCCGGAAATCGAAACCGCGCAAACGCATACGCCATGCTTGTCCCCAAGATAACCGATAACCCCATCGCACCGCCGGACGCGATGAAACTATTTTGCAACAAACCAAGAAACGATTGCGATTGCGCAGGTTTCTCCCACGCTTGTTGAAAAACCGCAAGCGTAAACTCTTTCGGCACGATTCGAAAATCGATGGGCCAACCCTTGATCGCTCCATCGAATGCCATCTGAGTCAAGCTCCACATCGGAACAAGAACGAAAAGCGCGATGAAGAGAAAAACAAGTTGATAGAGTGCTTGATGCCAAAATGGAACTTTATGCATAGGTCACTCCCTCTGCCACGCGCGTTCGGCGGTTGAACCATACGAGCAACGCAAAGAGCACGATCACCGTAAACACATTGACCACTGCTGAGAACGCGTACTGTCCGCCGAGTTGCGTGTTGCTGTTCAACAGCAAGAACGACAGCGTCGAAAAAGTGAACAGGGGCCACGGCGGCGACATCACATAGAAAATGTAAAATTGATTGAACGCAAAAATCGAGCGGACGATAAGCGCGGGACCGAGCAACGGAAACAACAACGGTAACGTAATGTATCGAAATTGCTCGAGTCGCCCTGCACCGTCAACTGCTGCGGCGTCGTACACGGCGGGTGGAATCATTTTCAAGCCAGCAGATGCCGCGAGCATCATAAAGGGCCAGCCCAGCCACAACGCGGAAACCAAGAGCACGATGAGCGCCATAAACGGATCGCGCTGCCAGTGAATCGGCGTCTTGAGCGCAAGCGCAAGCCAACCATTCTCCGGTTCGAACATGTGCAGCCAGATCAGAATACCGACGAATTCGGGAATCGCCCACGGCAAAATAAAAACTGTCTGCCAAAATTTTCGAAAGCGAATGCCGCGGCGATTCAGCATGAGTGCGATGAGGATTCCTAATCCTGCCTGCGACCCAATCGACAAGACCGTCCACATCACATCGAAAACGAGAATGTCTGCGCCGATGCCCGAAAAGATTCGCGTGAACCAATCGAGTCCAGCAAAATGAACTTCTTTGGTCGATAGCGAACTCGACGCAATCGGCACAAGATGCACCTCGCCCCGATCACGAACTTCGACCGAGACGTTGATGCGCCCCGAAGCATCAATTCCGATGCGAACAGGTGGCTGCTGCCCCGTAATACCTTGCCATGTCGCGCGCCATACACCGCCCGTCAATCCATCACGCAATGAGATGGTACTCAAATCGGTCATGGCAACGGCAACCTGAAAGATAAGGGGGAACAATGTGATGAGCAACAATGTTGCAGCGCCGGGCGCAAGCCACGGCAATGCGCGGCGAGTATCGCGCCACAAAAATTTTTCACGGTGAAATTGTAGACCGTTGGTCCTCAACTGCGCGAGCCAATTTGAAAACGGTTCCCAAATGGTCGAAGCAAACCCTTCGGCAGCGGCGAGCGCGAGCGGAACAGTTAGCGTGAGAATGTATTGGGGCCACTTGGTCGGCCACACCAACAAGAATCCTAAACCAATCACGAACCACAACGCATAGACGTTGGATTTTTGCCAGAGGCGTTGGAATCCTGCAATGGCAAACAAAGCAATCAGCACGTCAATTGAAACGAGAAAAACACCAGGATGCCACGGAACAGAACCAGCGAGCCAAACAAGCGGCTGCCACATCGGATAGCCCGCTTCGCGCACGTGCTCGCTCTGCGCATACCCACTGTGATAAAAAAACGAATCCTTTAATCGATTGATTGGGTCAGGCAATAAATATGGATCCGCCGCGAAGAAAAAGATGATGGCGCTCCCGCCCCAGAGCAAAATTGGCGTTAGTCTCTTGCGCGACAACAAGCCATCGTGACGATTGGCGAAAAACCAATTACCCAGCACGGCAAATGCGACGATGCAGTACGTGTATTTCGATGCCGCCGTCAGCCCCAAGGCAATCGCCGACAGTAAAAGCCAACGATTCCACTGCGCTTTCGATTTGACGTATGCGGCGACGACGACAAGACTCGTGAGCGATGGCAAGGCTTCAAGCATGACCTGGCTGGTGTACTTGATTTGCCACGTATGGATCGCTAGGAAAAACGCGCCAAGTGGATTTAGTAATGCAAGTATCCCTACTTGCAAAACTCCTTCACCAGCTCCAACCAAACGCGCGACTAGTATGTGGGGCTGTGGAAGTGATGACGCAGGCGACGCCGTTGTGGGGCGGTCGGGAATTTCGGGCGCGGGCGGAAGCGGCGCAAGCGCGAAACCGTTGACGATTTTCGTAAGCGGTGGATGCTCGGTGCGATAGTTCAGTTGTGTAAACGCCGCCCAATCGCCCGATTGAATCGCCGTGGCGAATTGTTGTGCTGCACGAAGATAATCGTCTTCATCGTAATCAATCGGCAACAGTTCAACCGCGCGCAGACGGACGAACAACGCCAAGAGTACGACCGCGATGATGGTCAGTAGTTTGATTGAACTTTTCAGATGCAAGGTATCACTCCGTTGTGATTGACTTTCACACTGTCACCCTGAGCAGAGCGAAGAGTCTCGCATAGTACGATGGAAGATCCTTCGACTCCCCTTCCACAAGCTCAGGGTCGCTCAGCGTCCGTTCCGCTCAGGATGACAAATTACTATCGCTTTGTCAACTGAAACACATATCCCGTCGTTGGCTCAAACTTGAGCTTGAGTGTTAGCCCGTCGAGATTCGTCGTTTGCTTGGTCAATGCGTTCGTTGCGACGTAGCGACCATCGGCGAGCGATGTTGCGCCGAGATCAACCGTCAAAGAAACTGGCTCAGCAGCGAAATTCAGAACGACGACGAACGATGCCGTCGAATCCTGACGGAGATACGCGTACACATTTGCGTTGGTATCCAACTCGATTTTTTCAAACACACCGGTCCGCAATGCCGAGTTTGCGTTTCGCATTGCAATCAGCGCGCGATGATATTCAAGCAATGAATCCGATTTGCCTGCTTGCTCTTCAACTGAAACACCGTCGTTCGATTTGTTGCTACGGTCAGCCGGTTTGTGCCACGTCGTCATGCCTGCGCCCGATTCCGGCGCGTACCAATCCATCGGTTCGCGCAGTGGTTTATCGTCCTTTGCCTTGACGCCCGCCATACCGATTTCGCCGCCATAATAAACCATTGGCGTGCCGGGCAGCGTGAGCAACCACATCGTTCCTAACTTGGCGCGCGGCACATTGCCGTTGACCTGGCTCATCGCTCGGTTCGTGTCATGATTTTCGACAAACGTTACGCGCTGCGCGCCGGGCGGGTACAGACGTGGCACGGACGTGAGCGTGCCATCCATCGCCATCGGCGAACGCTTGCCGAGCAAAATGCTGTTGCCGAGTTTATCGTGGCTGCCCTGGATGTCGCCGTACAACGGAAAATCGAATGTCGCGTCGAACTCGTCGGCGTAGTACGGTTTGATCGCGAGCGCATTCGTCCACGCTTCCGCAAGTAACACAAAATCGGGATTGATGGCTTTCGACTCGGCGCGCAACTTTTTCCAAAACGGGTGCGGCACATTCAGTACGTAATCGGCGCGATAACCATCGATGCCTGTTTTCATCCAATATTTCGCCACATCGATCAAATATCTTTCGACCTGTGGATTATCATGATTGAGCGTCGGCATCACGTCGTTGCTGGCAAACGATTCGTATTGGGTGTGCGTCGCGTCGAGCCAATGATACCAATCGGCGTACTGCGATTTGAGATTACCGTACGCGTCTTTGAAAAATGGATGCTCATTCGACGTGTGCGCGACGACGTAATCGAGCAGAACGCGGATGTTGCGTTTATGCGCCTCGCGAACCAGCTCGCGCAAATCGTCTTCCGTTCCGAATTCGGGAAGTATTTTGTAATAGTCGATTGTATCATAGCCATGATAACTCGGCGATTCAAAAATCGGCGTGAGCCAAATTGCGCCCGCACCAAGACTTGTGATGTAATCGAGTTTCGCCACGATGCCTTTAAGATCGCCGATACCATCGCCATTCGAATCATAGAAACTGCGCGGAAAGATTTCGTACAGCACAATGTCGCGAAACCAGGCGGGCGTTTGAATTGCGGGCAACGCAGGCGTGATGGTTGGCATGAGCGTTGGACGTGGAGTTAAAGTGATCGAAGGAGTAAGAGTTTGAGTAATTGGAGTAACTGTCGATTGTGGATTTGGCGTGCAGGCAATGAGCAAATACAAGAGCGTGAGCGAGCAACAGATAGAGAGCGAGAATCGATGATTCATTCTAGTGAGAAAGACACAACAACGAATTGAGAAACAAACGAATTTCAACTCATCTGAATTTAATTCGTTTTATTCTCAATTCGTTGTTGTCTGGTGAAGCAACAACTAACCTTTCACGCCGCCAATCGTAAGTCCACCGGTCATGTACTTTTGCAGGGCGAGGTACACCACCGACACCGGCAACGCAATAATCACCGACATCGCGGAAAAGTGCGACCACGGCGTCGAGCTAGCGAATTGTCCGGTCATGTTGTAGAGCGTCATCGCGAGCGTAAAGTTATCCGGATTCGTGAGAAATTGCCACGAGAGATAGAATTCCGTCCAGCCCGACATGAAACCCAGGAACGCCGTAATCGCGAGCGCGGGCGTTGCCAACGGCAGCATGATGCGGAAGAAAGTTTGATTCGGAGAGCAACCGTCGATCATCGCGGCTTCTTCCAGCTCTTTTGGAATCGTATCGATGTAACCTTTGAGATTCCAGATCGCAAACGGCAGCAACGTCGTCAGTAGCGCTAGTCCGACACCCAGCAGTGAGTTACGCAAGTTGAAAGTAAATTCTCCAAAGTCAACGGTCACGCGATTGAGCAACACGAACAACGGCGCGAGCGTTGCCACGTTCGGCAAGATCAACACGGCGATGACGGCGAGCATGAGCACTTGGCGTCCCGCGAATTTGAATCGCGAGAAGGAATACGCCGCAAACACACCGACCATCACCGACGCAAACGAAGACCCAGCAGCAAGCAAGAGGCTGTTGAAAAACAAGGTCGGCAAATCGACCGGGTTGTTCGTCGGCTTGTTGAAAATATCGATGTACGCTTTCAGCGAAAAGCCATCCGGGATCAATTTCAAAGTGGTCGGACGCAAAACATCCGCGCGCGGATCGAATGACATGCTCACCACCCACAAGACCGGAAACACAACGGTAAACGTGATAAAGAGCAAAATCGCCTGATAGAGAATTTGCTTGGGCAACGTTGTCTTTTCTCCGACAATTTGGCTTTCGGTGTAGGTGAATTTTTGTTTGAGGTTAAGCATCATAACTCTCCGTTGCGCGCGACACTTGATTCGTAATCAACGTGATGACCAAGAGTATCAACGCGATAAAGACGGCAAACGCCGCAGCCACTCCGTAGAGACGCTGTTCATTGACGAGCCGGAAAGCCGTGGTCACGAGAATTTCTGTTTGTCGCAGCGGTCCACCGGCGGAGATAAAGTAAATCAGGTTGAACAGGTTGAAGGTCAGTGTGATGCCGTAAATGATCGCCGGAACCATCGCCGGGCGAAGGAGCGGGACTGTGATGCTGAAAAATCGTTGCATCGGCGATGCGCCATCAATCGATGCCGCTTCATAGTAATCTTTGCTGATACTTTGCAATGCGCCCGTCGCGACAATCGTCATAAAAGGCCAGCCGAGCCAGATGTTCGTAATCAACAACGCAAAATACGAGAGCGGCAGCGGAATGCCGGGAATCGGCGGCTGCACCGATTCGATCCAGCGAATGTGAAATGTCGCCGGAGCAAATCCAACCAAGCCACCGATCATCGCGAAAAATTGATTGATCGCGCCAAAGTCAGGATCGAACATGTTCCGCCAGACATTCGCGACGACAAGCGTCGGAATGACAATCGGCAAAACAAAGATGGCGCGATAAATTCCTTTGAACCACAAACCTTTGGCGTTCAACAGCACCGCGATCAACACGCCAATCACGACGTGAAAGATGACGTTAGAGAAGGTCCAAAACAGATTAAAGAACAGAGTGTAGAAAAAATCAAAGTTGGGAATGGCGACTGCGCCGGTGAGAATGTCGATGTAATTTTGCAAGCCAACAAAATTCGGCGGCGCAGAATCGACCCGCAGATTTTTTAGACCGTAATCGGTGAACGACATCCAGATGCCATACCCCATCGGATAATACGTCATCACTGCCATAACGAGCATTGCGGGCAGAAGATAGAGATAGGGATTAGCCAATCGCCAAAAACTTTTGCGGGGAGTAGCACGTGGTGGCGTTTCAGGGAGCGTTCTTTCTTTGGTCATCGTTGCCATAGAAATACCTCTTGAAATGAGATGGAGAAAGTGAGAACCTTGTGCTTGTAAAATTATTATAGCACACAAATCTGGGTATGCAACAGCATCGCCGCAAATTCTTTTCGCGATGATGCATGACATTCGCAAGCCATACCAAAGTTCGATCGGTTGACACAACAGAACTTTTGTGCTAACCTGTGAGCAACCATTCTGATTTTGCCCCCCAGTTTAAAAACTGAACCCAGTAACCATTTCATCATGTCTGTCAAAAGTGATACCCGTGGCGATTGCCTCTTGAAGAAATCGCGCGGCTGGACGTTGTGCTTGTGTAACCAGCGTTGCGCGAATTAGTATGCGGAACATTTTCTGTCGTCGGGGAGCAATTTTCAGGGTATGCGTCAAAGTTTTGGGTGAGTTCGAGCCGGATCGCCGTCGTTTCAAAACGACGGCTCAACGAGGTGGAAACTCGATGAATCGAGTTGGGAGCAATCGGTTTCCAACCGATTTTCACCTGACTGAGACACCGAATTCCATTCGGCGGCGGCCGCCCAAAAACATGACGCACACCCAATTTTCAAACCGCGTTGCTCATTTTTCCGTTTCATGCTAAAATCCCTGTCCGATTCTTGAGGTATTGGATAGCAAAAATGTCACAAGACAAACTCATCATTCGCGGCGCGCGCGAACACAATCTCAAAAACATTAATCTCGAAATCCCGCGCGACAAGTTCGTGGTCATTACGGGCTTGTCCGGTTCAGGCAAATCGTCGCTGGCGTTCGATACGATTTATGCCGAAGGACAACGGCGCTACGTCGAAAGCTTGAGCGCATACGCGCGGCAATTCCTTGGGCAAATGGAAAAACCCGACATCGATCAGATTGAAGGCTTATCGCCCGCCATTTCAATCGATCAAAAGGGCGTCAGCCATAACCCGCGTTCGACCGTCGGCACAGTGACCGAAATTTACGACCACCTTCGATTGTTATTTGCGCGCGTAGGTCAGCCTCACTGCCCCAAATGCGGGCGCGTGATCGAGCAGCAAACCATTGAGCAGATTGTCGATGCGGTCGAGAACTTGACGGACGGCACGCGCATCATCATTCTCGCGCCGCTCATCAAGGATCGCAAAGGGGAACACAAAAAAGTTTTCGACGATGTGCGCAAGGCGGGTTATGTGCGCGTGCGCGTGAACGGCGAAGTCCTCGACGTGAACGAAGACATCAAGCTCGATCGCTACAAACAGCACACGATTGAAGCTGTCATCGACCGACTCGTCATCAAGCACGATAACAATGGCGATAAGAGCCGTATCGCCGATTCAATCGAGACCGCGCTGAAACTCGGCGCGGGCATTGTCTACGTGTCGCGCGTGAATTCGAGTGGCAAGCCCGAAGGCGAAGATTTGATGTTCTCCGAGCATTTCTCTTGCCCCGTCGATAATATTTCGCTCGGCGAAATCGAGCCGCGCACGTTTTCATTCAACACGCCGCACGGCGCGTGCCCCGCGTGTACGGGTCTCGGCACGCAAATGGAACTCGATCCCGATTTAGTTATTCCGAATCGCGATCTCTCGCTTAACGAAGGTGCGATTCGCGCGAACGGCATCGACAGCGGCAACGACGACAGCTATTACGCTAAACTCATGGAAGCGGTCGCGCGCAAATTTAATTTCTCGATGGACAAGCCGGTGCGTGAATTACCGCGCGATGCCATCGAAAAAATTTTATACGGCACAGGCGACGAAACGATCCGCGTGCGGTACGAAAATCAGTTCGGGCGGATGCGCGAATACGAGACAACGTTTGAAGGCGTGATTCCGAATCAGATGCGGCGATACAAAGAAACCGACTCGGATTACATTCGCCAAGAAATCGAATCGTTCATGACCTCACGCCCGTGTCCCGTGTGCAAAGGGCAACGCTTGAAACCCGAAGCGCTCGCGGTCACCATCGCCGACAAGAACATCGTCGATGTCACTCACATGTCGGTAATTGAGGCGCTTGATTTTGTCAACAGTTTGCCGAACATTTTTAGCGAAAAGCAGAAAATCATCGCACATCAAATCCTCAAAGAGATTCGCGCGCGCTTGGGCTTTCTCGTCAACGTCGGTCTCAACTATCTCACGCTGGACCGCAGCGCCGGAACTCTGTCAGGCGGCGAAGCGCAGCGAATTCGACTCGCGACGCAAATCGGTTCGCAGTTGATGGGCGTATTGTACATTCTCGACGAACCATCCATCGGTTTGCATCCACGCGATAACTCACGTTTGATCGAAACGCTCTTGCGCTTGCGCGATCTTGGCAACACCGTGCTCGTCGTCGAACATGACGAAGAGACGATGCGCGCATCCGACTTTATCGTCGATCTTGGACCCGGCGCGGGCGAGCATGGTGGTCATGTAGTGTGCGCAGGTCCCATCGTAGACATCATGCGTTGTCCCGACTCGATCACCGGCGCATATCTCACAGGCGTGCGCCAAGTCGCCATTCCGGAGAATCGACGCATCGGCAACGGCAAATCGCTTGTCGTCAAAGGCGCAGAGGAAAACAACCTCAAAAAAGTCGACGTGAAAATTCCGCTGGGCAAGTTCGTATGCATTACGGGCGTCAGCGGCTCGGGCAAGTCATCGTTGATTGTCGATATTTTGTATCGGCGGCTCGCTCAAGTTTTTTATGGATCGAAAGAAAAACCGGGCAAGCACGATACAATCGTCGGCATCGACAATCTGGACAAGGTGATCGACATCGATCAATCGCCCATTGGTCGCACCCCGCGTTCGAATCCTGCAACCTACGTCGGACTGTTCACCGACATTCGTGAGTTATTCGCGACAACAAATGAAGCCAAGATGCGCGGTTATAAATCCGGTCGATTCTCGTTCAACGTGAAAGGTGGCCGTTGCGAAGCGTGCCAAGGCGATGGCATTATCAAAATCGAAATGCAATTCTTGTCCGATGTGTATGTGCCATGCGAAGTGTGTCACGGCAAGCGCTATAATCGCGAAGCGTTGGAGATTTTGTACAAAGGCAAAAACATTTCTGACGTGCTCGATATGACCGTCGAAGAAGCCGTCGACTTTTTTGAGAACATCCCGAAAATTCGCGGGAAACTTGAAACGCTGCGCGATGTCGGCTTGGGCTATGTGCACCTCGGTCAGCCCGCGACGACGCTCAGCGGTGGTGAAGCTCAGCGCGTGAAATTGTCCAAGGAACTTTCGCGGCGCGCGACCGGTCGCACGCTCTATATTCTCGACGAGCCGACCGTCGGCTTGCACATGGCGGATGTTGAAAAACTCTTGGAAGTGTTAAACAAACTGGTCGATACCGGCAATACGGTCGTCGTCATCGAGCACAATCTCGACGTCATCAAGACCGCCGATTGGATCGTAGACATTGGACCCGAAGGCGGCGACAATGGCGGGCGCGTCATCGCTGAGGGCACACCCGAACAAGTCGCGCTGATGCGACAATCGTATACGGGACAATTCTTGAAAGAGCTTTTCAAGAACAGGCAGCACAGGCAGCATGAACAACCAGTTAAAGCTGTAGCATAGCGCCTCGTGCGCGTCGTATTGAAGTCGTCGCCCACAAGGGGCTAAACTACATCAGGATAGGCAAACCCCGACGTTGATTCGAGTCAACGTCGGGGTTTTTGTTTGTATGACGCCGGTCATATACCAAAAATGACGCCAAACACTGTTAGAATCGATGCGTCGGTGTTATGCTTGCAGCGAAGATCGGGCGAATGAATTCGCTGCAACGATTGCACCAAGTCCGCCTACGCGGACTCGAAAGTGAGGCAGGCATGGGAAACGTAATCGACATTCAACATTTGAACAAAGAGTTTGCTAGTGGAGCAGGCACGGTTCGCATTCTGCGCGATGTATCGCTTCAAATCCAAGCTGGTGAATTTGTGGCGATGGTTGGTCCCAGCGGTTCGGGCAAATCGACGCTGATTAACATGCTAACCGGAATCGATCGCCCGACGAGCGGCGACGTGATCGTCAGCGGCACGCGGCTCAACGCGCTGAACGAAAATCAAATGGCACGATGGCGCGGGCGCAACATCGGCGTCATCTTCCAATTCTTTCAACTCTTGCCCACACTCACGCTTTACGAAAACGTCATGCTGCCAATGGACTTTTGTAACACGTATCCCGTGAGCGAACGCAAAAAACGCGCGTTACATTTGCTCGATCAGGTTGGGCTTGCCGATCAAGCACACAAGCTGCCAAGTGCGGTCAGCGGCGGTCAACAACAACGCGCCGCGATTGCGCGCGCCCTCGCCAACGATCCGCCGCTTATCGTTGGCGATGAGCCGACCGGCAACTTGGACAACAAAACGGCAAATCAAGTCTTTGAGATGTTTGGCGAACTCTCGCGACGCGGGAAAACGTTGGTGCTGGTCACCCACGACCGCGAGCTAGCAACAAAGATCCCGCGCGTCGTGCGTGTGCAAGATGGGATGATTCGTGACGCGTGATACGCGATGCGTGAAAATGAAACATGAAATACGTTGAGGTATAAAGATGTTGAATTCACTCCGAACGATCCGCCACAAAACACTGCGCGACCTCTGGGGCAATCTAGGTCGCACGGCTCTTGTTGCGCTCAGCATTGCGATTGGCGTCGTCGCCGTGGGCATGATCGTCGCGACGCAAGACATTCTCACCATGGATATTCGCACGCGCTATGCGGCGATCAACCCAGCGCAAATCGAAATCTTGGTACCGGCTGGCGTGACGCAAGACGATATCGACGGTCTGCAAAAAATTCCTGGCGTCGTTGATACACAGGGGCGTGCAGTTTTCAACGGTCGCTATCTCAACGTCGGCAGCACGGAATGGAAGACTATCGAATTTATCGTTTTGCCTGAACCCGATGTTCAGACCATCAACATTGTCACACCTGCAAGCGGCGCATGGTACGCCGAACGCGGGCAAGTCGTCGTCGAACGCGCTTCGCTTGGCGTGTTGAACGCACAAATCGGCGACACGATCATCGTCGATGCGATGGGACGCGAAAAGAGTTTGCAGATTGTCGGCACGGCGCATCAGCAAGATGACGTGATGGCGTCGATCAAAGGCAATCCAATTGTTTTCATCGATTCGAATACGCTTGTGCAATTGCAAGGACACGACCGCATCAACACGATTTACTTGACGGTAAATGATCCCGCGCAGAAATCGGCGATTGCCAATGCAGCGCGAGATCGATTGGAACGCAGCAACTACACGGTGAGTCGCGTCACATTGCGCGATCCATCGAAACATCCCGCTCAAGACGTGCTCACCGTGCTCTTTCTCGTCATGGGCATCCTCGGCGTGTTAGCACTCGTGCTCAGCAGCTTTCTCGTCACCGATACGATCAGCGCGTTGATCGCGCAACAGATCAAACAGATCGGCGTAATGAAGGCGATTGGCGCAGATACTTGGCTCGTCGCGCGCGCGTACGGCTCGGCGGTGTTGGTCTACGGATTCTTAGGAACTCTGCTTGCAACGCCGATTGCCGAGCGCGCAGGTTATCAACTCGCGAAATTTCTCGCGCAACAAATCAACGTCGATCTGCTGCCATATCGACCATCGCACCTTGCGCAAATCGTGATGGTCGCCGTCGGTTTGCTCGTGCCCGTCATCGCGGCGGCGAAACCGTTGTGGGAAGGCGCGCGCATCACGGTGCGCCAAGCCATCGCCGATTACGGACTCGGCGGCGGCAGCGGCAACAATGCATTGAGTCAATGGCTGGGCAAGATTCGCAACTTGCCGCGCACGTGGGCGCTCGCACTTCGCAACGCCGTACGCGTACCGGATCGATTGGCGTTGACGCTCATCACGCTATCATTGGGCGGCGCAATCTTCATCGCCGTGCTGAGTGTCGATGCGTCGTTCGCCAATACGATTGACAACCTCATCGAAGGGCAGTACGGCATGGATGCGCTCATCGCTTTCAAGCGTCAGCAACGCGTAAGCTGGGTCGTGCCGCTCGTCGAATCGAATCCTAATGTCGCTCACGCCGAGGCGTGGTACTTTGAACAAGCGACGATGAAAACAGAATCGGGACGACAGGTGCAGGTGCTCGTCCAAGCCGGACCGAACGACACGGAATTCTACCAGCCGCGTTTGCAATCGGGCAGATGGTTGTTGCCCACCGATGAGAACGCCATCGTCATCAATCGCAAATGGGCGGACGAAGAAGGCATTCAATTGGGCGATACCGTTCAACTCGATTTGGGCGAAAACTATCGCACGACCGATTGGGTCGTCGTCGGCATCAATCAAGACTTGGTGCAAAAACAGACGGGCGTGTTCGTGTCGTTCGATGCGCTCGACCGCGCGCTAAAACGCACCGACAAGACAATCACACTTCAAGTGCAATACAAATCCCATGACGCCGCATCGCAAAAGCGCGACACGAGCGATTTGGTCGCGATGCTCAAAGCGAATGGCATCGACGTTTTCTCGACGCAGATTCTGGGCGACATCAAGAATCAGGTGACGAGTCTCTATCACATCTTGGTCGTGTTCTTGTTGGTCATGTCATTGTTGACCGCGTTGGTTGGCGGAATCGGCTTGATGGGCATGATGAGCATCAACGTGCTCGAACGCAGTAAAGAGATCGGCGTGATGCGCGCAATTGGCGCAAGTAACAGCGACATCGTCAAAATCTTCTGGGGCGAGAGCATGGTCGTATCGCTGTTGAGTTTCATGCTGGCGATCATCGTAAGCGTGCCGTTATCGCGCGGAATGGCGCGCGCGGTCGGCATGGCATTCATCCAGTCACCCCTCGATTTTGCGTATGCTTACATCGGAATCGGTTACTGGCTTGTGATCGTCATCGTCGTCGGAACACTCGCGAGCATCGCTCCGGCATTGAACGCGGCGAACTTGAGCGTTCGGCAAAGTCTTAGTTATGAATGAAAAACAAATGAACAAATGACAAATGAACAAATCCAAATTAACAATTACAAATTGCTTTTTGAACAAGGAGGTTCCAATGAAAAAGTTTTGCTTGATGGTTTTTTTGTTGGTTACGTTGGTTGCGTGTCAAAACAGTTCGCCCGCCGCATCGAGTGAAGGCGACCTAGAAGCAAAAGGCATTATCGCGAGTGCCGATGGTCGAATGACCGTGAGCGGCAAGAGTCCGTTGCTTGTTTCGCTCAAGAACATGAGCAATCCCGCAGCGGCTCCGACAGGCTGGGAATTCGTCGCGCCCGTTTTCGATGTGACTGCGCAAGATCGCCAGCAACGACCGATGCAGAAACTAGCGGCTGCCGTTCGCTTGCGATTCGATGCGCCGCTCAATCGCGCAGCAACCGTGATGGTTTATGGCGACAAGGGCTGGGAAATCGTGCCAAGCGAAGTAGACGCCGAGGGCAAGCTCACCGCCGAGGTCGATCATTTCACGCCGTACACGGTCGCATCGCCCGCTCAAGCGAATCCGGCGCGCGCGGGCGCAACCATCGTGCCGAAAATTACGCCCAGTCCGAAAGCCACCGTCGTCAAATCGCCGGCATCGACGAGTGATGCAACCGCCGCACTCGAAAGCGCCGTGACGGCGATCAAGAACAAAAAGATCAAGGTGACATCGGCAGCGGGATACACTGGCTCGCTGTATGTGCCGCTACCGGATCAGTTGAGTTCGATCGTTAGCGCGATCAGTGTGAATGGCTCGGCATACTATGGTCTTTACAACGCCGTCAACGAAGCTATCACGGCACAGGCAAAAGGCAACACAAGCTCTGGTTCATTTACGCTGCTCGTCGAACCCAAGACCACTCTGCCCGCCAGCGCATCCGATGCGCGAACGGCATTAGCAACTGCTTTTCCAAACATCCCTGTATCCACACTCTCTCAATCGCGAGTCGATACATCCACATACATTTTCTACGGAACAAGCGGCAACACCGCATACGGCGCTGGCTATGTCGTCTACAACGGCGTGACGCTCGCCTACGCCGCCGTCGGTACCGGCACGTATCAACCGCTCGTGCCGAAACAATAATCAGTGAGCCACAGAACCACACAGAAGAACAAAATTATTTTCTGTGTAGTTCTTTGGAATTCTGTGGCTGAAACTTGCATTTTCAACGAGAGATGTCATAATGTTGCCAAGATATCTTTTCTCGATGAGGCGGAAGATGAACGAATCGCCCCAACTTCAAGCCGGGTTGCTGCGAATTGTGCGGCAGGCTGCCTGGCTGCGGACCGGATTGATTTTGCTTGGAATCGTGATGTATCTCGCGTACGATCCAGGTAAGAGTGCGCTAGTCTTGCTCAGCGCCTTCTTTGTCGAGCGTGCGCTGTTCGTCGTCCTCGTAAGCTGGGACACGCTGCGCGAAAAATTGGGCGCATCATTTCTGCCGATTGTGATCGCTTGGCTGCTCGTCACTCCGGTCCTCGAAATCCTCACCTCGATCATTTCCGTCGATGCCACCCTGCGCCTCATTGGCATCGAAGCTGATGTGCTGGGCGTGAGCAGTCCGCTGATTTGGCTCGTCGTACCCGTCATCATCGCCGTGTGGCAGTACGGACGGCGTGGTCTGCAAATTTCGATTGCGGCGCTCGTCGTCGAACACGCCGCGGTCGGTCTGGTCGTCTTGCCGGGTTTGCAATTCTTCACCTTTATTCTCAATTCCGGCGGGCGCATCGCCATGTTAGGGATTCTCGGTTACGTCGTCATGCTCCTCGTCGAAGCGCAGAAAAAAGATCACGCCGCGCTCGAACAAGCCAATCGACAACTCGCACAGCGGGCTGCCACCGTCGAGCAACTTGCCGAAAGTCGCGAACGCAATCGCATGGCGCGCGAACTGCACGACATTCTGGCACACTCGATTACCGCGCTGAGTCTACAACTGCAAGCCATCGCCACATTGATCGACGATGAACCAGGCGAAGCGAAAGCACTTTTGCGGGATGCGCAAAAAATGACGCACGATAGCGCAAACGAAGTCCGACGCGCGATCAAGTCGCTGCGCGCGACGCAATTGGAGGACCTGGGACTACCGCAAGCTTTGCGTGAATTGTGTCGAACGCAAGCGGAACGCACCGGCGCAAAACTCGATTGCGATGTGATCAGCATTCTGCCGCTCGATCCTTTGACCGAGCAAGCAGTCTACCGCATCGCGCATGAAGCCCTCGCGAATGCAGAGCGACACGCCTCGGCAACCCAGGTCGCGGTCAAGCTGGGCATGGCTCCGGCGCGCAAATTGCAGTTGTTGATTCAAGACAATGGCGTAGGCTTCGACATGCGCACGATTCCACCGAATCACTTTGGCGTGATCGGCATGACGGAACGTGCGCGTGATGTGGGTGGGGCATTATCGGTGAAAAGTGAAATTGGCAGAGGAACGAAGGTCGAATTGGAGATTCCAGTGTGACGACGAACAAAATTCGTGTTCTTATCGTGGACGATCAGGACATGGTGCGTCAGGGTTTGCGGGTGATTCTCAAACACGAAGCCGATCTACAAGTCGTGGGCGCAGCGGCGAATGGTCAGCAAGCGGTCGAGCTAACCGAGCAACTCAGCCCTAACGTCGTGTTGATGGATTTGAAAATGCCGATGATGAACGGCATCCAAGCCACGCGCGCCATCATCGAAAAATTTCCGCAGACCCGAGTCGTCGTGCTCACCACGTTCAGCGCCGACGAATGGGTCTTTGATGCATTGCGCGCGGGTGCGTGCGGCTACTTGCTCAAAGACAGCGACAGCGCCGACATCGTGCGTGCGATTCGCGGCGCAGTCAACGGCGAAGCCATGATCGATCCGTCGGTTGCGGGACACGTGCTGGAAGAATTTAATCGGCTGGCGGCGAACACTCCGTCAATGAATTTCACTGCGCAAGCGGCAAACCTTCCACCGATTGAGCCACTCACCGAACGCGAGCTAGCAGTGTTGCAACATCTCGCCAACGGCAAATCGAATCATGAGATCGCCGAAACGCTTTTCCTCTCCGAAGGCACCGTCAAAAATTACGTCAGCACCATCATGAGCAAACTGCAAGCGAATGATCGAACGCAAGCGGCGATTCTCGCGCTAAAGCGTGGGTTAGCGAAATTGGAATGATTATCATCCTGTCACCCTGAGCGAGGCGAAGGGTCTTCCCGTCAATGCAGGAGATGCTTCGCTGCGCTCAGCATGACATTTTGTTCGGCATTCTAATCCTTATCTTCCTCCGCGATTGCGTACGCAATCGCCTGCTCCATCGTCATCGCACGACCTTCGGCGTACGCTGCCTCAAACATATTCGGATCGAGTTGCACGCGAATCGGCGTGAGGTCGTGATCGACGCCGACTTGCTCCACCGGTGGACGCAGGTCGCCGATTCCTGCGCGCATGGCATCCGCCCAGCCAAACAATCGTAATGCGCGTGCCGGTTTGGTCTGGCGCGCCGCCAAGCTGGCGAGACCTTCTAGCGCATACACCACGCCGATTTTACTGCCCGCATCATGGAAAAATTTCTGCGCCTCTTGAAAAGTTGCGCGCGCTTGTTCATGATCGCCTTTTTGCAGCGCTACATATCCTAGATTGACAATGTCCCAATAGCGAGTGATGACTTGACCCGCTTCATCACTCATCGAAATGCTCTGCTGATAAAATTCGACGGCGCGCGCATAATCACCCTCGCGCAAAGCCAGATCACCCAAGTGACTGACCGCAAATGCAGCTCCTGGTCCACGAAGTGGAGTTTGAATCGCCAAACTTTCCTCAAAATAGATACGAGCGTGTTGAAATTCGCCTTGTCGCATCGCGATCACGCCCAAGCCGTCCAATGCCCACGATATGCCTAACGTGTCACCGCGTTCTCGACAGATTACCATCGCTTGTTCCAAGTAATCTCGCGCGCGTGGATAATTCTTGTTGTCGATCAAGCTGCCCAAATCGATCAAGACATTAGCGATGCCCGCTTGATCGCCGAGAGAGCGATACAACTCTAAACTTTTTAAAGCGAGAGGCTGACCCAATGTATAATCGTCTTGGAGACAAACGATGTCGCTCAACGTATGCAGCGCAGATGCCTCACCGCGTTTGTTACCCAGTTCGCGATAGATGCTCAAGCTTTCTTCGACCAGGACCCGCGCATGGTCAAGATCGATGCCCCAGCCAAACAAACTGGCTGCCGAATCGAGCGCCTTGGCGCGCGCCTCGGTCCGGGGTAAAGCGTTGGGATGATTCAAGAGTTGCAGCAGCTTGTCCAGAATATCGGTGATATGACCCCGCACCAAGCAAAAGCCGATCAATGCGCCCGCAAGTCTCAGCCCCGGTTCGACATCGGTTTCCAACGACCAATCGAGCGCGGCGCGAATATTATCGATCTCACCTTCGATGCGGTTGAGGCAAGCCAATTGATGAGGTCCACGCAATTCCAATTCGGCGTGCTCCGCCAACATGCGAAAATAATTCAAATGTTGATTCCGAATCGATTCGCCTTCGCCGGACGCAAACAATTTTTCGCGCGCATAGACCCGAATGGTTTCCAGCATCCGATACCGCATCGCGGTTCCTTGCGGCTCGGCAACCACCAATGACTTGGCGACCAAACTGGAAAGCACATTGAGAATCTCAGACACAGCAGGTTGCTCTTTATCGCTGCACACTTGCTCGGCAGCTTCGAGAATCCACCCTCCCGCAAAGACCGACAGACGACGCAAGAGAATGCGCTCTGAATCGGAGAGCAAGTTGTAACTCCAATCCATCGTCGCTTGCAGCGTTTGCTGACGCGGCAAGGCGGTACGACTGCCGCCGCTGAGTAATCGAAATGTGTCGGTCAAGCGCGCTGCAATTTGTTCGACGGTAAGAACTTGCGCGCGCGCCGCAGCCAGCTCAATCGCGAGTGGAATGCCATCGAGTCGAAAAGTGAGCTGGGCGATGGCGGATGCGTTATCGCCTGTCACCGCAAAACCTGGCAAGACCGATGCTGTACGATCGACGAACAAGCGCACCGCGTCGTGATCGAGTAGCGCTTCTGCACGAGACAAGTGTCTTGGATCGGGGATCGAAAGCGATGGCACGCGGAACACCGTTTCACCGGCAATGCCCAATGCTTCGCGACTGCTCGCGAGGATTTGCAAATCGGGACACGCACGCAGCAAAGATTCGGCAAGCCCTGCGCTCGCTTCGATCAAATGCTCGCAATTGTCCAAAATCAATAGACATTTTCTGGTGCGCAAATAATCGACGAGTGTAGCAAGCACCGGTCGTCCTTGCTCTTCGCGCACATCCAATGCAGCGGCAACAACTTGAGCCAAACAGCACGCATCCGCCAAAGGTGCAAGCTCGACCAGCCAAACGCCCTGCGGATAGTTCGACAATAGGTCTTGCGCAACTTGCACCGCCAAGCGCGTCTTGCCACTACCGCCAGTTCCGATCAACGTCACCAAGCGCGCAGTCTTGAGCAGTTGCTTGACTTGTAGCATCTCGCGTTCGCGCCCGATAAAGCTCGTGAGTTGGCGCGGCAAGTTAGTTAACGGTGCAGAAGAAAGTTTTCGCTCAGGCACCGGCGCACTTGGCACATCACCTTTCGATAATTTTTCGTACAGCGCGCGAGTCGATTCGGACGGTTCAACGTCGAGTTGATCGCGCAGCGTTTTGGTGCAGCGTTCGTAGACGGCTGCCATGCTGGACCGATCACCCAATGCGCTGTGTGCGATCATCAGCGCACGAAACGCGAGTTCGGGGACTGTGCCTAGCGCGATCCAACGTTCGCCCCATTGCAATACGTCCGACCAACGACGCTCGGCGATCAAACGGTCGATCAGAAAATTGATTTTGGTTTCAAAGAGCGATTGCAGACGCTCGCGTTCTGGCATCACCCAATCATCGTAAAAACCCGGCACAAGCTCGCCTTGATAAACCGAGACGCACGCCAATAACTCATCGACCGAATTATTCGCCGTCACCGCGCGTTCCAGCTCGGCAACGTCGAGTTTAAAATCAGAGTGCGTGTCAAAGGCAACGGTCAAATCGTCGGCGAGGAAATAATCGTGATGGCTTGCTTCCAACGCGCGCCGAATGCGCCATAGGGCTTGGCGAAGGTATGCGCGCGCGTTCGTTTCCGTCGCGTTGGGCCAAAACAAGCCGGCTAGCATTTCTCGTCGATGGGCAGTCGTGCGCTTGACGAGGAGGTACGCAAAGAGTGACTGCGTCGGACGCGACAGGATTTCGACCGGCTTGTCGTCCAAACGAACATCGAATTGTCCGAGGAGTTTAATTTCCAGCATTCGATTCTCTCGATGGGCATATTTCGCCGCAAGTATAACACGATTCTGCCGAAAAAATACGCAAAAAATACGCTCTCTCATACGCCGTAGAGATGCTCGTCTGTTAAAGTAGAGCCAAGAAAACGACGAGGGAGGAAAATAAAATGAGCAAATATTACGACGGCGCTAGCGGACAACAGGCGATTGCGATGATGGCATTCATGGAAGCCGGGCGCGTTTGGCACGAAGAATTCGGCAAGAAAAAATCGCAGCCTAAAGCTCAACCCCGTCCTGTTGAGCAATTCAGACGACGAGTCATTCTTTTGCTGGGTGGTGCTACCGTGACGACGCTGATGATCGCGCTGACACATCCATTTTAGCGCAATCAAGACAATAGCGTGCGATGTAGCATAGCACCTCGCCCGCAAGGGGGGCGTTGCTCTGCGCGTCGAACGCCGACAAGCGGCTAAGCTACAGATTGAATAACGGCATTGTTGAAAATGACGATGCCGTTTTTTATTTTTCGTTCCACTGTGACCATGGGCATCGAGCAATTCATACAAATTCTTAAGCGTTCGTTTACGCTCGCACCGACTCACTTGTAGGAAAAAATCCGTTGACACAACCCACATCATTCGATAAAGTTTGCAGTAAACACAATCGAAAGTGAGGGAAACAAAATATGCGACTCGATCAAACGGTTGGCACACTGAATCGAATGCACATTGGACGATGGATCTCCATGTTCAGCGGAGGCGCTTTGATGTCATTCGGCGTGGCAACAGCGCGACGTTCCAAGTTAGGCTGGATGCTTGTACCGGTCGGTGCAGGCCTGCTGTATTGTGCTGCACGCAAACGCAGACGCAGCAGCGAAGACATGGCGGTTAGCGTCCCCTTTGGCGAAGGGGTCTGCATCGAAACGACAGTCCTCATCAACAAATCGCCCGAAGAACTCTATAACTTTTGGCGTGACCTGCCCAATCTCTCCCGTTTTGTGAAACAGCTCAAAGAAATTCACATTCTCGACAACATGCATTCCCACTGGGTTATCCAAGGACCTGCAGCGCAAATCCTGGAATGGAATGCCGAAATCGTCAATGAAATTCCGAATCAACTGATCGGCTGGCGCACACTGGAGGGCGCAGACCTGGCTCACGCTGGCTCGGTGCATTTCGATCCTGCGCCGCATGGTCGCGGGACCATCGTCAAAGTAGAGATCCAATATCAGCCGCCCGTTAATCGCATGGGCGACGCGATGGCGAAGGTATTAGGACAAGACCCCGGTCAAATCATCAAAGAGAATTTGATTCGATTCAAGGAATTGATGGAGACTGGCGAGATTGCAACCATCGAAGGACAACCGCGCGGCAGCCGAAATGTCTTGAGCAAGTTCGCGCCCTAGTCAATCAGTACTTCACGAAATGGTTACTTGTCATTTCGAGCGGAGCGAGAAATCTCGGTTTTCTACTCAAAATGCGAGATTTCTCGGTCGCTCCGCTCCCTCGAAATGACATTTCGTGAAATACTGTCAATGTGGGGCAAATTGGGAATTTGCCCTACTTGGAGGAGGAGAAATGAAAGCAGTATGCTGGATCGGCACGCACAAAGTCCAAGTGGAACAAGTGCCTGATCCGAAAATCATCAATCCACGCGATGCGATTGTCAAAATCACGTCGAGCGCGATTTGCGGATCGGATTTGCATTTGTTCGATGGTTACATTCCGACACTCCAGGTCGGCAATATTTTGGGACACGAATTCATGGGAGAAATCGTCGAAGTGGGTCCCCAGGTCACGAATTTGAGAATTGGCGACCGCGTGGTCGTTCCATTTCCAATTGCGTGCGGTCGATGCTTTTTTTGCCAGCGAGGAATGTACGCATTGTGCGACAACTCAAATCCCAATGCCTTGCTCGCCGAAACGATGTTCGGACAATCGCCCGCCGGCATCTATGGCTATTCGCATTTGGTCGGTGGTTACGCGGGCGGGCAAGCGGAATATGCGCGTGTGCCTTTCGCCGACATCGGTCCGTTGAAAATCGAAAATGGTCTGACCGATGAGCAAGTCCTTTTCCTATCTGATATTTTTCCGACGGGTTACATGGCGGCCGAAAATTGCAACATCCAATCGGGCGATACGATTGCCGTGTTTGGTTGTGGACCCGTCGGACAATTTGCGATCAAGAGCGCGTGGATGCTGGGGGCATCGCGCGTCATTGCAATCGATCGAGTTCCAGAACGGCTAAAGATGGCACAAGCGGAAGGCAAAGCCGAGACCATCAACTACGAAGAGCAAAAAGATATTGTCGAAGCGTTGAAGGATATGACGGGTGGACTGGGATCCGATGCGTGCATCGACGCCGTCGGTATGGAAGCGCACGGTTACGGTGCGGTCTATTGGTACGATCGCGCGATGAATGCTACGCGCATGGAAACGGACCGCCCAACCGCATTGCGTTTGGCGATTCAAGCCGTGCGCAAAGGCGGCATTGTTTCTGTCCCAGGAGCGTACGGCGGCTTTGACAATATGTTTCCGATGGGTGCTGTGTTCAACAAGGGATTGACTCTCAAGGCTGGGCAAACGCACGTGCAAAAATACATGAAGCCCTTACTCGACCGCATCCAACGCGGTGAGATCGATCCCGCGTTCGTCGTCACGCATCGCGTGGGATTGGACGACACACCCGAAGCTTACAATCTATTCAAGCACAAAAAAGACGGCTGTATCAAGACCGTAATCAAACCCTAAACATGGAACGCAATGGGAGCGAGTATTCTAGCAGTTAGTCGGAGAGGGTTTCTCCAACAAAATTCCGCTATTTTCTTGGTGTGGACGAGTGTGCAGCCGCAAGATTTTGCGGCTGCACTGTTAGATGCGCCGAAAACGCAAGCGATTCTTAGCTCCGTACCACACCAGCATTGCCGCGCCCAACGCCAGCAATAACCACTCATGCGGCTCCGGTACACCCGTGACATCGGGAGCGGCTGGGGGCAGCGTCTCGCCAACTTGCTCGACCTCACGATCAAAGCGGTCGCCCTGTGCTTCAAGTTGTTTCAACAATTGTTCTTGGCGCGTATTGACGAGAACAATCATCGACGAGAATGGCGTGACGATGCTCTGCTTGATCGCAATCGCATGTAATTGGTCGAGCGTTGTCAGTTGGCGCAGATTACTGCGATTGCGATACATCGCATCCAGAATCACACGACGCGCGGCAAACGGTGCAAAGTCATCGTTCGTGGTAGCATTGACCGATTTCGTCCCAGGAGTCGCAATCCACATATAGCCATCGACCCAATCGATAGTGGCATCAGCGGTCGCATCATTTGGCGATGGCGCTTTGGGGTTCAGCGCAACCGTCAATCGATTGAGTGCCTCTTGCACGCTGCCTGTCACACCGCCGCCACTGGCTTGAATCGCTTCGAGTGTTGCATCGTCATACCCTAGCGGCAGCGCGCCTCCGAGATGAACCATCCATACCGGCGCATTCGGAATGAGGACCTTGACGCCGCTATCGCCCAACTCATAGCCCGTGCCGTCGGTGAGAACAAAAATCACATCGTACTTGTCACTGCCGCGCAACGCATCGAATTGCGCCAGTAGTTCGCCAGCATGTTGCCCACCGATATATTCGATATGATCGACGTCGAGTGCACTCAAATTTACGCGCGATGGTTTTTCACCGCGATACACAGAAGCTGTGAGGTAAACATCGGCGTTGCCGAGGGTTGCCAAACGTGCGAGTGCTTGCTTTACCTCCGTCGCATATTTTGCCATACTGCGCGAACGATCAAGCACAATCGCCGCGTGCAAATTATTGTTGAGCTTGGGCAAATCATTCGCCGCGAGCGGACGCGCAATAACCACATCGCCGCTTGCAAACTCGATGCGATGCGCCGCCGGTTTAATCGCGGATGTCGCGGGAATCGACGTAGGCAACCAAGATTGCGAATCGGATGACAGCGCTTTGCCATTCACCGTGCGCGTGGTCGCTACATCCCAGTACACATTTCGACTTTCGGCGAGCCGCGGCAGGGACCAGACGTTATCTTGGATCAAGACCCGAAACGTAAACCACATGTGCATCGGCACGCCAGCCTTCGACGGTATGCGCCCCAGGACGGGATTGTTTTCCCAAGTGCGCGCTTCGATGGGAAAGATGCGTAAGCGATATTGACGCGGACCGATTTGTTCCAAGAGAGCTGGGTCCATATTGCGTCGCACTTCATTGCGATAAGTCGCTTGTGCTGCGCCGCGCGGCGCAACCCGATAAGTGAATCGCGTATCGCGGTTGTCGCTGTTCCCAAGCCACACGCCCGTAACTACCGCCGATTCGGGCAAACTAAAATAGTACACAACCTCTTGTCGCTGCGTCGTTTGATTTTGATAAACCTCGTACAGTTCGATCTCTGCCCAATCGCCATGTTCGGTAACGTTCACCTCTTGGTGCACCAACAGAATCTCGCGATCATCGACCGCTTGCAACGCAGCTTCGGCTTGCGAGGCTGACCACGTCGAGCGGACCGTATTCGCAATCGTATCGTGTTCGCCGTCGATAATGCGCGCGTCAAAGTATGCTTTGTACAACTTTTCGGCTTGAGCCGGCTCTTCACGCAAAGCACGTCCATCGAAAACTTTGCTTGAATCAGGTTGAATCACGGTCTCGTAGAGCAAAGGATGAGCTACCACTTCGTACAGCGATTGAATCACATTCCCTTGTTCACGTGGTACACCTAGGGCAAAGTTGTATATTTCGCCAATGTGTTTCACTTCACCGGTGGCGCTGATGTAACGAAATTGCGCGAGAAACATGTTGAGCAAGCCAGCCCGCAGTGTCTCCTCTTGTTGCGTCAGCACACGGGCTTGACCAATCGTCGCGGGTGGCTGATTCAAGAGCGCAAAGGCATCGCGCTGCGGTTGTTGATTCGCTAGGACGAATGCTGTCGAACACCCGACCATAACCACCGCAACGAGTGCCGATGCTTGAAGCGCGTTCGTTCGTCCAATGAGAGCGCGCAGCCCCTGCCACCAAGCGCGAACCGCGATGATCGGTACGGCAATCGGCGTGACGATAAAGAGCGTGGCTGTATACGCCATCAGCACGCCGCCCAGCAAAATGAATGGCGAGCTTGAAAAGAACATGACGATGGAACGCCAGTCCAAGCTTGCCAAAATTCTAAAGAAACCAACGACAAGTTCGATCACGCCTCGCACTAACATTGCCGCGAGTGGCAACGCGTAGAACGCAATCCAAATCGAAGTATAAAGATAGACGAGCAGCAGAAACGTGAGACCCATCGCACGCACGATTGTGAGTGCAAGTCCACGCGTGTCAATGGCGCGATCGAGGATTTGCCACAAGAGGGTTGCCATTCCGACGAGTCCAACGCTGATGACCAAGTTGACCACGGGGGTCGCATCGCGGATGACGAAAAAGCGGAGCAGCAGAATAAACATGAGGGGCCACTCGACGGCGTACGCGAAAGCGAACAGTCTTTCCGGCGTGTGCCGCAAGCCGACCAACGCAACTCCAATTGCAACGATGGGAATGATCGTCAGTACCACGGCGGTCACAACAAAAATCAACGGAATCGTGCCAGCCATCACGGCGCTGATGGTGGGTAGTAGAACCAACGGAGCATAGCCCAATAACATGACCGCGATAAAGATGAGATTCCACGACCAAAACAAGACCCAAGCCCAGTTAGGTCCATTGAATAGATGGCGCATGATCGTTGACATTTTTGCTCCTCGGAATGTAGCGCAAATCTCTGGTTTGCGCGGCAAGTCGGAGACCTGCCCTACACATGGAAACGTAGCACAAGTGGCTCACTTGCGTAAGTCAGAGACTTGCCCTACAGATACACCGCGCGCGATTGCATCACGCATTGCGATGTAGAATGCTCGCGCATCCGAAACTCCTGGGTCTTGCACATTATCAAACAAAATGGAAACAAGGACCCAGCGTTGATGCTGCAAGAACAAGTCTTGCCAAATCCGTTCGCTGTAATCATCCGTGACGCGATCAGCCGATTGAAACCAGTACGCCGCGGACAACGGCTCCGGTCGCGAATGGTCGCTGAGCGAGACCAAGCGCATAGGAAAATTGTCGAGCGGAAGGAACGTACGCACATTGTTGACGGCGAGACCGTACACGGTGAAGCAGCGTTCGGGCTGATGATGAGCTTGCCAGGTGTGACTGGTGATGAGGATGATCGAGCCAGACATGCCACGCCACTCAAAGCGCAGACGTTCGGCAGAATCTGCACCGTCGCGCATGAGCAATTCGATTTCGTTCGGCTTGAGTGGCATCGGTAGAGTCACTAGTTCAGCGGGAAATTCCCAAGCGGGTGGTATTTCGCTCAAGCCGGTTTGTGGACGTGGCGTATAAACGAGTGCCATCCCTAGAATGCTAAACGCGAGAACGGGTGACAGCCATAAGGATGGTGCGTCTTTTCGATTAGGTTTGATTGCACGAGAAGGAGAATCTGAAAATGGATCAAGCCATCGCAACAACGCAATGCCGATTGCACATGCGACGACGAATGCAAGAACGCCAAGCGGAATATGGATGATCCCGGCGAGTATGCGCGAACCCAGGACTTGGCCAATCAATACCAAAATCGCAACCCGCACAAGATTCGTCAAGAAAAGAATCGCAGCGAATAATATGGCAACGCCCAGCCATCGACGGTTGAGCGGGCGTCGTTCAAGCCAGGTAGCTGCGAGCAGAAAGAGCGTGCCCGTCCAGAGACTCTTGACCCCACTGCAAGGCAAATCGATTTGCGAGACGCCGTTTTCGAGAATCAGAATGGTATCCACGCCCATCGATGCAACGCCGGTAACCGCCAAACCATCGCGCACGATGGCAGCGGTGAGAATGCGCATGGGGTAACCGATGACGGTTTGCATGTGATCGCCGAAGGGCAAAATGCCGACGACAAGGAGCGCGACAACCAAGCCAGTACGCCAACGCTGCGGATGCATCCATAATCCAAGCAAGCCATAGCTCGCCAGAAAGAACAGACTGGCGGAGATCGTACTAATGTCCACCCATCGTTCGACAATGAGATAGAGCATCGAACCGGCGAGGACTAGCATGAGTGCGGGAGAATTAAAATGCGGCAGCGCATCAAATTCGATTGACCATCGCTCTTGGCGTGCATGGTACACGATGAGAACGATGACAGCGATGAGGACAATTTGATTCGTGCGAAAATCTTCGCGCGTGAAAATGACGGCGAGATAACCGAACACCGCCCGGTACAAAAACAACCATACGGCGAGAATGGAGAGATTCGCAATGCTCCGCACAAATCGAACGGAATAGATTAGGGTAGCGACTTTGGGAGTTGTCATTTGATTTTGGGGCATGACTTGACGTCAAAAGTCAATCGTCAACCTGAAACAGAGTACCGCTTTTCAAGAGGAGTGTCAAGCACATGAGTGTTGCTGCTCACATTGGGAATCTCAAACTTCTCTCCCTCGGTGTGAGGGTTGTCCCAATTTCAAGAGGTAGGTACGCAGACATGCGTAAAGCGAATTTGAAATTGCAGCAGATCAATTATCGATCATTCACATCAATTCTCTTAACAACGCTTGCGCCTGCATGAGGTCATTTGTGGAAAACCCTTCGGTAAATTTTGCATACGCCCCATGCAGCACCGCATGAGCTTGTGCCTTTTTGCCTTGGCTTTGCCATAAGCGAGCCAACTTGAACGCGGCGCGCAGTTCGAGCATTGGGGCTTGAAATTGTTGCGCGATGTTCACGGCGAGTTGAAACAAAGACTCCGCCTGAGCCGCATTATTAGGATCGAGTGCCAGCAACAATTCCCCTTTCAGTCCCAACAATTCGGACCCAAATGGATTGTTCGCATTCGTGGAACCGATTCGGATCGCCTCGTCGAGCAAAGGCAATCCATCGCCGGGGCGCGACGCTTTGCTAAATGCGCTGGCTTGCACATTCAGCAACAGAGTCCAAAAAACTGGCGGAGTCTTGAGTCCGCGATACGCCTTCATTCCAGGTTCGAGTAACGCCAGCCCATCGTCGATTGCGCCGTCCGCAACCATGGCAGCGCCGCACAAACAAGCCGCCACCGCATCCCAAATTTGAAATCCATATTCGGCTGCGACGTCCATCAACGTCCGCGCACCGGATTGTACTGCCGAATAATTCTCCAACCACAGATTGAGAAAACACTGATGGAAGAGGGCATAGCATCGACTGAAAGGATGCCCGAGTTTTTGCGCCAATCCAATCGCGCGTCCCAAGCGCTCGCGTGCGCGGTCGGGATGACCCAGGATCCAAAGAAACAACGCCGAGACGGTGAGCGCAACGACGTGCGGATTGCTCCCGACTCGGAGACGGCGAGCCGGTTGGCGTTGCGATTCGAAAATCGCGAGCGCCTTTTCGATATGATCCAAGCCAGCGTGCAGATCAAAATCGACAAGGTTCTCTCCCAGGACTAGATGGGCTTCGCCGCGCATATCGTCATCGTCGAGACGTTCCGCCAATTCCAAAATGCGATTCCCAATTTGAAGCCCTTTTTCGTTTTCTGCGATCAGCAAATAATACGACACCAGTCCACGCAACACGGGAAACAACTGCGGTATCTCGCCCGCGCTTGAACAGAGTTCCAAGGCTTGCGCATACGCTCGCTCGACCTCTTTTGTATAACCTTTGGTTGCCAACAGCGCGCGGGCGAGTGACGTCTGCAAAATCACTTGCTGGCGCGCACGCTCAGGAGTGGAAGGCGTGACAGAAAGAATTTTGAGCAAGTCGGTCGTGAGTTCAACCATTGCGTGGTACCAGCCACGCGCATCATACAAGACCAACAAACTATCGGTGAACTTGTTAAGCTGTTCCAGATTTCCTTCAACCACCCAATAGCGCCACGCCGTCCGAATATTCTCATGCTCGACGGCCAACGCGGTGAGTGCCCGATCACGTTTCTCGCCAGTGAGATTTGCCCATTGACTCGCGGTAAAATCTGCACAAAAGGTCGCGTGCGCGCGGCGTGCTGTCGAATTAAAGGTTGTCTGATTCCCTTACCAATTTAATTAAAGCCGCTTGATGACAGGCGCTAAACGAATTGGCGTTAGGCAGGCGTTGAAGACAGGCAGCCGCTGCATCGCCGTCGCCACGCAGCGCTTGGGCCAACGCAGACCGAGTTGGAAGATACTGAGTTCGCGTTTCGGACCAGGGTCAATCTCGCGACGGCAGGTTTCGCCTTGATCGAGCACAAATTCACCCAGTTCATGACACCATAAGGTCGCAATCGCCACGGCCAACAAC